>CABYZW010000024.1 GCA_902523615.1 uncultured Pelagibacteraceae bacterium | reverse complement strand
TTTAGTTTTCTTAGCTTTTTCCATAATGGTTCATGTTATTTATAAATCTTCTATTTGCTATTTATATATTTAATTATTATAAAGGGCGAAATTTTATATAAATTTAACCACGTTATGAAAAGAACATATCAACCTTCTAGGAAGAAAAGAAGCCGAACCCATGGTTTTAGATCAAAAATGAAAACTAAGGGAGGTAGAAAACTTTTAAAAAGAAGAAGGGCTAGAGGAAGAAAAAATTTGACAGTGTCCTCCACTGTTAGAAGAAAAAGAAAATAAAGCCAGCTCAATGAAAAGCAAAATTGTTGCTCTTTCTAAGAATGAAGACTTTAAAACTTTGCTCAAAAAGAAAAAAATATCAAACAGATATGTAACAATTTTTTTTGGTAATATTAATGAAAAAAATAATCAAAAACTTAATATTTCTTTTGTAACAAAGAAGAAGATAGGAAATGCTGTAAAGAGAAACAAAATAAAGAGGAGACTAAGGAGTATTATGAATGATGCTGTTAAAGAAATATCTCTAAAATATCACTATTCATATCTTGTTATTGCTAAGTCAACTATGCTAAATAGTGAATTTAAAATTATAAAAGAAACCTTATTTCAGGATTTTAAAAAAATTAAATGATGAACATTATTACATTTATATTTATTAAATTTATTCAGGGTTACAAGTATCTAATAAGTCCATTACTAGGTAACTCTTGTAGGTACTTTCCATCTTGTTCTGATTATAGCATTGAGGCATTAAAAACTTATGGTTTTTTTAAGGGTGGATATTTAAGTTTAAAAAGAATTCTTTCATGCCACCCTTTTAAAGAGGGTGGAATTGATCCTGTAAAAAAAGAAATAAAAGTTAGAAAATAATGGACTCCAAAAATACAATAGCAGCTATAGCTTTATCATCTGCTGTAATTGTTTTATGGGCATTATTCTTTGTTCCAGAAAAATCAACAGTGGATCAAAATATTGTTGAAAAAGAAAAAATTGAACAAAGCGGTGATGCACCAAGTTTAGAGCAAAAGGAAACACAAATTACAATTTCACGAGATGATGCCTTAAAAAAAAGTGAAAGAATTCAATTTGAAAATGATAATATTATAGGTTCAATATCATTAAAAGGTGCATCAATAGATGATTTAACTTTCAAAAATTATAAAGTAACCCTTAATAATGAGCAAAGAGTAACTTTATTAGGACCTCGAGATATTAAGGAGGGATATCTAATAGATAGTGGTTTTGTCACTTCTGATAAAAATGTTGATGTTCCTAACTCAGATACAATTTGGTCAATAGAAGGTAGTAACAAACTCACAGACGGGTCTCCAATAAAACTATCATGGTCCAATGAACAGGGCCTAAAATTTGAAAAAATAATATCGTTAGATGAGAAGTATCTTTTTACTGTTAAACAAAAGATTATTAATGAGAGTAATAATAAATATGATTTTTACTCATATGGACAAATAATAAGAAATGAAATTCCTGAAATAATTGATTTTTTAATTCTTCATGAAGGACTCATTGCAACTTTGGATGATGAGTTAATAGAGGAGGATTATGATGATATTCAAGAAAAGAAATTTACTAAAGTAGCAAATAAAGGGTGGTTAGGGATAAGTGATAAATATTGGATTACTTCCTTAATACCACCAAAAAACAAAGAGTTTAAAACAACATTCGACTATAAAAATAAATTTAGAGCAAATTTTATTTCTACAGATCCTTTAGCATTGAATGAAAAAAGTTCAATTGAAGAAGAATTAAAAATTATCGTTGCTGCAAAAAGAGTTGATGTAATAGACGGATATGCTGAAAAACTCAACATAGATAAATTTGATTTAGTTATCGATTGGGGATTTTTATACTTCATAACCAAGCCTCTATTTTATGGAATTGATTATTTCTTTAAACTGCTTGGAAACTATGGTTTAGCAATTATAGCTATCACTATTTGTATTCGTTTAGTTTTTTTCCCATTAGCTAACTTTTCATTTAAAAGCATGGCAAAAATGAAAGTTCTTCAACCAGAAATGGTTCGTCTAAAAGAGTTACATAAAAATGATAAAA
>CABYZW010000023.1 GCA_902523615.1 uncultured Pelagibacteraceae bacterium | reverse complement strand
TTCTATACCAGTTTTTTTTGATTTAGCTCTAACACCACTTCTATTAAATCTATATTTTTTTAAAGTTTCTGGATCAAGACCATTATAGGGAACAAAGTTTAAATTATATTCTTTGAATATTGGATGAGGTTCACCTTTTGCTCGTAATTCGTCAAATTCTTCTTTTAATAAGGCGTCTACTCTAGAATTAATTGGATGACCTGGAGTACCTGGAGGTTTGATTTGATGTTTTTCTAAAAGATAAAAACACAAAGGACATTTTATAAAGCTATCCCATTTAGATCTACTTATTGCCATAAGTTCTCCAATTTTTATTCTCTTTTAATTTTTTTGATAAAACTATCATCTCTATCTCATTTTTTTTATAATCATGTCTTATCCTTAAGTACTGTACTAATCTCAATAGATTATATGGTAAAAAATATATATTTAAAATAAGTTTTAAGACAGGCCTTGTTTTGTAAAATTCTTTATCGGCTTGTTTTGAAATTTCCTTGTTAGCTAAATACATGTCAATATCATGTTTCCAACTTTTACAGTAAGTTAGACGATCTTTAAGTTTATTTTTAAAATAGTTATTCATTTTACATACCTCGCAATTTGTTTGTAGCATTGTGGTTTGACTGAAGATTTACCTATGATTTTTACTTCCTCATTTTTAAAATAGTAAATCCAATAATAGTGTTGATCATTTTCTTCATCAAAAACTTCCTCTATCCTAATTTCTGTTATTTTATCCATTAGTGAAGAACCCTTTCTTTTTGAATTAATTCAAAATATATACGATAAAAAGCTAGACGTGATTTTCTCATAAAATCATCCCACTCTTTATCAGTGTTAGTGTTTAACCAGGGTAGTTCAGATTCTTTAAGATTAAATAATTCAATAAAAACTCTATCAATTGAACTAAGTAACTTACTGATATCTTTCTCACCCTGAACAGCTATTAAGTTAATAAGCTTCTCGTGAACTGTGAGCGATTTTATCTTTCTTGATTTTTTGACCTTCATATTTACCTTTCTGAACGTTAAGCTCAAAAAAGATAAATCTGTCTATTTTACTGACCATATATATTTTACCATTTAGAACTCTCGTTCTTAATTGTTAGTTTTAGGTAAAAAGATTTATAGATTGTATGCACTTATTCTTTTTAAGTCTCAGATAAAACTTAAGTTTTACCTCCTAAAAAGTCGGCAATGCATTGAAGGCAGGAAATATACACTGGTCAGTAAAGTTTATGTATATATCTTGCCTTCAACAAACATTCAAACCTTACCATTTATTATTATACTAAATTTATATTTTTTTTCAACAATCAAAAATTTTATTTTTTATTTTTGATCTTAAATCCATTTTTTTCTAAGACTTTTATTAAATTCTTGAGCCTTTCATCTCTTGAAGTGTTTTGATCTCCAATACTTTCAAAAAATATAGGTTTTAATCCTTTTTTTTCTTTTGATTTAAAAAAGTCTCTTATTGATTGTATTGTTATTTTCATGTTTCTCCTTTAGCGTTTTATTTTAAGTCCTAGCAAGTAGAGTTATGTTCTAAATCAGGACTAACTAATCTTATCATACTTAAGACATAATTAAAGATTATATTATTAATTGTTAGTTAATTTTCTTAATTTAAATACTTCAAAAATATGCAGCAGTTAAAACTGTTTGATTACAGAAGAGATTATCTTTTTGATAATAAAAATCAGGTTGCTCATTGGTACGACATTCTCAAAGAATCTGAAGATACAATCAGTTATGCAGAACACATAGACCCTAATAAAGGCTATGCAATAGCAGGTATGGAATATGAGGAGTATGTGGATGTGAAAAAAAATAATTTGAAAGGACTAACCTACGATGAAATCCTCACATACTTAAAAAGTGCTAAAAAAGATGACAGGCTTAAAAAATATAAAGAACTATTGAATTTTAGGAATATTCCTTTTGAAGCAGATCTTTTTACCTGGCATAATGAAGATCTTTAGTAATTGATATTGTAAAATGAATTTTTATGTAAAAAAACTTGGTTTAAATGAAATGACTATATCTAAAGGATTGGGTACAGGTCAAAGAGGAAGATTTATTTTAATATCTCCAAAAGAAAGTAAAGATTTTTTTCCTGGCCACTCAATTAAAAGTGAAAAAGAAATTAAAATTACAATTCCAGTTATTTGCGAAGATGAAAATACAGTAAGTTATGCCCAATACAATTGGCACCCTGGAAAAGAATTTAAGCAAAGTAAGCACGCAGGTTCAGATCATAGATTTTATATAAATCAAAAACTATTTTCCAAAGATTACTTTAGACAGGGAGACTATGCTGT
>CABYZW010000022.1 GCA_902523615.1 uncultured Pelagibacteraceae bacterium | reverse complement strand
CAGTAACTGCAATCAGTAAAAGTGTTAAAAACTCTATTCCGTGTGGGTTAGCAAGAGCTACAAAAAAGGATATTGATGCGTGCCATGAGTCATTAAAATTTGCAAAAAATTTTAGAATCCATACTTTTATATCAACTAGCCCTGTTCATATGAAACACAAACTTAACATGACTAATGAGCAAGTATTAGAGGCAATTAAAGAAAGTGTAACTTATGCAAGAAATTTTACTGATGATGTAGAGTGGTCTTGCGAAGATGGAACAAGAACAGATTTGGATTTTATGTATAAAACTATTGAACTTGCAATCAAATGTGGTGCGAAGACCATAAATATTCCAGATACAGTTGGTTATTCTATTCCAGAAGAATTTGCCAGAACAATTACTGCAATAAAGAACAATGTTCCAAATATTGATAGAGCAATTATTTCAGCCCATTGCCACAATGACCTTGGATTAGCAGTTGCAAATGCATTATCTGGTTTGTCAGCAGGAGTAAGGCAAATTGAATGTACAATAAATGGAATTGGAGAAAGAGCTGGTAATGCAGCACTAGAAGAAATTGTAATGGCAATTAAAACAAGAGACGATTTATTGCCTTATGAAACAGGAATTAAAACAGAATTAATTAGCAAAGCATCAAAAATAGTCTCTAATGCTACAGGTTTTCCAGTCCAATTTAATAAAGCAATAGTAGGAAAAAATGCATTTGCTCATGAGTCGGGAATACACCAAGATGGAATGCTTAAAAATAGAGAAACTTACGAAATAATGACTCCAGAGAGTGTAGGAGTGAAGAAAACTTCTTTAGTAATGGGAAAGCATTCTGGAAGACACGCATTTAAAGATAAATTAAGTGATCTTGGTTATGCAGATGTTACAGATGATGTTGTTCAAGCTGCTTTTGGAAAATTTAAAATTCTTGCTGATAAAAAAAAACATATTTACGATGAAGATATAGTGGCTTTAGTTGATGATAGCTTAATCATTGATAACAAGATCAATGCAATAAATCTAAAATCTTTAAAAGTTTTTGCTGGTACAGGCGAACCACAGAGAGCAGATATGACTTTGGATGTTTTTGGAGATATTAAAAAAACTTCCCAAACAGGAGATGGTCCAGTTGATGCAATTTTTAAATGTATCAAAGATTTATATCCCCACGATGTAAAACTCTCCTTATATCAAGTACACGCAGTTACCGAAGGTACCGATGCTCAGGCAACTGTAAGCGTCAAGATTGAGGAAAATGATAGAACTACTGTAGGACAATCTGCTGATACAGATACTTTAGTTGCATCAGCTAACGCTTATCTAAATGCTTTGAATAAGATGTTAATTAAAAGAGAAAAAAAGTCATTATATAAAGATATAGAACTTAAAAAAATTAAAGGGGGAGTATAATGGGTCTATTTGATAGTATTAAAAAAGTCTGGAGTCAAGATATGGCAATAGATCTTGGAACGGCAAACACACTTGTAGTGGTAAAAGGTCAAGGGGTAGTCTTGAATGAACCCTCGGTAGTTGCAATTGTGGATCAAGCTGGAAAAAAACAAGTTTTAGCTGTTGGTGATGAAGCAAAAACAATGTTAGGAAGAACACCTGGAAATATACAAGCGATTAGACCTCTTAGAGATGGTGTGATTGCTGATTTCATAGTTACAGAGGAAATGATAAAACATTTTATCAAAAAGGTTCATAAGGGAAGAAGTTTTGCAAATCCAAGAATTTTGATTTGTGTTCCTACTGGCTCAACTCCGGTTGAAAGAAAAGCTATTCAAGATAGTGCTCTTGCGGCTGGTGCAAGAAGAGTTCAGCTCATTGAGGAACCTATAGCTGCTGCCATTGGGGCTAATCTTCCAATTTCAGAAGCAACAGGGTCTATGGTTGTTGATATTGGAGGGGGTACAAGTGAAATAGCGGTAATGTCTTTAGGAGGTTTGGTTTATTCAAAATCACTTAGAGTGGCAGGAGATGCAATGGATGCCGCTATGGTTAATTACATGAGGAAAGAGTATAATCTAATGATTGGTGACAGCACTGCAGAAAAAATTAAAAAAGAAATTGGTACTGCCATTCCAACTAACAACAACACTTATGCTGTAAAAGGACGAGATCTACGATCTGGAACACCTAAAGAAGTAAATATTACAGAAGAAGATACTGCTGAAGGTTTGAATGATATTTTGAGAGAAATGGTAAATGGAATTAAAGATGCCTTAGAAAGTACACCACCGGAGTTGTCAGCTGACTTAGTTGATATGGGTCTAACTTTGACCGGCGGAGGAGCTTTGTTAAAAAATATAGATAAAAGATTTTCTAAAGAAACTGGCTTACCTGTTCACATAGCAGATGATCCATTATCATGTGTGGCTATAGGAACTGGAAAAGCTTTAGATCAAGAGCAAACATTCTCTACTATGTTGACTGAATATTAAGAGCGATGGCCTCAAGCAGAGATGACTTTATAATAGCTATTCGATCTGCTTTTTTAAAAAAGAGCACTCAACAAAAATTTTCTTTACTGTCTTTAGTTTTTATTTCAATTTTTATAA
>CABYZW010000021.1 GCA_902523615.1 uncultured Pelagibacteraceae bacterium | reverse complement strand
ATTCCTCATTTCCATCAATATTTTTTTTTTCAACATCATTTTCAGATTTTTGGTTTTCTTCTTTTTCCATAGCTTCTTATATGGTAAGAAAATCTTAAATTTCTAGATGTTGAATAAAAAAATTAAAAAGCTACTAATAGGCACAAATAATAAGGGAAAATTTAAAGAAATTAGAGATTTACTGCCCAAAAACATTAAATCATATTCAACATCAAAATTTAATTTAAAAAGTCCATTGGAAAGCGGAAAATCATTTAAAGAAAATTCTTTAATAAAATCAAGGTATTTTTCAAAAAAAACAAATCTAATTTGTTTAGCAGACGACTCTGGTTTAGAAATTGATTTTTTGAATAAAAAACCAGGTATATATTCCGCAAGATGGGGTGGCAGAAAATCAGATTTTAAAAAAGCGATCAAAAGGGTTTATACAGAACTTAAAAAAAAAAATAAAAGCTGGAAAAAAAAAAAAATTAGAGCTAGATTTATTTGTGCATTATCTCTTAGTTACTTAAATCAAAAAATAGCTTGTGAAATAGGTAAAGTAGAAGGACACATTTCTCATCAACCCAAAGGAAAAAATGGTTTTGGTTATGATCCAATTTTTATTCCATTGCATAAAAAAAAAACTTTCGGTGAAATGAAATCTTCAGTAAAATATAAATTAGATCATAGATATAAAGCTTTTAAAAAGATTAAAAAATTTCTTTAATAACTCCATCTTTAATTTCATAAAGATTTAGCCTATGATTAATTTTATTATTTTCTATGTCGAAAATTCCGATTTTCCCTTTAAATGAATTTTTCTTTCTAAATAATTTATTGAGATCTTCCATTTCTGTATTAAGCGATAAATAATAAATTAAACCCACCAAATCGTAGCTTAATAAACTTAAATAATTTGGTTTTTGATTAAATTCTTTATGAAACTTTTCCTCAAAATCTTTTAGGTTTTTTCTATTAATTGAAGGATAATATATTGGTTGGATAGTTCTTTCATCTAGCAGACTTTCGTCAAACCACTGATTAAAAGTTATAGTAAATTTTTCCTTAGGTGAAACATCAGTATATAATAGAGATGTAATCACACTCTTAAGACTTTCTTCAAAATCTGAAATTATAATTGAATCAAAATTTACCTTACCTATAGTATATCTTTTTTTAAGTTTTTCTAATTGTCCCTCTTTATCTGGCAGCTCAGAGTTTTCTACTCTTTTAATTTCATCTAATAAGTTTTGTTTTCTTTTTTTATAGTTTGTAATCTTTTCTATCTGTGCGGTTAGTTTTGTTGGTTCAGTGTCATAAATATAATGTTTGTAAATTTTAATTTTTGATTGTTTTATAGCTTTCTTTATTTCTCTTTCATAATCAAGTTTAGGAGTCAAAAATACTGTTTTTTTTAATTTATTAAATTCAATAAATTTTTTGATAGCATCTAATTGTGAGGTGGCGTTCACACCTCCACTAATTGTGTTATAAGGTAGATCTAAAGTTTTGTTAGTTAAAGAAACAAATATAATATCATCAATCTCTCCAAGATAATTTAAGCTTTTATGAAAAACAGGACCTATAACTATTTTAACTCCCATCTCTTTTAGCTCCATAGCCGACTTAATAGTTTTATTTGGGTCAGATCTAGTATCTCTTGGAAAAATTTCAATTTTATTTGAATTAATATCTTTTAATGCAATCCTAGTCGATTTAATAATTTGTTTTCCAATATCTTTGTTTTCCCCAGTTAGAGGAATAAGTAAACCAATTTTTATTTTTTCTTCAAAAGCAAAACAAAATTGACAAAACAAAAGAGAATTAAAAATTATTAAAATAAGAATTTTAAAAAATTTATTCATTTTTCATGATACTATATTATTTTATATGAAATTATGGATAGAAATTCTGGTTATCAAAAAGAAGAAATTAAGAAAGGACTATATTTAGTATCAACGCCAATAGGTAATTTGCGGGATATTACCTTGAGAGCCATTGATGTTCTAATGAGGTCTAAATATATCTTATGTGAAGATACAAGGACTTCCGGTATTTTATTAAAAAAATATAATATCAAATCAAAATTAATTTCTAATCATAAGTTTAACGAAAAAAAAAATTTATCAAAAATTCTAGAATTATTGAAAGCAGGTTCAATTATTTCTCTAATCTCAGATGCTGGAACGCCAAATATATCTGATCCAGGGAAAATCTTAGTTAATGAATGTGTTGCAAATAATATTGAGGTTATTCCATTACCAGGACCCTCATCAGTTACATCGGCAGTTTCTGTCAGTGGTTTTTCAGAAAAATTTTTATTTTATGGTTTCTTTCCAGAGAAAAAAAAAGATCTTTTGGATGATTTAGAAAATTTATCTAAATTAAATTCATCAATAGTATTTTTTGTATCACCAAAAAAAATTAATAGAATCATCCCTTACCTTAAAAAATTTTTTTCAGGTAGAAAAGTAGTTATTTGTCGTGAAATGACAAAATATTTCGAAGAATTTATTCGAGCTGATATAGACAATCTTCACTTACTAAGTTCTAAAATTAAAGGTGAAATAACAATAGTCATTTCAGAAAATAAACTTTATAAAAAAAAACCCCTTAATTTAGATGAATCGGATAAAAAGTTAATTAATAACATGATAAATAAATTTGCAATTAAAGAAATTACAGACTTAATTCACCAAGATAAAAATATTCCCAAAAAGATTATTTATAACTATTGTATAAAGATAAAAAATGAAAATTAAAAACATATTCACTTATTTTTTATTCTTAATTCTCACTAGTTGTGTGGGAGTATCTTCAACTGGAATTTTTGGAACAGGAGTAAGTATTGCTCTCGATCCAAGGTCAGTTGGAACACAAATTGATGACTCTATTATGCAAAAAAATTTATCAACAAGAATTATATTAT
>CABYZW010000020.1 GCA_902523615.1 uncultured Pelagibacteraceae bacterium | reverse complement strand
TATAATTTCCTTTTTTTTTAACAGGAACAGTAATCCATTTTTCTTTTTTTTCTGAGAGTATCTTGTCTCTATGAGTAAATCCTCTTCTATTAAACTGAACATCATCTAAAACTATAAATATATCACTTTTTGCAAGTTTAATAAAATAACCTATCCAAGGTAAAAAATCTGGTTGGTGAATAAATGCTTTAGTCAAGTTATCTTTTAAAGGTTGCTTACTTAAAATAATACATTATAGTTTTTTCTCAATGAAAAATAAATTCGGTTCAGCCCCAAACTTAGGAATTTTTCCTCGTGACATGCGTGAAAGGGAGAAGTTTGATAATGAAAAAGACGCGGTTACTGTTAATCTCAGTCAATTTAGTTTTGGGCTTCCAGAGATTCAAGAACGTTTTATAAAAAATCAATTCTCTGAAGAAGAAATGGTTAAATATAGAGAGTATAGAGAGAAGTGGTTTAAAAGTGCAAAGAATGTTGATCCAAGTTATGGCCCTTTGGCAGTTATGTGTGAACTGGTTAGCACTTGTAATTTAGCGTGCTCTATGTGTTATACCAATACTGAAGATTTTCAAAATAGTGTTATAGGTGCTACAAGAATGTTGCCATGGAAAATAGTGAAATCCGTTATTGACGAGTGTGCAGAGCTTGGAGTGTATTCAATATTATTTAGTTGGCGTGGTGAATCTACTCTATATAGACAAAGAGATGAAAAGGGTAATATTATAGACTTCCCGTACGTATTAAATTACGCAAAAAAGAAAGGTATTTTAGAAGTAACTAGTTTAACACATGGACAAACTATTGAGGGTGATTTTGCCAGAAGGGTAGTTGAAGCGCAGCCAAATTGGATAAATTTTTCTATAGATGGACTTGCTAAAGAATATAATAAAATTAGGACACCTCCAGCTAAAAAAAAAGATAAATCATTTGATGCATTTGTTAAAGTAACAAACAATATTAAAAATCTAGTTAAAATTAAAAAAGAACTAGGAGTGACAAAACCACAAATAAGAACAAACTCAATTTTTCCATCAATCTATAAAAATCCAAAAGAATATGCTGATTTCATGTATGATATTGGAGTAGATTGGGTAACAGTAAATGAAATGTTAGATTTTAGAGATGGAGATGTATTGGATGAAGAATTAATGAAAAATTGGATATGCTCTTATCCTTTTCAAAGATTAACTGTTTCTGCGAATGGAACTATTCTACCCTGTACGGGAGCACACAATGAGGAAGAAGGATTGGTATTTGGACAATATTATGGTTCACCGCCTAAAAAAGTTATTGAGAATGGTAAATTAATTATAAAAGATTTAAAACAAATGAATTTAAAAGAGGCTTGGAACTGTGAAAAAATAAACAAAGTTAGAGATGCACACAAAAACTTTAAAAGATGCGAAATAAATCCTGGTTGCAGGAACTGTAGACATGGGATGAAACACCATGGTGTAGATTGGGTTCCAGATGAATGGAATATTGAAACTATGAGCTGGGAAGGCCACGTTTGGAGGAATGGTTAATAATGCTAAGAGTAATTAAAAAACTTTTTGCTCGATCACAAGAAAATGAAGTACAATTTACATTTGAAAGTTTTCCTGAAAGATTAATAAACGGATATAGAAGGGCAAAAGGAAAAATTTATAAGTTTTTAAAATTTAGATATAAATGGTATTTTTACCCTGAAGCCAGAAAAGTACCTAAGTTTCCAATGAATATTCATATGGAGGCAAGTTCTGCTTGTGAGCTTAAATGTGACCATTGTTTTAGACAGTACATGGACATGAGAGAAAACCAATTTATGTCCTTTGAAATGTGGAAAAAAATTATAGATGAATGTAAAAATTACGATGATTTATATACTGTAAAATTTAGTATGAGAGGTGAACCAACTTCGGATCCTGACTTACCTAATAAGATAAGTTACGCAAAAAAAATGGGAATACCTGAGGTTTGGATTAATACTCACGGTGGAAATTTAACCGAGGAATTCACTAGAAAATTGTTAGAAGCAGGTCCAGATTGGATAACAGTTTCTTTAGACGGATTGGATGAAATGTATGAAAGTATTAGAAAGCCTCAAAAATGGGATGATATTTTTATAAAGGTGAAAAGATTAAAAAGACTTAGAGATGAAATTGCACCAAATATAATTTTAAATACACAAGGTCTCTGGTCAGCAATTAAACATGATCCAAAAGAATATTATGAAAGATTAAGACCGTATTTTGATCGAATTGTTTATAACTCAGATATGAATTTTAAAGAAATCGCACTTGTGCCGGATCCAAACTATGTATGCCCTAGACTTTGGACTAGCCTAGCAATTACAAGTAATGGCGATATTTTGAAATGTCCGTCAGACTTCGAGAAGGATGAAGTAATTGGAAATGTTAGGAATAAAACTATCAAAGAAGTATGGGATACTGAGCAAGAAAAAAATAGACAATCTCATCTTTCTGGTAAAAAAAATACAAGTATTGCATGTAAAAAATGTCATCACGGAGCGATAAAAGTTCCAAAAAAAATTGATGTTAAAGAGGATATTTCCTTCATTGCAAAGGAGTATAAATACAAAGACGATTTTGATGGTGTAGGATTAAACAGAAAAAAATAATGTCAAACTTAATTGACAAAAATAAAAATATATTTGTTAAGTTTATTTATCAGGACGTAAAGTATAGTGGGGTTATATTTAAAGTCATACAAGATAATAAAAAACACAAATACGCTCTTTATATTGATATAAATCTTTTACAAAGAATGACAAAAATAAGACATCTAAAAAAAATGACTGATTTAAAAGACAACCCAATTACTGAAACAGATTTAGAAAATAAAGTTGGTATTATAACATCAGAATTTGACGACCTTTTTAATTTTGAAGCAAGAGAATTTATAGATCCATACAAAAAATCTTTAAATGAAATAGTCGAAATTTTTGAAAAAAAAAGAAATGAAAATTTTAATTCTTTTAAACTTGAAAACGTTATATAAAAATATTACCTAAAATTTTTTTTAAATTTTCATTTTTTTTGAATATTGTTTTAAATTTAGAATTAAAATTTTTTAAAGATGAAAAAAAATTTATTTGG
>CABYZW010000019.1 GCA_902523615.1 uncultured Pelagibacteraceae bacterium | reverse complement strand
TGAGAATTTTAATTCTCTTGAAAATGATATTTTTAATAGAATAAAATTTAAAAACTTTGTGAAAAATTTTTTTGCAACTTATGCTGGGTAAGTCATCTTTTTTGGATCAACAATTTTTTCATAATCTTTTTCGTTAATCAGACCAGATTTTAAAGCTTCTTCTTTAAGCGTTGTATTATTTTTAAGCGCGTTTTTTGCAATTTTTGCAGAATTGTCATAGCCAATATGTGGAGCTAAAGCTGTGACTAACATAAGAGAGTTATCTAGGTACTGTTTTATTTTGTCTGTATCAGCTTTAATTCCTTTAATACAATATAAAGAAAAATTTTTAATACTATCTGCTAGCAAATCAATAGACTGCAAAATATTGTGCGCTATTAGGGGTTTAAAAACATTTAATTCAAAATGCCCATGAGATCCTGCCATAGTTATACCGTTATGATTCCCAATAACTTTTACACAAACCATGGTGACTGCTTCAGATTGGGTTGGATTGACTTTACCTGGCATAATTGAAGAACCTGGCTCATTAGCGGGCAAAATTATTTCACCGTAGCCGGCTCTTGGACCAGATCCCAGAAATCTGATATCATTTGCTATTTTCATTAAACAAACAGCAGTAGTATTTAGAGTTCCTGAAAAATTTACAATTTCATCATGAGCTGCTAGAGCTGCAAATTTATTCTTTGTCACTTTGAAAGGCAAATTGGTAATTTTTTTTATCTCACTTATAATTTTTTTATCAAAACCTTTTTTACTATTAATTCCAGTTCCAACCGCTGTACCACCTTGAGCAAGTGAATAAATTTCATTTAAAGCATTTTTTATTCTTAAAATACAGTCCTCCAACTGAGACTGATAGCCTGAAAATTCTTGCCCCAAAGACAAAGGTGTAGCATCTTGCAGATGAGTCCTGATAAAAAAGTTTTATTACCAGATATGAAAGCAGGATGTTCTTTATCATCTTCTATTACAGGTAAAGATGTGAGACTATTAAAAGAAAAATATCCTGGTGTTCCTGTTGTTTCGTATGTCAATACATCAGCTGAAGTCAAAGCAGAAACCGATGTGTGTTGTACATCTGCAAACGCGGTCAAAATTGTAAAATCATTAGGAGTTAAGAAGGTAATTTTTTTACCTGATGATTATCTAGCAAAATATGTTGCCTCTCAAACAGATGTTGAAATTATTGCTTGGAAAGGCATATGTATGGTTCATGATCAGTTTAACGAAAAAGAAATTAATGATATAAGAGATAAAAACCCCGGTATAAAAATTATAGCTCATCCTGAGTGCCCTCCTGAGGTTATCAATGCAAGTGATTTTGCTGGTTCGACATCTGGAATGATAAATTATGTAAAAGACAATCAACCATCTAAAGTTATGATGGTTACCGAGTGTTCAATGAGTGATAATATTCAGGTAGAAAATCCAAATGTAGAATTTATTAAACCATGTAATCTTTGTCCACATATGAAAAGAATAACTTTACCAAAAATTTTAGATTGTCTAGAAAATGAAACTGGTGAAATTATCATGGATAAAAATACAATAGATAAAGCAAGATTGTCGGTAGAAAAAATGGTTGCTATTGGTAGATAGCTTTTGTGAAACAAATTAAATTAAGTGAAAACTTTATTAAAGATCGAGTTAAGCTAGCACTTACAGAAGACTTATATCCTTATGGAGATATAACTACTGATTTATTAAACGAAGATAGAGTCATTAAAGCAAAATTAATATCAAATCAAAAAGCAGTCATTGGTGGCTTACCTTTTGCAAAACATGCTTTTATTCAAGTTGATAAAAAAATTAAATTTATTATTCATAAGAGAGATGGCTCACTTGTAAAAAAAAATTCTTTGGTTGCAACAATTAAAGGTAGAGCAAGTTCAATTTTAATAGCAGAAAGAGTCGCCTTAAATTTCTTATCTCACATTTCTGGAATAGCAACTAAAACAAGTCAATTTGTAAAAATAGTTGGAAAAAAATGTAAAATTTGTTGTACAAGGAAAACTATACCAAATTATAGAGTTATTCAAAAATATGCAGTTAAATTAGGAGGTGGTACCAATCATAGATTTAACTTAAGCGATGAATTTTTAATAAAAGACAATCATATTGCTAGCTCTGATATAAGAAGATTGGTTTCATTAGCTGCTGGCAAAAAAACAGGAAAGAAAATTACTGTTGAGGTTGAAAGCTTAAAACAATTGAAAGAAATAATGGGACTCAAATTCCATACAGTTTTATTTGATAACATGAATGTAAAGAATATAAAAGCAGGTGTAAAAATTGCGAAGAAATATTATAGAACTGAGGCTTCTGGAAATATAAATCTCAAGACAGTAAAATTAGTTGCTGCTACAGGAGTAGATAGAATTTCAATCGGTAGCATTACACATAGTGCGCCAGCTATAGATTTTAAATTGGAGATTTAATTAATAAATTTTGATAAATCTGGTTTAAAATAGTTAGGTCCTTTCATCACCTTGCCTGATTCATTATAAATTGGTTTTCCACTCCTATCCAATTTACTCATATTTGAGTTTTGGACCTCCTCAAAACATTTATCTAGATCAATGCCAAATGCATGACCAGCTCCATAAGTAACGTATAAGATGTCAGTAAGTGCATCTGCTACCTCGAGTAAATCATTATTTTTCATTGCTTCTGTAAGTTCCTCAAGTTCCTCTTTAATTAAATCAATCCTTAATTTATTGATTTTATCAGAGCTAAATGAAGGTTTATTCTTCACCTCTTGACCAAAAGTTTTCATAAAAATTCCAACCTTAGTAAAATTAGACATATTGCTCCTGTAAGTTTTTAAAAATTAATGTATATTTAAGATAATTTAATTATCAATGAAATTAAGAAAAGAATTTGATAGTATAGGCTCGATAAATGTTCCTAGTGATAAATATTGGGGGGCATCAACCCAAAGATCTAAAAAATATTTTGATATAGGTGAGTTTTTAGTAAGACCAATATTAATCAAATCTATTGCTATAATTAAAAAAGCAGCTGCAGCAGTTCATTTAAAAGAGAAACAAATTTTACCTAAAATTTCTAAAGCAATCATAAGGGCTTCAAATGAAATTATATCAGGAAAATTGGATGATCACTTTCCTCTAAAAGTTTGGCAAACTGGATCTGGTACGCAAACAAATATGAATGTCAATGAAGTTATTGCTAACCGAGCCATAGAAA
>CABYZW010000018.1 GCA_902523615.1 uncultured Pelagibacteraceae bacterium | reverse complement strand
CATAACATTCAGAAAAAACCAAAATAACTTTGTTTTTTTTGTTTGTCATATTTATTTAATTATTCAAGATTTTTTTTAATGAAAGAATTATTTTTTTTTGTTCCTCGAATTTTAAATACGGGTGAATTGGCAAAGATATTAATTTATCTTTAATTTTATCTAATTTTTTTAATCTATAATTTTTTCTATAAAATTTTAAATCATGTAAAGGTGTATAATGGTAACTTAAAAAAATTTTTTGTTTTATCAAATTTTTAAAAACTTTATTTCTATTAATATTATTCTTTAGAATAATTACAAATAAGTGATGACTTACTTGATCTTTAATAAATTTTTTGAATGGTAAAATTATATTGAGTTTATGTTTTTCTATAAGAGAAATATATCTCTTAGCAATTCGTTTTCTTATTTTATTTTTTTTTTCTAAATCTCTTAATTGTATCAAGCCAATTGAAGCTCTGATATCATCAAATCTGTAGTTATTGCCTGATAAAATTACATCATATCCAGGTAATTTATTATGTCTTTCCATTAAACTTTTAGTAATTCCATGATTTTTCATTTTCTTTAATTTTTTAAATGTATTCACATCTTTTGAATAAATCATTCCTCCTTCTGCTGTAGTCATGTTTTTATTAGAGTAAAAACTAAATACTGAGGCATCCCCGAAAGAACCTAATTTTTTATCATTTAATCTAGAAAAGAGTGCATGGCATGAATCTTCAATTAAAAAAAATTTATATTTTTTTTTCAAACTTAAAATTTTCTTAATATCGCAAGGGAATCCCGCATAATGAACAATAATTACTGCTTTGGTATTTTTATTTATTTTTTTTTCTAAATCACGAACGTCAATATTTAAATCATACTTAGAATTAATATCAACGAAAACGGGTTTTCCACCAGCATTTATAACTGAATTAGCATCAGCTACAAAGGTTAGAGAAGGCATTAAAACTTCATCTTTTTTTTTTAAACATAAAGATTTTAAAATTAATTCAAGCGCAGCTGTACAACTTGAGACTGCTATAGTACTATTTTTTTTTACACCTAACTTTAAAGCAAAAAGTTTTTCAAAATCTGAAGTTTTTTTTCCTTCACTGATCCAACCTTTTCTAAGAGTATTAGAAACTGAGGTAATTTCTTTTTTAGTAAACCTAATTTTTGAATATTGTATCATTTTTTCAAGTAGTTATGTCTTTTTTCAAAAGCAAAAATAATATCATCTAAATCTTTTTTTTTCATAAAAGGATGATTGCAATTTAAAAAGTATTAATTTATTTTTATACATGTCTTCAGATATCGGGCAAGAACCAAATTTATATAACGATTTTTTTTTAGTCAAATTAAATGGAAAGCCTTTTAAGCCCATCCCTATTTTTTTTTGATAAATCTTCGGAAACCTATAGTTACGAACTTTTTTTCCGCCAAAAGCTGCTAATTTTTCATCCATGAAATATCTGGGTAATATTTTTTTTTAATTTTTTTGATATTAAACATCTTAAATGGTTTCTCAATTTGCTTAATTAAATCAATTTTTTTTGCAAAATAAGATATTTTTATATTTCTACATTTCATATAATAATCATACTTTTTCTTTAACATTTTCCTCGTCAAAATTGCAATTACATTTTTGTTCAAAAGTCTTGCTGTTAATAACATAATTGATGCCGTTCCAAAAATATATTTTGAATTATATATTAATTCTATTTTAGATTTACTGTTTGGTCTTATTACTACAGTGTTTTTACCAATTTTAGTTAATTCTTTTTTAATTTTTATAAAATCATGTTTTGGGTGGCAAACAAAAAAAATTTTTTTAATCTTTTTAATTGGTAAAATTGTTTTTAATAGAAATTTAAAAACATCCAATTCATTGATATTATTCTCAGGTAGATTTTTTTTACAGTGTTTTTTAACAAAATTTTTAGTTAAAGGATCAGCAATAAATACCAAATTGTTATAATTTTTTTTTTTTCTGTAACCTTTAAGAAACTCTAAAATCACAGGATTTCCTCCTACTCTAATTATTTTTTTTGGTATTCCTTCTTTTATAGCATCCTCTTTTACTAGATTATCAGAAACAACAAATCTATCTGGTAAAATTATTTTAGATTTTTTTTTTAATCTTCCAGTAAAATTATAAAAACCATCTATAATAAAAGCCACTTTTACTTTATACTTTTTACATACTTTTATTATATTTCTGTGTAAATTACTTTTAATCTGACCTGAGCCTAAGACTACTAAATCGATTTTTTTTTTTTCTAGAAAATCAATAAATTTCTTTTTATTAAGGGAATTAACTAAACTTAGATTTTTAATATTGCTAAGATTTATATTTCTATAACCTACAAAATTTAAAGAGAAATATTTATGTTTAAATAATTTTTTAACAAATAATTTTTGAATATATGCAATATCACCAGGGTCAGATACACTTAAGCCAATATTCATATGCTTATTTTATAAATTGAAGTTTTTAGATTTTAGATTTATTCCAATTTTACCATCTCCAATTATTGCAATATTTATTTTGCTCATGATAAATATTTTGAATTTATTTGAAGTATGTCTGCATTTTTTTTTGATATTCTAATAATTGTTTTTAAGTCTTTTTTTTTATAACTTTTTAATTTTTTGTAAAAAAAACATATGACCTTGAAATCTTCTTTATAGTCTAAAGTAATTCTAAGATTTTTATTAATTTCATTTGAATTTGCAATTATATTTTGAGATTTAAAATTATTAAAATTTTTCATTAAATAATATGTTAAGTGTTCTTTTTCTTTTTTAGACTTTATTTTTGACTTAATTGAATTTAATAATTTAGTTTGAATGATGTTTACATACATCCCTTTTGGATATGATTTTAAATAATTATTTGTTAAAAATTCTAATCTATTGTTTTTAAAAATTTTTATAAATCTATCTATCATCGACCCATAAATTAAAGGTTGATCACTGGTTACTTGAATTATATTCTTAATAGAATTTTTTTTTGCACAACCCAAAACTCTTGCAAATACATTATTTTCACTTCCTCTGTAATAAGAAATATTTTTTTTTTTCAAAAGATCACAAATTTTATCATCTTTTTTATTTAAAGTGGTAGCTACTATAATTTTATCCAAATTTTTTGAAGTTTCTAAACTCTTAATAAGAATTTCTAAAATTGTTAATTTATCTATTTTTTTCAATACTTTCCCAGGCAGTCTTTTTGAAAGCATTCTTGCCTCAATAATAACACCAAATTCAATCATTTAAAGCTCTCATAATTTAAATAAATTTTTTTATTTTTTGAAATTGTATAAAGAGATTTTCTTCCTGGTGTATAAAAAGATCTAATTCTCCTATAAAGTTCACTTGGCCTCTCATTTTTTTTTATCCTCATCATCTTTAAAAAGTCTTCTCTTTTATATTTTTTTTTAATCCATTTTTTTTTACTAATCTTAATTTTTTTTTTAGATTTCTTTAATTTTTGAAAGTATTTTTTAAAAAGAATTTTAACACACTCAATGCTTAATTTTTCATAAAATTTATAATTTACATTTTTTTTTTTAATTGTTTTTTGAAGTTCTTCAATTATTGGACCAGAATCAATTCTGTAGTTTATATAATGAACTACTGCTCCAAATTTTTTTTCATTATTATAACAAGCGAAATGGCTACTATCCCTTCCAGGATATTTTGTACTTCCAGGGTGGAAATTTACTAAATTATGAGGCTTTAATTTTTTTAAAATTTTTTTTTTTATTATAAATCCTGAAGCTACTGAAAAAATTATAGAGTCTTCATCAATAATTTTTAAGAGTTTGTTATGATTTAATCTCTTATGATTTAAGAAATAGAATTTTTCTTTAATAATTTTTTTAAAAAAAACTTTTTCTATTCCAGAAATGATTAATATTTTTTTCACTTAAAAAAACTTTTGTCAACCAAATTACCTATCTTAACATTTTTCTTAAGTTTTTTATTTAAAAAAAATTTTAGATCTTGAAGGCTAAATTTTACCACTGGGCGTACAAATCTGAAATCGTCTATTTTTAAAGAGCAGTTTTTTTTTATGTTTCTTGAAAAATATATTCCCCTTCTATACTTGTTTCTATTTTTAGTGTCTGGTCTAAACTTTAAATTAAATAAATTGTTTCCATGGGAAGCATTTAAATCATTCTCAAATAATCTAAAATTTCTAATATCTCTTGCATCTGCTGAAAGTTTGTGATCAGCACCATTTTTCATTTTATTGTCAGTAAAGTGTTTTTCTATAAAATCGATTTTATAATTCAATGAAATCTTCATCATATTATTTCCAATTGTATGATCTGAAAAACCAATTAAATTTTTAGGAAAAATTTTTTTTAAATAATCAATTGTTTTAAAATTTACCTCATTAGTAATTGTTGGATAACAAGAGATACAATGTAAAATTACAAATCTATTTAAATTTTTGTTAAATTTCTTTTTAAAATTTAACAATTCACGCTTTGAAGCCATACCTGTAGAAAGGATTATTTTTGATTTTGTTTTTTTTAAAATTTCACTTATCAAATATTCGTTATTGAAATCCATTGAGGCAATTTTATAAAATTTAGGACTTAATTTTTTTAACATATTAAAAGATGTGATGCTAAAAGGTGTGCAAATAAATATAATTTTTTTTTTTTTACAAAATTTATTAATTTTCGAAATTTGTTTTATATCTAAGTAAAATTTTTCTAAAGACTTGTAATCATTTGAATTTTTATTATAGATATCCTCAGGTTTGAAATACTGGAACTTTACTGCATCTGCACCAGAGTTTTTCGCCTGATTTACTAGTTGAAGAGCTTTAGAGAGATTCCCATGATGATTGATACCTATCTCAGCAATCAAAAAGGTTTTTTTTTTTACCATATCTTTAAAGATCTAAAAATTTCGAAAGCTTCTGCATATTTTGAGTTTATTTCTATACCATTTTCTCTATTTTCACTCTCAATATATTTTTTCCAGGAATTTCCAACTCTTTTTAGCTCACTCTTATAGCAAGATATCGCCATTATTTTTTTTTCAAATTCTTTAGAAATATCAACGTAACAATTTTTATTAAAATTTTTTATATTTTTATAAAAATTACTTCTATAGAGATACACATTGGGTATCTTTCTAGAAAAATTAAGAGAAATTTTGCCTACTATTTGATGATCAAAATGTAAATCAAAGGGATGATGTGTAAACATTATAGAAGGTTGATATTTTTCAACGACGCTAATGAAATGACGTTTTGAATTATCATCAAATCTAATATCGTTAGTTTTTAAATTTAAACAAATATGTTTCTTTACATTTAGAATTTTAAATGCTTTTAAGCTTTCTTTTAAAATATTTTTTTTAGATCTAATAATTTTGTTTTGATAATTTATTATAACTGAGTCAGTGACAATCAAAAATACTATTTTATATTTTTTCTTTATTAAATTTAAAATAGTTCCAGAACATCCAATTTCAATATCGTCGAAATGAGCTCCTACAAACAACGCTGTTTTTTTTTTAAACATTTAATATGCTTTAAAATATTTTTTCTTTCCATCAACATAGTTAAATATAAAATCTATAATTGACAAATTTTTACTCCTATATTTTTCTTTACTATTAATTATAAGCTCATCCCCTTTAACAATATCCAATTCTATATTGCGTTCTTTAAAATCTTTAAGATCTAAATAATTTAAGGATGGAGCTCCTGTGATGTAAGTTTTTGCTTTCACTTTTATTAATAACTTTATTATTTTTTCATTTTTTTTTTCTTCCAAATTAAGTTCACTGGATAAAATTTTTTTTTTATATGGTATTTGAAGAATTTTTGAAGATAATTCAAGTAACTCTAAATTAAAATCTATTA
>CABYZW010000017.1 GCA_902523615.1 uncultured Pelagibacteraceae bacterium | reverse complement strand
TTCTTGGCGGCCCAACAAAGTATTATGACTATACCTCAGAAAATATAGAAAATATTTTTTTTAATTTGAATAATTTACTGAAAAAAAATGACTATCAACTTATTGTAATTCCATCAATGAGAACTCCAAAAAATTCAATTAATCATGCCAAAGAATATTTTGGTAAAAAACATACAATTTTAGATACCGTTGATAAAAAAGCCTATTTATCTGCTTTATCTATGTCTGAGAGTATAGTTATTTCCTGTGACTCAAGTTCAATGATTTCAGAAGCAGCATTAACTGGAAAACCCATTTATGTCGCAAATATCTCACCAAAAAGAAATGATAAAAGATTTCAAAAATTTAGAAATTTATTCAGAGAATTAAATATAATAAGAAATTTAGGTGAAGAAAAAGAAAATTGGAACTATCAAAAGCTTGATGAAACGAATAGAGTAGCAAAAATAATTAAACAGAAGATAAATTTTTAATGACTTTTTTAAATACAATACTAAACAATTCTAAAAAACATAATTTTCCATTTGATCACTGGGAGTATAGCAATGCTTTAAGTGATGATGCGATTGAGGAAATAGTTAAAGCAGATATTCCAGATGTTAAAAAACATAACTTAAATTATGATGGAACTAGAGCGATAGATGGCGGGGCTGCTGAATTTAGAGAAGGTATTGCCTCGGGAGGAAAAGCAATAAAATTTAGATGTTTTGTAACAAAAGAAAATGAAACTCAATTTCCAAATTTAGTAAAATTTATAAAAGAACTTCAATCTAAAAGAGTTCATGAAACAGTTTCTAAAATGATTAACAAAGATTTAAAAAATTCCTATGTAAGATTAGAAGTTATATGTGATCGAGAAGGTTTTTGGTTAAAACCACATTGTGATATTAAAGAGAAATTGATGTCAGGATTAATTTTTGTAAATAAAAGTGATGAGTCAGAGGATTTGGGAACAGATTTTTACAATGAAAAATTAGAAAAAGTCAAAACGGTTCCTTATAAACATAACTATGGATATTTATTTACAAGTGGTCCAAATACTTGGCATGGAATGGAGAAGAAAAAAATTGTGAAAGAAAGACGATGTATTCAGGTGAATTATGTTACATTCAAAACTGATTGGAAGGTAGAATAATTCAATTTTTTAAACAATATTAGAATATAAGCCAATCAAAATTAAAGCAGTAAACATAAAACAAATACCAATTACAGCACTTAATTGGTCTTCATTTGATTTGTCTCTTATGTTCCAATATTTGAATGTTTCTATTTTTAAATCTTTAGACTTATTTTTGTTTTTGTTTATCGGAAAATTTATTACATCTGCATTAAACGATTTTAAATTTTTTTCTAAGGATTTTTCTATATGCTTGTGAATTTCTGAACTCATTTTACTAATAAATTATCAAAATTAACTATAACTTTAAAAATGTAATTTACTAATCTAATGAAGTTTTAGATAATAAAATTTTCAAAATATTTAAAAAAAACTTCAACTCAAAATTGTAAAATTTTATCAACTAAAAATTGAAAAAAAATTAACTGATATCTTGTAAAGACTTAACCTCAATTTTTTTTGTCTTAAGCAATTTAATTCCCTCAATGCAAGCTAATGCTGTTGACATGTTTGTGCAATATGGAACTTTATTTTTTAAAGTCGCTCTTCTTAATGCTATAGCATCGTTAAGTCTATGCTCGCTATTACCGCCACCTGTATTGATTACTAGTGCAATTTTTTTTGAGTCTAAAACATCGACTATATGGGGAGAGCCACTGCTAACTTTATTAATTATTTTGCATTTTATTTTATGTTTTCTGATGTATTCAGCTGTTCCTCTTGTAGCACACAAAGTAAAGTTTAAATTTATTAATTCTTTAGCCAGATCAATTCCCTCATCTTTATGCGAATCTTTTAGCGAAATAAATGCAAGACCTTGTTTTGGCAGCGAGTTTGCTGAAGCTATTTGACTTTTAGCGAAAGCCATACCAAAATTTTTATCAAATCCCATAACTTCACCAGTTGATTTCATTTCTGGGCCTAAAAGCAAATCACTATTTGGAAATTTATTAAAAGGAAATACAGCTTCTTTAACAGCATACATTCCCTTAGACTTATCTTTTAAATCAAATTGAGATAATTTTTCTCCTGCCATTACTCTTGAAGCTATTTTGGCAAGGGGTAAGCCTTTTGCTTTTGATACAAAAGGTACTGTTCTACTGGCCCTAGGATTTACCTCAATTACATAAATTTCATCTTTCTTGATCGCAAATTGAATATTCATAAAACCTTTAACTTTTAAAGCTAAAGCTAATTTCTTAGTTTGATTTTCAATTTCTTTAATTAAAAATGGTTTAATTGATATAGGGGGAAGACTACAGGCAGAGTCTCCTGAATGAATCCCAGCTTCTTCAATATGTTGCATAATTCCTGCGACATGTACTTGTTTTCCATCAGATATTGCATCAACATCAACTTCCATTGCGTGATCAATAAATTTATCAATTAAAATCGGGTTTTTTTCTGCGGCCTTAAATGCTTCTTCAATAAATTTTTTTAGCTGACTTTTAGCATGAATAATTTCCATTGCTCTGCCACCTAGCACATAAGAAGGTCTAACCATCAAAGGCAATCCAATTTTATCAGCTATTTGGATGGCTTGTTTAAATGTTTTTGCAACCCCACTTTCAGCTTGTTTTAATTTTAATTTTTTAAGAAGATGTCTAAATCTATCTCTATCTTCTGCTAAATCAATCGATGCATATTGTGTTCCTAAAATTGGAAGTTTATTATCATATAAAAATTTAGCTAATTTAATTGGTGTTTGACCCCCAAATTGGGCAATAACACCTATCAACTCTCCTTTGTCTTTTTCTCTCTTAATTATATTAAAAACATATTCCTCTTTTAAAGGTTCAAAATATAACCGATCACTTGTGTCATAATCAGTTGAAACCGTTTCAGGATTACAATTTACCATAATTGTTTCAAAACCAACATCTTTTAACGAAAAACTAGCCTGACAGCAGCAATAATCAAACTCAATTCCTTGTCCTATTCTGTTAGGTCCACCACCTAAAATAATAATTTTTTTTCTTGGAGTTGGTTCTGCTTCACATTCTGAATTTGTTGAAAAATTTCTCTGATATGTTGAGTACATATACGGGGTAAATGATTTAAATTCGGCTGCACACGTATCCACTTTTTTATAAACTGGAAGAACATTTAGTGCTGATCTTTTTCTTCTTACAATATCTTCAGATGTATTTGATAATTCTGACAATTTTTTATCAGAAAAACCAATTGATTTTAGTCGATTAAATTCTACAAAATTTTTAGGAAGACCAATTTTTTTTATTTTTATTTCAATATCAACAATTTCCTTAATTTGTTCTAAAAACCAAGGATCTATTTTTGATAAATTATAAATTTTATTTAAATTTATTTTTTTTCTAATTGCTTCAGCAACTAGTAACAGTTTATTAGGAATATTTTCTTTAAGTTTTTTTTCAATTTGTTTTTTATCTAAATCAAATATTCTATCTAATCCAGAAAAACCAGTTTCAAGAGAAACAAGTGCTTTTTGAAGTGACTCCTTAAAGTTTCTACCTATAGCCATAGCTTCACCAACTGATTTCATTGATGTACCTAGAGTTGCTGGAGAGGTTGAAAATTTTTCAAAAGTAAATCTCGGAATTTTTGTTACCACATAATCAATACTAGGCTCAAATGATGCAGGAGTAACTTTCGTAATTTCATTTTTTAATTCATCCAAAGTGTAACCAACTGCGAGTTTTGCAGCAACTTTTGCAATTGGAAATCCAGTTGCTTTTGACGCAAGTGCTGATGATCTTGACACCCTTGGGTTCATTTCGATTACTACCATTCGGCCATTTTTGGGGTTGATTGCAAATTGAACATTTGATCCACCTGTCTCAACTCCAATTTTCCTTAAACACGCAATAGAAGCATTTCTCATTACTTGGTATTCTTTATCAGTCAATGTAAGCGCTGGAGCAACAGTTACTGAGTCACCAGTATGTATTCCCATCGGATCAACATTTTCAATTGAGCAGATGATTATGCAATTATCTTTTTTATCTCTTACAACTTCCATCTCAAATTCTTTCCAGCCTTCTAAGCATTCTTCAACCAGCACCTGACTAACTGGAGACTCGTGAAGTCCATTTTTGATTATTTTAAGGAAATCTTTTTTATTTTTAGCTATACCACCACCAAGACCTCCAAGTGTAAATGCAGGTCTTATAATTGCAGGAAGACCAATTTTTTTTAAAACTTTTGATGCTTGGTTGATATTGTTTACAATTTCAGATTTAGGTAAATCTAAACCAATATCGATCATATTTTTTCTAAATTTCTTCCTATCCTCTGCATTAGCAATTGCCTTAGAGTTTGCCCCTATGAGTTCAATCTTATATTTTTTTAAAATTCCTTTTTTCTCAGCTTCCATTGCAAGATTAAGTGCAGTCTGACCACCCATAGTTGGTAGAATTGAATCTGGTTTTTCTTTTTTAAGAATTTTTTCTAAAACTTCTAATGTTATTGGCTCAATATAAGTTTTATCTGCAACATCTGGATCAGTCATAATAGTTGCGGGATTTGAGTTAATTAAAATTACTTTGTAACCTTCATCCTTTAATGCCTTACAAGCTTGTGTGCCTGAATAATCAAACTCGCATGCTTGACCAATGATAATGGGCCCAGCTCCTACAACTAATATTTTTTTAATATCTCTTCTTTTTGGCATTTTTTTTCATATTGTTAATAAATTCTTGAAACAAGTAGACACTATCCTGTGGTCCAGGGTTTGACTCCGGATGATATTGCACTGAAAATATTGGTCTGTTTTTAAGTCTTATTCCTTCAATGGTATTATCAAAAAGAGATTTATGAGTTACTTCAATTTTTTTTGGTAAAGTTTCTTCAACCACAACAAAACCATGATTTTGACTGGTGATTTCAACTTTATCATGGATTAAATTTTTGACAGGATGGTTTGCACCTCTATGACCTAATTTCATTTTTTTTGTTTTTCCGCCCAAGGCTAAAGCCAAAATTTGGTGACCTAAACAAATCCCAAATATAGGTAAATTTTTTTTAATTAATTTATTAAGTATTTCTATTGCATATTTTCCTGTTGCTGCAGGATCACCAGGACCGTTGGATAAAAATATTCCATGTGGTTTAAGATCTAATATTTTTTCAGCAGAAGTTTTGCAAGAAACAACTGTTACCTTACATTTGAAGTCTGAAAAATATCTTAAAATATTTTTTTTTATTCCATAATCAATTGCAACCACATGAAAAGAATTTTTTGTATTTTTTTTATATCCGGTTTCTTTCTTCCAAGTTTTTAAGCCTTTCCAAATATAGTTTTTTGAGGTCGTTACAGTTTCTGCAAGATCAAGATTTTTTAATCCACTCCATTTAGTGGTTGAGTTTGTTAATTTGCTAATATTAAATTTACTATTTTTTGAATAAGAAATTGTTCCTTTAGGTGCCCCTTTGTCTCTAATAAAATTTGTTAAACTTCTAGTATCTAGTCCTGTAATTCCAACAATTTTATTTTTTTTGAGCCAGGTATCTAAATGCAAAAATGCCCTATAATTTGAAGGAGAGGTTATTTCAGAATTAAAGATTACACCTCTAGTCCAGATTTTTTCAGACTCAATATCTTCTTTGTTGGTTCCAACATTTCCAATATGTGGGAATGTAAAGTTTATAATTTGTCCTGCATAAGACGGATCAGATATTATTTCTTGGTAACCAGTTAAAGAAGTATTAAAGCAAACCTCGCCAGTTGCTTCTCCTTGGTATCCAATTCCAATACCTTTAAAAACTCTTTTATTTTCAAGAACTAAAACGCCTGTATGA
>CABYZW010000016.1 GCA_902523615.1 uncultured Pelagibacteraceae bacterium | reverse complement strand
GATATCCACAATAACCGTCATATTAAAGTCACATTAGGCGGCTCAATCATTGAAAAAGTAAATCAAACAGTGATTTTATCAAAAGAACATTAAAAAATTATGACTTTATACAAATTTGTCACTTGTTAAATCCTCAATAATTCTTATTTTATAGTAATGAATTTAAAAAATATCGCAATGTGGGCGATAATAGTATTTTTGACTATTGGCCTTTACAATATGTTTAAGAATCCACAAACTAATGTTAGGGGTGGAAATAAAGTTATATTTTCAGAATTTTTAACATCTGTTGATAATGGAGAAGTAGTAAAAGTTGAAATTCAAGGTAACAATATTAAGGGAGTTTACTCAAATGGAAATAGTTTTACTACTTATTCACCTAACGATCCCAACCTAATCGAAAAACTATCAGACAAAGGCGTAAGTATTTCAGCTGCGCCTATTGAAGAGAAAATGCCATCTTTGTTTGGTGTTTTACTCTCTTGGTTTCCTATGTTGTTGTTAATAGCTGTTTGGATATTTTTTATGAGACAAATGCAAGGTGGGAAAGGTGGAGCAATGGGTTTTGGAAGATCAAAAGCAAAAATGATGAATGAGTTAAAGGGTAAAGTTACTTTTAATGACGTTGCTGGAGTTGAAGAAGCCAAAGAAGAAGTAGAGGAAATAGTTGAATTTCTTAAAGATCCAAGAAAATTTAGTAGATTAGGAGGCAAAATCCCAAGGGGCGCTTTATTAGTTGGTCCACCTGGTACAGGTAAAACTTTACTTGCAAGAGCCATTGCAGGAGAAGCTAGAGTTCCATTTTTTACAATATCAGGATCAGACTTTGTGGAAATGTTTGTTGGGGTCGGAGCTTCAAGAGTTAGAGATATGTTTGAACAGGGTAAAAAAAATTCTCCATGCATAATATTCATTGATGAAATAGATGCTGTTGGAAGAAGTAGAGGAGCAGGACTAGGTGGTGGTAATGATGAAAGAGAACAAACTTTAAACCAGTTACTTGTTGAAATGGATGGTTTTGATACTAACGAAGGTGTAATAATTATAGCTGCCACTAATAGACCAGATGTTCTTGATCCAGCTTTATTAAGACCAGGAAGATTTGATAGACAGGTAGTTGTTTCAAACCCAGATATAATAGGTAGAGAAAAGATTTTAAAAGTTCATGTAAAAAAAATTAAAATGGCTCCAGATGTTAATTTAAGAACTATTGCTAGAGGAACACCAGGATTTTCAGGTGCAGACCTTGCAAATTTAGTTAATGAATCCGCATTGTTAGCTGCTAGAAAAAATAAAAGAATAGTTACATTAAACGAATTTGAAGAAGCAAAAGATAAAGTTATGATGGGAGCTGAAAGACGTTCAATGGTTATGACTGAAGATGAAAAAAAATTAACAGCATACCATGAAGGTGGCCATGCTTTGGTATCATTTAATATGCCTAGTTATGACCCTATACATAAAGCAACAATTATCCCTAGAGGTAGAGCGCTGGGAATGGTAATGAATTTGCCAGAAAGAGACAAACATGGACACTCAATCAAGTATTTAAAAGCTAGATTAGCAGTTTGTTTTGGAGGTAGAGTAGCAGAGGAAGTAATTTTTGGAAAAGATAACATCTCGACAGGTGCAGGAGGTGGAACTGGATCAGATATTAATCAAGCTACTCAGCTTGCAAGAGCTATGGTGACAAAATATGGAATGAGTGAAGAAATGGGACCAGTAGAATATGGAGAAAACCAAGAAGAGGTGTTTTTAGGGAGATCCGTAACTCAAACACAATCTGTTTCAGAAGAAGTGGCTCAAAAAATAGATAAAGAAATTAGAAAACTAGTTGATGAGGGATACAATAAGGCCAAACAGATTTTGACTGAAAAAGTAGATGATCTGCACAAAATTGCAAAAGCTCTTATGACATATGAAACTCTGACAGGGGAAGAGATAGAAAATATAATTAACAAAAATATTTATCCTGCTGATAAACAAGATTTAAAAGTTGAAGATGAGAAGAGTTCTGCTATGGGTGCAATGGGACTTAAACCTAAAATAGTTCATTAATTTTAATGCCTAGATATTACACTAGAGTGTGTAATTTCTACTACGGCAAACACTCAATAAAATTAGTAAATAAAAAAAAAACCCTGCCTTTAAATCAAAAAAAAGAAATCTCATTTGACCAAATTGAGATATTAACAAGAAAATCAAAAAAAAGAATTTCCATTAATCAAATAAAAAATTTATCAAAATCACTTAAGAAAAAAATAAATTTTGATTTAAAAAAGATTAAGTCCAAAAAAAAAAATTTTTCAAATTTTAATTTCAAAAAGCTCCCTAATTTATTAGGTGTATTAAATTTAACACCTGATAGTTTTTCTGATGGTGGAAAATTTAATACGAAAAAAAAAGGAGTTGATCACGCAATTAATTTGATAAATGATGGAGCAGATTTAATTGATGTTGGTGGTGAGTCAACAAGACCAGGATCAAAAGCAATTTCTGAAAGTTTAGAGTGGAACAGGATTAATAAAATTTTAAAAATTTTAATTAAAAAAAAAATACCTATATCTTTGGATACTAGAAAATCAAGGATTATGAATAAAGGTATAAATCAAGGTGTGCAATTGATCAATGATGTTTCAGGTCTAGATTTTGATTTTAATACAATTAGTTTACTTAAGAAGTATAAAATTCCATTTGTTATCCAACATACAAAAGGTCTTCCTGAGACAATGCAAAAAAAACCAATTTATAAAAATGTATTATTAGACATATATGATTTTTTTGAGGATAAAATAAAACTATTAAGATCAAAAGGTGTAAAACATAATAATATAATTTTAGATCCAGGTATAGGTTTTGGAAAAAATTTGAAACATAATATGAGTCTGATTCAAAATATTTCTATTTTTCATTCTCTTGGTTTTCCTATACTTGTAGGAAACTCAAGAAAAAGTTTTATCAGAGATTTGTCTGAAAAAAATGATAGTAAATCTCGGATAGGAGGAACAACAGCATCATCAATTTATTTAATGATGCAGGGTGTTCAAATTTTGAGAATTCATGACGTGAATGAAGTGATACAAGGCTTAAAAATTTTTAAAAAAATTATGAATAGTTAATGACAAAAAAATATTTTGGTACTGACGGTATCAGAGGGGCTATCAACAGTAAAAATATAAACGGAGATATGTTTTTTAAATTTGGTTTGGCAAGTGGAACATTTTTTAAATCTCAAAAAAAAAGAAAACAAATTGCGATAATTGCCAAAGATACTAGATTGTCAGGTTATACGTTGGAACCAGCACTTGTATCTGGATTAACATCAGCAGGTATGCACGTTTTTACTCTAGGACCTTTACCAACAAATGGATTAGCAATGCTAACAAAAGCTATGAAAGCAAACATGGGGATCATGATTACAGCCTCTCATAATCAACATAATGATAACGGTTTAAAATTATTTGGTCCAGATGGAATGAAACTGTCAGATAAGATAGAAAAAAAAATAGAAAGTTTAATAGATAAAAACATTATAAAAAACCTTTCAAAACCGGAAAAGTTAGGAAGAGTAAAAAGATTAGAAACTGGCACAAAAGATTATATTAAAATTTTAAAAAAAAATTTTACTAAAGACTTTAATTTGAGAGGTCTTAGGATTGTGATTGATTGTGCAAATGGAGCTGGTTACAAAGCTGGACCTGAATTATTAAAATCCTTTGGCGCTAAAGTAATTGCAATTGGAGTAAATCCAAATGGTTTGAACATTAATAAAAATTGTGGTTCTACATTTCCCCAAAAGATAAGATCTGCTGTCAAAAAACACAAGGCCCACATAGGAATTTCTTTGGATGGAGATGCGGATAGAATAATTATGTGTGATGAAAAAAGTAATATTATAGATGGAGATCAAATTATTGCGGCCTTAGCAACGAGATGGAAAAATAAAAAGATGTTGAAAGGTGGTGTTGTAGGAACTCTAATGTCTAATTATGGCCTCGAAAAATATTTAAAAAAAAAAGGTATTAAGTTTATCCGCGCCGATGTAGGTGATAGGTATGTTAAAGAAAAGATGAAAAAAAATAAATTTAATTTAGGTGGTGAACAGTCAGGTCATATTATTTTAGGTAAATTTGCAACAACTGGAGATGGCTTGCTTGTTGCTTTAGAGTCTTTGTTTGCTTTAAGAAAAGGAAAAAAAGCTAGTGAGTTTTTCGATAAATTTAAAAAAACTCCTCAGTTACTAAAGAACATTCAGGTTAGAGATAAGAGTATAATCAATAAATCTAAAATTAAGAACTCAATTAAATTGGCGACTAAACTTATTAAAGGTCAAGGGAGAATACTTGTAAGAAAGTCAGGCACAGAGTCAAAAATAAGAATTATGGGTGAAAGTGAAAAGAGAGACCTTCTATTAAAATGTGTTAACATTGTTTTAAAAAAAATTAAATAATTTGAAAGTAAAATCGAAAATTCTAATTATCGCAGGTTCTGACTCCTCAGGGGGCGCTGGAATTCAAGCAGATATAAAAACTGCAACATGTTTAGGAGTTTATTCTATGACTGCCTTGACTGCAGTCACTATCCAAAATACAGGGGGTGTGAAATCGGTAGTTCCTATACCTGCGAATGAAATTTACAATCAAATAATGTATACTATTAAAGACATTAAGCCAGACGCCATTAAAATTGGAATGTTGCATTCTACAAAAGTGATTAATAAGGTTAATGAAGCACTTAATAAGCTAAAAACCAAAAAAATTATTTTAGATCCAGTAATGATAGCAAAAGGGGGGTCTAAATTGATAACTGATCAAGCAATAAAAGTAATGAAAAAAAAATTACTTAAGAAAGTGTCGTTGATAACACCAAATATACCTGAGGCAGAGATTTTAGCTAGAGTTAAAATAGAAAATAAAAATGATATGATTTATGCTGCAAATAAATTAATAGAATTTGGTGTTTCTAATGTTTTAATTAAAGGGGGCCATTTAAAGTCAAATAAGTTGCATGATATATTTGTTAATAAAAAAGAAATTAAAGTATTTTCAAATAAAAGATTGAATACAAAAAATACTCATGGAACTGGTTGTACGTTATCAACTGCTATCACATCTTTTTTTTCATGTGGAAAAACCCTAAAGAAATCTTGTGACTTAGGAATTAAATATGTAAATTCAGCAATATTAACTAACCCTAAAATCGGAAAAGGACATGGCCCAATAAATCACTTTAATTCGATCGACTTAAAAAAAATATTTAGATAATGAGAAATATTGTAGTAGTAGGTTCGCAGTGGGGAGATGAAGGAAAAGGAAAAATTGTAGATTGGTTATCTGAGCAGGCAGATGTTGTAATACGATTTCAGGGCGGTCATAACGCAGGACACACCCTTGTAATAGATGGAGTTACTTATAAGCTTAGATTGCTTCCATCAGGTATTGTTAGAAAAAATAAAATTTCCATAATCGGAAACGGTGTTGTTGTTGATCCTTGGGCTCTATTAGATGAAATCAAAGAGATTAAGGAGAAAGGTGTAGTAGTAAACTCAGAAAATTTTATGATTTCAGAGGCTGCAAATTTAATTTTACCATTCCATCGTGAAATGGACGAGATTAGAGAAGATGCTGCTGGCAAAAGTAAAATTGGAACTACCAGAAGGGGTATTGGCCCTGCTTACGAGGATAAAGTTGGGAGACGATCGATAAGAGTTATGGATCTAAGATCTGAGAAAAATTTAGATCAAAGATTAGAGACTGTTTTATTACACCACAATGCAATTAGAAAAGGATTAGGAAAAAAATTATTTGAAAAAAATCAACTTAAAGAAGATTTATTAAAAATTGCTCCAGAAATTCTTAAATTTTCTGCACCTGTATGGCTTAAAATTGATCAATTCAAAAGACAAAAAAAAAAAATATTGTTTGAGGGTGCGCAAGGCGTTTTACTTGATGTTGACCATGGGACATATCCTTTTGTAACCTCCTCTAACACAGTAGCCTCAAGCGCTGCTACAGGAACTGGATGTGGACCGAATTCAATTAATTATGTATTGGGTATAACTAAAGCATATACCACTAGAGTTGGTGAAGGACCCTTTCCAACAGAATTAGTGGATCATATTGGTGAATTATTAGGAACCAGAGGCAAAGAGTTTGGGACTGTCACTAGTCGTAAAAGAAGATGTGGATGGTTTGATGGAGTTTTAGTGAGACAAACAATTAAGGTTTCAGGAATCGATGGCATTGCATTAACAAAATTGGATGTACTTGATGAATTAGATAAAATTAAAATATGTGTTGAATATGATCTAGATGGAAAAAAAATAGATTACTTACCCGCAGCTGTTGAGGATCAATTAAAAATAAAACCTGTTTATAAGACATTTGATGGATGGAAAAGCTCAACGAGTGGAATAAAAATTATTGATGATTTACCAGATAACGCCAAGAAATATATATTTGCAATTGAAGATTTTATAGGAGCGAAGATTTCCAGTATATCAACAAGCCCTGAACGTGACGATACAATTTTAGTTGAAAATCCTTTTGAAATTTAATTTGCTGGTAAAAGATTTTTAGATTTAGCAAGTAAAAGCATATGTTTTTGTAATTTTTCAAATGCTTTATTTTCTATCTGTCTAACTCTTTCTCGACTTATTTTAAATTTTTTGCTTAAATCTTCTAAAGTAGAGGGATTATCATTAAGTCTTCTTGAATAGAGAATTTCTTTTTCTCTTTCGTTCAAAACTTTTATAGAACTTTTTAGCAAATCTTTTCTTTGTTCCATTTCCTCTTGGTGCGCGAATTTAAGATCATGATCTAATTCTTTGTCAACCAACCAGTCTTGCCATTCATCACCATCCTCACCTATTTGAGCGTTAAGCGAGAATTCTTTTCCTGATAATCTACGATTCATTGAAATTACTTCTTCTTTACTAACATCTAATTTATTAGCTATTTTATCAACGTGCTCATTTTTTAAATCTCCCTCTGCTTCAGGTGCAATTTGATTTTTAATTTTTTTTAAATTAAAAAATAATTTTTTTTGTGCAGCTGTCGTTCCAATTTTTACTAAGCTCCAAGATCTTAAAATATATTCTTGTATCGATGCTTTAATCCACCACATAGCATAAGTCGCTAGCCTAAATCCTTTTTCAGGCTCAAATTTTTTAACTGCTTGCATAAGACCAATATTGCCTTCTGAGATCATTTCATTGACCGGAAGGCCATAACCTTTGTACCCCATCGCTATTTTAGCCACCAATCTAAGATGACTTGTAACAAGTTTTTCAGCGGATTTTATATTACCAGTTGTTTTCCAATTTTTAGCGAGCATATATTCTTCTTCTGCATCTAACATCGGAAACCTTTTTATTTGTTCAAGGTAACTTGAAAGACCCCCCTCATTACTTAGAATTGGAAGATTTTTATTAATAGCTGTATTCATAGTCAGTTTATCTAATTAATTTTTAATTTTTTTCAATATTTTATTTTGTAGTTTTTCTTAGTATTTTAAGAATATTTTCAAGTTCTTGAGGCAAAAATGAGTTAAACACCATTTCCTGATTTTTATTTGGGTGAGTGAAACCTATTGTTTTTGCATGAAGAAATTGTCTTTTTAGACCAGCAATTTTTTTTTCTAACAACGGATCAATATCTTTTATTTTTTTAAATTTTTTTTTATATTTGTCATCGCCAACTATACTATGTCCAAGATAGTTCATATGAACTCTTATTTGATGTGTCCTTCCAGTCTCTAATTTACACTCTAATAAACTTAAAGTTGGGACATTTTTTTTTTCAAAAATTTCTATTGTTTGATAATGTGTAATTGCATTTTTACCTTTTACACTGTTAACTTCCATCATTTGTCTATTCCTTGAACTTCTAGCAATTAAAGTTTCAACTTTTCCTTTTGAAGGTTTAATTTTTCCCCAAATTAATAATTGATAAGTTCTTTTTACTGAATGATTACTAAATTGATTTGACAAGTGTTCATGTGTTATATTATTTTTTGCAACTACAATTAGACCTGATGTATTTTTATCAATTCTGTGTATTATTCCTGGTCTAAGTTCATCTCCAATATTTGAAAGACCGTCTTTATCATAATACATTAATGCATTAACAATTGTTTTATTAAAATTTCCAGCACCTGGGTGCATTACAATTCCTGCAGGTTTGTTTATAACAATCAGATCTTCGTCTTCATATATAATATTCAATTTATATTTGTAAGGCTTTAAAGAAGCTTTTGATGGTTCAGGTATAATTATATTTATAATGTCACCAACAGCTATTTTTTTTGAAGGATCTGAAGTAATAACGTTATTAAGCCATAATTTTTTA
>CABYZW010000015.1 GCA_902523615.1 uncultured Pelagibacteraceae bacterium | reverse complement strand
CTGGGCAGCTTTCTAGAGAAGAAATTGAGCTTTCTTCAAAAGATGAAAATAGACCATTGGAAATAAAAAGTTTAGATATAGAAATTTCAAATTCAGAAAAAAAAATTAAAAAATATGTTCCCCTTTCAAAAAGACAAGATAAACCAGACTCTGCTTTGTGGCTACTAAAACAACATAATATTCTAAAAGATTCACAAATAGCTAAATTAGTTGGAATAACAAAAAATTCTGTCACCTCTATTAGAAATAAAAGCTATTGGAACTATAATAATTTAAATCCAAAGGATCCTGTAGCATTAAATTTATTTTCACAAAAAGATCTAATGGATGCTTTAGAAAAAGCAGAAAGAAGAATAAAAAGAGAAAAAAAAGAAAAAGAAAAACTTAATAAATCAAAGTAAAAATTTAGATAATGAACAAAATGAATAGACATAAAATTATAAAAGTGTTAACAAATCACTTTTTTGGAGGTTGTTATTAAAATAGAAGTTAAGGACAATAATATAGAACAAGCGTTGAGAGTTTTGAAAAGAAAACTCCAAAGAGATGGCTTTTTTAAAGTTATTAAACTAAAAAATACCTATGAAAAACCTTCAGAAAAAAAAAAGAGAATATTACAAGAGAATATAAAAAGAGTTAAAAAGCTTAATAAACTTAAAAATAGAATTTAAGTATACCGCGGGGTGGAGCAGTCTGGTAGCTCGTCAGGCTCATAACCTGAAGGTCGGCGGTTCAAATCCGTCCCCCGCAACCAAAATAGTTAGATTTTAAATTTAGATTTTTTACTGTCGATGAGAAAATTTTTTACAGTCTCTATAGTAAGTTGATCGAATGATTTTCCAAATTTTTCTATTTTTTCAATTATTGATGGAGGAATTGTTATTATATGACAGCCTATTCTTTTAGATTGTAAAAAATTATAAGGCTCTCGGACACTAGCCCATAAAATATCAACATTTTTAAATTTTTTTGCAATTTTTATGCTTTTAATAAATTCTGGAATAGGGTCTTTACCAGTATCAGCAGATCTTCCAGCAAAAATTGAAATTATCACTTTAGTTTTTTTGTTTATTACATTCAGAATTTTTTTAGTTTGTTTAGCAGAGTAAACTGCTGTGATGTTTAATTTAATATTTTTGCTATTTAAATTTTTAATAACTTTACCCGTAAATTTATTTTTAGAATTGACTATAGGAACTTTGACATAAACATTCTTGCCCCACTTACTTATTTTTTGACCTTGATTAATCATAGATTTATCATCATCACCAAATACTTCAAAAGAAATAGGTTTAATTTTGCAAACTTTGAGAATTTTTTGGCAATATAATCTATAATTTGTTGCTCCTGCTTTCCTCATTAAGCTAGGATTTGTAGTAAATCCTTTAACAATTTTTTTTTTATTAAATTTTTTTATTAGACTCAAATCTGCAATATCGCAAAAAATTTTAGTATTCATAATAAAATTTAGAGATTTTTTGTAATATCCTCTGTCATCTTTTTTGCGTCCGCAAATAACATTAAAGTATTTTCTTTATAAAAAAGATCATTATCAATTCCTGCATATCCAGGTGATAGACTTCTTTTCACAAATAAAACAGATTTACATTTTTCAACATCAAGGACTGGCATCCCATATATAGGACTTTGTGGATCTGTCTTTGCAACTGGATTAGTTACGTCATTTGCACCTATTACAAACGCCACATCAGCATTAGCAAAATCATTATTAATCTCTTCTAATTCAAAAACTTCATCATAAGGAACATTAGCTTCTGCTAGTAAAACATTCATGTGTCCTGGCATTCTTCCAGCTACAGGATGAATTGCATAGGAGACCTTTATATCATTTTTTTTAAGTGTATCTACCATCTCCCTCAGAGCATGTTGAGCTTGAGCAACTGCCATTCCATAACCAGGCACAATTATCACTGATGATGCGTTTTTCATCAAAAATGCTGCGTCGTCTGCATTACCACTTTTTACAGGTCTTTGTTCTTGACTCTTAGAGCTGCTATTTTGATCTGTCGCTCCAAACCCACCTAAAATTACGTTAAAGAATGATCTATTCATTCCTTTACACATGATATAAGATAATATTGCACCAGATGATCCAACTAAAGCTCCTGTAATTATTAAGGCAGTATTTTCTAAAGTAAATCCAATTCCAGCTGCAGCCCATCCAGAATAAGAATTTAACATTGAAATTACCACAGGCATATCTGCTCCACCTATTGGTATTATCAGTAAAAAGCCAATCAGAAAAGATATGGCTAGTAAAATCCAAAATAAGTTAGAGGATTGAATAGAACAAAGTAAATAAATTAAGACTATTATAGAAATTAATATTAAAGCATTTAACGGGTGCTGACCTTTAAATGTTATAGGTGAACCTGACATTATTCCTTGTAATTTTAAAAAAGCTATTATGGATCCAGAAAATGTTATCGCACCTACTGCAGCACCTATAGACATTTCAATCAAGCTACCTAATTTAATATTCCCTTTCGAACCAAGATTAAAGGCTTCAGGGTTTAAGAAAGCTGAAATTGCTACAAAGACTGCTGCTAGTCCTACTAAACTATGAAAACCTGCTACAAGCTCTGGCATTGCAGTCATTGGGATTCTATAAGCTATAAAAGCTCCAATAGAACCTCCAAATAAAAGAAAAATTAAAACATAAATAAATCCACTTGAAAAATTTCCAATTGATAAGAAAGTTACAGATATAGCAATTATCATTCCTAAAATACCAAAGAAATTTCCTTGTCTAGATGTTTCTGGAGAAGAAAGCCCCCTCAGTGCTAAAATAAACAAAACCCCGGAAATTAAATAAAAAATTGCTGATAAATTTGCAGAAATCATTTTTTGTCTTTCTTTTTCTTTTTATACATTGCTAACATTCTTTGAGTAACCAAAAAACCTCCAAAAATATTAATGGCAGCCAATGAAATTGCAAGAAAACCAAAAAGACTTGACGTATTAAAAACGGTATTAGTGTCACCTGCTAAACCAGCTATAATAGCACCAACAATAATCACAGATGAGATTGCGTTAGTCACAGACATTAAAGGAGTGTGTAAAGATGGTGTTACACTCCAAACAACATAATAACCAATAAAAATTGATAAAATGAATATGCTTAATCTAAATATAAACGGGTCAATTTCCATAATTATTTTATTAAAGTCTTATTTATTATTTCGTCTTCTAAATTTATCTTAATTTGTTTATTTTCTTTATCATACAGATTTGAGACAAAGTTAAACACATTTTTTGCATAAAGATTAGATGCAGAAGTTGGTAGCTTATTTAATATATTCGAGTCTCCTATTATTTTTACTCCGTTTTTTTCAACTATTTCATCCTGCTGAGTAAAGGCACTATTGCCACCTTGAATAGCTGCTAAATCATAAATTACTGAACCCGATTGCATATCTTCAATCATATAATCTTTAATTATTAAAGGAGCTTTTTTTCCAGGAATTAAAGCAGTACATATTACTATATCTATTTTTTTAATTGTTTCAGCTAATAAATTCTCTTGTTTTTTTTTAAATTCATCTGAGGCTTCTTTAGCGTACCCTCCTTCCGTTTCAAGATTTTCTGAACCTTCAACTGTCAAAAATTTACCTCCCAAACTTTCTACTTGTTCTTTAGATGCCATTCTTACATCTGTAGCAAAAACGATAGCTCCCATTCTTTTAGCTGTGGCGATTGCTTGTAAACCTGCTACACCAGCTCCCACAACCAATACTTTGGCAGCTGGAACAGTTCCTGCTGCTGTCATCATCATAGGCACTGCTTTTTCAAAAATTGCAAATGATTCAATTACCGCTTTGTATCCAGCAAGATTAGCTTGAGAAGAAAGAACATCCATTGACTGGGCTCTAGTAATTCTAGGAAGTAATTCTAAAGAAAAATTATTAATCTTTTTATTAATAAGATCATCTAATTTTTTTTTATTAACATTAGGATTTAAAACAGCAATTAAATTTTGATTTTCTTTTAAATAAGATAATTTTTCATCAACTGGCATGTTTAATTGAACAATTATATCTGAGCTTTCAATAACTTTCTTTTCATCTTTATATATTAATGCACCTGAAGTTTTGTATTCATCATCACTAAAGCCTAAATGATCCCCATAATTGCCTGATAATATAACCTGAAATCCGGCAGATATATATTTTTTTACTATTTCAGGTGTTATGGCAACTCTTTTTTCAAGATTCTTATTTTCAGAAATTGATGCAACTTTCATAATATAACTTTATAGTAAGAAGATTGCCATTAAAACTAAAACTAATACTACAGCGACAGTTCCCCACAACACAAACTTTGTAAAATTATTCCAAGTATTTTTATGGTCATTATTATCCATAAAAACTATTTTTGTCGGGCTTTAAATTTTGGATTATTTTTATTAATTACGTAAACTCTTCCTCTTCTTCTGACCAATTTAGAATTAAGGTCTCTTTTTTTTATAGATTTTAGTGAACTCTTGATTTTCATAGTTTACAAATTATATGCCGGCAACGACCTACTCTTCCGTACCTTAAGGTAAAGTACCATCGGCGCTGAAAGGCTTGACTTCCGAGTTCGGAATGGGATCGGGTATAACACTTTCGCAATAATCACCGGCGATAGTGTTATACCTAAAAGTAGGTAAATGTAAACTCTATTTTGTCAATAAAATTTTACTTTTTTAGATTATTTTTAAGGAAATTTTTAATGTAGTTTCTTAAACTTTTACTACCAAAACTTTTATTAACTTTATTAGGTAAACTTAAATTACTTAAAGCTGAAGCATATCTTTCTCCCTCTCTCTTAGGTAAAAGTTTAATTTTAGTTTTGAATAATTTGGCAACATCAATAATAGAAAAACTTTGCTTATTAGATATACTATAATATTCACATCTGTTTTTCCGCCAAGCTTTATAACATATCTCAACTGTATCCTGAATATGAGTAAAACGTCTTGTTTGACTTCCAGGCCTTACTACTGGTAAAATTTTATTATTTAAATAACAATCCTCAAAGATCCCAATAACAGTTGCCATGCTTCCCCGACAAATTTGTTTGGGACCATAAACATTATAAAAAAAAATAACTTCATATTTAAAATTAAACCATCTTTTTAAATTTTCTAAAAATTCAATATTTTTTGATTTTGTAAAAGCATAAGGAGATAAGTCTTTATCTTTGCCTTTATTTCCTAAAGATGCTGATGTAGCAGAATAAATTAATTTTATCTTATTCTTTAAACAAAAATCAAAAACTGCATTTGTTCCTATTGTATTAGATTGAATACATTTGTTCATTTCAAGGAAACTTTGGTAAATTCTAGAAAATTCACCAAAATGAAAAATTGTTTTTATTTTAGATCTATATTTATATAGTTCCTTATAAATATCTCTGGTATGACATTTTATATAAGTTATTCTATTATTTTTGATATGATTTTTTTTTGATCCTGAAGAATAGTCATCTAGGCTTATTATTCTAAATGAAGTTTTTTTGATTAGATGTTCAATTAGATTAGATCCAACAAAACCCGCTCCACCCGTAACAACTAAAATTTTTTTCATTTAATCAATAATTTAATTACATTTAATTATTATTAAAAATTTTAACTTAATTTAAACTTTTTTTATTAATAAAATGGTTTATACAAAGTTTTAATACTTGTAAATGTTTCAATGGACGAAATAACTCTTATTATTCCTGCTAAGAACGAACCTAATGCACTACCTCTTGTTCTAAAGGAAATTAAAGAAATGAAAATACCTGTTAAAATTTTAGTAATAGTTAGCAAAAACGATTTAAGCACCTTTAATGCTATAAAAGAATATGACTGTGAGGTAATGTTTCAATCTAGAGAAGGATATGGAAATGCCATTACGGATGGTATTAATTCTGTCAAAACAAAATATTCATGTATTTTTTATGCTGATGGGTCTACTGATCCTAAATATATAAAATTAATGTTTGAAAAACTTAATAATCAAAATTTGGATTTAATTTTTGGCTCTAGGTATGAAAAAAATGCACATAGCTATGATGATGATTTAATTACAAGGTTAGGAAATTTTGGATTTACGTTTTTAGGTAATTTTTTTATGAGATTAAAAATTTCTGACCTTCTTTTCACTTATATATTTGCGAAATCAAGTGTACTTAAAAATATGAAGCTAAGTTGTGATGATTATTGCTTATGCATTGAAATACCTTTTAAATCTAAGTTAAGAAAACTTAATTACTCTACTATTCCATGTATAGAAAGAAAAAGACTGGCTGATAAAAAAAAAGTTAAAGCTTTCAGAGATGGTTTAAAAATTCTTATTTATTTCTTTTCAGAATATCTAAAGACTATCAATAGAAAGTAAATTTTTTGTTAAAAAATTAACTTCTCGATTAGTAATTTTTTTTGTGTGTAGACCTATAACAAAACCAAGCTTTTGAACCTGATTACAGCCCCTAAGTTTATTATTATTCGAATTCAATTTAAATAATTTTGATGCAGGCTGATTTATGAAATTTCCACTTATAATAGGTCTAGTTTGAATTCCTTTGGACTCAATAAAATTAATAAATTTGATTTTTTTTTTTATATATCTTGGGTGAAGCATAATTGGAAATACCATATAACTTGGAGATATTTCTTTTGGAACTTTAACAAATTGAAATTGATTATTCCATTTTGAATTATTTTTTAAATTTTTGGTTATCTTCTTCATATTTTCTATTCTTGTTTTTTTGAATTTTTCCAATCTATCAAACTGACTCATGCCTATTGCTGCTTGAATATCGGTAGGCCTTAAATTAAATCCACTATTTATGAAAATATATCTTGGGTCCAGATTAGGATATTTATCAGCTATTTTTTTATCTCTTGACCAGCCATGTGATCTTAATGATTTTAAAATATCATAGTCATTTTTGTTTTTACAAACTATCATACCACCTTCACCAGATGTAATTTGATGAGAATAAAAAAAAGAAAAAGTGGAGAAATCACCAAAAGTTCCTAAATATTTTTTATTTAATTTCGCTCCTAATGCTTCACAATTATCTTCAATTAAAATAATTTTTTTTTGATCACAAAAATTTCTAATTTTTTGAATGTCAGTAGATATTCCTAAAACATTTATAATCAAAATTACTTTAGTTTTTTTCGTAACTTTTTTAATTAATTCATCTGCATTAACATTTAAGGTTTTTGGATCCACGTCAACAAATTTTATTTTTAATCCTGTTTGAAATAAAGGCCAAAGTGAAGTAGGCCAACACAGAGATTGAATAATAGCATGGTCACCAGTATTAAATCTATTTTTTCGCATAGGATTGCACGAAGCGAATGCAGCTAACAAATTTGCGGAAGATCCAGAATTGACCATTAACGCATACTTTACTTTTAATTTTTTTTTAAATCTATTTTCAAATAATTTAGTTTTATCTCCCATAGTAATTCTGCGAGAATTTATAACTTTAATTCCTGCACCCAAATCTTCTCTGCTTAGATTATTATCAGATAAGGAATAGAAATATTTTTCTTTTTTTGGTAATAAAATTTTATAAGCAAATTTTTTTTTTGACATCACTTTAAGATTTTCGTAATTAAAATGGTATATGTATTTATCAAGTAACTCAAATAAAATAAAAGTTTTTTTAATTTTATATTTTTCTTTAATTGTTGGTTTTTATTTTGGTGAGAATAGCTCAGGAGGTGCCTATCCTGATTTCATTATGAGAAAATCAGTAATTGAAAGTTTCAATAATGAATTTTTAATGACATTTTTAAACTATGATAATACACCTGATCGCCATAGTCCTATTTTACTTATTATCATTTCTTTTTTAAATCAATTAGGAATTAAGTTAGATATTATAAGATTTATACATCTTAATCTTTTACCTTTATTAATATTTATATCTTATAAATGTCTGATTATTAGATATTCTAATATTGATAAGAAAATTATCTTTTTAATTTGTTGTGCTTTTTTTCTATCACCTATCTTAAGATCAATTGCTATATGGCCGGATAGTAGATTGCTTGGCTTAGTATTGTTTTTATTTTCAATTTATTTTTTTTTGAGATACAAAAAAAATTTAAAATTTAAAGACTGCATATTAAATAATTTTTTCTTAATTTCTTCAGCTTATATAAGTCCTAATTTTTCAATTTTCTTTTTATATTTTTATTACTACTACATCCAAAATTTTAAATTTTCTAAGAAAATGGTATTACTAATTTTTTTAAATTTAACAATGTCACTTCCAATGTTTTATTATTTATTTATTTTAGATGTAAATTTTTTAAAAACAACAGCAATTGATGACATAAATACTTTAACTAGAATAAATCCATTTAATAAAATTCTTATAATTTTTTCACTAATATTTTTTTATTTAATACCGTTAATATTTAGACAGCTTAAACTAGACATTTTAGTTAAAAATTTTAAAATTAGTCATTTTTTTTACTCATCAATATTTTTTTTGTGTTGTTTTTACTTCTTTGATTATTCAATTGATTATACTGGGGGAGGCATTTTTTATAAAACATCTCACATTCTTTTTGACAATGCTTCTCTTTTTTTTATAGTTTCATATTTATCAATATTACTAATACTAAACATATTTAAGTTTAATCTAAATAATTTTTTATTATTAATAATTCTAATATTATCCAATCCTCAATTAACTATTTACCATAAGTATTTTGACCCTCTTCTTATACTTTTATTTCTATTATGTTTTGAATTTAAATTCTCAAAAGAAGAAATGATCAATAAAATTCTTGTATTTAATATTTATTCTTTCTATTTTATTTTTCTTATTTTAAACTTTTTTAGATTTTTGATTTGATTGATAATTTAAAAAGTGATCATATGTTTTTTGAAATCCTTTGACATAATCTGGATTTGGTTTCCAACCATATTTTTTAGCTAATGAAATATCTAAACATTTATTTGGCATTCCATCTGGTTTAGATTTATCATATACTATCTTTAAATTCACTCCCAATTGTTTCATTATAAATTTAGCAAACCATTTTATAGAAAATTCTTTTCCGTTTCCGATATTTAGAAATGGTTCTTTAAAACCTCTCCTCATAAAATAAACTGCCGCAGCTGCAAAATCATCTACATACATAAGTTCTCTTTTAGCTTTTCCAGATCCCCATACTTCCAGGGTTTTCTTTTTTTTTATTTTTGAATTATGGATTTTTTTTATAAGAGCTGGATAAAAATGGGACTCATACAAATCAAAATTATCATTAGGTCCATATAAATTTGGTGGCATTAAACTTTTATAGTTAACTTTATAATTGTCACTATAATACTGACACATTTTAATACCTGCGATTTTTGCAATTGCATAAGCGTCATTACTTTCCTCTAAAGATCCGGTTAACAAGTATTTCTCTTTCATTGGTTGCTTACAATATTTTGGATAAATACAACTAGAGCCTAATAAAAATAAATTTTTCACCTTTGCTAGATACGATCCATGAATTAAATTATTTTGGATTTGTAAATTTTCATAGATAAATTTATTTTTAAATCTTAAATTGTCTAATATGCCTCCAACTTTTGCAGCAGCAATAATTACTAATTTTGGCTTATTTTTTTTCAAAAATGCAAAGGTTTTTTTTTGATCCAATAAATTTAATTTTTTTTTGGGTGCAACTAAAATCTTTTTATAACCTAGATTTTTAAGTCTTCTGTAAATTGCAGAGCCTACCATTCCATTATGGCCAGTTAAAAAAATTTTTACATTCTTATTTATCATTTTGTAAATGAAAATATTCAAATTTAATCATTTCCTCTATCAAAGAATCTATATTCTCTCTTGGTTTCCATTTTAAATTTCTTCTAGCTTTTTTAGAATTTCCAAGAAGGGTATTGACATCTAAAGGCCTAAAATAATTTTTATCACACTGAATAATAGGATAACCTTTCTCGTTAAATCCTTTTTCGTTAAATCCTTTACCTTTCCACTTTATTTTCATTTTCAATTTTTTAGCTGTGATATTAATAAATTGTTTTATTGAATATTGTATTCCTGTCGCAATAACATAATCATCTGGCTTTTTTTGTTGCAATATTTTCCACATTGCATAACAATAATCTCTAGCATGACCCCAATCTCTTTTAGCATTTAAATTTCCTAGGAATAATTTTTTTTGTTTACCTTCCTTAATTTTACATAATGCTGATACAATTTTTTTTGTGACAAATGTTTCTCCTCGTCTTGGACTCTCATGATTAAACAAAATTCCATTACATGCAAATATTTTATATGCTTCTCTATAATTCTTAGTTATCCAATGAGCATATAACTTTGCTACTCCATATGGGCTTAAGGGATAAAATTGAGTTTTTTCATCTTGAGGAACTTTTTGAACTTTTCCGTACATTTCGGATGTTCCTGCTTGATAAAATTTTGTCTTTTTTTCCAGTTTATGAAATTTAATTGCCTCTAAAATTCTAAGTGCTCCTAAAGCATCTGCGTTGGCAGTATATTCAGGGACCTCAAAAGAGACTGCTACATGAGATTGGGCAGCTAAATTATAAATTTCATTTGGTTTTGTTTTTTCAATTACTGAGGAAACTGACGATGAGTCCGTGATATCACCATAATGTAGTCTAAATTTATAATTTTTATCATGAGGATCTTGATAAATATGATCTACTCTAGAAGTATTCATGCTTGAGGATCTTCGTTTTACTCCATGAACAATGTAATTTTTTTTCAGTAGTATTTCTGCAAGATATGATCCGTCTTGTCCAGTAATACCAAAAATTAATGCCGTTTTTTTCATCTACTAAAAAATATTAATTATAAACCTTATAAAATGATTTATTACATCTTATTTCGTAAAATTTACAACTTTTTAATATTTATTTTGCTATTCTTATACTAATTTTTTTTTTTCACAAAATTTAAATATTGGAATAAAAAATATCATTGAAAATTGTAAAAATACTCGCCCAACAGATCCGATCATATGAAAAGGGAAATCATATTTGGTGACAAAATAAACAGAAAAAATCCCAATAGATATTGTTATATAAGCCAATACAAAATAAGAATATTTCTTATAAAAATTTGAATTTTTTATTAAAATCAAAAAAAATATCAATGAAAGTAATAAAACAGGGTTTCTTAATAGTCCAATAAAATACCAAATTAAAACTTGAGTAAAACGGTTATATAAATCTAAACTTTTAATATGTTGAAAAAAATCAGATTCGAATGTGTCTAAATTAGGATTATATGAAAGTTCGTAAATGTTAGTAAAAATTATTTTAACTAAAAAAATTGTAATAATCCCAGAAATTAAAATAAACTTCTCTTTTTTTTTTATATAGATTGTGACCAATAAAAGATATGTGATTAAATAAAGATATGATTCATTTTTTGTCCACAATAATAAATTTAACGAAAGAATAAATCCAATAATATGGATTTTTTTTTTAGAATTATTTGAGATTAATTCATAAATGAATCCAAAAATAAAAGTATTAAACGCAAATAATAATATATCTTGTCTTCCGTCAAACCATTTCATTTTAAAAGTAAGAAGAATAATAAAAAAAAATATAAAATATTTGATGTAAGTTGATTTAAAATTTATCTTATTTAAAATATAATGAATTGAAAATACATAAATAATTATATAAGGAATTCTTCCAAAATATTCCAAATCAAGAAAACTTATTTTCCAAAAAAAACCCCATAAATAAGTTCCAAAATGAGGATACTCTGGTTTTATTGTTAAATCTTTATCTATAAATAAATCGTTGTAAAATAAAATAGCTTTTTCGAACCAATATAATCGGACGTCGTGACTAAAAAATAAATCGTGAGCGATCACAATT
>CABYZW010000014.1 GCA_902523615.1 uncultured Pelagibacteraceae bacterium | reverse complement strand
CCCAATCAATAGAGGGCGCCTATGAATTATTTAAAGATATACAGAATAATACTGAGAGAAATTTTTTTAAAAACAGGGCAAATAAAACAAAAATGATTAATATTAGATCAAAACTTAATCAATTTATTTTTCATCTATCTAATCCTTTGACTATTTTTTTGAGAAATATTTTATTAAAAAAATTGGTAAAAAACGACAAGTTTTTAGAGAGTTATCTTGGTAAAATTTATCGATGAATTTGTTGAAGAAATTTTTTCCTTAAATCATCTATGGGCACAATATTAGTTCCTATTTTGCAGTACCAATAAGTCCATCCATTACAACTCTCCGCGCCAAGTATGGAAGCAGCTACTTTATGTATTGATCCCTCTGTTTCAGCATGTTTAATACTTCCATCAGCCATGATTTTTGCACTTATTTTTCTTTTATTATCAAAAATAGTTGTTCCTGGTTTGATTATTCCTAATTCTACTAATGAACCAAATGGTATTCTTAATTTAGACTTATTGTTTTTAATAGTGTCAAGGTAGTGGTCTTCTATAACTTCTGTTCTTTTTAATCTTTGTTTAGCAGCTTTAAAATATTTTTTTTCCTTTTCTATACCGCAGTAGTTTCTTCCTAATTTTTTTGCAACCGTTGCAGATGTTCCTGAGCCTAAAAATGGATCTAAAATTAAATCATTTTTATTTGATGTAGCTAATAAAATTCTGTGTAACAAAGCCTCAGGTTTTTGTGTAGAATGAATTTTTTTTCCATTCTTTTTTAGTCGTTCTTTACCATTACAAATTGGCAAATCCCAATTTGATCTCATTTGGAGATCATCGTTTAAGCATTTTAAAGATTGATAGTTAAAAATATATTTTGATCTTTCTGATTTTGATGCCCATATTAAAGTTTCATGAGCATTAGTAAATCTTGTTCCTTTAAAATTAGGCATCGGGTTTTTTTTATTCCAAATTACATCATTTAATATCCAAAAGCCTAAATTTTGAATTGCAGTTCCAACTCTAAAAATATTGTGATAGCTACCAATAATCCAAATTGCACCATCTTTTTTTAAAACTCTCTTACACTGACTTAACCAATAATAAGTAAAGTCGTCATATTTTTTAAAACTTTCAAATTGATCCCATTTGTCATTTACCGCACTAACTTTAGATCTATCAGGTCTTGTTAATTCTTTTTTTAGTTGAAGGTTATAAGGCGGATCTGCAAAAATTAAATCAAATGATTCATCAGGGATTTTTTTCAATTCCTCTAAGCAATCCCCATTAATCAATTTATTTTTAAATTTAAGATTCATTTATAAAACTAAATTAGACTCCAAAAAGATTCTTGGGTCAACCTGTGATTGAATTATCTAGTTTTTGATTGTGTCTTAATTTTTTTTTGTAACAAGATCTTGTGTTTCTACGTGAAACCTATTTAATTTTTTTAATTGGGGAAAAAGTTTTTCTGTGTTCTGAGGTAATTCCCAAAGCTTTTATAGCTTCTAAATGTTGTTTAGTTCCATAGCCAAAATTTTGATCCCAATAATAACCTTTAAATTTTTTACTCAATTTAGTTATCATTTTATCACGTGTAACTTTTGCAATAATTGATGCCGCAGAAATAGATGGTATTTTTTGATCTCCATTAATTATTGCTCTTAGATTGTAATTTTCAATCTTTGGTAATTTATTCCCATCAATTAAAACGAGCGCAGGTTTTTTCTTAAGTTTTTTAATAGCTCTTTTCATGGCTAATAATGTAGCTTGAAGAATATTTATTTCCTCAATTTCTTTTAAAGATGCTTTCCCTATGGACCAGATTGAATTTTTCTTAATGTACTTCGATAAGATCTCTCTTTTAAGTTTTGTTAGGCTTTTAGAGTCCTTTAATACGTCCTTGTTAGCTGATTTTTTTAAAATTACAGCAGCAGCATAGACAGGTCCAATTAAACTACCTCTACCAACTTCGTCAACGCCAGCAATAATCTTCATCAAATTTTAATATTTAATTCTTTAATTTTTTTTTTTATTTTTTTCAAGTCCTCCCAAGAAAATTTTTTATTTTCAGGAAATCTAATTAAGTAAGATGGGTTAAAAGTAATCATAATTGGGATGGTTTTATCTTTAAACAGGATTTCTTTCCATTTTCCTCTCTCATTTGTAATTTTACCACTGTAACCCGTCACAGCTTCCATGGCGGTGCTTCCCATTAATATAATAAGTTTTGGGTTGATAATTGAAATATGCTCTTTCAAAAAAACTGCATACCGTTTTATCTCATGGGAAGATGGTTTTCTGTCCTCAGGGGGCCTATAGTTGACGGTATAAGTTAAATATGCTTCTTCTATTTTAATATTGATTGCTATCAGCATTTTTTTTAACAGTAAACCAGTATCGCCCTGGAAGGATTGACCAGAAATAATTTCTTCCTTACCAGGAGCCTCGCCAACTATCATTAATGGACTATTTATATTACCATTTCCTATCAATGGGTCTATAGAGCTTCCTTTTAAATTGCAATTTTCGATTGAATTTATCCGATTCTTAAGATTGATTAATTTCTGTTGTTTATTTGTTCCTTCTAGAGCCTTTTTCAATTCATTATCTTTAATCCTATTAATAGGTTTGTTATTAAATCGAAAATTTGTATCGATTGTATTTATTAATTCTTGAACATATTTGCCATTTTGATTTAAAACATTTTTAGTCATAAAATATAAGCATGTTTATTAAGAAAATAATATTTATTTTGATAATAATCTTATCCTATCAAAGTCCAATATATTCTAAAAGCAAAAAATTTAGTGAATTTAATTCTAAAAATTTATCAAAGTATTTTTCTGGTATCGTAGCATTTGAGAATAAAGAAAATTCACTTGCACTAGACTTCTTTAATTCATCTAAAATTTTACTAGACAAACATGATACATACTTAAAAAGATATATTTTTTCATTAGTTTTAGAAAATAAAGTTTCACGTGCAATTAATATAATAAAAAATAGTAAAGATAATAAAAAAGATTTTTTTAACGGTTATTTAATTTTAACTTTAGATAGTTTGAAAAAAAATGATTATAAAAAAGCAAACTATTATTTGGGAAAAATATTTAATTTAAAAGATTTGGACAGGTTTAATTTAGCAGTTTCCGAAACCCTAAAACAATATGTTTACGCATTTAAAGAAAAAAAGATTTTAAATAATAAGGAAAGTTTAGGAAAATTGTCAATAATTTCGGAGGCTTTCCAAAGATGTTACTTAGGCGATAGTGCTACTGATACATATTTTTCTAATTTAATTAATGATAGTGAAGGAGATTATACAAGGTATTTGTATTTCTATTTAAGTTATTTAATTGAAAATAACGAAATCGAAAAAGCAAAAAAAATTAGTAAGAATTTAAGCTATATTAATACAACATTATTACTTTCTCAGGGTAAAAGTTGGATACAAAATGGAAAAATTGATAAATTAATTGATGTTTTTTCTTGTAAAAATTCAAATGATATTGTCAGTGAGTTTTTATTTTTAATTTCAAACCTATACTCATCTCAGGATAATTATGAAAAATCAAATTTTTATTTAAATTTATCGAATTTTTTAAATCCAAAATTTATTTTTAATTTATCTTTAGTAGTGGAAAATCAATATTTTAATCAAGAATATGAAAAAGCAAAAAAAACATTGAAAAATTTTAAAAAACAAGACGATTTGTTTTACTGGTATCGTGTGAAAAAAGAGGCGCAAATCATTGCAAAACTAAGAAATAAAAAGGAGTCACTGAGCTATATTAAAACAGAATTTGAAAAAATATATCAACCTAACAATAAAATAATATTTGATATTGCGAACTTTTATAAAAATTCTAAAAAGTATGAGGAAGCAATTAAATATTACACAAAAATAATTAATTCTCTTGATGATAATTCTGAAATTAAATCTGATCTTCTTTACAGAAGGGGTGGTAGCTATGAGAGAATTGGTGAGTATATTAAAGCTGATGAGGATTTACTTTATGCATTAAAGATTGATCCAAAGAATGCATACATCTTGAATTATTTAGCTTATTCATGGTTAGAAAGAAATTATAGAATTAACGAAGCAATTGAAATGCTTGAAACAGCTTATGCTTCTAAAAGCAATGACCCTTATATAATTGACTCTATTGGTTGGGGTTATTATTTAGTAAATGACTATATGCAGGCTGAAAAATTTTTAAAAAGAGCAGTTGAATTGATGCCAGAAGATCCAATAGTTAATGATCATTATGGAGATATTTTATGGAAATTGGATCGAAAAATACAAGCTAGATACTTTTGGAGCAACGTACTTAAAATGGATGATGCAGACTCTGAGATGATAGAGAAAATTAATATTAAAATAATTGAAGGTTTAGAAAATTCCTAATGGCAGGCACTAAAATCAAATCATATGCTAAATTAAATTTAGCTCTAAATATTATAGGCAAAACCTCTAGTCTACACAAGATTGAGAGCATAATAGCATTTGCTTTATTGCATGATGAAATTTATATTAAGAAAATAAAATCTAAATTTCATAAAATATTGTTTACTGGAAAATTTTCTAAATATATTGGTAAAAATAATACAGTATCAAAGTTACTGCAAATCTTAGATGAGAAAAAATTATTAAGAAACAAAAAATTTATAATTAAAATAAATAAAAGGATACCTAATAAAGCAGGATTAGGCGGTGGTTCAATGAACGCAGCTAAAATTTTAAAATATTTTTTTATGAAGCGAATTATTAAAACAAATAAAAAGGAACTTTTCAAAATTTCAAAACGCATTGGTTCAGATGTGATTTTAGGTCTCAATTCCATTAATACAGTTTTAAGTGCTAATAGCAAATTGACATATTTCAGAAAATGTCAAAAATTTTATATATTAATAGTTAAACCGGGATTTGGCTGCTCAACTGAGGAAATATACGCAAAAGCAAAAAAATTTAATAAACCAGTACTTAACAAGCCAAATAAAAATATGTTCAAATTAGATTACCTAAAAAAAACGAGTAATTGTTTAGAACCAATAGTCCTATCTAGATATAATAAGTTAAATGCAATAAAATTATTTTTAGAGAAAGAATTAAGGCCAGCATTTGTAAGAATGACAGGGTCTGGATCTGCGATGGTCGCTTATTTTCAGTCAAAACATAGTTGTGATTATGCTGGAAAAAAGTTTAATAAAAAATATAAAAATTACTGGTGTATAGTATCAAAAACTATATAAATTTTAGTTTTTTGTGTTATACGAATTTTATATTGGGGCGTAGCCAAGTGGTAAGGCACGGGTTTTTGGTACCTGCATCCTAGGTTCGAATCCTAGCGCCCCAGCCAACTATGAGAAGCTTTTTTGACAAAATTTTTTTAAGAACTAATAATTTAGATTATATTAGTGAAAATATAAAAAATCTTACAAAAAAAACATCATCCAAAAAAATCTTTGATGCAATAAATTCCTATTCACTTGATAGTGAGATTCGATACGTTGGAGGTTGTATCAGAAAAATAATTAATAAAGAAAAAGTTGATGATATTGATTTAGCAACTAATTTAGAACCAAAAAAAGTTTGTGATGCTCTCAAAAAAAATAATATTAAGTATTTTGAAAGTGGAATTGAACATGGGACAGTAACTGCGATTGAAGATGGTTATAGATTTGAAATTACCTCTCTAAGAAAAGATATTCTTACAGATGGAAGACATGCCAAAGTAGAATTTTCTAGTGATTGGAAAGCAGATGCTTTGAGGAGAGATTTTACAATTAATGCAATTTATTCGGATAAAGATGGCAATTTATTTGATCCATTTAATGGAAAAAATGATTTAGAACAGGGTATTGTAACTTTTATTGGTGAAGCTAGTCAAAGAATTCAAGAAGATTACTTAAGAATATTAAGATATTTAAGATTTTTTTCTAATTATTCAAAACAACCACATAAATTAGACGTTATTAAAGCATTAAAAACGAATATTGGTGGAGTATCAAAACTATCAAAGGAAAGATTATTGGATGAATTAAGAAAGCTAATTACAATTAATAAATTAGAAAATTTATTAACAGATAAGCTCAGTTTAGAAATTATTTTAATAATTTTTCCAGAATTAAAAAAAATAAAAAACTTTTTAAAATTAGATAAAGTTAAAAAGGATCTATTAAAAGAAAAAGACTTCATTCTTCTAATCTCTTTAATAATTATTGATGACTCAGATAATGCTGATTATTTTTTGTATAAATATAAAATTTCTAAAAAAAATCATAAAAGGATAAAAATTATTGATAATTTTTACAAAGAAAAGATAAATACAAAAACTTTCACAAAAAATAATATGGATAGAGTTTTTTATTATCACGGGAAACAAGCAATAATTGATATTTTAATTTTTAAAATATTCAAATCAAAAAAAATAGATGACAATCTTATTGAATTGGTCGCTCACTATCAAAGTCAAGAGGTTCCCAAAATGCCAATAAGTGGAGATTTCTTAATCAAAAAATACGAAGTTCCTGCAGGCAAAAAATTGGGTGAAAAACTTAAATTGATTGAAAAAAAATGGGTTAATAATAATTTCAGAATTTCAGAGCAACAAGTTGAAGATATAGCTAAAAATTAAATATATTTTACATCTTTAATTTCAAAATTTTTAATACCTGCCGGGGTATTAATTTCAACCAAGTCACTTTTATTTTTTCCAATTAAACCCTTGCCAATTGGTGATTGAAAATATATTAGTTTTTTTTTAAGATCAGCTTCATCTTTGCCAACTATTTTGTAGCTAATTTTTTCATTTGTATCTAAATTTTCTAGATATACTGTTGCACCAAAAATTACTTTTCCATCATTATTCAATTTTGTAACATCAATTACATTGGCTCTAGCAATTAAATCATTTATTTCTGTTATACGTCCCTCATTGTGAGATTGCTCTTCCTTAGCCGCGTGGTATTCAGCATTTTCTTTTAGATCTCCATGAGATCTTGCTTCAGCTATCGCAGATACAATTTTAGGCCTTTTCTTTTCTTTTAAATCAACCAACTCCTCTTTTAGTTTATTTAATCCGTTTAAAGTGATTGGTTCCTTTTCCATCTTATTTCCATTTTGCAAGGGGTGGCATTGACATCAAAATACCCTCAACATTACCACCAGTTTGTAAACCAAATTTTGTTCCTCTATCATATAAAAGATTAAACTCAGCATACCTACCTCTTTTAATATACTGAATTTCTTTATCTTTTATTGACCATTTTTTTTTAATTTTTTTATTTATAATTTTATTAAAAATTAATTGAAATGTAACACCTACATCTCTAACAAATTTGAAATCTTTTTCAAAATTATTTTTTTGATAGTCAAAAAAAATCCCACCAATCCCCCTTTGTTCTTTTCTATGAGGTAAATAGAAATACTCATCACACCACTTTTTATATTTTTTATAATAACTTTTATTATGTCGATTACACATATTTCGTAAAATATTATGAAAATTTTTTTTTTCGGTTAAATCCTTCTTTGAGGGTGTCACATCCATGCCACCTCCAAACCATTCTTGCGTAGTACAGATATATCTTGTATTAAAATGCATTGCTGGAATTAAAGGATTTTTCATGTGCATAACTACCGAGATGCCTGATGCCCAAAAACGAGAGTCTTTTTCAGCTCCAGGTATATTTTTCTGAAATTTTTTTGGAAATTTTCCATAAACTTTTGAAAAGTTTACTCCAACCTTTTCAAAAACATTTCCATTTTGAAGAATTCTATATTCTCCTCCACCTTCATCTTTTTTATCATTTCTGATCCAACTAGTTGATTTAAAATTAAATTTATTTTTTTCTAATTTTCTGATATCATTACAAAAAGCGTTTTGGAGAGTTTTAAACCAATTACTAACGACATCTTTTTTAGTTTCTAAATTCATATTAGATCAATTTATTTTGTTTTAAGCATTCAGCCAATATAATTGATACTGAAGATGCTATATTGAGTGAACGCTTGTTATTCCTCATAGGTATTTTTAACTTATTTTTAATTATTTTATGTATATTTTCTGGTACACCAGAACTTTCTCTTCCAAATAAAATCGTATCATTTCCATCAAATGAAAAATTTGAGTATGATATTGTGGCTTTGGTTGTCATTAATACAATTCTCTGATTCTTTTTAGACTTTAAAAAATCATCTGAGCTTTTATAAAATTTGATTTCTTTTTCATCCATGTAATCCATTACTACTCTTTTAAATCTTTTATCATTTAGTAAAAAACCGCATGGCTCAATTATTTCTAATTTTGCGCCCAAACATGCACATGTTCGTATTATTGCTGCTGTATTTTGAGGTATATCTGGTTCAAATAAAGCAATTTTAGGCCCTGAATTACTTATATTATGTGTCATTCTATCAGTAGTAAAATCAATATTTTATATTATATGAATTCATAGATTTAAGTAGAAAAATTCAATATTGAGTATATTTAATAATTAATACTAATGTCAGAAAAAAAAACTAAAAGAAGAGATTTCTTATTTACAGCCACATATGCAGTTGGGGCAGTTGGGGTAGGTGCTGTAGTATGGCCAATGATAGATCAAATGAATCCTGATGCTTCAGTTAAAGCATTGGCCAGTACTGAGGTGGATGTAAGTTCAATGAACCCTGGAAAAACTATTACGGTTTTATGGAGAGGTAAACCAGTTTTCATTCGAAGAAGAACTAAAGAGGAAATTGCTGAAGCACAATCAGTTAATTTAAATGATTTAAAGCATCCAGAAAAAGATGAAGATAGAGCAAAAAATCCTGAGTGGCTTGTAATGCTAGGAGTTTGCACGCATTTAGGATGTGTACCACTAAATGATAAAGGAGATTATAATGGATGGTTTTGCCCATGCCATGGATCTCATTATGATATATCTGGAAGAATAAGAAAAGGTCCAGCACCCACAAATATGGAAATACCTAAATATGAATTTGTAAATTCGAATACAATTAAAATTGGATAAGAAAAATGAGTGATCAAGAATATACACCTAAGTCAAAATTCGGAAAATGGTTTAACGATAGACTTCCACTTTTAACTCTTGCAAGTCATTTGACAGATTATCCCACACCAAAAAATTTAAACTATTGGTGGACATTTGGTGGCATACTTACTTTTTGTTTAGTGACGCAAATAGTTACAGGGTTAGTTTTAGCAATGCATTATATTGCTCATGCAGATATGGCTTTTGATAGTGTTGAGCATATTATGAGAGATGTTAACTATGGTTGGTTAATTAGATATATACATGCGAACGGTGCATCAATGTTTTTTTTAGCAGTTTATATTCATATTTTTAGATCTTTATTTTATGGTTCTTACAAAGCACCTAGAGAAATAATTTGGATACTAGGTATCATCATTTATTTGTTAATGATGGCAGCTGCTTTTATGGGCTACGTTCTGCCGTGGGGTCAAATGAGTTTTTGGGGAGCAACAGTAATTACAAATTTATTTAGTGCAATCCCTTTAGTTGGAGAGGGTATAGTCACATGGCTTTGGGGTGGTTACTCGGTTGACAATCCCACGTTAACAAGATTTTTTACATTACATTATTTAATTCCTTTTTTGATTTTAGGTTTAGTTGTATTGCATATTTGGGCACTACATATTCCTGGCAATAATAACCCTGTTGGAATAGATGTTAAAAAGCCATCAAAAGACACTGTTCCGTTTCATCCATATATAGTTATTAAAGATACTTTCGCTTTATTAATGTTTGGTATTGTTTTCGCTTTTTTTGTTTTTTATACGCCAAACATTTTAGGTCATGCAGATAATTATATTGAGGCAAATCCACTAGTTACACCAGCTCACATAGTGCCGGAATGGTATCTATTGCCGTTTTACGCAATCTTAAGATCAGTGCCCGATAAGCTTTTAGGTGTAATAGCAATGTTGTCTGCAATCTTTATTTTAGCAGCTTTGCCATGGTTAGATACTTCTAAAATTAGATCTGCAGTTTTTAGACCATTATATAGACAATTTTATTGGATCTTAGTAGCTGACGTCTTGATATTAGGCTATGTTGGAGCTATGCCAGCTGAAGGTTTATACTTATTAGTTGCTAGAGTAGCTACAGCATATTATTTTTTACACTTTTTAGTAATATTACCAGTTTTAGGCTGGAAAGAAAAAACCCTGCCAATTCCATTAAGTATTACAGAACCGATATTAGGAGGTTCACCAAATTTAGCGACAGCAAAGAATAAGGAAAGTTTGAACAGTTAAGTGAAAAATTTTTTAAAAATATTTTCATTAATTATCTTATTTTCTGGACTTTCATTAAGTACCCAGGCCGCAGAAAAAGTCGAATATTTAAAAACTGATTGGAGTTTTAAGGGTCTGTTTGGTAAGTTTGATCGGGCTGCACTGCAAAGAGGATATCAAGTTTACACTGAGGTCTGTTCTTCATGTCATTCAATGAAATATTTAAGTTATAGAAATTTAGCTGAGAAAGGTGGGCCAGAATTTACAGAGCAACAAGCAAAAGCGATAGCTGCATCTTTTGAGGTAACTGATGGACCCAATGCTGATGGTGAAATGTTTACTAGACCTGGAAAATTGTCTGATAAATTTGTAATGCCATATGAAAATATTAAAGCTGCACAAGCGGCAAATGGAGGTGCGTATCCTCCCGATATGTCTGTTTTAGTAAAAGCAAGAGGTGGTGGGGTAGATTATATCTACTCATTACTTCAAGGATATGAGGATCCCCCAGCAGGAGTTACTTTAGATGATGGTGTTTATTATAACAAATATATGTACGGGAATAAAATTAAAATGGCCAATCAATTATCAGATGGATTAGTAGAATATTCAGATGGTACCACAGCAACTATTGAGCAGATGTCTAAAGATGTGACAACATTCTTAATGTGGTCAGCTGAACCTCATTTAGAATCTCGTCATCAAATGGGATTTAAGGCCATTGTATATCTAATCATTCTTACAATTTTAGTTTATTATAGTATGAAAAGAATTTGGTCACGTATTGAAACGGAAGTTTAATACATCACCATCTTTCACAACATAATCCTTTCCTTCCAATCTCATTTTGCCATTAGTTTTGGAATTAACCCATCCATCATTAGCTATAAAGTCAGAATAAGAAACTGTTTCTGCTCTTATAAAACCTTTTTCGAAATCAGTATGAATTTCTCCTGCAGCCTTAGGAGCAGAACAATTTTTTTGAATGGTCCATGCTCTTGTTTCCTCAGGCCCTGAAGTAAAATACGTTTCTAATTCAAGTATTTTATATCCTTTTTGAATTAGCATATTTAATCCAGTCTCTTTTAATCCAATCATGTCCATATAATTTTTTTTTTCATTTTTATTAAGTTCATTAATTTGATTTTCAATATCAGCTGAAATAACTAACGTGTTTTGTGATCCAAATTTATTTATAAATTCTTTTGAATAATTATTACCGTTTTGAATATTTTTTTCATCTACATTACAAACAAATATCTTGGGCTTTAAAGATAATAAACCACTCTGATTAAGTTGTTTTCTATCAAAATTTTTTTTTAATAAAAATAAATCTTTGTCATTATTTATACAATCTAGAGCTGTCTCAAGAATTTTTAATTGTTCTTCATCAATATTTTTTTTGTTATTTTTTTCTAGTCTTTTCTGGATAGATTCTAAGTCTGCTAACATCATTTCAGTTTCAATTATTTCAAGATCTCTTATAGGATCAACATTAGGATTTACATTTTGAATATCTTGAGAGTCAAAACATCTTATCATATGAATTATCGCATCTACTTCTCTTATATGAGAAAGAAATTTATTACCTAATCCCTCACCTTTTGAGGCACCTTTTACTAAGCCTGCGATATCAACAAAAGAAATTGTAGTATTGATTATTTTTTTTGAATTTGAAACTTTTGCTAGATTTTCTAATCTATTATCTGGAACAGAAACTACACCCACATTTGGATCAATTGTACAAAATGGAAAATTAGCAGCTTGTGCATTGTTGGAATTTGTTAAAGCATTAAATAAAGTTGATTTTCCTACATTGGGTAATCCAACTATTCCACATTTAAAACTCATTATTATTTATTATTGATTGTACTAGAAAACAGATCCAATTTTTTATCAACTAGAATAGATATAGACTCTGTTATATCTTTTGAAATTTTTTCAATTTCAATTGACTCTTCTTCATCAAAATTTTGGAGAACATATTCAGCAACTTCAATATTGTTTTTTGGTTTACCTATACCAATTCTCACCCTTGAATATTCTTTACCAATAAATTTATCTATGGAAGCTATGCCATTGTGTCCTGCATTTGACCCTCCAAATTTGGCTTTAATTTTTCCAAATTCAATATCAAGATCATCATGAAAAACAATTACGTCTTCGGCATCAATTTTGAAATATTCAATTAGTTCTCTAATACAAACTCCTGAATTATTCATAAAAGTTAATGGTTTTATAGCGTATACCTTTTTATCTCCAATATTGCCTGTAGTTAACAATCCTTTAAATTTTGGTTTTTGCTTTGAAAGTCCATACTTCTTATTAATTGTATCTATAATTTTAAACCCCACATTGTGACGATTGTTTTCACTGTCAGGTGTTGGATTTCCTAATCCTACAAATAAAAGCATAAATTAATGGAATTAAATTTTCAATTTTGAATTATTTTTTTTTTTCTTCAACTTGTTTTTTTTCTGCAGGTTTTTTATCATCACCATCTTTTTTCTCACCCTTATCACCATCTGTGGATGTCTTATCTCCATCGGTCACTGCAGCTGCATCTGCACCCTCAACTGGCTCTTCACCATCTACTGCATCTGCTTCAGAAGGTTTTTCTGGTTCCTTCATAACTGTTGGCGCTGCTAGAGTTGCAATTACAAAGTCTCTGCCCTGAATGGTTGGGATAACATCTGCATCTAATTTTACTGATGAAATTTTAAAGCTTTCTCCAATATCAACACCCTCAAGATCTATAGTTAAGCTTTCAGGTATTTTTTCACTTGGACACTTTAATTCAACTTTTCTTCTTACGATATTTAAAACACCTCCTCTTTTAAGACCTGGAGATTTTTCATGATTTATAAAATTTACTGGAACTTCAATCTTAATTGAAACACCTGGTAGCACTCTTAAAAAGTCTATGTGAGTAGGCTCATCTGATAAAATATGATATTTAATTTCTCTGGGTAAAACATTTTGCGTTTTACCCTCTACATTCAAAGTAATAATATTCGATAGAAAATTTTCTTTATCAAGTAAAACTTTAAGTAGTTTTTTTGAAATAGAAATTTTTAAGTTCTGATCTTTTCCACCATAGATAATTGCTGGAACCTCGCCATTATTCCTAATGGTACTAAGTTGTCCTTTCGTAGTGTTTTTTCGAATATTAGCAGCTAATGAATTCATAAAGTTAGGTTTTTTAACTGATGTTTATAAATAATCAAGGTAATTATTTAAATAAATCAGACACAGAAGTTGAATTAGAAATTCTTTTAATTGC
>CABYZW010000013.1 GCA_902523615.1 uncultured Pelagibacteraceae bacterium | reverse complement strand
AATACTTTTTTTTTTGAATTTTTCTTTAAATGAATTGCTGGAATTACACTCTTTCTTCCACAAGAAATAATCAAATCAAATTCACTTTGATTAATTTTTTTATAAACACTTTGTGAAATCGGAGTAAGTTTTGGTGGAATCATTTTCCAAAAATTATTTAGTTCAACTGTATGGTGTGTAAAATCTATTTCTAAAGCTTTTGCTAGTCCCTCTACTTGGCTGATCATTCCATGCATGCCTTGAGTTAATAATATACCTTTTAATTTGTTCATTAATTACTATATAGCTCTCATATGAGTCAAAATCCAACTAAACACACAAAAGTGTTAATAATTGGATCCGGCCCAGCTGGATATACTGCTGCAGTTTATGCTGCGCGTGCAATGTTAAATCCAATTTTGGTTTATGGATCTGAACCCGGGGGTCAATTAACTACAACAACTGATGTTGAAAATTATCCAGGGTTCGCTGATGTTATTCAAGGACCTTGGCTCATGGATCAAATGAAAGATCAAGCAAAGGCAGTGGGGACAGAAATGATCCAAGATCACATTCAATCAGTAAATTTAAGATCTAGACCATTTGAGGCAGTAGGTGATACTGGCCAAAAATTTACTGCTGATAGTATTATTATTTCAACTGGTGCGCAAGCAAGATGGTTAAATATAAAATCTGAACAAGAGTTCAGAGGCTTTGGGGTTTCAGCATGTGCAACATGTGACGGATTTTTTTTCAAAGAAAAAGAAGTTGCAGTAGTTGGTGGTGGAAATGCTGCAGTTGAAGAAGCAATGTTTCTTACGAAGTTTGCTTCGAAGGTCAAATTAATTCATAGACGTGATAGTTTGAGAGCAGAAAAAATGCTTCAAAAAAAATTAATGGAAAACAAAAAAATTGAAATTATTTGGGATACTGTAATTGAAGACGTGATAGGTGATAAAGAACCTAAAAATGTCAAAGGTATTAAAGTAAAAAATGTAAAAACAAATAAAATTGAAGAAATCAAAGTTGATGGTTTATTTGTTGCAATTGGTCATGATCCAGCAACATCATTATTTAAAGATCAATTGAAAATGGATAATGAAGGATATTTGATTACCAAACCAGACTCTACTGAAACTAATATTCCTGGAGTTTATGCTGCAGGAGATGTGAAGGACAAAACATTTAGACAAGCTGTAACCGCTGCGGGTATGGGATGTATGGCTGCACTTGAGGCTGAAAAGCATCTTTCGCATAAGTAAAGTGAAAAATAATTTACACGTTTTTTTAGGAGCAACTGTAGCTGATGCTGCAGCTAGACCACTACATTGGGTTTATAATCAGAAAAAACTGCTAACTTATATTAAGGGGAAACAAGACTTTACCTTCTTAAAAAAAAATAAAAGTCCTTTTTACAACATTAAAACTGGCAAAGTTTCTGGTTATAATGAAGTTGGTCAAGTGATGTTCAAAACTTTAGTTGAAGGTCATCGAGATATAGAAGAAAGATTTAAAAAAAATATTACAAAAAATTTTGGTCCAGGAAGTATTTATTGGAAAAATTTAAGTCTAAGAGCAAAATACAGAAAAGTTAAAGACTGGCGAGGAATAATAAAAGGACCTTGGATCCATCAGAATATCATTGAAACTGTAAGAAATATTAAGTCTAAAAAAAAATTAACTGGAGGTAAAAAGGTAAACGAGTCTGATGGTTATTGTGCTGCTCTTCCATATTTTTTGTATGGCTATAATCTTAAAGATGTAAAAAAGATTATATCTACAGTAACTGTTTCAAAAATAAGTCTCAAATATGCTTTAGCAAAATTTTATCTAATAGATTTAGCACTAAAAGGTTCCAAAGATCCTATAAACGAATTCATAAAGATATTTAAAAAAGATTCATATTTTAAAAGTGTTGTTGAAGATATTAAAAAAGTTAAAAGATTAAAATCAAAATCTCACCCTCTTGTGGTTAAAAAATTGGGCATGGCTTGTAGTTATCCAGGAACATTTAATAGCTCAATTCATTCAATTATTAATTCCACAAATTATAAAGGGGCTATTTTAAAAACTATTAAAGCTGGTGGCTGTAACTGTTCTAGAGTTAATTTTATTGGAGCTTATTTTGCTGCTTTAAAAGGATTAGGTACTATCCCAAAATCTTGGATAAAAAAAACTGATTTAGCCAAAAAAATATTAGAGCAAAAATAAAATTGTTTATTCTAAACTTTCACAAAAAGATTTAATTCTATTCATAGCTTTTTTTAAATTCTTCATTGAAGTTGCATAAGAAATTCTAAAATATCCATCTAAGCCAAATGCTGATCCCTGAACAACTGCAACATTAGATTTTTCAAGTAACTTTTGAACAAAATCAGTATCAGTTTTTAATTTTGTTTTTTTATTTAATAAACCTTTGCAGCTTGGAAAAACATAAAATGCTCCATTTGGTTTTAGGCAACTAATTCCTTTGATATTATTTAAACTTTTTACTACAAAATCTCTTCTTTGTTTAAATGCGTTAGACCTTTTTTTAATAAAATCCTGTTTTCCATTCAATGCTTCAACAGCAGCTGCTTGACTTATAGAAGAGGGGTTTGAGGTGGATTGTGATTGAATTTTACCAATCGCTTTAATTATATCTTTTGGACCTGCTGCATACCCTATTCTCCAACCTGTCATTGCATAAGATTTACTAACACCATTCATTGTTAGTGTTCTATCTTTAAGTTTTGAAAGTTGAGCTATTGTGAAAAAATTAAAGTTATCATATCTGACATGTTCATAAATATCATCACTTAATATATATACTTTTTTATTTCTAATTAGAACCTTTGCTAAATCTTGAATTTCTTTTTTAGTATATCCTGCTCCTGTCGGATTGGATGGTGAATTGAGGATTACCCATTTTGTTTTTTTCGAAATTGCTTTTTTAAGTTTTTTTGCTGTAAGTTTAAAACCCTCTTGCTCTGTACATTTAATTACTTTTGGTTTTCCGCCGGCTAACAAAACCATATCTGGATAAGAAACCCAAAAAGGTGCTGGAATGATAACTTCATCACCTTTATTTAAAGTTGCCATAAAAGCATTGTAGAGAACTTGCTTGCCCCCAGTACCTACCGTTATTTGATCAGTTGAAAAATTCAGTTTATTTTCTCTTTTGAATTTTCTAATAACAGCTTTTTTTAATGCTGGGGTACCATCTACAGCAGTATATTTAGTATCTCCTTTTTCAATAGCTTTAATCGCTGCATTTTTAATATTATCTGGAGTATCAAAATCTGGTTCGCCTGCACCAAGACCAATTACGTCTTTTCCTGCTGCTCTTAATTCTCTGGCCTTTTGAGTTACAGCGATAGTTGGTGATGGTTTAATTCTCTTTAAACTGTCTGATATTATGCTCATTGAAATATAATTTAATTCTACTACTTTCTTAATATATGGAAAATACTTATCAAGATTTAATTACAGATATTCAGAGTAAAAATCCAAAAATCAGTGGAAAACTTGAAGGTGGAAAAAAATTCAAAATTAAATCAGATTTTAAACCAGCAGGAGATCAACCAGAAGCCATCAAAAAATTAGTAAATGGAGCTAATAAAGAAGCATTTAATCAAGTGCTACTTGGGGTTACAGGTTCTGGAAAAACATTTACAATGGCAAAAGTTATTGAGGCCACAAATAGACCAGCTTTAATTTTAGCTCCCAATAAAACTCTAGCTGCTCAACTTTATGGTGAAATGAAAACTTTTTTTCCAGATAACGCAGTTGAGTATTTTGTGTCTTATTATGACTATTACACTCCAGAGGCTTATGTACCTAGATCAGATACCTACATCGAAAAAGAAGCATCCATCAATGAACAAATAGATCGAATGAGACATTCAGCAACAAGATCACTGCTTGAGAGAGATGATGTCCTTATAGTTGCAAGTGTTTCTTGTATATATGGTTTAGGCTCAGTTGAAGCGTATAGTAAAATGACATTAACTCTTCAAAAAAATTATGAATATAATAGAGAGCAAATAATTAAATCTTTAGTAGCACTTCAATATAAGCGTAATGATCAAAATTTTTATAGAGGCACATTTAGAGCTCGAGGTGAATACTTAGAAATTTTTCCATCTCATTTAGAGGATAGAGCCTGGAGATTAAGTTTATTTGGAGATAAACTTGAAAAAATAGAGGAATTTGATCCTTTAACTGGAGACCAGGTTAGAGAGCTAAGTTTAGTTAAAGTTTATGCCAATAGCCATTACATCACTCCTAAACCAACTATTGAACAAGCAATCATAAATATCAAAAAGGAGTTAGAAATTACTTTAAAAAAACATAAGGCTGAAAATAAATTACTTGAAGCACAAAGATTAGAAGAACGAACTAAATTTGATCTTGAAATGATAGAAGCAACTGGATCTTGTGCTGGAATTGAAAATTATTCCAGATTTTTATCAGGAAGAAAACCAGGTGAACCACCTCCTACTCTTTTCGAGTATTTTCCAGACAACACCTTAATTTTTGTTGATGAATGTCATGTTACTGTTCCTCAATTAAATGGAATGTATAAAGGTGATAGATCAAGAAAAAGTACTTTAGCTGAATATGGATTTAGACTACCATCGTGTATGGATAATAGACCATTAAAATTTGAAGAATGGGATTTGATGAGAACTCAAACTGTATTTGTTTCAGCTACACCTGGTCCATGGGAATTAGAACAAACCAAAGGGAAATATATTGATCAAGTAATTAGACCCACTGGATTAATAGATCCACCAGTTGAAATAAGACCTGCAAAAAACCAAGTGGACGATCTAATGCATGAGTGTAAAAAAGTAATTGAAAATAATCACAGAGTTTTAGTTACAACGCTTACAAAAAAAATGGCTGAGGATTTAACTGAATATCTTCATGAGAATGGAGTTAAGGTTAGATATTTGCACTCAGATATCGACACATTGGAAAGAATAGAAATCATGAGAGATTTACGTATGGGCGTTTTTGATGTGCTTGTTGGAATAAATTTATTAAGAGAGGGTTTAGATATACCTGAATGTGCTTTAGTGGGAATTTTAGATGCAGACAAAGAAGGTTTTTTGAGATCAGAAACCTCTCTAATTCAAACTATCGGAAGAGCAGCAAGAAATGTTGATGGAAAAGTAATTTTGTATGCAGATAAAGAAACCAAAAGTATTAAAAAAGCAATTCAAGAAACAGATAGAAGAAGAAAAATTCAATTAGGTTACAACAAAAAACATAAAATAGATGCTAAGTCAGTCAAAAAAGAAATCAGTGATATTTTAGAGAGCGTTTATGAAAAAGATTACGTCAAAATAAGTGAGGGCTCAAATGTTGGTGGAAATTTAAAGAAGCATCTAAGGGCTTTAGATAAAAAGATGAAGGAAGCTGCTTCTAATCTTGAGTTTGAAGAAGCTGCAAAAATTAGAGATGAAATCAGAAAATTAGAGAGTACAGAGTTAGAAATTACATTAAATCCTAAAATAAGACAGTATGATGTAAAAAATAAACTTTACCCAAAAGGTAGATCAACTATGGGAATGCCAGGAACTAAGGTTACTAAAAAAAAAGATAAGAAATGGAAGCACAGAGGATAATAATTACTGGTGGAGCAACTAGAATAGGTGCTGCAATAGCTGAAAAATTATCAGGACCAAATAAACAAATTATAATTCATTATAATAAATCAAAAGTAAAAGCTGAAAATTTAAAAAAGAGGCTTCTAAATAATGGGTCGAAAATTCATTTAGTAAAGGGGGATCTTAGTAGGGAAAAAGATATCATTAAAATTATTAAATTTGCAAAATCAAAACTAAAATTTTTTGATTGTCTTATTAATAATGCCTCTCTATTTGAAAATGATAAATTAGAAAATTTTACATCTAAGAGCTGGGAAAAGCATATTTCTACAAATCTCAAAGCTCCTGCTCTTTTATCGAAAGAATTTTCAAAAAATGTTAGAGGTAAAAATAACAGTATTATCAATATAATTGATCAAAGAATATTTAAGCTTACTCCGTATTTTTTTTCATACACATTAAGTAAAACAGGTCTTTATACTTTAACCAAAACGAGCGCGATGAGTTTGTCACCAAATATAAGAGTTAATGGAATAGCACCTGGACCAACAATTAAAAATAAAAGGCAATCGGAAAAACATTTCAAAAATCAATATTTAGCTACACCGCTAAAACAACAAGTGGATGTTAATGAGATTTGTAATGCAGTTGACTTTTTTATAAAAAACAGTTCTATTACGGGTCAAGTTTTAGCAATAGATAGTGGTCAAAGCTTAAACTGGCAGACGCCGGATATAATTAAAGGTAAAGAATGAAAAATATTTTTTTAGTATCAATTTTTTCAATTTTTTTTGCATCAAATCTTTTAGCTCACAAATCACCACAATTTGACTCTAAGTCAAACTGCACCAAGAAAAGATCAATGTTAACTGCAATATCTAAAGTTAAAGGTTATGGTGGAGGTGAAATAATAAAATTTAATTCATATACTGGATTTGACCAGAGAACAGTTTTGATAAATGGTCATTTAAATAATCCTATTGAAATTACCGGATATCTTCGATTACCAGAGGGAACCAGCAAAGTTCCTATAGTAATTTATACTCACAGTAGTGGAGGACCTGGAGATTATATTTGGGATGACTTTGTGTATCATGCTGCACAAAATCTTTTGAAAGAAGGTATAGGTGTTATGTACATAGATAATTTTTGTCCTAGAGGTGCAAGGTCAACCTGGAGAGATCAATCCAAAGTTCCTCTAATTAATGGTGCAATTGACGCTATGATGGCATTAAAAGTTTTACAATCACATCCAAGATCAAATGGAAAATTTGGAACTACTGGTCACTCTAGAGGTGGAACAAACTCATTTTATTTGGCAGATGTAAAATTTACTTCAAAATTTATTAAAGGTACAAAAGGTTTCGATGCAATTCTCCCAGAGGCTGCAGAGTGTAGAATGGCTGGTTTTTTTAGAGAGCCTGAATTAACCTCTAATACAACATTGCTTGTAGTACATGGAGGCGCAGATGACTATACTTTGGCAAAGTATTGTAAAGAACATGCAGAAAGAATTAAGGCTCCACCAGGTAAAGTAAAAATCGATGTTAAAGAAGGCTGGTACCATGTTTGGCACGCTGGTAAAAAACCTTGGAGAGAAAAAATGGCAATGACACTTCATGATTGTCCTGATGTATATATTGATAATAACGGTAAAGTTATCAATCCAATATGGAAAGAATGGCTTATAGAAAAATATAAATTATTTCCTAGTGAAGAGGCTTGGTATGAAGCTGCACAAAATAAACCCAGAAAAACTTTCAAAACAATTTTTAAAGCCATGAAGAAAGAAAAGTGTCTTTCTAAAGGAGTTACAATAGGTGGAAATAATATGGATGTTTATATGCCTCAATTTATCAATTTTTTTAAGGATAATTTACTCTAAATGAAAAAAAATAATCTCAAAGTAGTTAAAATAGATAAAGCTAAGAGCTTATTTAATTATGAGAAAAAAATTTTAATTAATGAACTTATTTTAGATTTAAAACTTGGCTATTACGATACCGAGAAAGAGAAAGCACAAAAAGTAAAATTTAGTCTTGAAATTGATTATCAAGATAAAAAGCCATCAAATGATAAAGATTTGAAATCCATTGTAAATTATAGCACAATTGTGAAACTAATTACAAAACTAGTAAAAAAGAAACATTATAATTTCTTGGAAACTCTTGCAGAAGCTGTTTTTGATGAACTATTCAAAGACAGAAGAATTGGTAAAATAATGCTTAAAATTGAAAAGTTAGAAATTTTAAAACAATGTTCATCCGTTGGTATACAAATTACCAAAAAAAGAAGTCATGACAAGTTCTGAAATTGGTAAAGAAGTAATTAAAAAAGAACTTGCTCTGACTCCTAAGTTGCCTGGTGTTTACAGAATGTTAAATGATAAAGGAGATATTCTTTACGTAGGCAAAGCAAAAAATTTACCTAACAGACTTAAGAGTTATGTAATGGAAAAAAATCATATTATCAGGACGGAAAGAATGTTATCTCAAACAAGAAGACTTGAAATAACAACTACATCAAATGAAAGTGAGGCCTTACTTCTTGAGGCGAATTTAATTAAAAAACATAAACCAAAATTTAATATTCTTTTAAGAGATGACAAGTCTTTTCCGTTTATTTTTATTGGTAACAAAGATAAATGGCCACAAATAAAAAGACATAGAGGAAAAAAAATAAAAGAGGGTTTTTATTTTGGACCTTTTGCATCAGCAGGCTCAGCTAATTGGACGATAAAAATGATACAAAAAATTTTTCATTTAAGAGTTTGTGATGATACAGTTTTTAAGAATAGAGAGCGCCCTTGTATTTTATATCAAATCAAAAGATGTTCTGGTCCTTGTGTTGGGTATATTGAAAAAAATGAATATAAAAAAACAGTATATGATGCGATTGAATTTGTATCTGGCAAATCTAGAAAAATACAAAAAAGTCTCTCAGACCAAATGGAAAAAGCAAGCGATAATTTAGATTTTGAAAAAGCTGTAATTTTAAGAGATAGAATAAAATCTTTGAATATTATTCAATCATCACAAAGAATTAATGAAGCAAATTTAATTGAGGCTGATGTAATTGCTGGTTATAAAGAGTCAGGCAAAACTTGTATTCAAGTTTTTTTTTATCGCTCAAAACAAAATTGGGGTAATCAAGCCTTTTTTCCAAAACATGATCCTGATGAAAAACTAAGTGATATTTTAAATTCTTTTGTTTCTCAATTTTATGAAAATAAAAGTGTTCCATCGTCAATAATATTATCTGAAGAAATTAGGGAAAAAGTTTTAATTGAAAAAACTTTATCTCAAAAAGAAGAAAAACAAGTTGATATATCAATTGCAAAGAAAGGAACGAAGTTAAAAGTAATAAATCAAGCAATTAAAAATGCCAAAGATAGCCTAACTAGGAAACTTTATGAAAGTCAAAATAATAGAGAATTATTTGATACTGTCGCAAATAAATTTAATTTAGAAACAAGTATAAATTTGATAGAAGTTTATGACAACAGTCATATCCAGGGAACTAATAGTGTTGGTGCATTAATTGCTTATGGAGATGAGGGATTTATCAAAAAAAGGTATAGAAAATTTAATATTAAAATTCAAAAAAATGAACAAGATGACTATGGTATGATGCGAGAAGTACTAAATCGAAGGTTTAAAAGAGCCATACAAGAGAAAGATAATTATCTTACTTTTCCTGATTTAGTTTTGATCGACGGTGGAAAAGGTCAATACTCTGTAGCTAGAGAAACTCTAAATGAATTAGGACTCCACGATTTACCTATAGTTGCAATTGCAAAGGGGAAACAAAGAAATAGTGGAAATGAGACTTTTTTTCATAATGGTAAAGAATTTAAATTTAATAAAAACGATCCCACACTATTCTTTCTTCAAAGAATAAGAGACGAATCCCATCGATTTGCAATAAGTGCCCACAGAGCCAAAAGAAAAAAGGGAATTAGTAAATCTTTACTTGATCAAATAGATGGTATTGGTTCTATTAGAAAAAGAGCACTATTAAACCACTTTGGTTCTGCTAGAGCAGTAGAATCAGCTAGTTTAGATGAAATAAAATCAGTTGATGGTGTGGAAGAAAAAGTTGCAAAAAAGATATATAACTTCTTTCACGAATAAAGGAATTTATGCTTAGAAAAATACCAAATATTCTAACAGTTGGTAGAATTTTGATTGTGCCTTTTTTTGTTTTAGCATTTTATTTGCCAGGTTTTTATGGAGATCTAACGGCGCTTATATTATTTATAATTGCATCCTTTACAGATTTTTTAGATGGTATGTTGGCTAGACTTCTTGGAGAAGAGTCTAAACTTGGAGAATTATTGGACCCAATAGCAGATAAAATAATTGTTGCTACTGCGCTTATATTATTAGTGATGGACGGAACTATTAGACATTATGAAGTTGTTGCAGCAATAATAATTTTGACAAGAGAAATTTTAATTTCTGGTTTAAGAGAGTTTTTAGCCAAAGGACGCATAAAGCTTCCAGTCTCAAATTTAGCTAAATTAAAAACTGTTTTACAAATGGTGTCTATTGCTCTTTTACTTTCTGGAGAAACTGGTAATAAGATAATTAATTTCCAAGATTATAATGCTCAAACTATAGGCATTATCCTTTTATGGCTTTCAGCTTTTCTAACACTTTTCACAGGGTATGATTATATGCGTAAAGGAATTGACCACGCCATCGCTGAGGATAATAAAGATTAAGCTGCTTTTTTCTTTTTAACTAAAGCTATATAACTTTCATTTAAATTAATAATTGTCTCACAAACTTTAAACTGATTTTCAGCAATACAAGAAACTGGCGTTACTTCAGCAGCAGTTCCTGTCAAAAAACATCCAACAAAATTCTTTAATTCTTCAGGTTTGATTTTTCTTTCGTTTACTTTAATATTTTTGGACTTAGCGATTTCAATGACAGTTCTTCTTGTAATTCCATCTAAAAAAGAGTCTGGTATTGGCGTATGAAGTTCACCGTTTTTATCTTTAAAAAAAATGTTTGCACCCGTCGCTTCTGCAATATTTCCTTCATGATCTAGCATAAGAGAATCCGTAAAACCTTGTTTTTCTGCTTCATGTTTTGAAAGAGTACAAATCATGTAAAGACCTGAAGCTTTAGTATCCCATGGTATAGTATTTGGTGCAGGCCTTCTCCAATTAGATATATTTAATTTTATTCCTTCAATTTTTAGTTTAGGATCAAAATATGATCCCCACTCCCATGTAGCAATTGCTAGATGAATTTTTGTTTGTTGAGCTGAAATAGCCATCATTTCACTTCCTCTCCAAGCAACTGGTCGAACATAACCATTTTCAACTTTTTGAGTAGAAATAATTTTGTTAGAGGCTTTATTTACCTCTTCCTCAGTATAAGGAATCTCAAAACCCATTCTTCTTGCAGAGTGAAATAATCTTGAAGTATGTTCCTCTAATTTAAAGATAGATCCATCATAAACCCTCTCTCCTTCAAAAACACAACTTGCGTAATGTAAACCATGGCTTAAAACGTGGACTTTAACATCTGACCAATCTACCAACTCACCATTGTACCATATTTTTCCAGATCTTTTATCGTAGGGTATCATTTATGAAATAAAAATTCTTACTGAAAAAATATCTTTGTATCTATAATATGTCAATATAACTTACCTGTGATGAAAGAACTTTTATATCTCAAAGATGATCAATTAAAAGATTTAATTGAAAAATTATTCTTGAGCTATAGAGAAACGTTTTCAGATTCTAAGAAAATTCTAGATAAATACGCGATTGGTTTAGCTCATCAAAAGGTAATTCACTTGCTGTCTATGTACCAAGGTATCTCTATTTCTGACTTATTAAAGAAATTAAAAGTTACAAAACAAAGTCTAAACCGAGTGCTTAAGGATTTAGTAAAACTAGAAGCAATAGATTTTAAAAGAGATGATCAGGATACAAGAATTAAACATATTTATCTAAATAAAAAAGGAGAAAAAATTTTTAATGAAATCTTTGAAATACAAAAAAAAAGAATTTACTCAGCATTATTAAATTCAAATTCTGAGGAAGTAATCAATTTTGATAACGTTTTAAAAAAAATTATAAATGGATAATTTTATTGCACATATTTTAGTTGTAGATGATGATGAGGGAATTAGGGATTTAGTAAAAAAATATTTAAATGAAAATAATTATTTAGTAAACACTGCTGTCAATGCAGAGGATGCGGTTGCTAAGATAGAATTAATTGAATTTGATTTAATAATTCTAGATATAATGATGCCAGGTAAAAGTGGACTAGAATTTATTCAAGAAAACAAAAAAAAAATAAAGACTCCCATAATTTTATTGACCGCAAAAGGCGAAGCTAATGAAAGAGTTGAGGGATTAGAAATTGGTGCAGATGATTATTTACCAAAACCATTTGAACCAAAAGAATTAATTTTAAGAATTCAAAATATTATACAAAAAACAAAAAGGAATGATGCCAAAAGAGTAATTGAGTTTGAAAATATTAAGATTGATTTAAATAAAAGAACAATTTTAAAAAAAGATAAAGAATATAAAATTAATGATACAGAAAAAATGATATTAGAAAAAATGATCAATAGTCCAGGTAAAACTTTTTCAAGAAATGATATTGGGCAACTGATTAAATTAGACAAGGAAAGATCAATCGATGTAATTATAACAAGATTAAGAAAAAAAATAGAAATTGATCCCAAAAATCCTAAATTTTTACAAACAATTAGAGGAGCAGGATATGTTTTATGGATTGAGTAAATTTTTAAAAAATATGTTGCCTAAGAGATTATTTTACCGAGCTCTATTGATTGTTGCTGTTCCAGTAATTGTTTTACAATTAGTTATATCATTTGTTTTTTTTGATAGCCTTTGGATAAAAACCAACAAAGGAATGACTAAGGCACTTGTAAATGAAATTAATACTTTTATAGAAATTCATAACGATGAAATTTACGATAAAGAAAAAATCACAAATCTTTTTTCTGTTTATCAAGATTTAAATATTGTCTACAACGAGGATAAAAATTTTAATTACGAATACGATGATAGATGGTTTAGCCCAATAGATAGAACTTTAAGAAGAGAATTAAAATCAAAATTTGGATCTGGAAATTTTTGGTTTGATACTACTCAATACAAGGAATTAATTGACATAAGAATTAAATATAATTCTGGATATTTTAAATTTCTTGTTCCTAGAGATAGAGTCACAAGTTCCTCAGCTAGAATTTTTGCTCTTTGGATTACTGTTCCAGCATTAATAATGGTTTTAATTTCTCTTATTTTTTTAAAAAATCAAACTAGACCAATTACAAATCTAGCAAAGATAGCTGAAAAATTTGGTAGAGGTGAAGAAATTGAAGAATATAAACCGTCAGGAGCTGCTGAAATAAGACAAGCAGGTTATGAATTTGATAGAATGAGAAAAAGAATAATGAGGCATCTTAATCAAAGATCTGAAATGTTGTCAGGTATAAGTCACGATTTAAGAACTCCCTTGACAAGAATGAAGCTTCAAGTTGCTTTTATTAAAGACCAAGAATTATCAAAAAAAATGACTGAGGACATAAATGAAATGGAAAAAATGCTTAATGAGTATCTTCAGTTTACTAGTTCTTCATATTTAGAAAAAAATGAAAAATTTAATCTAAGTGAATTAATCTTAGATCTAATTAACAAATACAATAATGAGAATATTTTATTATTTATAAAACCAAACATTAACATTAATGGCAAAAAGAACTTAATAAAACGTTGTATTAATAACTTAATTGATAATTCTGTGAAATATGGAGATAAGGTCAGAGTTGAACTCAGTAAAAGTGCAAATAATTTATTTATTAAAATTGAGGATAACGGACCAGGTATTCCTAAAGAAGAATACGAAAATGTATTTAAACCATTTTATAAAATTGATAAAGGAAGAGGAGATTCTAAATCTAGCGTTGGTTTAGGCCTATCTATAGCCTCAGATATCATTAGATCCCATGGAGGAAATATTAAGCTTGAAAAATCTTCTTTGAATGGTCTTGCAGTCAAGATTTTTTTACCTTCTTAGAATTTTTTTTCCTAGATACTTTTACTTGACTAATTTTTTTTTCGAGATTTTCAACCCTTTTAGATAAAACATTGAATTCATCCTTACTAATAAGCTCTAACTTAAAGATAATCTCGTCTCTCTTTGATTTCATAATCGTCATTAATTCATTTCCAAGATCTTTTGAGGAAATTAACCCTTGTTCAAATAATTTAATAAACTTGTCAATTAGAAATTTTGAATTTTTCATATATTTATATAAAAACTTATTATAATTA
>CABYZW010000012.1 GCA_902523615.1 uncultured Pelagibacteraceae bacterium | reverse complement strand
ATGGAATTATTAGCTAAAAAAATTAAACCAAGAGATATAGTCACAAGAAAAGCTTTAGAAAATGCTGCAACAATAGTTGCTGCAACAGGAGGATCAACAAATGCTGCATTACACTTACCAGCAATCGCAAATGAAGCAGGAATAAAATTTGATTTAATGGACGTTGCAAAAATATTTAAAAGAACACCATATCTTGCAGACTTAAAACCAGGTGGAAAATATGTTGCAAAAGATATGTGGTTAGCAGGTGGTGTGCCAATGCTTTTAAAAACTCTTTATGATGGTGGCTATATACATGGTGACTGTATGACTGTTACAGGTAAAACTATGAAAGAAAATTTAAAAAAAATTAAGTTTAACCCAAAACAAAAAGTTTTAAGAGCTTATAACAAACCCTTATCACCAGATGGTGGTGTAGTAGGTTTAAAAGGTAATTTAGCTCCAGAAGGTGGAATAGTTAAAATTGCAGGACTTAAAAAATTACAATTTACTGGAAGAGCAAGATGTTTTGATAATGAAGAAAGCGCAATGAAAGCAGTTCAAAGTAGAAAATATAAAGATGGGGATGTAATCATTATTCGATATGAAGGCCCGGTAGGTGGACCAGGTATGAGAGAAATGCTTTCAACAACTGGTGCTATTTACGGTCAAGGTAAAGGAGAAAAAGTTGCCTTAATAACTGATGGAAGATTTTCTGGAGCAACTAGAGGTTTTTGCGTTGGTCATGTAGGACCTGAGGCTGCACTAGGCGGACCTATAGCTCTATTACGTAATGGGGATATTATTGATATTGATGCCAAGAAGGGAACAATTAATGTTCGATTAACAAGAGCACAATTAGCTTCAAGAAGACGAAAATGGAAGGCTAGAAAATCTGATTTTGGATCAGGAACACTTTGGAAATATGCTCAAACTGTTGGACCAGCATTTTTAGGAGCACCAACTCATCCAGGTAAGAAAAAAGAAGTTAAGGATTACTCAAAAATTTGATGAAAATTCGCCCTGTTATTTTATGTGGTGGCGCTGGAACAAGACTTTGGCCTAAAGCTAAAAAACATCAAGCAAAACAATTTATCGATTTTGGTAATTGGACTTTATTGGGTAAAACTTTAGAAAGAGTTAAAGCATCTATATTTGATGCACCAATTATAAGCACAAATGCAAAATATTTAAGACAAGTAAAACAACACCTAAAGAAACACAAAATAAGAAAATTTAAAATAGTTTTAGAACCCGCTAAAAGAAATACAGCACCCGCTATATTAAGTACGGCTTTAATTAAAGATATATCTAACGAACAACCTTTAATGTTCCTGGCTGCTGATCATCTGATAGAAAAAGTTGGTTTATTCAATAAAGCTATCAAAAAAAATCAAAAGAAACTCACTCATAGTAATATCTTTATTTTCGGTATTAAACCCAAAATGCCATCTAGTGAATTTGGATATTTTTTAACTAAAAATAATAAAGTATCTAGATTTGTAGAAAAACCTAAAGAGGCTAAAGCTAAACAAATAATTAGTAAAAAAGGTTACTGGAATTCTGGAATGTTTTATATGAGAAAAGACTCCATTATTAATAATTTCAAGAAATACCAACCAAATATTTACCGAAATTGTAACAAAGCTGTAACAAAAGCAAAATATAAAAGTAATGTGTATTATTTAAATAAACAAGCATTCGCTAAAGCAACAGCCAAGTCTTTTGACTATGCAATATTAGAAAAAACTAAAAATATAAATGCTATCAAATTAGATATTCCTTGGTCTGATTTAGGATCTTGGAAAGAAATTTGTAAAATGTATGGAAGAAATAAAACACAATACTTTAAAAAGAAAAATGTATTTCATAGACCTTGGGGTAGTTATGTAAATCTATTTAATGGTAAGGAATTTTTGATTAAAGAACTATATGTAAAACCCAAAGGTATTTTAAGTCTTCAAAAACATCATCATAGAGCTGAGCACTGGGTAGTTACTCATGGTAAACCAAAAATTACTTTAAATAAGAAATATTTCACTATGAAACCTGATGAAACTATTTTTATTCCATTAGGTGCAATCCATAGAATAGAAAATCCCTACAAAAAACCAGTGAAAATTATTGAAGCTCAAGTAGGTTCAATTTTAAAAGAAACAGATATTGTTCGATACCAGGACGTTTATGGCCGTGTTAAATAATTAACACGACCACAAAAATATATTTAAAACCAACTGTTTGGTATTATTATATAATGTATTGCAAGCACTATACCTACTGAAACAGTTAAGCCGAATACCATTTTTAGGAAATCTTTTCCAATTAATGGAAAGACGTAACCCAACTTATATTCTTTGTTCATGCTAGCTATAGCAAGTTCTCTTCCACATAATAAACCAACAAAAACCCATGTCGTAGACATAGGTAAATCGTTTAGTTCTTTAAAGTAGAATAAGACACCAGCATAAATTACATTAATAATTGTTGCTGATCTTGCGTACCTTGTTCCTGTTTTTTCAAGAACAACTTTTTGAATTGGTCCACCTTGAATGTAGAAAATATAGAATAACAGTGCTGTAAAGTAACCCATTACTATTAAAAGCAATGTTAAATCTAATTGTCTAGGTAGATACACGGCAATATTAGCCACATCGTGAGACAACCACACCCACCATAACCAACCAGAAGAAATCCAAACACTATTTCTCCAGAAGCCTACCCATTTTTCATCTACTTCATCAAATTTTTCATTAATAAATTTAGAGACAGCTATCCAGGCAATATAAGCAACCATTGCTGCTAAACCATACCCAACGACGCTTTTCATAAGCATTTTTTCAAGTACAACCGTTGAGGCAAATGCTGAAAGAACTAAAAAGGTGGTTGAAACAGGTATTCCAATTCTTGTTAATAATAATAGTATTGCAGGTGCTACTGCGTGATACCATTGAATTTTTTGATAAGGTATTCTAGTTAATCTTCCATAAGAAATATCACCATCATACGAATACCATCCCCATGCTAACGCAATAATCATAACAGCTGACGCAGATCCTGCGAGAGTATACCATTTAAACCACTTCTTTTTCGAAGCTATAAATGTACCCAGTGTTTGAATTGAGTCGTTAGCAATAACGCTATAACCGGCAAGGGCAAACCCTATAACCGTATAAATTAAAGTCATATCCATTTTTTCTCCTTTATATTATTGTTTTCGGTTCCTATTGATTCATGACTTGAGATCTATGTAATGTGAGAATGAAAATAATACTACAAAAGAATAAAATAATATGAGAATCAGTGTGGTGATTCGTCTATAAATAAACTATTAGATAATAATGTCTAGTTTATAATATTTTTTATTTCTAAAAAAAGTTGCATCTATTTAATTAATCTTTTAATTAAAAATACAGCTATTAGAGCTCCCAAAAATTCAGCTAGAATATATGTTGGTGTATTCATGTAATTAATTCCTGTAAAAGAATCAGTAAAAGTTCTTGCTATAGCAACAGCTGGATTTGCAAAAGATGTTGATGATGTGAACCAATAACCAGCCATGATATATGTTGCTACACTTGCAGCTATTGTTATTTTGCCATCTTTTAGAGTAGCAAAAATAATAAAAATCAAACCAAAAGTAGCAATTATTTCAGACAAGAAAATATGAAAGCCATCCCTATTTTTTGTTGATAACTCAAGAATATTGTGTTCAAAAAAAACATTGGCCAACATAACACCAAGCAAACAACCAAGTATTTGGGCAGGAATATATATGATCAGAAGTTTTCCAGTGATTTTTTTTCTTAAAAACATCGCTAAACTTACAAAAGGGTTGAAATGTGCACCTGAAATATTTGCAAAAGCAGTTATTAAAACGAATAGACCAGCTCCAGTTGCAAGTGTATTGGCTGTTAATCTTAAAGCATTATCATTTGTGAGATTTTCAGCCATTATTCCAGATCCAACAATAACCATTACTAAAAAGCTACTTCCAATAAATTCACCTAGAAATATTTTGTTAGTATTTTTCATTAGATAATAATTTTATAAATTCCTATTAAAAATAATGGTATTTGTAATCCAAAATTAGTTAGTATTGCTTTATCTTTGCTAACAAATCCAGCTATAGTCCATCCAACAACTCCTAATCCATGAAAATATATATTTAATGGATATATATTTAAATTAGTAAGGAGTATTCCCACTAAAACTAGAAACGTACTGATCCACTTTAGATATTTTTTTATAAACATAAAATCCCCTTTCAATGTTATTATTTCAGTTATGTTAAGAATTTATTACAGTTTATAGGAAAAATAATCTTATTTTTTGTCTTCCCAATCAAATCTTGGAAAAGAATCAAAAATTTTAAAGATACCATCCGACCATTGATCACAGACTTTAGAATATTCAGTATCAGTGATATTTAAGCATTTTTGTGACGCGATTTTATATTCATCTTTTTTATAGACAGCAAAATCAATAGGAGGGCCAACGGTTAAATCACTTTTTAATGTTGAATCCATTGAGATTAGAGCACAACGTGAAGCATCACCAATAGATACGCTTGGTTTAATAACTCTATCTAAAATAGGTTTGCCATATTTTACTTCACCAATAACTAGATAAGGTTTGCTATCAGCTGGTTTAATATAATTTCCTTGAGAGTACACTAAGTATAATTCTAATGGTTGACCTTTAATTTGACCACCAACTAAAAATGAGGAACCTAATAAAACTGTATCTGTGTTTATTCCTTTTGGTGCTGAATGCTCTATATTTAAAGATCCTATATATGATGCAATTTGATCAAAATCTTTACAGGTATTTAAATTCATTATCCCGCTGTCGCCTTTAAGATCATTTTCTATAGATTTATATACTGCTTGAGATGTACCTAAATTTCCAGAAGTAACTATTATGACACTTCTATCACCAACATCATGAACAAACATTTTTGAGTAAATGTTAACATTGTCTAATCCAGCGTTTGTTCTAGAATCTGATGCAAATACAATTCCGTCTTGAGCTTTAATGCCAACACAATAAGTCATAACTATTAATAAACCTTATTTATCTATCATATATTTAAAATCAAGCATATCTGATATAACTATAACGCATTTGAATATTTGCGTTAATTATTAAAGAATTGTTGTATGGCGGGGAAACTCTGGGATAACTACAATGCTACAAAAGCATACGATGGCTATTTTACTAGTGAAAACAAACTAAGAAAACATGCAGTTATAATTTCAAATATTTTAGAAAGATACGGAAAAGATAAACTTCAAGAAATTGAAAAAAATTGTCAAAGCACAATAAGTGCTAGAGGGATTAATTTTAGAGTTTATGCTGCTAACAATAGGGCAGAGGAAAAAAAATGGCCTCTAGATATAATTCCAAGAATTATACCAAAAGCACAATGGAACAAAGTAACCAAAGGTCTTAAACAAAGAGTTAAAGCCTTAAACTTGTTTATTGATGATGTTTATAATCAAAAGAAAATTTTTAAAGACAATGTTATACCAAGAGAAATTATTTTTAATTCACCTTATTATGTTAAGGAATGTGAAGGATTTTCACCTAAATATAAATCTTGGGCAAATATATCTGGAGTAGATTTAATCAGGAATAAAAATGGAGATTATTTAGTTTTGGAGGATAATCTTAGAGTACCCTCAGGAGTTTCGTATATGCTTGAAAACAGAATGGTTATGAGAGATGTCTTTCCTGAACTTTTTACTAGATATAAAGTTGCATCAATACATCAATATACTAACAAACTTTTTAATTGTATGAATGAATGTATACCTAAAAAAACTGCTCATCCACACATGGTAGTTTTAACGCCAGGTATTTATAATTCTGCTTACTTTGAACATTCTTTTTTAGCTGAGCAAATGGGGATTGCATTGGTAGAAGGAAAAGATCTTTTTGTAGAAAACGATATGGTTTACATGAAAACTGTAAAAGGTCCTTTAAAAGTTGACTGCATCTATAGAAGACTAGATGATAATTTCTTAGATCCTAAAGCCTTTAATAAAGACTCTTTAATTGGTGTTCCAGGACTGTTTAAATGCTGGTTGAAAAAAAATGTAGGTATTGTTAATGCAATAGGGACAGGTGTAGCTGATGATAAAGTAGTTTATTCATACGTAAATAAAATGATTGTTTATTATTTAGGCGAGCAACCTACATTGAATCAAGTTGAAACTTATTTGTGTCATGACAAAAAACAAAGAGAGTACGTATTAGAAAATATGTCTAGATTAGTTGTAAAACCAGCTAATGCCTCAGGTGGATATGGAATAATGATAGGCCCTAAGGCTTCTACAAAAGAGAGAGAAGAAGTAGCACAAAAAATTAAAAAAAATCCAAGGGAATATATTGCACAACCTTTAGAAACTTTATCAACAGCGCCAACTATCACTGAAAAAAACATAGAGCCTAGACATCTAGATCTAAGACCTTTCGTTTTAAGTGGTAAAACAAGCTATGTTACAACTGGTGGTCTGACCAGAGTTGCTCTTAGAAAAGGAAGCACAATAGTAAATAGTTCTCAAGGTGGTGGATCCAAAGATACCTTGATAGTAGAATAATTGTTTATCAAATATTATTTGTACGTTTTTGTAGGAGAGTAACAGTATTAAATAAAATTAGTTATATATTTATGAATAAAAAAACCAACGATTATAAATCCTAATCCAGTACCATAAATTAAGAAGAAATTCATATTAAATGATTTTGCAAAAAAGAATGGTAAAAAAAATAAATAACTAACAGGCACTGCAATTAGTATACTTTTGGTAAAAAGAACTGTTTTCTCTATATCATTGTGCTCGTAGTAAGACAAAGCTATAGCTATTAGCGATACAAGAGGTAAAGCAATAATAAAACCTGCAAGTTTTGGATTTTGACCTGAAAGCCAGCTAGCAAAGGCTATTATGATTGCAGCAAGTACAATCTTTAAAGTAAAAAATATCATTAATGGTTTTAACTCTTTTTAGATACACATTTTTTGCATAATCCAAAAAATTCAAGGTTGTATTTGTTGTATTTCATTCCATTTTTATCTTTAAAGCATGTTAGATATTTTGAAAGATTAGAATTATTTATTTCTGTAACTTTTTCACAACTTTCACATATTGAAAAGGCTGTAGCTTTTGAAATTTGACAACTCGAATTTTGACAGGCAATGAACGCGTTTCTGCTCTCAATTTTATGAATTTTTCCAATTTCAACTAATTTGTCTAATGCTCTATAAACTTGTAATGGGGCTTTAATACCTCTTTTTTGTACACTAAATAGTATTGAATAAGCCTTTAAAGGTTCTGGAGATTTATCAATTAAATCAAAAATAATTTGTTGATTTTTTGAGAGATTTTGCATTTTGCTCATTTTTACATTTTCCTGATTAATTTTTCAATTTAATTGTTTGTTTGATTTTGAATAACGAGATTATAAACAACAATAAAGCAGCAGTTATAATTGAAGGTCCTGATGAAGTATTAAATTCCAATGAGGAAAATAATCCTAAAATTACTGACAACAGACCTCCGATTATTGAGAAGACAACCATTTTTTGTGGACTCGTTGAAATATTTCTAGCCATGGCAGCAGGTATAATTAACATTCCAGTAATTAACAATAATCCGACCATTTTAATTGATATGGCAATGATTGCTGCCATTAAAATTGTGAATATAGCTTTAGCTCTATCAGGATTTAAACCTTCAGCTTCTGCTAATTCATAATTAACTGTTGACGCAAATAAGGGTTTCCAAATCAACTTTAGAATTAAGAGAATTATAGCTCCTCCAATCCATATAATTAATAAATCATTAACCGTTACTGCTAATATGTCACCAAACAATAATCCCATGATATCAAACCTAATAAATGTTAAAAAACCTATAACGACAAGACCAACTGCTAGCGATGAGTGAGCTAAAAGTCCTAGCAAGGCATCCCCTGGAAGATTGGTTCTTTTTTGAAGTTGTATTAAAGTTAGGGCTATTAAGGAAGAAATTATGAATACTGATAATGCAATGTTGAATTGCATTGTAAAGGCTAATGTTACTCCTAATAAAGCTGAGTGGGCTAGAGTATCACCAAAGTATGATAATCTTCTCCAAATTACAAAACAACCAAGTGGTCCAGTTACTAAAGCAACTCCAATTCCTGCTACTAAAGCTCTTATAAAAAAATCATCAAACATTTAATTTTTCTTAATTTTTCCTTCATCGGTATGAACATGATCGTGTTTATGTTCATACCTTGATAATACTTGTGAAGCCTGATCACCAAATAAGGCTTTATACTCAACATTTTTTACAACGTCTGTAGGTGATCCTGAGCAACATACATGGCCATTTAAACAAACCACATGGTCTGTAGCACTCATTACAGTATGCAAGTCATGAGAAATTAATAAAATACCACAATTTAGTTCATCAGAAATTTTTTTGATAAGTTTGTATAATGCTATTTCACCAGTAAAATCTACACCTTGAACTGGCTCATCAAGTACCAGTAAGTCTGGTTTTTTTGAGATAGCTCTCGCAAGCAATACTCTTTGAAATTCACCACCAGATAAATCACCTAAATTTTTATCTTTTAAATGAATAACACCAGCTAACGATAAAGCTTCATCTATTGTTTCAGACCTAAGATTTTCAGTTAGTACCATGAAATCATTAACTCTAAGTGGTAACGTCCAATCAATTGAAATTTTTTGGGGAACATATCCCACCTTATTAGTGAATTTTTCAACTGCGCCCTCGATTTTTTTATAAATTCCAAGAGCAATTTTTGCAGTTGTGCTTTTTCCTGACCCATTCGGCCCAATGAGAGTAACTATTTTACCTTTTTCAACTTGAAGTGACACTCCTTGCACAAGCCATTTGCCGTTTATTTTAAAGCCAGCATCTTTTAATTTGACCAATATATTTTGATTAACACTCATTTTATCTCTTGACATACAAACGTTATATTATTACAAAATGTTATATTATAACAATTTAATTAATTAAACTATGAAAACTATTAAAAAACTTCCATTATTATTATCATTATTATCATTCTTAACCATTTTTACACCTGTTAATGCTGAAATTAAAGTTGTAGCAACAATAAAACCAATTCATTCGCTTGCAAGTTATCTGATGGATGGGGTTGGTAAACCAGAGTTAATAGTTGATGGTTACGCTTCACCACATGGATTTGCACTTAAACCTTCACATGCAAAAATGATCCAAAATGCAGATATTATATTTTGGGTAGGTGAAGATATAGAAAGTTTTTTAGAAAAACCACTAAAGACTATTGCAAAAAACGCTGAAAAAATTGAGTTAATGGAAATTAAAGGTTTAACTAAACTTAAATTTAGAGAAAGAAATATTTTTGAAGAACATGATGATCATGGGCATAAAGAAGATGATCATGATGATCATGCGAAAAAAGAGGATGACCACGACGATCACGACCATGACAAAGATAAAGATAAAGAACATGGACATGGTGACGATCATGATAAAGAAGGGCATAAAGAAGACGACCACGATGATCATGGTCACGAAGGTCATGCGCATGGTGAATTTGATCCACACATTTGGCTAGATCCAATGAATGCAAAAGTGATTTTGAGTGAAATGGCAGAACACTTGATTGAGAATGATCAAAAAAATGAAGCCAAATATAAAGCAAATTTGAAAAAAGCACACAAAGATTTAGATAAACTTACTAAGAAAATAAAATCTGAATTAAATAAAGATTTCAAATCGATAGTTTTTCATGATGCATATCAATACTTTGAAGAAAGATTTGGCATTAACATTCTTGGTGCATTTACTGTAAATACAGACGTAATGCCTGGTGCTGAACAATTAGCTGAAATTAGAGAAGTAATCGAGCATGATAAAGTAAGCTGTATATTCTCTGAGCCACAATTTAATCCTGATATTATTAAAGCTGTAGCAAAAGATACAAACGTTGCAACGGGCGTTATAGATCCATTAGGAGCAACACTTAATCCTGGTAAAGATTTGTATTTTGATTTAATTGGCAATATGTCAAAATCTTTTAAAGGTTGTTAAGCTAGATTTATTTCAATTGGCGTGTGATCTGATGGTTTTTCACGACCTCTTGGGTCTTTATTAATATTAATTGATTTAACTTTATCTATTAATGAATTTGAAACTAAAAAGTGATCTATTCTCATTCCATTATTTTTTTGCCAAGCGCCTCTCATATAATCCCAGAATGTGTAGCCATCTTTATTTTCATAAAAATGTCTATAAACATCACTTAATCCCAAATTTAACATCTCTCTAAATTTTTTTCTTATCTCAAGTCTATATAAAGCGTCATCTTCAAAACTTTTAACATTATAAACGTCCTCAGCCGCTGGTATTACGTTAAAATCTCCTGCTAAAATAATATTAATATTCTTTTTAGATAAATTTTTTAATTGTTTAATCAATTGATCCATCCAATTTTTTTTATAATCATACTTCTCAGTATCAACTGGATTTCCATTTGGGGTATATATATTTATCAATTGAACTATTTTCTTCTTATATTCAATTTCAGCAGAAATAATTCTAGATTGTTTTAATTTATCTTTAATTAAGTCAGTTCTTATATTTTTTAATTTTTTTTTAGAAATAATTGCTACACCATTGTAACTTTTTTGACCAAATACATGACTTTCATAATCCATTGAAGAAAAATCATCATATGGAAAATTTACTTCTTCCGTCTTAATTTCCTGCATCATTAAAACATCAGGTTTATATTTTAATAAGTAATTTTTGATATTTTCAATACGAGCACGTACGGAATTAACATTCCAGGATGAAATAAGCATTAAAGAGAAAAAGAAACACCACAACCACAAGATGATTTGGTTTGTGGGTTAGTTATTTTGAATTGTTCACCAATTAATTCGGATACATAATCAATTTCTGATCCTTTAAGAAGATCTGCCGATGTTTTATCAATTAAAATATTATCATAATTTAAGTCATCTTCTGCTTTTGAGTTATCAAATGTAAATTCGTATTGAAAACCAGAGCAACCACCACCCTTGATAGCGATTCTAAAAAAAGAGCCCTTATCTTTTTTGGATAACAGAGTATTGATCTGTTTTAGTGCTTTATCGGTAAATTTAATTTCTTTTATCATTATTGATCACTGGTATTACTAATATAATACTTAATATTTTATTTTAAAGGATGAAAAAATACTCAAAGATAGGACTATTTAAAAGTAAAGGAAGAATTTTTAAAGAATCTTTATCAAAATATAGATCTCCATTTCAAAGGGATAGAGACAGGATTATTCATAGTGCTTCATTTAGAAGATTAAAACATAAAACTCAAGTTTTCGTAAATACTGAAGGTGACCATTATAGAACGCGTATAACTCATTCCATGGAGGTTGCTCAAATTGCAAGATCTATTACAAAATATCTTAATCTTAACGAAGATTTAGCCGAAACCTTAAGTCTTGCTCATGATTTAGGTCATACACCATTTGGTCATGCAGGAGAGGAGTCTTTAAATGAATGTATGAAAGAATTTGGAGGGTTTGACCATAATCTACAAACTTTGAGAATTGTTATGTTTTTAGAAAACAAATACTTAAAGTTTAACGGATTGAACCTTTCAATTGAAACATTAGAAGGTCTTCTCAAACACAATGGCCCGGTAGATGATAAAGACTTGGTTGATAACTTAATAGGATTTAAAAATTTTAAAGATAAGATTAATTTTGATACATACCCATGCCTAGAAGCTCAAATCTCAGCGGTTTCTGATGATATAGCCTACAATAACCATGATATACAAGATGGGATAAATGCAAATCTATTTAAGTTAGAAGAGTTAGTTGAAATTAATTTTTTTAGAGATATTTACAAAAAATATAAAAATAAGATTAATAAACAAAACTATAAAGTAGTAACTTATCAGATTATAAGAGACTCAATTGATTTTATGATTAAAGATTTAATAAATAATACAAAAAAAAATATTAAAACTAATAAGATTAAAACTTTAAAAGATATTAATAAAACAAATTCTTTAATAGTAGATTTTTCCGAAAAAGTTAAAAATTCTGAAAATGAAATTAGATTTTTTTTAAAATCAAAAATGTATGATAATAAGAATGTACTCACAAAAAATAATAAAGGTAAATTAATTATCAAAAAGTTATTTATAAAGATAAAAAAGAATCCAAAAAAATATATTTTAAAAAATCACCTTCGAGTAAATAAATACCGAGCAATTTCAGATTTTATATCTGGAATGACAGATAGATATGCAATAAACCTATATAATAATATTAAATGAATATTTTTGATCAATATCTCAACAAAATAAAAAATGTTCTTTTAGATTTGTCAAAAAACGGCAATATAGTTTTGCCTGAAATAATGGATGGTATCACTACCGAGATACCTCCAGCACACTTTAAAAGCGATATTTCAACAAATGTTGCGATGGTATTATCAAAAGCAAATAATAAATCACCATTAGATTTAGCTAATATTTTAGTAAAAGCAATCAAAGAAAAAGATGAATTAATTGATAATATATCTGTAGTAAAACCAGGATTTATTAACATCAAGTTTAAACCAATTTTCTGGACAATGTTTGTAAAAGAAATAATTAAGAATTCGGATAATTATGGAATAAATACTAATGAAAAAAAACAAAAATACCTAATAGAATTCGTTTCAGCTAATCCAACGGGCCCTTTACATGTTGGGCATTCAAGAGGTGCAATTTTAGGTGACGTAATTGCAAATATTTTATTATTTAACAAACATAAAGTTTCAAGAGAATATTATGTTAATGATTATGGAAATCAGATTATAAATTTTACTAAGTCTGTTTATTTAAGGATAAGAGAAATTCTTTTTAAAGAGCCATTTCCACTGGATAATGAGAATTTATACCCCGGAGATTATTTAATAAGTTTTGCAGAAAATATAATTAAATTTAATAAAGAAATTGATTTTAATAATTTTGATGAAATATCAGAAAAACTAACAACTTTGTCTATTGATGAGTCATTGAAATTGATAAAAAAAAATCTTAAAAGCCTTGGTGTTAATCATGATAATTTTTTTAGTGAAAAAAAATTAGTTAGCGATAATGAAGTTGAAAAAGTTATTGATTTTCTTAAAAAAAAGAATTTTGTTTATAAGGGAAAAATTAAAAAACCAGAGGGTGATAATAATGAAAATTGGGTAGAGAGAGAACAATTACTTTTTAAGTCCACAGATTTTGGCGATGATAAAGATAGAGCCTTACAAAAAACTGACGGTACGTGGACTTATTTTGCTAGTGATGTTGCCTATCACAAAAACAAATTAGATAGAAAGTTTGATCAACTAATTAATATTTTAGGAGCAGATCATGCTGGATATATTAAGAGAATTTCATCTTCTGTTGAAGCTTTATCAAATTCGAGAGAAAAATTAACTTGTAAAGTAAGTCAACTAGTTAAACTCATAAAAGATAAAAAACCTTTTAAAATGTCAAAGAGAAAAGGTGACTATATAACCGTTGATGATCTAATTAATGAAGTTGGCAAAGATGCAACAAGATTTATTATGTTGAATAGGAGTAGCGATGTTGAACTTGATTTTGACTTTGATAGTGTTGTAGAAAAATCAAAGGATAATCCTCTTTATTACGTTCAATATAGCTACGCTAGAATATCTTCTGTTTTTAGACATTTAAAAAAAGATTTAAAGTCAGATATTAAAATAGATAAATATGACTTTAGATATTCAGAGGATGAAATTACTATTTTGAAAAAAATTTCAGAATGGCCTAAATGCATAGATATATCCAGCAAAAAACTAGAACCTCACCGTATACCAACATTTCTATATGAATTAGCATCTTTATTTCATTCATACTGGAATTTAGGTAAAGAGAATCCTGATAAAAGATTTATTAATGAACAAAAAAAAATCACAAATGCTAAACTAATTTTTTTAAAATCTATTTCCACTGTGATTAAATCTGGAATGGATTTAGTTGGAGTTTCTACACCAGAAAAAATGTAATGCTTAAAGAAATTAAATATTTTTTTTTTATCTTAATTATTACCTTATCTATTTTTTTTTGTGTCAGATATTATTTTTCGGATATAAATAAAAAAAACTCTTACAGATCCCTCTCTAATATTAATAAAAAAATCGAGATTTATGCAGAAAAAATACCAGTTCTTAAAGATGATACTAAAGATATTATAGAATATATTGAACAGTCAAATACTACTAAAAAGAAAAAATTTAATTTTTGGAAGTTATTAGAAAATAATGAATAATCGTCGATCATTTATTACTGGCATAAAGTCAACCAAACTTTCACTAAAAGAGAAAATTTTTATAAAAAAATATAAACCATGGGGTGTAATTTTATTTTCTAGGAATATAAATAATATTAAACAAACTTTAGCACTAACTTCGTCAATTAGAAAAATTTTTAAAGACAAAAAATACCCTATTCTTATTGATCAAGAGGGTGGTAGAGTTAATAGATTAAAAAATATTATTACTTCTAAAAATCTTACCTCAAAATTCTTTGGTGAAAAATATTTAAAAAATCGTAAAGAATTTGAGTTTATCTACACAATGTTTATAAATAAAACCTCTTTTTTATTAAGATCCATAGGTGTGAATATCAATACTATTCCCCTGTTAGACTTGAGAGTTAAAGGTTCATCAAATATAATTGGAGATAGATCTTTCTCTAGCGACCCTAAGGTAGTTTCAAAAATAGGTGATTATTGCATAAAATATTTTCACAAAAATGGAGTAGGGACTGTAATTAAACATATTCCTGGTCATGGATTGGCTAAAGTAGATAGTCATTACTTTACACCCACTGTAACTAAAAAAGAAAATTTTCTCTCAAAGAAAGATTTTTTTCCGTTTAAAAAGAAAAAAAGTTTTTTTGCTATGACAGCACATATCATCTTTAATAAGATTGATCATAAGAACGTTGCTACCCATTCAAAAGTAATTATTAACATGATTAGAAAAAAAATTGGTTTTAGAAATATTATCATTTCTGATGATCTATCTATGAAGAGTTTGAAAGGCACTCTTAAAGAAAATACAATTAAAACGTTTAATGCTGGCTGCAATTTAGCCCTTCATTGTAATGGAAATTTTAAAGAGATGGAAATAGTAGGAAAAAACTCTCCAATAGTTAATAAATTTATTACAAAAAAAACATCAGAATTTTATAAAATTTTAAGTTAGTATTATCTCATGTTAGAAAATGATTCTACATTATTTAAAGTAGATGTTGAAAACTACAATGGTCCTTTAGATGTTTTGTTGGATTTAGCTAAAGCTCAAAAAGTTAATCTAGAAGATATATCAATTACAAAATTAGCTGATCAATTTCATGATTTTATTTCCAAAGAGGAAAATTTGAATTTAGAAATTGCATCTGAGTATTTATTAATGGCGACTTGGCTTGCTTATCTAAAATCTAAATTGTTGTTACCAGGAACCCCTGAAGAAGAATTTAAAGTTAAAGAAGTTGCTGATAAATTAAAATTACAATTAAAAAAATTGGAATTAATTCGATTATTGTCTGAACAAATGCTTAAAAGAAAAAGACTAGGAAGAGAAATTAGAACTAGAGGAAGTAGATCAGGTATAAGACCAATTTATAATAGTGAATATAAGATTAATCTATTTGAATTATTAAAAGCATATTCGACAATAATTATGACAAAAGATTTTCAAACAATTAATATACCCAAATTACCTGTTTTTACTACTGAAGAAGGAATAAAAACAATCAAAGAATTTTTTGGTAAATTAAGTGACTGGAAAAAGTTAGACGATCTAATACCAAAAAATTTAAAAAATGGATTGAAATATAAGAGCACTGGCAAAGCAGGTATATTTGCTGGATCCCTAGAACTTGCCAAAGAAGGTAGTTTAAAAATTAAACAAAAAAAACTTTTTGACGATATCTATATAAAAGAAAATAAATAATGATTAAAAAAAAGATTAAAAAAAAAGATAATATAATAAAATTCCCAGGTAAAGTTAAAGTAGCTTCAAATACAGTTAAAATACCAATTAAAATAAATAAATTTATAATCAAAGCAATATTTGTAATGACCCCAAATATTTTATACTTAACAAAAATAAACATTATAACTAATACAAATCCGATAACCAATGCAATGATACCTGCATTAATTGAATCTTGTCCTAAGTCTGGTCCTACTGTCCTTTCCTCAATAATATTTAGCGGTGCAGGTAAAGCTCCTGACCTTAAAAGTAATGCAAGGTCAGTAGCAGATTGAAACGTAAACCCTCCGCTAATTTGACCAGAGCCACTAGCTATTGTATCTCTAATAACAGGGGCACTTATAATTTTTCCATCTAAAATTATTGCTAACTGTTTTCCAATTCCAGTAGAAGTTGCTTTACCAAATCTTTTAGCTCCAACTCTATCTAATGTAAAAGAAACAATAGTCTCATTAGTTTCGTTATTCATTCTTGGCTGGGCATCTAAAAGATTATCTCCGCTTAAAATTATTCTTTTGCTCACCATAAACTCATCATCACTGTCCTCAAATTTTAATTTTTCTGTACCAAAAGAATCGTTGTCATTATTAGTTACGAATCTGAAAGTCAAATTAGCTGTTTTACCAAGTAAGGATTTTATTCTCATTGGATCATCTAATCCTGGTAGTTCAACCAAAATTCTATCATTCCCACGCTTAAGAATATTTGGTTCATTTGTTCCGATTTCGTCAATTCTTCGTCTAACAATTTCTAATGCTTGATCTTGCGAAGAATTTTTAAGTTCAATAATTCCTTGTCTAGAAAAATTTAAAACAAAAAGATCATTTTCTTCATTTATTTCTAATTGGTGAGATTTAAATCTTTGATAATATGGGTTGAGATCACTCTCCTCATCAGTAAATTCATTAAAAATTGTTTGTTTAAAT
>CABYZW010000011.1 GCA_902523615.1 uncultured Pelagibacteraceae bacterium | reverse complement strand
TTTCTTTAAGAGTTTTATAGGATCTTGGATAATGATAACCCAAATGGAATCTAAACTGATTAATTTTAGAGGCATTATTTAAAATGTCATTTTGTTTTTCAAATAAGTCTACGGTATGTTTTTTACTAAGCTTTATTGCAATTGTTGAACCGAAAAAACCAGCACCTATAACAGCTATTTTCATTAAATTTTTTTAAATAATTTTGTATAAATTTTACTATGTCTTTTAGTTTCAAATCTATACAAATTTTTTCTTGCAAAGATAGTTTTATTTTTAAGTTTATTTGGAAACTTAAAATGATCTATTATTTTTTTTGATAAATTTTTAAAATCGCCAATTTTTATTAAATCTCCTCCTTTGCCATTCATTACAATTTCTGATGCACCAGCATTGGCGTTAGTTGCAATAACTGGAGTACCAATAGTTAAAGCTTCAGTAAGAACATTTGGAAATCCCTCATAAACAGAGGTTAATATTAATAATTTAGATCTTTTCATAAATTTATAAGGATTATATGTTTTTTTTATAATTATAATTTTATTATAAATTTTTAATTTTTTTGCCAATAGCTTAATTTTTTCTAATTCTGATCCATAGCCGATCAATATTAATTTTAAATTTTTGATTTTCTTAGTCACAATTTCAAAAGCCTTGAGAGTTGTATAATGATCTTTACGTTTTGAAAATCTAGAAACATTTATTATATAATCAAACTTTCTTGGAAGATTTAACTTTTCTTTAGATTTTTTAATTATAGTTTTATCAAAAGAAGGGCTATAAATTGTTTTTACTCTACAGTTAGTATAATTACTTAAATCATAACTAAGTTTTTTACAAATACCTACCACTTGATCTGCTTTAGAATATCTAATTTTGATTAATATTTTAAGCATTGTGTTTTTTATTTTTTCAGCAAGATTTTTATTGAAATTAAGTTCATCTAAGTGATTTCTATCAACAAAAATAGTTTTAACTTTTTTATTACTCTTGATTGCAAAAGAAATTACTAAATTAGCAAAATTTTGATTAGATATGACTATAACTCTTTTATATTTCTTATTTTCTTCATATTCTCTTACAATCTTTTTAAATTTCAAAATTGAGAAAATTGTTCGAGATACATTTAATCTTTTAAAAATTATTTTCTTACTGAGTATACTTTTTAGATAACTTTTATTTAAAGATACAAATGTGACAGAAAAAACATTCAAGTCTAAGTTTTCAATCAATCTTCTCAAAGAATTATCAGCACCACCAAGATGTGAATAGGGATGGAAAAAGACCAATTTAATTTTACTATTCATTTTTGAATGTTTAATACAAAAGTGTTTCTAAAACAATTGACTTAGAATTTTAAATCAAAAAGATCTAATCTGTAATAATAATTTTAAGTATATATACTCAAATATTAGATAACCACATGGTCTCAAAAGGTTCTAATTTAAAAGGGTCATTTTTTTTAATTTTTGTTTTAAAATTAATTAAATTTTTCCAAAGATGATATTTTTGGTCCAACCTTGGATACTGAACTTTAGATGTTAAATTAGTTAGACATAATATAGTTTGTTTTTTATCAGTGCTAGTTCTTTTGAATGCAAATATTTTTGAACCAAGATAAATATAACTTCTGTTTGCGTTAGGATGAAAAGCGCTCTGTTTTGATTTAATATTTATCAAATTTGTAATACTTTCATAGAAGATATTTTGCTTTGATTTCTTATTTTGTAAATAAGATATCAAATTTTTTTCACTCCATCTGTATCTATTAATATCTCTGTTATTTCCAGTTATTACAAATTTTGACTCATCATTTGATGTACCAAATAAAGAATTAAAATAAATAGCTGGCACACCCTCAAAAGCAATCATTATGGAATGGGCAGATATGTAACGATCAAAAGCAAACTTACCGTTTAAATCTGAATTAGATTTTTTAAGTGCATCAAAAACTGTAATATTTGCCTCATAAACTTTTTTTTTTTTATTATTTATTTTTCTGTAAGAAAATTTTGATCCATTTTTTTTCAATCTCAATAAAAAATTGTTCAACAATTTTTTACTAAATATACCCTCAGTTGGTCTAATGCCTATACCATCGTGAGATGCAATAAAATTGAGATAACTATTTCCTTTTTTTGTATTTGGTAATTTTTTATTCCACCTATTTAGATAAGAACTATTTTCAAATAAAAGCCCGTGTATCAACAAAGGTGGTAAAGAAAAATTGTAAATCCAATTGGCCTCATCTCTATTTCCAAAATAACTTAAGTTCTCTTTTTCTGGTAGGTTGGTTTCTGTTACTATAATAATTTGAACATTCAAATATGTACTAATTATTCTAAAAAGTTTAATTATTTGATGAGTTTGTCTTAAATTAATACACTTAGTTCCACTTTCTTTCCATAGATAAGCGATAGCATCTAATCTAAAAATAGTCACTCCATGATTGATAAGGTTAATCATAATTTTTATAAATCGTAATAATACTGCTGGGTTTTTAAAATTTAGATCTATTTGATCTGGACTAAAAGTTCTCCAAAGATATTCTTTTTTTTTGAAAATATCAATTTTTTTTAATAATTTATGATCTCTTGGTCTCACTACTTTGGATATATCAAATTTAGAATTGATTTTTAAAAAATAATCTTTTCCTGGTTTTTTTTCTCTCAAAAAATTTTTAAACCACAATCCTCTTGCCGAGGAATGATTTATCACAATATCTGCCATGACATCATTTTTTTTTGAAAATTTTTTAATGTCAGACCAATCACCTAATCTTTTATCAATTTTATAATGATCTTTTACTGCAAAACCACTATCACTGCTTGAAGGATAAAATGGTAAAAAATGTACAGTATTAAAGTATTTATTTAATTTTTTATTATAGAAATTTGTAAAGCCTCTAATTAAATTTTTATATCTATTTGAATAAACACTATCACCATAACAGATAATTACTGAGGTTTTTTCAGAAATAATCTTTTTTTTTTTATTTTTTTTTTTATTAAAATCTGTAACTAATTGTAATATTTCATTAAAATAGTAATTAGTATCTTTTTTTGAAATAGAAGATCTATATATGCTCGTAAATTTAGATTTAATTTTTTTGCGATCTATTTGAGATAACATCAGCTGTATTTTTTGTTATCTTCATTTACTACTTGCTCTAATTTTGTCAAAAAATTTGGAATAGCACTTTTAACTCTACTCCAGGTTGGAATAAAGGGTGTATCCATTGGGTTTAGTATAAAGGATTCACCAGCTTTCATTATATTTTCTGCAAATAATTCAACAGCTTTCTCCTCTGTATGAGAATCAAAATTGAGTCCATTCATGTCAGCATCACTTCTGTATATATCAATAAGATCTAGCGCTGACCTATAATAAGTAGCTTTAAGAGATCTAAATTTCTCCCTACTAAAAGAATTACCTTGAGTAGCTAATTTCTTGATAAATGTTTTGATTATATCAATAGACATTCTTGATAAACCCTTAGTTTCATCGTCAGCTGACAGAATTTGATGTTTATGATCATATGTGTCTGCCAAATCTACTTGACATATATTTTGAGGTGAAAAACTTCTCTGCATTTCCGATAAAATTCCAACTTCTATTCCCCAATCAGATGAAATTCTTAATTCTGGTAAAACATTTCTTCTAAATGAAAATTCACCTGCTAAAGGGTATTTAAAAGATTTCATAAATTCTAAATAATCACTTTTGCCAATTGTTTTTTCCAAAGCAGTTAATAATGGGAAAACAAGTAATCTTGCAACACGACCATTCATTTTTTTTTCTGCCACTCTAGGATAATAGCCTTTACAAAATTCAAAATTGAATAGAGGGTTAACAACAGGATAAAAAAGTTTTGCTAGCATCCTTCTATCATAAGTTTTTATATCACAATCATGCAAAGCGACTGATCGAGCAGTATCTCTTGCTATAGACATCCCGATACAATACCAAACGTTTCTTCCCTTCCCTAATTCATTAGGAGCAAGATCTTTTTTTTTTAATTCCCTATGAAGTTCTTTTAACTTGGGACCATCATTCCAAAGAATGGAAAAAGGAGATTTTAACTTTTTAAAAAATTTCCAAGCCTTTTTTGCCTGATTTTCGTTCGCTTTATCTAAGCCTACAATAATATGATCTAGATATTTGGTCTTACTTATTTCCTCTACGATATTGGGTAATGCTGTACCTTCTAACTCAGAATAAAGACATGGCAAAATTAATTCCATTTTTCTTTCTGCTGAAAATTTTAGCAAATCTTTTTCTATTTCATTCGTCGACTTTGTTCCAAAGTCATGTAAAGTAGAAATTATTCCGTTTTGAGAAAACTCACTCATTTCAAATCTTAAACATTATATTCTAATTTAACTAGCGCTTTTTTTATCACATCAGCCCAGCCCTCAGGGGATGGCATATTAGAAAATATCAAATTATCTATGTCTATTTGATCTAACTTAAATTTGTCGTTAAATACTAAACAGGGGACATCGCAACTTTTCAACATATCTAAGTCATTATAATTATCACCAACTGCAATTGACTTAATCTTATCCTCTGTTTTTTTTAATATTTTTATTACTTTATTCATTGATTTTACTTTATTAATATTATCACAGAGATTTATAACACGCCCCCCTTCTTGAAGAGTTAATGAATTAGAACTTAATATCTTTGATAATTTATTTTGTTCATTTTTATCACCCTTAAACAAAAAAGGTGAAGTATATTTTCTATTTAAAGCATTTTTCAGCTTATCATCTTTTTGGCCAAATATTTTTTCTTGTTCTTTTTTGCTTATCTTAGAAATTTGAATACATTTATTTTTTAATTGCTCAGGTACTTTATCATTAAAAATTTTAATCAATTCTTCTTTCTCTCTGCTAAGGACAATTTTATCAGGAAAATTGGCATTAATTAGATTTAATCCTTGTATTGAAGATCCATTTTCAGAAATATAGGGAAGTTTAACACCAAGCTCGTCGTTAAATTTTTCAATTTCTTTTTCAGTTTTACTTGAATTTGGAATTATAATTATTCCTCGATCCACAAGGCTTACAATATAATCTTTGATCGAATGAAATTTAAAAGTATCTCTATGTAAAAGCGAACCATCTAAGTCTGTAAAGATTGCCACTTTAAAATTTTTTTTCATTATTCAAATTACAATAAATATATTTATAAATACTTCTAAAATATACATTTTTCGGGCCAATTTATTAAACTGACCTACAAATTGAATGATTTTGATCTTATAAGAATTTCTACTTGAGGATGAATTTAATGGTTAAAATATATTATGAGACATAGTGCGTTTTGACTTAAAAAAAAAATATTTTAATTAGAATTATGATCTCTGAAAAAATTATTAATTTTTCCCAATATTTTATCTTAAATAAAAAAAATATTTTAGACGATCAGAATTTATTAGAAAATTTTGTAAATAACAATTACTTTGAAGATTTATTGATCAGTTTAACTAAAGTAGATCCCTATGACTTTAAAATATCTGATGAATTTTTAAAATTAAACGCCATCTCTTCATTGCCTCATTTAAGAATACTAAAAACTTCTTTAAACTTGACTACAGAAAGATTTATTCTTGAGCTCTCTCATTTAGTATTACCTTTTAATAAACATTTATCTATTGAATTAAAATTTTTGTCGTCAAAAATTAGTAACACAAATTTTGGAAGTGCTAAATTAATTTCAAACTTACTTAATAGTTCTAAAAATTTGTTTTATAATCAACTTATTTTAAATTTTGAGCAAAAAAATCCTTTAGCTCTATACCCAACTTCAAGTTATAGAAATTCAAGTGGTCATGTTGTGAGTTCAAACGATTATCAACAGATAGAAGCAACTATGAATCTAAATACTTTTACATCAATTAAAGTAGAGGAGAGTACATTAAACATCAATAATCCTCTTTTAAGAGATAATTATAAATCATTTGGAAGATGTGTTTGTTTAATAGACCAAAACATTGAGGAGAATTATGGAGTAGAAATTGAAAATTATTTTCATCATCATTCGATTAATTTAGAAAAACTAGTTTATAGAGCTATGGAAGTTGATAAGCATATAAAAAATGTTGAAAAGATAGTCGAGGATTTTAGAAAGTTAGGTGTTAATAGGAATGAACCTATTTTGATAATCGGTGGTGGGGTCATTGGAGATATAGGAGCTTTTGCTGCATCTATTTATCATCGAAGTACTCCATATATAATGTTGTCAACTTCAGTTGTAAGTGCGATAGATAGCGGACCTAGTCCAAGATCTTGCTGTGATGCTGGTGGATTTAAGAATCTTTTGGGTTCTTTTCACGCTCCAGTGCTTAATATATCTGATCGTTCGTTCTTTAAAAGTTTGAGAACTTCCTGGGTCCGTCACGGTATTGCCGAAATACATAAAATGGCTGTAATTAGAGATAAGGAATTATTTCATTTACTTGAAGATACAGGACTTGATTTAATGAAAACTCACTTTGGTACAATTAATTGCAACACTCAAGACAAAATAGTATCAAAATCAAAAAAGATAATTGGTTTATCTTTGAAAAGTTACGTTGAAAGTGAATATGATAACTTACATGAAGTTCACAGTATTAGGGATCACGCATTTGGCCATGGGCTAAGCGCAAACTTCGAGCTTAAGGCAGGATTATTACATGGTCATGCTATAAGCGTTGAAATGAATTTAAGTACTTTTATGTCTTACAAAAGAGGTTGGCTAAGTGAAAAAGATCTGCATAGAATTTTAAAGCTATTTAGTGAATACGAATTAAGTTTATGGCATGACATATTGTTAGATGAGAAATGTATGAATGAAGGTTTTGATAAAATTCTTCAAAAAAGAGGAGGGAATTTAGCTATTCCGGTTCCGATTGCTATCGGAAAGTGTAAATATATTAATGATTTAACCAAATCTGAATTAGGAGAAATTATTCAAGAATATAAAATGATAGTTTCAAAATACCCTAGAAAAGGATTAGGTGTTGAACCTCTTTGTTCAGATGCAGGTCTTGAAGATCCAGTTACTGTTTTTAAATCAGATGATAATATTACAAAAGAAGTAAATTTAAATTAATAAAATGTACCAATTTGTTATTCCAATTCACCACGTGAATTGGAGTACAAGATCAATTCTCGAGGGAATTTCTCAAAAATATAAACCAAAACAAATTTTTGTTGTAACGTCAGATCAAGAGATTAAAATTTTAAAGCGAAAATCCAAATTTTGGAATATTAAAAATTTAAATTTGTTGAATGAAGATAACTTTTTTTTAGGTAAATATAATTTAACAAAAACTGATATCGTTTCACAGATATCTCAAAAAAAACCTAATTATACTCCTGGATGGTTGTACCAACAGATTATTAAATTAGGAGCTAACGATGTTATAGACGAATTAGACGATGTTTTTGTGGTATGGGATTCAGATTTATTGCCAGTAAAATCATGGCCAATACTTGATGAAAGAAAAGAAAAGTTTGCTTTATTACAAGATAAATCATATGGAAATCAAGATGTTTTAAATTCGTGGAAAAACTTAATAATCAATGTATTAGAAATAAATCCTGTCGAAGATATTAGAGGAACATTTACTTCACATCATATGGTTTTTAGACAGAAGTATTTAAAAAGTCTCAAATCAAAATTTAAAGATCACTTCAAATCTGATCAAAATTGGATTGAGTTAGTAATAAAAGCTGCAAATATATATGGTTCTTTTGGAGAATATTGGACTTATGCCAGTTGGGTAAATCATATAAATAAAGATGATTTAAATTATCATCCTTATGAAAAATATGGCTCAACCACAGAAAGATTTTACGATGATGGTGATGGTTTATTTTCAAGAAATTACAAGAAATTTAGTAATTTTGATGAACGAGAGGATTTTTATCCATCCTATTCGTCTATAATAAATTTTATAGATAAAAATTATCAGCTACCTCCTTCTTCTTTATCATTTGAAACGAATATCAGACACATAAAGAAGAAAGATAAGAATATCCACCTTGAGGAAAAAAGATCTATTTGGAGAAAAAAAAGCTTATGATAGAAATATCAAGATATGATAAAATTTTAATTAAGGGGGATAATATGAAAATATTAAAGGAATTAGATGATGTAAAATTAGTAATTGTTGATTTAGAGGTAAAATTAGGAGACAAGGTAAGAAATGCTCCTACTTTATGCGCAAAGTATAAAGGTAAAATTATACCACTTAATACTGCTCATGACGGAAGACCAATATTAATGAAAGAAGAGAATGCAATAGAAAACTAAATTATGATTGAACAAGTTAGTATTTATTTAACAGCAATGATTTTAGGGATAATGTTATTTTTCTCATTTGTGATTGCTCCAGTAGTATTTACTACTCTAGATGAAGATAATGCTCGAAAGTTCATCAGAAGGATATTTCCTTTTTATTATAACGTGAATTTAATGATTAGTTTAGTTGTCTTACTAACTTTTTTATTTATAAGTAAATTAGGTATTGATTTTTATTTAATTTTGTTAATCACAATCTTATTTGCTACATCAAACTATTTATTAATGCCGTTAATTAATAAATATAGGGACGAAAAACAGGATAAAAAATTTAAATATTCACACTTTATTTCAGTTGCTATTAATTTTGTCCAAATTATTTGTTTGGTATTCCTTTTAATTTAAAAGTTTTTTTTGTTTTTTACTTTGTACTTCATTTTTTTGATCACAATATTTCTTACAAGAATAAGCTGCTAATACACCACCAATTAGTATAAACTTTAATATCTTTAATTTAATGAGTGTTTTAATCATGATTAAATATCAAACTTTTCTAATAAGAAGTGTATTACAAAATTGTAGAAAAATACAAAACAAGAAATATAGAAAAGAAAAATTATTCCTTTAGAATTAAAGATGTATCCAGTTGAGGTTAAAAGCACAATAAATAGGCTAATTGATAAAGCAATTTTTGATTGTGATTTTTTTTTTAAGTGAGATTTAAATATATCTTTTTTCATTAATAATAATGATAATTATTTGAGATATTTTTTCATTATCAATTTTGTCCTACTTAGACATTGCACCTATTCATTAATGTTTATAAAATATTAAAATTATTAACAATTTTACTTATTCTATTTATTCAATTATAAATATTAGCATAAATACTCATGAAAATAACTCATGCCCTCGTGGTGAAATTGGTAGACACAAAGGACTTAAAATAGTTTGAATTGAGTAATTTCAGAGTCCCTAATAGTCTCTAATGGTTTTAATACCTTATAATCCCATAACTTTTTAAATCATTGGATTATTTTTATTGGAAAATCTTACTAATTAATTTTCAGATTCTCGGATCATTCTCGGATCTAATAAGATATATTGATTATAGATTATGGCTAAAAAAACAAAAAGTACAGTTACCACGTTTTTTGGATGGGCTAGTTTTTTATCGAGTGTATTAATTTTGTTATATTTTTTAGTAATTTATGCGTACGGATATCCTTGGTCAATAATATTAAATGTAATTTTAAAACTTTTGATTATTCCAGTTATTAGCTTAATAATATTTATTTATTACAAAAAAAAAAGATAAATGAAAAAAAAATATTTTTATTTTATTTTGTTTTTTATTCTTATAAGTTCTAATTTTGCACAATCTAATACAACAAATTTACCTGACGTAAATAAAAATTATAAATGTAAAGTTTTTGCAGGAGGTGTTGAAGGGTCTCAAGAGATTGTGGAATTACAATTTTCAAATGTAAAAAAAAAACCTTTTAAAGTAGAAGATTTATCAAAACTTAATACTTTATATGTTGTTAGGCATAAAACTGAAGCTATTGGTATTGATCTTTCAACTTTGCAATATGCCTACTATAAGAATGGTCAAGCTTATATTTTTGTTGTGAATTATGAGGATCTCAAGGAATTAAACATCATGTTGTTTACAAATGATAATGGATGGAAATTTTTTGATTTATGGTTAACTCTTGATAATGAAACATTTGACAAGATAAGAAAATACTCTGGTAGATTTGGTTATAATCTTGATAAATATAATGATATTATTAACTTAAGTGAAGAGGATTATAAAAAAGAAATTTCTACTCTTCTTGATTTATATGTTTTTACAGTAGAGCTTCATCAATCAGGAAAAATATCAAATTTCCTAACATCGCAAATGGCTTATAATTGTGAATAAAATTAACTTAAGATTTAAAGTATAACTCGGATCATTCTCGGATCTAGGGAGATAAAATAAAAAAAATTTACTTATTCATCTTGTTCAATTATAAATATTAGCATAAATACTCATGAAATTCATTAATGCCCTCGTGGTGAAATTGGTAGACACAAAGGACTTAAAATCCTTGCCGCTTGCGGAGTGCCAGTTCGAGTCTGGCCGAGGGCACCACTTTACATGAAAAAAATACTAATTATTTCTGACAAAAACATTCGATCCTTAAAAATTAAAAATTCTTTAATGAAAGTAATTTCCAAAAATAATTTGTTTAGAAATCATTTGGTTATAGTAATTGGTGGTGACGGTTTTATGCTTCAAACCCTTAAAAAAAATAATGATAAGCGCAAACTTTTTTATGGAATAAATTCTGGAAATTATGGGTTCTTAATGAACAAATTTTCATCAAAGAATCTTGTTAATAATCTACTTAAAGCAAAGATGATTTCTATTTCACCTTTAGAGATGATAGTGAAAAATTAAAAAAAAATCAAAAAAAAAAATACTTAGCAATTAATGAGGTTTCAATTTTAAGACAAAGTAGACAAGCTGCCTCACTTTCAATTCAATATGGAACAAAATCACTTATTAAGAAATTAGTTGCAGACGGAGTTTTAGTATCAACTCCAGCTGGAAGTACAGCATACAATCTATCTGTTCATGGTCCAATATTAAGTTTAAATTCTAAAAAGTTATCAATTTCACCAATTAGTCCGTTTAGACCTAGAAGATGGAAAGGTAAAATAGTCAGTGATAAATCTAAAATTAATATTAAAAACTTAAATACCAAAAAAAGACCAATTAGCGCTGTTGCAGATAATATAGAAGTTAGAAATGCAAAAAATATAATTATTAAAACTAACAAAAAAATAAAGTTTAATTTATTATATGATCAAAACAGAAGTCTTCAAAATAAAATAAAAATTGAGCAATTAAGACGAGAAACATCATAACTATGAATAAATCTAACTTAGAACAGTCTTTAGATTTATATAATCGAGGTGTACAGTCCTTACAGGAAAACCAATTAGAAGAGGCTAAAACTTTGTTTGAAAAGGCCATAAAAATTAATCCAAATTTTTTTCAAGCATATTATAATATTGGAAATGTATTGAGAGATACAGGCAAAATTTCAGAGTCGATAAGTTATTACGAGAGATGTTTAAAAATTAAAAATGATTTTTTGCAAGCGTATTATAATTTAGCAAATTCTTTTAAAGATTTAGGAAAATTAGATCAGGCAAAATCAAACTATGAAAAAACTTTAAAGATTAACCCAAAATTTTTATCTGCTAAAGAAAACTTGAGTATTATTAAAGAATTGAAAGAATTAGTATCAAAGGTAAAACCTTTAAAAAATATTGATAAGAATTTGATAACTTATAAAAAACCATTTATAACAAATAGATCTGTAGATAAAGATTTATTGAAAGAATTGTATAAGATTAATTCTAATGAGATTAAGAAATTGTTAATACCAGATGCTAGATTTGGAAATGGTAAGGTATCAGACTTTTCATTATTTGATCATAAATCAGAAATTATTAAAAAAGTTAAAAATGATTTAATAAATATTATGGAAGATGCAACAAAATTAAAAATTTATCCAAAAGAGACTTTTTTTAATATTTTAAAAAAAAACAGCGGTGTGATCCCACATGCTCACTCTAATAAATTTGATGAAAATTTAGGATATACTAATCAAAAATATAGTCTTGTTTATTACATTTCAGTGGGTGATCAAAATACTGATGAGCCAGGAATTTTAAAACTCTATGAGGATAAAGGCCATAAAAATGAGATATTACAAATTTTACCATCTAATGGAACAATTATAATTTTTCCAGCCAGCCAATTTCATTCTGCATCATATAATGGAAATCAAGATAGGGTTATGATTGGTGTTAATTTTTATACGTATTAATTTAATATTTAAGATGGTGCCCCCGCACGGATTCGAACCGCGGACCTATTGATTACAAATCAATTGCTCTACCAACTGAGCTACAAGGGCTTGAGTAATAATTAATAAGTATTTTTAAATTAATCAACTCTTTTTTTTAATATAACTTAAATGATGAAATACTATTGCTGCACTATTTGATATGTTAAGGCTTTGCATCTTTTTACTAATATCAATTCTTACTTTAAAGTCCGCATATTTAGATGTATGTTGATGCATTCCATTTCCTTCTGATCCAAATAGCAATACGTTATTACCTTTCCATTCAATATCAGTGAAATTTTTTTCACCTTTACCATCAAAGCCATAAACCCAGAAGTTTTTATCTTTTAAGTTTTTTAAAGTTGAATTTATATTAGATACCTCGAATATATTTATATATTCAGTAGCTCCACTAGCTGCTTTAAACATGAGCTTACTTTCACTTGGGAAAGATCTTTCTTTAACAATAATACCATCAATATTAAATGATACTGCACTTCTAATCAAAGACCCAATATTTCTAGGATCAGTTACTCCATCAAGACAAACAAGAGTTATATTGTTTTTTTCTTTAACGAAATCTTTAAGAGAAAGATTATTTAAATGCTCTATCTCAGCTACATATCCCTGATGCTGTAAATTTTCTTTAGTGCTATATTTGTCTAGTTCCTTTTTAGTTTTGTAATGGACTTTTATGTCATTTAGAAGATTTTTATTAGGACTTTTTCTGTGTATTTTTTTTTTACTTTCTTCAGTTAAAAACACTCTTAATACTTTTCTTTGAGGGTTTTTTAAAGCTTCAATTACTGCATGTTGCCCAATTATAAAAAAAGATGATTTATTCATAAATTAGACCTAGTTTTACACGTTTTTTTTGAATATTTTCTTACTAAATCACGTATTGCAATTGGATAAATAAAATATATAAAACGCATGTTGTTTGAAGCTTTATTGAACAAGGGGACACTTCCCCTAAGGGAGGGGTTCCAGAGCGGTCAAATGGGGCGGGCTGTAAACCCGTTGACTTCGGTCTTCGAAAGTTCGAATCTTTCCCCCTCCACCATTCAATAGAACTTTAAATGATACTGGAGTGATACTCTTGGGGTTGTGCGGGTGTAGTTCAATGGTAGAACGCTAGCCTTCCAAGCTGGATGTAAGGGTTCGATTCCCTTTACCCGCTCCAAGAATTAAAATTATTAAAAAGAAATGTGAGGATTAAAATTAATGTCAAAAGAAAAATTTGTAAGAAATAAACCACATTGTAATATTGGTACAATTGGACATGTCGACCACGGAAAAACAACTTTGACAGCTGCTATCACAAAAGTTTTATCTGAAACTGGTGGCGCACAAGCTGTAGCATATGATCAAATTGATAAAGCTCCTGAAGAAAAAGAGAGAGGAATTACTATATCTACTGCCCACGTCGAATATGAAACAGAAAAAAGACACTACGCGCACGTAGATTGTCCTGGGCATGCAGATTATGTGAAAAATATGATCACTGGTGCTGCTCAAATGGACGGTGCGATTTTAGTTGTGAACGCTGCAGACGGACCTATGCCACAAACAAGAGAGCATATCCTTTTAGCACGTCAAGTAGGTGTTCCAGCAATATGCGTCTACTTAAATAAAGTAGATCAAGTTGATGACAAAGAAATGATTGACCTTGTTGAGGAAGAAATTAGAGAATTATTAACTTCTTATAAATTTCCAGGTGATAAAACTCCAATTGCCAAAGGTTCAGCTTTAGCTGCAGTGGAAGGTAGAGATGAAGCTATAGGAAAAAATTCAATTGTGGAATTAATGAAAAATGTGGATGAGTTTATTCCTCAACCCGATAGGCCTAAAGATAAAGATTTCTTAATGCCTGTTGAGGATGTTTTCTCAATCTCAGGAAGAGGTACAGTTGCAACTGGTAGAGTTGAGTCAGGTGTTCTTAAAACTGGAGATGAAATTGAAATTGTAGGTATTAGAGATACTAAAAAATCAGTTTGTACTGGTGTTGAAATGTTTAGAAAACTTTTAGACTCTGGTGAGGCAGGGGATAACGTTGGTGTGCTTTTAAGAGGTGTTGAAAGAACCGATATTGAAAGAGGTCAAGTCCTTTGCAAACCCGGATCTGTAACACCTCATACAAAGTTTGAGGCTCAAGCTTATGTATTAAAAAAAGAGGAAGGCGGAAGACATACTCCATTTTTTACTAAGTACAGACCACAGTTTTACTTTAGAACAACTGATGTAACTGGAGAGGTCGAATTGCCATCTGGAACAGAAATGGTTATGCCAGGAGATGATGCAAAATTTACAGTCAAGTTAATAACACCAATTGCTATGTCAGAGAAATTAAACTTTGCTATTCGTGAAGGTGGAAGAACAGTTGGAGCAGGAGTAGTAACTAAGATTATAGAGTAAACTCTATATAGGAGTGTAGCTCAATTGGTAGAGCGCCGGTCTCCAAAACCGGAGGCTGAGGGTTCGAGTCCCTCCGCTCCTGCCAATAAAGTAATTAAAAAAATTAAATTATGAGAAACCCGATTAAATTCATACAGGAAGTAAAACAAGAAGCTTTTAAAGTTACTTGGCCAACATGGAAAGAAACTCTTCAGGGTGCACTAATGGTTCTAGTAATGGCAGTAGTTATGTCCCTGTTTTTTTTACTCTTAGATCAGGTCTTAAAATTTTTCTTAGACGTGTTATTGAAGGTGAGCATTTAATGAAAAATTGGTACATAGTTCAATCTCATTCAAGTTTTGAAAACAAAGTAGCTGGATTAATAAGAGAAGAGGCTGATAAAGCTAAAATTTCAGAAAAATTTGATGAAATAATAGTCCCCACTCATGACGTCACAGAGGTTAAACGAGGTAAGCGAATACAAAGAAAAAAAAAATATTTTCCAGGTTATGTTTTAATAAAGAGTGAAATGGATAATGCCATCTATCATATGATTAAAAATATTAAAAGAGTTAGTGGATTTCTAGGTACAAAAGGAATGCCAGTTCCCGTTTCAGATAAAGAAATAGAGAAAATTTTAGGACAAATAAAAGATGGTGTAGCTCAGCCAAAATCTGGTATAGAGTACAGCGTTGGTGAAAAAGTTCAGGTAGTTGATGGACCGTTTGCATCATTTACAGGGATGGTGGAAGAGATAGATGAGGAAAAATCTAGACTTAAAGTTTCAGTATCTATTTTTGGAAGACCTACACCGGTTGAATTAGAATATAACCAAGTTGAAAAGGCAAGTTAATGGCAGCAAAAAAAGAAATTAGTGGATTTGTAAAATTACAAATTAAGGGTGGTCAAGCCAATCCAGCGCCTCCGGTTGGACCAGCATTAGGACAACGAGGAGTAAATATTATGGAATTTTGTAAAGCTTTTAATGAAAAAACAAAATCACTTGCCGGCAAACCTGTTCCAGTAGAAATTACAGTTTATAAAGATAAGAAGTTTGATTTTAAAATTAAATCACCACCAGCATCTTTTTTTATAAGAGAGGCAGCTAAACTTAAAAGTGGATCTCAGGAACCAGGAAGAAATATTGTTGCGTCTATAACAAAAAAACAAGCTGAAGAAATTGCTAAACAAAAAATGAATGACTTGAATGCTTTAGATTTAGAACAAGCTGTAAAAATAATTGCTGGCTCTGCTAGATCAATGGGAATTGAAGTGAAGGATTAATGATGACCTCAAAAAGATTTAAAAAACTACCAGAAAAAACTTTGGAACTGCAACCAGAAAGTATTGATAAACTTTTAGGTAATATAAAAAAGAATTGTACAGCAAAATTTGATGAGTCCATAGATTTAAGTTTTCAAATAAATAATAAACAAAAAAAAAATGAAATTAATATAAGAACAGTAGTTAATCTTCCAGGTGGTAATGGAAAAAAAGTTAAGGTTGCAGTTGTTTGTGAAGATACTAAATCTACAGATGCTAAATCTGCAGGAGCTGACATAGTTGGCGGGGATGATTTTATAGAAAAAATTAAAAATGGAGAAATAAATTTTGAAAAGTTAATTTGTACCCCATCAATGATGGTAAAATTATCAAAACTTGGAAAGATTCTTGGTCCAAAAGGATTAATGCCAAATCCAAAATTGGGTTCAGTTACCGAAGATTTAAAAAAAGCAGTAATAGATGCCAAATCAGGTCAAGCTGAAATCAGAAATGATAAAGATGGTAATATTGGTGTTAGTATAGGAAAAAAAACTTTTACTGATGATAAATTGATAAATAATTTGAATGCAATATTAGATATTTTAGAAAAAGAAAAAATTAACAATACAATTAAAGGAGATTTGATAAAATCCGCATATATAACCTCTACAATGGGTGTTTCATATAAACTTAAGCTAAGTAAAAATATTTAATATTATGATGAATAAAGAACAAAAAAAAAATTACATTTCTGAAATGGCTAATCAATTTGAAAAAAGTAAAGCAGTTATGGTAACTCACTACCAAGGATTAACTATGACACAGCTTGATGAATTGAGGTCGAAAATGAGAGATCATGGAATTATATTTAAAATTACAAAAAATAGAATAACGAAACTTGCTTTAGAAAAAACAAAATGCAAAGATTTATCAAAATTATTCAACGGTCCAACAGCTGTTGCATTTGGTGAAGATGCAATTATGTCTGCTAGAATACTATCTAAATTTGCAAAAGATAATGATAATCTTAAGTTAATCGGTGGAATGATGGAAAATGAGGTTTTAGACCAAGCTGGTGTAATGAATGTTGCTAATTTACCTACGCTAGATGAAGCAAGGGCTAATATTGTGGGTATTTTGAATGCGTCTGCTTCAAAATTAGTTAGTATTTTACTTGCGCGATCGGAAAAAATGAGTAGTTTACCTTCAGAAAATTCTGAAACACAACCTAAAGAGTAATTATGCCTGACCTAAATAAAATTATTGAAGATTTATCAAGTTTGACTGTGGCTGAAGCTGCAGATCTTTCGAAACAATTAGAAGAAAAATGGGGAGTAACTCCAATGGCAGCAGCAGCTCCAGCAGCAGCAGGTGCAGCAGCAGCAGCAGAAGACAAAGATGATTTTACTATAATGCTTGTATCTGCTGGTGAAAAAAAAATTAATGTTATTAAAGAAGTAAGAGCAGCAACATCGTTAGGTCTTAAAGAAGCAAAAGACTTAGTTGAGGGTGCACCAAAAGAAGTTAAAACGGGTGTTCCTAAAAAAGAAGCTGAAGAGATCAAGCAAAAGCTCGAAGCTGCTGGCGCAAAAGTAGAACTTAAGTAAATTAATAAGGATTAATTCAAATGCTGGTTAATTTTAATCAGTATTAAAACATAAATGCAAATATCTTTTACTGAAAAAAAGAATATTAGAAAAAGTTTTGGTAAATTAAAAGAAAGTTTATCAATACCTAATCTTATAGAGGTTCAAAAAAACTCTTATAAAGAATTAACTGATTTCGATTACAAAGTTGGTGATTTAACAAAAGGTTTTGATAGAGTTTTTAAAAGTATTTTTCCTATAGAAGATTTAAACGATAAAGCTACACTTGAATATGTTTCATATAGATTAGAAAAACCTAAATTTGATGTAGAAGAATGCATAACTCGAGGTTTAACTTACTCTTCTGCATTAAAATGTACATTGAGATTAGTTGTTTATGAAATAGATCAAGAGAATAACACTAAAGATATTCTCTCTGCTAAAGAACAGGAAGTTTACATGGGTGAAGTTCCAATGATGACAAATAGTGGAACATTTATAACAAACGGCGTACAAAGAGTTGTAGTTAATCAAATGCACAGAAGTCCAGGTGTATTTTTTGATCACGACAAAGGAAAAACTCATGCCAGTGGAAAACTACTTTTTAATTGTAGAGTAATACCAAACAGAGGGTCTTGGTTAGATTTTGAATATGATGTTAAAGACTTTTTATATTTCAAAATTGACAGAAAGAAAAAAATTTTAGCTTCAACTTTACTATTGGCGCTTGGATACACTAGAGCAGAAATAACTAATGAATTTTACGATGACGAATTATTTACTTACGATACAAAATCTTCAAAATGGAAAACTAAATTTAATCCTGAAAATTATAAAGCAAAAAATTTTTCTGAAGAAGTTGTGGACTCTAAAAATGGAAAAGTTGTAATTAAGTTAGGTGATAAGATGAATTATTTAAATGCAAAAAAATTATCTGAAAATGGTTTAAAGGATATTTTAGTTTCAGAAGATTCTCTATATGGTAAGTTCTTGCATAGTGAAATTGTAATTAAAGGAAAAGAAAAAGAAGAGGATACTATTTTTGGTATTGGTACCGAACTAAATGATACTATAATTCAAAAAATACTTGATGCAAACATTCACTCAATAAAAATTGCCACAACAAATTCAATTAATAAAGGACCTTATTTACTCTCAACCATTCTTAACGATAAAAATAGTTCTAAAGATGAGGCAATTACAGAAATCTACAAAATGTTAAGACCAGGCGAACCTCCCACAATTGAAATTGCTACACAAATTTTTAATAATTTATTTTTTAGCTCAGATAGATACGATTTATCAGACGTAGGTAGAGTCAAAATGAACTCTAGATTAAATTTGGAATGTTCAGACAAGATAACAATTTTAAGAAATGAAGATATAATTGCAATTATTCATAAAATGCTAGATCTGAGAGATGGAAAAGATGAGGTTGATGATATTGATCATTTAGGAAATAGAAGAGTACGATCTGTTGGAGAATTGGTGGAAAATCAAGCAAGGATAGGTGTTTATAGAATGGAAAGAGCTATTAAAGAAAAAATGACAACTTTAGATGTAGAGTCAGTAATGCCTCAAGATCTGATAAACGCTAAGCCTTTAACAGTATCTCTTAAAGATTTTTTTGCGAGTTCACAATTATCTCAATTTATGGATCAAACAAATCCGTTATCTGAAATTACTCACAAAAGAAGAGTTTCAGCTTTAGGGCCAGGAGGACTAACGCGAGAAAGAGCTGGTTTCGAAGTTCGAGATGTACACCCAACTCATTACGGTAGGATATGTCCTATAGAGACTCCTGAGGGCCCAAATATTGGCTTGATTAATAGTTTATCTACTTATGCTAAAATTAATAAATACGGTTTTATTGAGAGTCCATATAAAAGAGTAAAAGAAGGGGTTGTTCAAGACAAAGTGGAATATCTATCTGCAATGGAGGAAACCAAGTTTACTATCGCTCAAGCAAACACAAAGATAGATAAAAATGGAAAAATTATTGAGGAATTAGTTTCATGCAGACAGAACTTAAATTTTCTTTTGTCTAAGCCTGAAACTATTGATTACATCGACGTGTCACCAAAACAGCTAGTATCTGTGGCGGCTTCTCTAATTCCATTTTTAGAGAATGATGACGCTAATAGAGCTCTTATGGGCTCTAATATGATGAGGCAAGCTGTTCCATTACTAAAGCCTGAGTCACCTTTGGTAGGAACAGGCATTGAAAGTGATGTCGCATTAGACTCTGGAGTTACAATTGTTGCCAAACGAGACGGTATTGTTGATAAGATTGATGGAAAAAGGATTGTTATTAAAGCGACAGAGGAAACAGACTTTACAAAATCGGGTGTTGATATTTATAATTTGCAAAAATTTAAAAGATCAAATCAAAACACTTGTATAAACCAAAGACCATTAGTTAGAGTTGGGGATAAAGTTAAAACAGGAGATATTATAGCCGATGGTCCGTCAACAAAACTTGGAGAATTAGCGCTAGGTAAAAATGTAACTGTAGCTTTCATGCCTTGGCAAGGTTACAATTTTGAAGACTCAATTTTAATCTCTGAAAGATGTGTTACTGATGATGTTTTTACTTCAGTCCATATAGTTGAATATGAGATTATGGCAAGAGACACCAAATTAGGTGAGGAAGAAATTACAAGAGATATTCCAAATGTTAATGAGGAAGCTTTAAAAAATCTAGATGAGTCAGGAATTGTTTACATTGGTGCAGAAGTAAACGCTGGAGACATTTTAGTTGGAAAAGTTACACCAAAAGGAGACTCAGCTTCTGGTCCTGAGGAAAAATTATTGAGATCTATTTTTGGTGAAAAAGCTATTGATGTTACTGATACTTCA
>CABYZW010000010.1 GCA_902523615.1 uncultured Pelagibacteraceae bacterium | reverse complement strand
TTCATAATTATAATTATTAGTCAGTTCTTTATTATTAAAAAAAAAATTTTTTTTACTAAAAGAAGTTAGAAAAACAACAAAAAAAACAAACAAAATAATATTTAGGATTTCAATCATTTAATTTTGCTAAATAACAATTATCAATTTTTTCAATTATATTAAAATTATTAATATTGATGGTATTTTCCACCTTGATATTTATCTTACTTATAAAATCATTCTTAAACTCAAAAATTAAATCTTTTTCATTTTTTTGATTTTCCTGAAGAATTTTATTTAAATCATTATCAATTATTATTTTTAAAAATCCACCAGAAACGCTTACATTATTTTGAGATGAGTTAAAATTATACAAAATTTTTTCATTATTATAAATTTTAAAATCGAAATTTTTAAGATTTTTATCACTATATATCTCAAAAAATTTATACTCTCTATGATTGTACATATGATTAAAATTATATTTAAATTTATTTCTTTTAATTTTCTCTAAAAAAATTTCTTTATCGTAATTGTAATTGATTAACACATAAAGATTTTGATTTTCTTCACCACTTCTATCGAAAAAAATCCATCCAGGATTTCTAACTCCAGTATATTTTATAAAGTTAACAGGTTTTGTAATATCATATTTTCTTTTTATATGATTTAAAAATCCAACAGCTCTTTCTGAACAATAATCATAATTTTTATCGAGTCTTTTTTCGTAACTTAATTTTAAAACATTATATGTTTTTCTTGGGACTTCTAAAATGAAGATTAAAACTGTTAAAAAAAGAAAAACTAGAAATATTTGACTTTTTTTCTTTTGTTTTTTTTTATTCATTTAAATTTATTTAAGTTTAATAGTTACTCTTCTTGATTTTACTCTATTTTTGATTTCGATAAATATATTCAAATACCCTCCTAAAAGGCATTTTAGCCTTAAAAATAAGTTTAAATTTTTTTGAAATCAGTAAATTATTGATATCAGAAAAGGTATAACCTTTTTTAATCATATTATCATAATGATGCTCAAAAAAAATGAGTTCAAATTTTTCTAAATCTCTTTCTGCTCCTTTTAGAATCTGAAATTCATAACCTTCGGTATCAATTTTTAATAGATCTATTTCATGTAAATTATTTTCACACAAATAATTACTTAATGGTGTTATTTTAATTTTAGAAATATCGAATAGTTCTTTATTATCTTTAATTCCTAAAAAAAATTTTTTCTTTTTTAAATAATCAGAGTCAAAATTTATATTTGCAAAAGTTGAAGATGAACTTTCTTTCATTTGTTTAAATTCCTTTAATTCACTCATATTACCAAGTGCTTTATTCTCTAAATATATTTGGGTATTCGGATATTTATATTTATAGACAGAAATTTTTTTATTTAATATTTCAAAATTTTTTTTACTTGCCTCAAAGGAAAAAATTTTTTTTGGGTTAAAATTTTTTAAAAATAGATCAATTGTTTCTCCTTTATGAGCTCCAACATCAATGATTACATTTAGTTTAAATTTTTGATTTTTTAAAAAATTAATTATTTTTTTTTGATATATAGAATCAAAAAATGAAAGTATCATAATTGTAAATTTTTTAATCATTATTTTTCCTTGAAATAAAGTATTTCTTATTTGATAGAAAATTAATCTTAAACTCATTATCTTTGCAAATTTTTTTCTCTTTGCAATTAATATCACTTTTCAAAAGCTCTATTTTTTTTAGGACTCTAAAATCATGTGTATTAAAAGTATAATTGGGATTTTGAATAGGATTATATTTATATTTGTCATATTCTTGTATTATTCTATCTATGTTTCTTAATAAAAAAATACTCAAAGAGATTGCTATTAAATATCTTATATTTTTTTGAAATGTAATATTTGTAATCGACTTCTTAAAGTTAAAAGAAGATAAAATCAAAAAAAACATTCCTGCAATTAAGCTGTAACCACCGTATCTTAATGCTGGATGATTATAAAACCATTCAATGATTAAGATTAAGATAACAAATGATATCAACTTAAATCTATAATTTGAGAAACTTAATTTAAGCCTAAAAGTGAAAAAAATTATTAAACAAAGAAAAGTTATTCCTAATAGGAAGTCACTTACCTTATTAAAAAAATATATATTTATCCAATTTAATACCCAATTAAAAGATGTTAAATATTCTTCTTGATCCGAAACTCTCGTATTTGGTGTTGCTCCACCCTTAGCCCATAACTCATACCAATTATTCATTTTAATTGCCTCTACTGATCCCAATGACCAAGATAAATCATCTAGGCATGTAAAGGAAACTGGATAAAGTAAACAACCAGTGTTAATTAAACTTACAATAATTACATATGAAATATTTATAAAGAAAAGTATAAAAATAGAGTTGAAAAAAATTGTGTATAATATTTTTTTTAAATTTTTTTTTTTGAAATATAAATGATTTAAAATAACAAAACTAAATACCAAAAAAAGAATATAAAAAGCTTTAAGCGATACGATTAACCCTAAAAGGATGATTAATATTTTAATTCTATTTTCTATATTATTTTCTAAATTAACAAAAATAAAAATTTCAAATAAAAATATTAAAGATAGAATTTGTGCAGATCTATCAGTGCCATGCTCTCCTATTCGATAAAAAAAAATATTGATAAAAATAAAGATACAAATAGCAAAAATTGATATATTTTTTTTTTTTTCTTTATTAAAAAAAGTTATTTTTTCATACAGATAAATATTCGCAAAAAGCATATATAATGCAGCTCCAAAATGAAAAGTTCCATATCCTGTCAATGGATTGAAAAAAAGTGCATTTATATAAAAAATTGAAGATGAAGTTCTAAAACCATGATTTAAATGACCTACCCCATAGATAAAATCTGAATTAAGTAAATAATGTATATAAGGAAAATGATAATAATGAAAATCGTCATGGGGTTTCCCGATTAAAATACCAAGATAAATTAATATAAAAATTAATATATAAAGATAAGTTTTTTTTTTCGAAATTTTTAAAAAATAAAAAAAGAAAAAGAAAATTCCACCAACTAGTAATAATAAATTTAATAATGGATTAATCTTATCAATAAAGCTTAAAGTATATATAATGATATTTAGTAAAAAAATACCAGTTATTCCAAAAGTCCCTAAGTTATTAAATTCTTTAGATTTTATATTTGTTTTATTTTGTATAAAAGCCCCATAACCTACACAAGATAAACTAATAAATAAAAAATATAAAAAATTGATAAACATTAAAGAACTTCTCTAAAAAGGTTAAGATCTCTCACTCAATTTATACAATCTTAAGTATATAAAACAATAAAAAATCACATTTACCATAATTAAAAAAATTTGAAATTGTGTGTTTTCAATATTCAAAAAACCAAAAGATAAAATTATCAAGTTATAAAGATTGATTAGCAAGCTCGATAAATTATTTGAATATTTAATCTTAAGATTGTTTTTTAAGAATTTTAATAGCAAATGATGAAAATGATTAACATCAGGTTTTATAGGGGATAAACCTATGTTAAATTTTCTGATTATAGAAAATAAATTTTCAAAACATGGGTACCATAAAATCAAAACTATTAAAAAGGGGGAAATTGATTGATTTAATAAATAAAAATTAATTAGGAAAATAGAAGAAAAAAAACTAATTAAGTAACTTCCACTATCTCCAATAAAAAGTTTAAAATTAAAATTCAAAATAATCAAAATAATTAAAAGAAGAATTAGATTCTTTATAACTGATTTTTCAAGAATTAAATTATATTCATTGTTAAAAAAAATAATTAAAGAAAATATTAATAAATAATAAATTAGAACATTTGAATTTACACCATCAATAAAATTTGTGCCGTTCATAGCAACAATTATACAAAAAGTTAAAAAAAGATAATTCAATAAATTATATTGTAAAATTTGCTCTAAAAAATTAATTCTTAAATTTTCTATCTTGAGTTCTGTTAAAAACAAAAAAGTAAAAGCAAAAATTATTTGTAAAACTATTCTTTTTTTTGGAGACCTCAAAAAATTTAAATCTGAAAAAAGACCTGTTAAAAATATCAGTAAAGAAAAAATTTTTAAATAAGAACTTATATCTACTGTAAGAATAAAAAAGAGAATGAAAAAACCCCCAATTAATGGAACTTTTTTTTTAGATGAAAACTTTTGATGTTTATTCCCAGTATAATTTAATAATATTTTTTTTTGTATGAAAAAGTGACTCAAAAATATTGTTATTGGAATAATTGCAAAAATTACAAAGTAGCTCATGAAAAAATTTTTTTAAATAAAAAGTTAACTGATAAAACAAATAAGCATTTAAGAGAGAGTAAAAAATTAAAATTTAAATGATATTTATAAACTTTATATCCGTCAGAGATTTTCTGATAAACGTTATCTGATAAAGAATTTCTTGTTTTTCTCCATTTCATTAATATTTGAGGTAGAGAATAGATCCTTATTCCAGATCTAGCCAACAATAGCCATAAAACAAAGTCCTCTTTAGTTTTTAAAGAAGGAAATCTAAAATTTTTTAAGATTCTTTTTTCTAAAATAACAGATGACAAACCAATATCGCAAGATTTAACGAGTTGATTATAATCTAACTTAGGGGGAGCTATACGATTTGAAATTTTTTTTTCAAATAAGTCAATAATTTCATAAGATGTATGTGAAAATTCAAAATTATTTTTTTCCATAAATTTTATTTGATTAGATAATTTGTCTTTATACCAAATATCGTCTGCATCCAAAAAGGCAATATATTTTCCTGAGGACATATCTATTCCTACATTTCTACTTAATCCTGCACCAATATTTTTTTTATTTCTTGAAATCAGTATTCTCCGATCCTTTTTTTTAATTTCTTCTATTAATTCAAAATTATTATCCTCAGGATCATCATGTATAATTATAATTTCAAATTTTTGGTATGTTTGATTTAATACTGATTCTATTGCTCTTTTTAAAAATTGATGTTTTTTGTAAAAAGGAATGATTACACTTACTAAATTCATTTTATCTTAATTTATAGCTCTTTTTAAAATTTTTTGTTATGTAAATTATTTAATGATAAGTAAAAAAATCGTCATTTTTATACCATCTATTGAGGGTGGTGGTGTTGAAAAAAATTTGTTTTCAATAACTAATTATTTATCCAAGCATTTTAAAGAAGTTGTCTTATTAACCTCAGGAGAAAAATACAAAGCAAAATTTTTTAATACCAAAATAATTTCTCCTTTTTTAAACGTAGAAAATTTAGGATATAGAAATATTAAATATATTTTGTGTTTAATTAAATTATTTTTTTTTTTAATATTCAATAAATCAAATTGTATTGTATTTTCTTTTCAGGCAAATATTTACGCAATAATTATAGCAAAATTATTAAATAAAAAAATTATTGTAAGAGCCAATTCATCACCCTCAGGCTGGACCTTTAATAAGATAAAAATCAAAATCTTCAGAAAAATTATTCAAATGTCTGATGGTATAATTGTAAATAGTGATGATTTTAAAAAAGAATTTGATAAAAAATTTAAGACTAATTGTAAACGTATTTATAATCCAGTTGATATAAAACACATTAATAAACAATCAAAAAAAAAAATACAAACTATTTTTAGAAAAAAAAATAATCTCAGGCTAATTAATATTGGTAGGCTTGTTGATCAAAAAGATCAAATAACAATTCTTAAATCGATAAAATTAATCAAAGAAAAATATAAATTTAAAAATTTTCAATTAGTAATAATTGGACAAGGATCTTTGAACAATATTCTCAAAAAATATATAAGTGAAAATTCTTTAGATGAATATGTAAAAATCCTTCCTTTTAAAAAAAATCCATACCCATATTTAAAACAATCAGACATTTTTATTCTCTCCTCAAAATTTGAAGGGCTTCCTAATGTTTTATTGGAAGCAGCTGCTTTAAAAATATTTATTATTTCGACTAAATGTCCAACAGGTCCTAGAGAAATACTAAACAATGGAAAATTTGGTGATTTATATAAAGTTGGTGATTATAAAAATCTAGCGAAACTTATCTTAAAAAATAAAAAAAAAAATTATAAATTTAAAACTACTCAATGTTTCAAAAATTTAAAAAAATTTAATCATCAAAGAAATTTGAATGAATACCTGAAATATGTTCAAAGTATCTTCTAATTTAAAATTTTTTCAAATTTAGTAAAATGATTAAAAATAGTGAAACGTCTACAATATTTTTTAGCCAAAGTTTTTTTTTTAAAATTATCTTCGTAATTAAAGTCATTAGATAGAATATGTTTTAAATTTTTTTCAAAATCATCTGAATTTCCATTTATGAAGCCATGACCTCTTTTATTCTCATTTAAGAATTCTCTTGGACCGTTTGGACAATTACTGGTTAAAATTGTTAAATTAAACATTGCAGCTTCCAAAATGGTAAATCCAGGATCTTCCCAAAGAGCTGTGGATATAAAAATTTCAGATTTAAGATAAAAGTCATAAATATTTGGTGAAAAAGGTTTGATCAATATTTGATTAGAAATTGATAGATTATCTAATAATTTTTTTAGTTCATGTTTTTTTTCACCTGAACCTACTATGGTAAGTCTATAATCTGGATAATATTTTTTTATTCTAGAAAATCCTTTTATCATTAACTCAAAGTTTTTTTGATAAGTAAGGCGTCCGACAGAAATAAGTTTATTTTTTTCTTTTTTACTATAAAAATTTTTTTTTTTTGCTCTACGTATTTCACTCATTTTAAAAATAGGATCTTCAAGTAAAAAAATTTTATTTTCATCAAAAACCTTTGAATTAGATAAAAGTTCTTTGGTAGCTTTAGTAGGGCATGTAATTGAATGAAGCTTTTTTCCAAAAAATTTCCAAATATTTTTACGCCATAAATTTAAACTGGGTAATCCAGAAATTCTTAAAATAAACTTGACATTATCTTTATTGAAAAAATGGCTAATAATTAATATTGGTGTTACAATTAAATGTGCAATTACATAATCTGGCTGAAATCTTTTCAAAACAAAGAATAATTTTGGAAAAGCAAAAATACTTATTAAAATATAAAAAAGTCTACTTTTAAAAATTCCACTAATTGGTAATTTTATATTTAAGTTTATTAAATCAATATATTTGATATCCATATTATCTAAATTTTCTTTATGTTCGTTCCACTCTCCAAATACATTAATAATAATGGGTTCATATTTGGAATTACCAAATTTTTTAATACTACAAATCGAGTTCTTTACTGCTTTAACAGTCGCTATATGATTATTAATATGTGGTGACCAATAAAAAATTTTTTTACTTTTAGTCAAATTCTATTTCTATTTAATTTATAGTAATGTTTATACCATCTGCACAAATTTCTAACTCCAATTTGTAAACTCGTAAATTTGTATTTTCCTGAAATATCTATTAACTTTCTGTTAGATCCATGGGTGTTTAAAACGTCTGCACTATCCCTTTTTTTTTTTATAATTTTTGGAGCTTTAAAATATAAATTTATCTCATTCATTACTTTATATAAACTATACGGTCTCGATGATGAAATATTTATTATAGAGAATTTTTTTAATCTTTTATTGTTTATTATTTTCTCCATAAAAAAAGTAACGTCATCTATATACGTAAAATCTCTTTTATGTTTTCCATAATTATAAAGATAGAAAAAATTTTTTTTTATTGAGGCATTTATATATTTCATCATAAACATGTCAGGCCTGCCCCATTCACCATAAACCGTGAAAAACCTTAAACCACAAATATTAAGATCATATTTTTCAGAATATACTTGGCTTATTTTTTCGTTAAAAGTTTTTGAGAGGGCGTATAAATTTTTTTCATTAAGATTGTCGTGTTCTTTTGAAGGTATTTTTTTTGTATCGCCATAAACAGAGCTTGAGGAGGCAAAAAAAAATTTTTTAATTCTATTTTTTTTAATATTTTCCAAAATATTCATAAAACTTAAAAAATTATCATCAATATACTTGAATGGATTTGAGAATGAAAATCTAACTCCAGCTTGAGCGGCAAAATGAAAAACAATATTTATTTTTTGAGCGTCAAATACTCTATCAATTTTTTTTTTATCTTTGAGGTTAAACTTAAAAAATTTGAAATTGTCATTTTTAATTAAACTTTTAAGTCTGTTTTTTTTTAATGAAACATCGTAATAACGATCTAAACAATCTATACCAATTATTATATTTTTTTTATTTAGTAACAATTTTTTAGCTAAACTAAATCCTATAAATCCACAACAACCTGTAATTAGAATTTTCATTAATGAATGTTATCACTTATTATATTAAAATATCTTCCTTTTAAACCTAAAATCTTATATTGAAGAATTTATTATGGAAAATCTTACACTAATCATACCAGCTAAAAATGAAAAAGAGTCCCTGCCCCATGTATTAGATGAGATTAAAAAATTAAATTTAAATTGTAAGATAAAAGTTTGTCTAGCAGAAGACGACAAAGACACAATTGAAGCAATTAAAAATTATCAAGTTGAATTATTTTATCAAAATAAAAAAGGATATGGAGCTGCAATATTTGAGGGGATAGAAAGTGATAAAAACGACTATTTTTGCATATTTAATGCTGATGGATCTTTTGATCCAAACGAATTAGTAATAATGTTAAATAAACTTGAAAACGATAAAGTAGATTTTTTATTCGCCTCAAGATATTTGGAACATGGTGGAAGTGATGATGACACTTTTGTAACTTTGCTAGGAAATAAAATTTTTAGTTCGATTGGTAAAATTTTTTTTAAATTGCCAATTTCAGACATTTTATATACTTTTGTTATTGGAAAAACTAGTACATTTAAAAAGCTAGATATCAAAGAAACAGACTTTAGGTTTTGTGTTGAGTTACCTATTAAGGCTGTAATAGAAAAATATAAAATAAATGATATTCCATCATATGAGAGACCGAGAATTGGTGGAATTAAAAAGGTAAATGCTTTTAAAGATGGATGGTTAATTTTAACATGCATGATTAAATTATTTTTTAGGAAATAATGCCAACGAATTTTTTATTATTAGTAAAAGAGAGAAAAATCCACTCTATCCCAATTTTTATAATAGCTTTTTTTCCCTTTTTCTTGCTAACAGGATCATTAGTTATAAACTCATTTATCATTTTATTAGATATTATTTTTTTATTAGAACTTTTTAAAACAAAAAAGTTTTCTGACTTTAAAAATTTATTTTTTATTTTTTTGTCGTTATTCTTTTTCAGCTTAATAATTAATATTTTTTTGAATACTGGGGATAGATTTTCTTTTGAAAGACAAATTGGCTTTTTAAGATTTTTTATTTTTGTATTTGCTATTAAATATTATCTAAGTTTAAAATCAGATGTATACTTTAATGATATTATAAAAATTTGGTCAATCATCTTTGTCGTAGTTACAATTGATATATATTTTGAATTTATATTTGGTTTCAATTTATTTGGTAATACAAGCTATATGCCTGGAAGAATATCTAGTTTTTTAGGAGATGAACTTAAAATTGGAAATTTTTATAATGGATTTATATTTATAATAGTTTCCTATTTTTTGATTAAAAAAAAACTTACTATTTATAATATTTTTTTTATTTTGGCGTTTTTTAGTGCAGCATTTATAATTGGTGAAAGAGCTAATTTTTTAAAAATCTTAATTGGATTTATTATATTTATTTTGTTTTCAAAAGACTTTAAACCAAAAATATTAATAGTATCTTTTCTATCAATTATCTTCCTAATAATTGGATCGACTAATAAACAGATTAAAATTAGGATTAATCAAATATTTATTCCGATTAATGAAATGGGTTTAGTTAATTATATTAAAACAAGTCATTATGGTGCTCATTACGATACTGCCTATAAAATATTCAAAAATAATAAAATATTTGGTATTGGACTAAAAGAATTCAGATATGAAAGTAAAAAAGAAATATATAGAGATAATAAAAATAATATTTATAAGAGAGATAATTGGGCTACCCATCCACATCAAGTACATTTCGAAATTTTATCTGAAACTGGCCTATTTGGTTATTTTATATTCATTTTCTTTTTTTTGTTTTCAATTTTAAAAGGATTGATTACATATTTTAAAAGTAGGAATATATATCTCTTATCTGGTTTAACTTTTGTTATTACTAGTTTACTTCCTTTAATACCTTCAGGAAGTTTTTTCACTACTTTTGGTGCAGCAATTTTTTGGCTCAATTTTTCTTTTATTGTTAAATTTTGCGAAAAAGAGAGACTCCTAAAATGATTAACAAAAGATTAGTCAAAAATAGTTATAGTCGCCCTTTAGTTTCAATTATAACTATTGTTAAAAATGGTCAAAAGTATTTAGATAAAACTATTAAGAGTGTAATTAATCAGAGCTATGAGAATATCGAGTACATAATTATTGATGGAAATTCAACTGATAACAGCCGGCAAATTATTAACAAATATAAAAGGTATATATCATTTTATAAAAGACAGTTGGATCAAAATTTATGGGAAGCAATGAATAGTGGTATTAAACTAGCCCAAGGTTCAATAGTAGCTTTCATAAACGCCGATGATATTTACGATAAAAAAGCAGTTGATCACGCAGTAAAATACTTAAAAAAAAGAAATTTAGATATTATTTTTGGCACAGTTTATAAAAATGTTCTAAAACACGGCTTTTATCCCAACAAAGCAAAGTATTCTTTTGGTTTTTATACAACTCATTCTGTTGGAACTTTTTATAAAAAAAAAATTTTTGAAGAAATCGGTCTATTTAATTCAAAATTTCTTAGTGCAGATCTAGATCACTATTTAAGGATAATTTTTTCAAAAAAATATAGGGGAATATCATCAAAAAAGAATGAATATTTTGGATTCTTTCGACCAGGAGGATTTTCTTCAAAGATTAAATATCGAGACCATTTAAAAGATTTAAATAAAATAAGAATAAATAATAAACAAAATAAATTATTTGTTTATAGCATTTACGTATATAAGGTCATAAAGAATTTTAGAAAATTCTTATTTAATAAGCATTAATTTATTATAATACAAAAATCTTTAATCTATCTTTTTTAAAACCATACAAGCAGAAAAATCCTTGGAAGATAATTTTTTTAAATTGTCTAATTTAATCAATTTTTTTATTGAGAACAGATTTTTAGACAGTACCATAATATCTTTTTTTTTGAAGGATCTCATTATATGTGTCTCTTTGAAAAAATTTGTTGTTTTTTTATTTCTTCCAATCTTAAAAGAGTATTCGATTTTAAAAATATTTTTTTTTCTAATTTCTATTTTTCCAGATCTTTTAATCTTATTTTCATTTAAAAAAATTTCCCTTGAACTATCTTTTAATTTAAATTTTTTTGTATAATCTGAGTTCCAATAATCAAAAATCACTAATCCACCAGAATTTAAGATTTTATGAAATTTTTTGAATGTTTTAACTATATAATTATTATCTATGAAATAACTAAAAACATGAAAAATTAAAAGGATTTTATCATATTTTTTACTACCTAATTTTATTGCTTCTTTATTATAAAAATTTATTTTTTTTTTATTTCTTATTTTTTTTCTTATTTTTTTAGCCTGACTAAGCATTTTTTTACTTTTATCTATTGCATCTATCTCATCTACATATTTAATAAGTTCAAAAGTATGCTTCCCAGTACCACATCCAATTTCTAAAACTTTATCTTTTTTCTTAAAATTTACTAACTTATGAATTCTTTTTATTTCACCTTTATAATCTTTTTTTTTATAGAAAAGATCATAATAATTTGCATATTTCTCAAAGTTCATTTCATTATTTTTTTTACTTCTTGAATTATATACTTAATCTGTTTTAGTTTAAGGGCGGTTCCAGATGGTAAATAAAAACCATTTTTTGCAATATATTCACTATTCTTTAAATGTAACTTTTCTTTTTTTTGGTAAGGTTTAAAAACTGGCTGCTTATGTATGGGCCAAAAAAAAGGTCTCGTCTCTATTCCTTTTTTGAGTAATTTTTTGCAAATATCCTCCCTTTTTTTTCTATTTCGAGTTTTTAAAACTAAACCAAAAACCCAATAAATATTTTTTGAAAAATTATTTTTTTTTAGAGGTAAATAAATATTCTTTATACTTTCCAGTCCCTTTTGATAAATTTTACCTATTAGTCTTTTTTTTTTTATTATTTTTTTCAAATTTTCAAACTGAGCTAAACCAACAGCTGCTTGTAAATTGGTAAATCTAAAATTTGATCCAATTTCGTCGTGAATAAATCTTGGTTGTTTAAAAAATAAGTTTATTATGCTTTTACACCTATTGAATATTTTCTTGTCGTTAGTTAAAACCATGCCACCCTCACCTGTTGTGATATGTTTATTGGCATAAAAACTAAAAGTTGTTATATCTCCGTAATATCCACAATATTTATTATCAAAATATTTAAGACCCATTACTTCTGCTGCGTCTTCAATAATTTTAAAATTATGTTTTTTTTTTAAAGTGATTATTTTTTTTATATCTGATGCCAAACCATATATATGGACAACAATTATAGCTTTAGTTTTTTTAGTAATCTTTTTTTTTACTTCAGAAATATTTATGTTCCAATCATCAAAATTACAATCTACAGGAACAGGTGTAAGGCCATTTTTTACTATAGCATTAAAACAAGAAATAATTGTAAAACTAGGCAAAATAACTTCATCTCCTTTTTTTAAATTAAGAGATTGAATGGCAGTTTCTAAAGCAGTTGTGCCACTTGTCACCGAGATACAGAATTTTTTTTTTATTAAATTTCTGATCTTATCTTCGAATAAATCATTAAATTTTCCACCTGCCGATATCCAGTTACTATTAATACATTGATTAAGATATTTTTTTTCTTTTCCATTTAAGGAAATTGAATTCACTGGGATCATTATTTATTCTTCTTAATTCGAATTAAATCATCTTGATAATAAGGCCCAAGTTTAGCTTCTATCATCTCAACATCCTCTACTACTTCAAATCCATGAGCACCATCTTGAAGTAAAATTGTATCATTTGAATTTAAAATTTTTTCTTCGAGGAACTTATATGTTTTGTTGCAATAAAATTTAACTTTAATTTTGCCTTTTTTTATAAATAAAACTTCTGCAGATTTATCACTGAATCTTTTAATATCTCTATGATAGTGAGGTTCTATTAATTTACCTTTTTTATAAATTAAGCTGCCTATTTGTAATCTATCCTTATCGTCAGTGAAAAAATTTGGTCCTTCTTTATTATAGTTTGATCTAATTATAATTGCGTATATAATTTTATTATTTTTTATGGTCTCAAGCATTTTAATTTTATAAAAATTTTATTCTTACGTGTATCATAATAACTAATCTTGATAATGTTTTAAATGATATATTATTTTAAATAATATAGGATTAATAAAGAAAAAATTTACACAATTGACTTATGAAATTTTATGATTTTATAATTATTGGAAGTGGTCCTGCAGGTTCTTTAATTGCGTGGCTACTATCAAAAAAAAAGTACAAAATATGTTTATTGGATCGCTCGGACGACAAAAAGACTACCTTAAATCCATATGTTGAAGATTCAAGCTTTGATTACTTACCTCTCTTTAGTAATAAGTTGGGAGGAAATTCGGAATTATGGCACAACAAAATATTCCTGTTATCACCTGATGAATTTAGTAAAAAAAAATGGAAATTTTCTTATGAAGAAATTAACAGGTTTAACCTAAAACTTCAAAAGAAGTTGGGTGTCCCTAAAAATTTAATTAAGTGCTTTTCAAAATCTAGTTTAAATGTTTCTCAATCAATGAGATTTAACTTTAATAATGTTTTTAATTATTTTGATATCAAAAATAATAAGAATATTGACATTATAAAAGATAGTTGCCCAAAAAAAATCTATACAACAAGAAAAGGTGTAGTAAAAAAAATAGATATTGTTGACAGTAAAAAAAAAGTACAAACACTTTTACTTAAAAAATCTATAATTTTAACAGCAGGTGGTCTGGGCAATTCTCATTTAATTTTAAATCTTTTTAATAGTTTTAATAAAAATAAAATAAATTTCGCTGACCATCCTCATATTAAAATTGGCGATTTTAAAAATGTGGAATTAGAAAAGTTCAATGATTATAAGAAATACTACCTTACTAATAAAAGTATCGAAAAAAACATATATGAAAAAAGTGAAAGAACGTTTGGAGTTTTTCAAATAGCAATTTTTTCTCCTGAAGATTTTGTCAGAAATCTTTTAAAAAAAATTCATCATTCTAAACATAATTTTATGAGTCCTTTGTATATTTTTTTAATGAGAATATATCACTTATTTTATAAAGTAATTAATTTTTGTAAAAGGATTACCTTAAATAGAAAATATTGTCTTGAATTTTCATTTTCTCAAAATAAAAATTCTGGAGTAATTAATTTAAATAAAAAATTAGATAAGTTTGGTCTTAGGAAGATTAATATAAATTGGAAAGTGTTGAAAAAAGATAAAAAGAATTATTATCTTATTATAAAAAAATCTTTAAAAAAACTTAAATTAAATTCAAATTTCAATTTTTCAAAATCTTTTGAAAATGTTTATGTTGGACAACATCCAAGCTGTTCTACTCCAATTACTCATAAAAAAAAAATTATTGGTGTTGATAAAAATCTTAAATTAAATGGTTACAAAAATGTTTTCACACTAGGTTCAAATGTTTTTCCAGAAAACGGATTTACAAATCCAACGTGGACAATAATGACTTTAAGTTTAAGACTTTCAAAATATTTATTAAAATCGAAAAATTAGATATTATTAAGTTTGATAATAAAATCTCTCATAAATTTCTGGTCTAAATTTCTATAATTCAAATAATTTTTATATCCATCCTCAATAATTTTTTTGTTCTTATCAGACTCTTTTATTTGATTTATGGATTCAGCCAAACTTTTAGGATCAGTATTATCAAACAAGATTGCACCATTCTTAGAAAAATTATTAAATTGTTTTGGGTATAATATAGGTTTTCTCAAATACCATGCCTCAAATAAAGGAATATTTGCAGGCCCAAACAGGCTTGGGTAAATTATAGCATCACAATTTTTATATAAATAATTCATCTTTTCTAAGTCTAAACTTTTAAAAATTAAAAAGTGATTACTTAAATTCTTTTTTTTAATCATTATTTTTAATCTATCAAGATATCCTCTATCATTGCCACAGAAGACGTATATAAAATCTTTTTTTAAAAGATAATCCTGCGCATCTATAATTAATTTATGATTTTTGTGACTTAAAAAATTGGATGGATAAAAAATAAATTTTTTATTTTTTAAAATATCAATTTCTTCACTTTTTTTTATTTCAAGATTTTTTGAAATATCAAAATATTTAATTAAAATTTTTTCATTTTCTATTTTATATTTTTCGATTAATTTTTTTTTTGTATCTTCAGACTCCGCTATTATCAGAAAAGTTTTATTTGTATAATTATTTAAATAAAATTCTCTTTGTGAAATATCGTTATTATCTGAAAATTCTTCGAGATAGGGGTAATCCAAATGGCATAAGTCTAGTATAGAAACAACAGTTGGAATTTTTTTAATTAGACAATTCAAAAAAAATAAATGAGGAATATATAAAAGAGAACAGTTCATTGATAATAATTTTTTTTCAAATTTTGATTGAATATTAAAAATTTTATTTAAAAAAGGGACTGACTTATCAAATTTTAAAATTATTTTTTCTAATAGAGAAATATTGATCAGCTCAGAATTTATTTCATTTTCTCTAAGAGCATTTTGAACTTTCTTATTTGAAACAAATACTTTAATATTATATTTATTTTTTAGTTCTTTTTTTAAGTAATCAAGCTGATTAATAGCATAATACCATTGTCCACCTTGATTTGGTAAAACATTTACATAATAAAATATTTTTTTTTTATCATCCATTTAATTTTTTAAAGTACGAATTCTTTTTTAATAAATTATTATATGATCCGCTTCCAAATATTCTCCCGTTTTTCATTAAATAAATTTTATCGCAAATTTTTAGGGTATTAATTCTGTGAGCTATAATAATCATCGTTTTTTGTTTTTTTAAATTTGTAATTGATTTAACTATTTCTTTTTCCGTTTCACTATCAACGGCGCTAGTTGCTTCATCAAAAATAATAATTTTTTTTTCACTGTACAGTGCTCTTGCAATAGCTAATCTTTGACGTTCACCTCCTGAAAGCCTTAAGCCTCTGTCTCCTATTTTTGTGTAAATTCCTTGAGAAAAACTATTTATCCTCTTTGATAAATTTGCCATTTTTATGCAATCCATAACTTTATTCAATTTTACGTCTTTTTTATTAAGTCCAAAGGCAACGTTTTCTAAGATACTTAGATTTGAAAAAAAGGGACTCTGAGGAACAATGGCAAAATTGTTCATCCACAATTTAAACATTTTTTTATCTAATCTTTTTTTATCTACATAAATTTTTCCACTATCTGGTAGAATTAATGTAGTAAAAATATCAATTAATGTGCTTTTACCTGAACCAGTTGTACCCGCTATTCCTATTATAGAATTTTTTTTAATTTCTAATTTTTTGATTGAAAGTTGATTGGTTTTTTTGTTCTTATTGTATTTAAATTTTATTTTTTCTAACGAAAAGGATTTTAAAAATTCAAGAGTTTTTTTATTTTTTGTTTGAAAGTTGTCGTTAATTTTTACTGCTAACTTATCTTTATACCTATCAAAAAGCACTTTTCCATTTCTTATATTTACTACAGCCATATAGATTTGTTGAAATGCAGGTAGCAATTTTAATCCTGCGAAAGCATATAAAGCTATTGTAGGCAAAATCGAGTCCATTCCAAAGTTCAATAATAGTGCGAATAATATAAACATAATTATTATAGAATAAGAAATACCTTCTACAACCAACCTTGGTATTTGGACGATTAATCCTAATTTAACTGCAGGATCTATGTGGGCGTAAGTGATAGAATTAAAATTTGTTTTAAAAAAATTTTTTAGGTTATAAAGTATGACTTCTTTCACGCCTTGAAATGTATTAAAAACGGTTTCATTTTTTTCTTTGTATAAAAAAGACTCTAATGTTGTTTGGTATTTTATTGTTCTTTTAACATTTAAAATTATAAAAAAATAAACTAACGAAAAAATTATAATTCCAAATAAAGCGATATATGGATTATATAAAAACATCATAAATGAAATAGCAATTATTAAAATTATTTTGTGTGAAATGTTTAATGAGGGTATTATTAATTTTGCTCCAATGATTGCAATATCGTGGCTTATTTTTCTTACTATATCTGCATAACTTGTATTTACATGGAATATCCAAGGTTTATTTAAATAATAATTAAATGCCTTATTTTCTAAAAGTGCATTAATTTCATGTCCAACTCTCAGCATTTTTGTATTAACAAAAATTGATAAAAAGAAGCTAAAGAAAATTATTATAAAAAGTAATGAACAATAATAAATCAAAAATAAATTTATATCACTTTTAAAATATTCTTCGAAGTAAGGCTTTAATATAATTTGTTTATTTATTATTAATGGGTCATTAATTATAGAAACTAGTACAGCTATCAATCCTAGCGCTATAGTTTCTATAATAGCTTGGAAAATATTTATAAGTTGAAGATTTATTACTTTCTTTTTTAATTCATCATTGAGGATACTGAAAATTTGCTTATAAAGTTTGATCATTATATAATTTTGTCTTTAAATTATGATAAATGTATTAAAATATTTAGCCTGTAAAATATACTATAATTTATGTTATATTTACAAAAGACCATTTTTAACATTTAAAAAATCCTCAAATATAAATAATATCCACGTTTTGTGTAGAGGTGAAAGCCTAAATGAATACCACCACAAATTAGAACAAATTAATCCTGATTTAATAATTTTGGCTAATTTTGAGAAAGACGATATTTCAAAAAGTAAACTTTTGCCATTTTTAAATAAAGTACCAATTACCATTATGTCTAATAATGCTGAACCTATTCCTTACTTATCCGATTTAAAGTCTATAAATTTGGATGAAGTTTATATTAGTAGGATTTTTTCAAAAAATCCAAATTTAGATAATAAGATGAAAAGAACAAATTTTAGACTAGATTCAATATCGAAAAATGTAAAATATATAGACTCAAATTTCAGTGATAAATTCGAGTCAATCCTAATGAAGACGGGACACCATTGGAATACAGGTTTATTTGCATTATTTTTGGCCTGCACAAAAAAACCCAAAAATATTAACATTTATGGCATGGATTTTTATTACTCAGACTATTATTACTCTGATCTCTTACACGAAATGGATGTAAAAGAAAAAAATAGACTTTTTTCAGAAAGAGAAAATTATTTAAAAACTTTTTTAAGCATTGTGAAAGAATATAATGAAGTAACTTTTACCATCATAACCAAGGCACAAATTAATTTTAATTTAAATAATCTAAAATTTATTAAAATTTAATTAATTTTTTAGATAATATAAGTTTTATTTTTAAAAAATTGTTTTTATATAACTGTGGATTTTTATATTATAATACACTAATACCTTATTATTGATGAGCGAAACAATTTTAATAGCAGGGATTAGTGGTCAGGATGGTGGTATATTATCAAAAAAACTGAGTAAAAAAGGATATAAAATAATAGGTCTTTCAAGAAAAAAAAGAATTTCAAATTTTGCAAAAAAGATAATCAAGACCAAGTATAATAAAATAGACTTAATTAGAATACTAAAAAAATTTAAGCCTAAAATAATCTTCAATTTTGCCGGCGAAAGCAATCCTAAAACTTCATGGACGAATCCTTTGAGAGATCAGAATTCTATAACAAGAATAAATCTTAATTTTATAAATGCAATATTAGAGACAAATAAAAAAATAAGATATTTTCATGCATCTACTTCAGAAATTTTTGGAGTATCTAAAAAAAAACTCAACGAAAGCACATCTTATTCACCAAATAATCCTTATGGTTGTTTCAAATTAACTGCACATTTAACTTTGAAAGTCTACAGGGAAAAATATAAACTTTTCTTAGTTAATGGTATTTTGTTTAATCATGAGTCAGAAATGCGGAGTGAAAAATTTTTAAGTTCAAAAATTATTAATCACGCTAGAAAAATTAAAAAAGGATTAATTAAGAAGCTTGTTTTAGAAACACCTTATCCTATAAGAGATTTTGCTCACGCAGAAGATGCTATAGAGGCAATTTACAAAGTCATGAATTTAAAAAAAGCTACTGACTTCATTATCTCAGGCGGAAATATTTTTTCAGTAAAGCAATTAGCAGAAAAAATTTTTAAAAAATTTAAAATAGACAAAAGAAAAATTGAATATAAAAAATATGATAGAAAAAACGATATTAAAATCGGTGATACGTCAAAATTGAAAAAAATTGCTAATTGGAAACCAAAATATACTGGTGAGAAATTTATCGCAAAGCTGATTAATGAAAAAATTTCATAATAAAATTGAGTTTATTTCAGAAATCGGAATAAATCACAATGGATCTTTTGCTCTTGCAAAAAAGCTTATTAATCAATCAAAACATATTAATTGTAACTATGTAAAATTTCAAGTCAGAGATATTAATGAAATATATCATCCTGAATTTTTAAGAAACCCATCTAACTCGGAAAATGCAAATCAATATATATATAATGAATTAAAAAAGTCTAATTTAACAAAATTAAATTATATTAAATTATTTAAATATTCAAAAAAAGTAGATTTAAAAGTAATGGTTACACCCTTTGATACAAAAAGCTTAAATTTATGTAAAAGAAAGGAGGTAGATGCAATAAAAATTGGTTCACCTGATTTTGATAATATTCAATTAATTTCGGAAGCTTTGAAAATAAAAAAACCTTTATTTATCTCAACAGGAATGTCAGAGGAAAATGAAATTAATTCAATAAAACATATTTTAAATAAATATAATTTACATAAAGTACCAATTAATATTTTCCATTGTGTAAGCTCATATCCTCCCAATGATGATGAAATTAATCTTAAGTATATAAAAGTACTTTTGAAAAAGTTTCCTAAATATAGAATTGGTTATTCTGGGCATGAAAGGGGTTTTATTCCATCATTAATATCAATTTATTTTGGCGCAACAATAATTGAGAGACATTTAACTCTTAATAAAGAGTCAGATGGTCCAGATCATAATTCCTCATTGACTAAAAAAGAGTTTAAAGAGTTAATATTAAAATCAAATTTTATTCTTGAAAAAATGAAATATAGAAAATTCGGTTTAGATATATTCTTAAAAAATTTTAATCTGCTAAAAGGTTTTAGTTCGATCGGAAAACCTATAAAATTTGTCTCTTTAAACTCGAATTTTAACAGAAAAATTCTTGGTAAATCAGCGATTTATAAAAAAAATTTTAAAAAAAATAATATAATTAACTTTCAAGACATCAGATTTGTTTCCCCAGGAAAAGGTATTTCAGGGTTAGATTTTTATAAAGGTAAAAAAAAATTAATTAAAGATGTAAAAAAGAATGATTATTTATCAAACGAACATTTTAATTCAAATTTAAGAAAAAAATTTAATAGAAAAAAGATAAAAATTTATAATAAAAAATGGGGACTTATAGGAAGATTGGGTGATTATGAGCAATTTATTGATGACTCTTCAGATCTCATAGAAATTCACCTCACTTGGCGAGAACTTCTTAATCCGAAGTTACCAAATAAAGATTATAAATCTGAACTTGTAATTCATGCACCTGAATATTTTAATGATCAACTGATTGATTTTACATCTGATAACAAAAAAATAATTAATAATAGTCTAGAGATGATGGAAAATTTAGGGAAGTTAGTTGAAAAAATCAAAAATAATTTTTACTTTGATGAAATTAAAGGTCCAAAAGTTGTTTTACATCCTGGAGGGCATTCAGAAAAATCAATAATATATTCTTCTAAAGAAAATAAATATAGGAATTTATTTAAAAATTTAAAAAAAATTAAATCAAAAAATTATAATTTGTTATTGGAAAATATGCCACCCTACCCTTGGTATTATGGTGGAAAGTTTTTTCAACATATTTTTACAGATACAAAAGAAATTAAAAATTTTTGTAAAGAAGCTAATATAAATATTTGTTATGATACTTCTCATGCAAAGCTTTCTTCAAACCTATTAAAGGTAAATTTTAAAAATTTTACTCAAAATATTCTTCAAAACATAGAATATCTACATATTTCAGATGCAGCTAAATTATATCAAGAGGGATTACAGATTGGTGAAGGAGAAATTGATTTTAAGATGTTTTTTAACCTAGTAAAAAATTTAAAGGTAAATTTTGTTCCAGAAGTTTGGAATGGGCATCTTGATAATGGAAGAGGTTTTAAGGAAGCCATGTACCAAATTGAAAAGATTATGAAAAAAATTTCTGTAAAAAAAAATTGTTAGCTCTCAAAAAATTTTATTGTTTTTTTTAATGCTTTTATTTGTTTACTTATTTCTGCTTCATTTTTCTGATTTGTGGTGAATTGCATGATATTTTTTTGCAACTTAATTGCTACTGGAGTTTCTCCCCACCCATAAGATTGAGATATCTTCATTGAGCCAGAAAATAAACCTTTTTTTCTTGCATTATAAAAACAAGGCTCGTTGTTAACTGTTTGCCATGCAGAATAGATGCCATCCCCACCATAACTCAAAAATTTTTTTCTAAATTTACTCCAAGAAATCCCCTTACTTTTTCCATTAAATAAAGCCACAAAAGTATAAAATGAGTGAATAAAACCAGTCGGTATTTTTTGAGGTATAAGTAAATTTGTTTTTGATTTATAGATCATGTCTAAAAATGCATTTCCATTTTTTATTCTTTTTTTAACAAAATACTCTACTCTTTCAGTTTGTGCTAGAGCAACAGCAGCACATAACTCTGACATTCTATAATTATAACCAAACTCGTTATGCCTTTTCCAATTTGGATTTTGAAATTTATTTTTATCTATTCTTACTTTTCCTGAATAAGCAGTGATATTAGTAAACCCTAGACCTCCGAATTTTCTCATCTTTAGTGCTAAAGACTTATTGTTTGTAGTTAATACTCCTCCTTCGCTAGAGGATAAATGTTTTGAGCTTTCAAAGCTCCAGCTTCCGACATCACCTATTGTTCCAGAAATTCTTTTTTTATCGTCATATGCTAAAAAACATTGTGCACAATCTTCTAATACTCTAAGATTATTTTTTTTTGCAATTTTAATTATTTTATCCATATCACACATTAATCCGTAAAGATGAACAACCATTATAGCTTTAGTTTTTTTAGTTATTTTTTTTTTGATATCTTCAGGATCAATTAAAAAAGTGTTTTTATCCACATCTGCAAATACCGGCGTAGCACCACACTGCCAAACTACAAAGCCGCACATTCCTACTGTTAAAGACGGGATGATAACCTCATCTCCGTGCCCTACTCCAAAAGCATGAAGAGCTTGGTGCAATGTTGATGTTCCAGAATTAGATGATATAGCAAATTTTTGTTTATGTTTTTTTGCAAATAAGCTCTCAAATTTTTCGGACATATAATTATCAGATCCTGCAGAAAAATCAGATTCTAAAATACGTTTTAAATATCTTTTTTCGTTATTTCTAAATCTCCAACCTTTTTTAATTTGTTTTCTTTTCATGTAAATAAACTTCTTTTAGTTGATTTTTTCTCCAAACTTCTTCCAGATGATAATTGATATTTTTAATTTTACCATTTTTTTCCAAGAATTTAACAATATTAGATGTTTTTTCCAGAATATTAACTTTTTTATATAAAGACCTGAAAAACTTTAAATCATCTTTATAATCTAATGTAAGCCTTATTTTTTTATCAATTAAAAATTTAGGTGGTTCAATTTCTTTAATCCCTTTCAAGTACTTCAAAAAATACTCAATAACATCAACTTTTTTTATTTTTTTTGATTTTTTATATAATAAATCTAAATCACTTGAATTAAAAATATAAGTGAAAGATCCAGGTATTATTTTATCAGTAAATTTAAATGTCTTATTGTTTTCTTTATTGATTTTGTTTAAATATTTTTTATATATTAAAAAATCAAAAGCTAAGTCATCACCGTCTACCAAGGCTACACAATCGATTTTAAATTTTTTAGTACATTTTACCCATCTGGAAATTTTATTATTTTGATCTCCTCTAAAAATCTTTATCTTATAATTTTTTTTCACATAATTTACCAATTTATCATCACTTTTATGCGTTGATGTTGCAAGGCAAATTGGTTTATTTATTCTCATCGCTCTTAAAATAATAATATCTATGGCTAAAAATTTCTTAGTAATTTTAGCTAAAATTTTATTTTTAAGTCTTGAGGAATTACATCTTGCAGTTATTATTATATATTTGTTCACTTAAAATCAGTATATAAAGTATTATGGAAAAAAGTAAAACAATTGTAATCACTGGTAGTGAGGGTGAAATAGGTAAATCTCTCAAAAAATTTTTAGAAAGTAAAAATCATAATGTAATTGGTATTGACTTAAAAAAAGGCAAAAATAATATTCAGTGCGATATTACAAATGAAAGGCAGCTTAATTTAAAATTAAACAAAATTTTGAAAAATAATAAGCCTGATGTTCTCATAAACGCAGCTTCAATTATTCCAAAAATAAAAAAATTCAATTTTACAAATTATGACTCAAAAAAATGGATAAAAACTCTTCAAGTTGATTTATATGGTTCTTTTTTTGTTTCAAAAATATGTTGTAAATATTTTGAAAAAAAAAATTCAGGTTTAATAATTAATTTATCATCTATTTATGGAGCAAAGGGTCCAGACCAAACAATTTATGGTAAAATAAGCAAAGGATCGGGTTACAAAAGCCTAGAGTATAGTGTTGCTAAATCAGGCTTAATTGGTTTCACAAAAGCGCTTGCATCATTTTATGCAAACACCAACATTAAAGTACTATGTCTCATTATAGGGGGGCTATATAGTAAAAAACTTAAAAAAACCTTTATCAAAAATTATCTGTCAAAAACAATTGAAAAAAAAATGATTAATAGTGAACAAATTTGTAAATATATTTATTTTTGTATATCAAATCCTGAAATAGTTTCAGGCACTAGTATTAAAATAAACGGTGGAGCAGACTCGATTTTTTAATATTTCAAAAAATTTTACAAATAATCTTTTTGGTTTATCCAATTTCTTACTTTCAAATTCAAAATATACATTAAATGATGTTCTAAATAAGATTTAAGATACTCATACTTAATCTGTAGTTTGTAATGAAAATCGATATCTTTTTTTTTTTTTGAGGAGTAAAATATAATCTTACATCCTGTAATTAAAGATTTTATCGCAAATTTAATAGTGGTCACGACTGCAGATAAAAAATTGGGATTGTCTCTTAATTTAGAAAAAGAGTCACCTTTACCGTGGTAAACTGCTCTTTTCTTAAAATATAATAGTGTAAGCCTAGAACTTGATATCATGTGGTAAACTTTACAACTTGAATTGTAAAATGAAATAATACCTTTTTTAAAGCATTTTTGGAGAAAACCAGACTCCCCATCACCTATAAAGTTTGAATTGTAATCTAATCCAACTAAATCAGGATTAAATCCTCTTAAATCATAATATATTTTTTTTTTAAATCCCATATTCATACCAAAAATGTACATTGGATTAATAACTCTATTTTTTTTTCCAAAATCTAAATAACTTAAATATTTACAATAAGACTCATTGTTATTTATTCTTATAATGAAATTTTTTTTAATCCAATTTGGAATTTTTATTTCAGTTTTCATCAAATTTGGACCACCAACTAATTTGTACTTTTTTAAAGACTTTTGCATATTATTTAAATAATTTTTAGATAATGAAACATCATCATCAATCAAAATAATATTATCTGTGGAAGACTTTTTTACTCCACTATTTCTTGCATAATGAAGTCCAATCTTTTTTTCTTTTATAATTTTAACTCTTATTGTTTTGTTTTTTAAAAAGTGAGGATGGATTTCATTAAAATATTTTTCATTGTTTTGAACAACTATAAATTCAAAAAATTTAAAGTTTATATTATTTTGTTTAATAATTGACCTAAAAATTACGTCTAATCTTTTTAATGAATTAAATGTTGGTATAACAACACTAATTTTTTTTGATCCACTCATATGTAGAAAGTATAATCTTATTTATATTAGAATTTCTCAATTTTAAATTAAATTTATTATTTGCTTTGCTGATATTAGCTATAAGTATTGGTGAATCACCTTTTCTCCTTTTTTTAATATTAACTTTGATTTTTTTTTTATTTAACTTTTTTAAACATAAATTTATTAAATGATTAATTGAATACCCATTTCCAGATCCCAAATTTATTATTTCTTTAAATATTCTCTTCTCAAAATTTTTAATAATTTTTTTAATAAATATTGCAATATCTAATGGATGAATAAAATCTCTGATACATGTTCCATCATAAGTATTATGATCGTTTCCATTTAAATATAAAATTCTATTTCTATAAATAGCCCTTAAAATTAGCGGTATTATTCTCAATCCTGATTTTTTTGTATATCCTATTCTGTCTGAACCACCCAAAACTCCAGCTGCATTAAAAAATCTTATTATACAATAATTAAAATTATATTTTTTTGAAAAACTTATTATTTTTTTTTCGACATAAATTTTATTTTTCGCGTAAGGAGATAATCCGTTAACATTTTTGATATTTTCTTTTTGATTTGTTTTATTCCCATATACTAAACATGAACTAGAAAAAATAATATTTTTACATCCATTATTTTTCATTGCATTTAGTAAATTAAATGAAACTGCTTCATTATTTTTTTTGTAAATTTTTTCTTTTTTAAAGGACTCTGTAATATGTGCCATTCCTGAAAGATGAATTATTAAAAAAGGTTTAAATTTTTTTATAATCTTTTCTACTCTCTTTTTATTGGATAAATCAACTTTTAAAAAAGCAATTTTTTTCTTAATAAAAAAATTATGAGGTTTTTTATCTAGAATTAATATTTTATAATTTTTTAACTTAAACAATATATAGGTTAGATGAATTCCAATATATCCACTTCCACCTGTAATTATTATCAAAGGGGTTGGTTTAATATTTTGATTTTTTGATATACTCATTTAATTTAATTCCATGTTAAAAAAAATATTATTTGTATTGTCTAATTTTAAGAGCTTATACTTTATATATTATATATTACTGACGAATTTTTTATCAAGAAAAATACATAATCAGTGTATTTATATTAAAAAAGAATTTGAAAAAAAAATCTTAAAAAAAAGATTTAATTATTTCTGGTTTTTGAAAAATATCCCATTTATAGTTTTTTTCATTAAAGATAAAAATAATGTAAAAAAAATATTAGAGATTGGTTCATACGAGGGATTATCCTCAAATTTTTTTCTTAGTTGCTATGATAGAAGCTTTCTTTATTGTGTGGATCCTTTTATAGAACCTAATAAAGAAAATTATAATCAAAATTTTTTAACAACTGAAAAAAATTTTGATTATAATCTCAAAGATTTATCGTCAAGATTTAAAAAGGTAAAAAAAAGATCTAACGATTTTTTTAGAGAACTATCTGAAAAAGAAAAGTTTGATATTATTTTTATAGATGGCGCTCATGATTCTGTATCTGTTTATTTTGATGCTAAAAATAGTTGGAAATATCTTAAAAGAGAAGGATATTTAATATTTGATGATTTTTTTTGTAATGAATTTAAAAAGGGAAATAATCCTATAGACGGAATAGATAAATTTTTAAAAGATATTAAAAGGAATTACAAAATATTAGGACTATACTCTCAATTAATAATACTCAAGCTTTAAGATTTGATATAATTAATAATTTTTTAAGATTTCAAATTTTTATAAATATTTTTCATTCTTTAAATATTTTGATTACATATTTTTTACCCTTAAAATAAAAAAATGATGGATATAATTCATTGCTATTTATTCTTAATAAATTGAATTGTTGTTTAATTGTTTTATTAATATTTAATTTACTATCTTTAAGAAGTCTTTTTTTATTGAAATTTCCTTTTCCAGATTGTTTTTTAAAATTTATTTTGGGATATTTAATTAGAAACTCTTTTATAATCTTTAAATATTGAAAACCCTGGATATGTCTAATTTCATCATATAATTCTGTGCCCTTTAATAAAAAGGAATTTTGAATACATATTGGACCTGAGTCCACCTTTTTTGATGCTTTGATTAAGGATATGTAAAATTTTTTTTTATTTTTTAAAATTTGGTTTTGCAAAGGTGCAAATCCTTTATCTTTCGGTAGCTTACTGGGATGAGCAATTAACACTAAATCATTTTTTTTTAAAAAAATTTCAGGTAATATTTTGGTGTAGGATATAGGAAACACAATATTTTGATTTTTAATTTTATTAGGATTTTTTGAAATTCTAAAAATATATTTATTATCTAATCTAAAATTGAAATTTCTTAATTGATCTTCAAACCACAAATTTGAATTATCTAATAGAAATGTAACCTTATATTTCATTTAAGTATTTTATTAAAATATTATTAAACTTTTTTTTCATTTTTTTTGAAAGATAAAACATCTTCTTTTGTGGTAAAGTGAAACAATTTTTCCTCAATTGGAAAAAAACCAATTTTAAATTTCATTTTTTTTAAATAATTAATTAATTCATCCATCCCTTTAAATTTTGTTGAATTTAGGTTTAATTTTTTTAATCTTTTTATGTCAAAAATATTTATACCTACATTATATTTTAAAAAGAAAGTGGGTTTTTCATCAATTAATTTATTTTTTTGTTGCTTAATTATTCCATAGGGTATTTTTAACTGCAGTTCTTTTATACAAACGGTAATATCATTATCATTTAATCTATGAAAATTAATCAAATTTTCAAAATTCAAATTTGTTAAAATATCACCATTTATTGTTAAAATACTTCTATTTTCGAAATCTACTCTTTTAACGAGATTTATTAATGATGCACAAGTTCCAAGATATTCTTTTTCATTCAGTATTTTAAGATTAAAAGATTTTTTGTTATTCTTAAAATTTAAGAATTTTTTTTTAAGATATTTTATACTTATAAAGAAATTATCAAACCCTTGTTTTTTTAATTTATGTATTTGATTTTCTAAGATACTTTTTCCATTTATAATTACTAATGGTTTTGGAGTATCAATTGTTAATGGTTTCATTCTAATACCTTTTCCACCTGAAAAAAATAATATTGGAATTGATTTATCTATTATATTTTGTTGATTAAAAACTATATCAATAATCTTATCTTTTTTGATAACTGGTATTGCTTTAATAAGTGGTTTTTTATTAAAAATTTTTTTAAAATCACTCTTTTTGAAAGATTGATAATTAACTTTTTTAGCATCTCTTCTACAAAAATTTTCAACTATTAAATTAGTATTAAATTCATTTAGAAGAGCTCTTCTTATATCTGAGTCCTGTATTGTTCCAAAAAATTTTTTATTCTTTAAAACAAATAAAATTTTATGTTTGCTAAAATTTATTTTCCTTAATGCCTCAATAATAGTTTTATTATGATTTATTGTAAATTTTTCAATTTTTATTTTATTCATTTAATTTTTTTTCAAACTTTTTAAAAGATGTTGTATATGAATTTACACTTGACTTAAGTAATTTTCTTCTAACTTTAGTAAACCCTCCAAATTCCCCAATGTTATCATTAAAAATTCCCGTAACATATCTATTTTTAATTATTTCTGAAATTTGAGGTCGCTCATTGGTTAGTATAATATTTTTAGAAATTTGAATTAATTTTACAGGATTAATTTTAGTATCAATTAAATTTAAATTTTTAAATACTCCTATTTTAAAATTTTTAATTACAGGATGAAATTTTAAAGCAATACTTTTTTTTTTAAAAAAAGCGAATTTGTCAAATTGTTCAAGTAATCTGATATTAGATTTAAAACAAAACTCAGTCGCATAATAGTCAACTAAACCACTAAATATTAAATAATCATATTTTTTTTTATTATTTAATGAAGAAAATCTATATTCAAGGGCTGATTTGATTTTTTCTTTTGTAATTTCAATTTGTTTTTTTTTATAACCCTCAGACTTTTGAATCAGTAATTGTTTTTTATTTTTCACTAAAATTTTATCGAATATAAAATTTTTGTTAATTCTGGGTTGATAAATTGAATGAGTTATTGCTATTGTTTTTATATTAGATTCTTTCGCTGCATCAGCAATTAAAAGATTTTCTCCATCAGACAAGTTTGTAAAATAAGCATACTTATATTTGTAATTAGAAAATTTTTTTTTAAAAGATAAAAACAACTTGTCGAGATTTAAAATTCTTGGATATATAACTTTATTAATATATGTTAAATTTGCTTTTGTAATTAAATCGAAATCTGAGTTTTTAAATTTCAAATTCAGATTTTTTTTTTTAACAAAAAAATTGAAATAAATTGGTAAAAAAAGAGTTTTTACTTTAATTTTCCTTGCTTTATATATTTGAGAAAATGAAGAACTATTGCTTATTAGCAAAAGATTTTTTTTCTCGATAAATTCTTTAAATCTGTAATATTCAGCAAAATTAAGGCATAAAAACTTTTTATCAAAAAAATTTTTTGGTAATAAAATATTGTTGAGGTAAATCTTTAAACGATAAAAAGTATTTTTTAAAAAATTAAAATATTTATTTAACAATTTGTGCTCATAAACTCTTAAAGACTCCTTTTGAAAATCTATTCTCTTATTTCTTAAAAAGAATTCAAAATTTTTTAAAAAGGAGTTTTGTAAGTTTTCGTAGTCGTAGATTGTGTTAATAGAAAAAAAACTTTTTTCTTTAATGAAAATTAATATTCTATTTTTGTTAAAATTTATTTTTTTTGACAACTCATAAGCTAAAAAAACATGGTCAAAATGATATAAATATGAA
>CABYZW010000009.1 GCA_902523615.1 uncultured Pelagibacteraceae bacterium | reverse complement strand
AATTCTCCTCATTTAAATTTTTTGGTTGTACCATGCCAATAAATTTATTATTTTTTAAGCTATCGTTTATCATGTCTACATATCTTGGCTCAAATATATTTAAAGGAACTGAGGTTCTTGGAAAAATAATAAAATTACTTAAAGGAAAAACAGCTAGCTTCTTTGGTAAATCATCTTTTTTCATAATTTTATAATATATCATATATTATATTGCTTGAATTAAAAAAATTGTCTAACTATATTGGGTTAATAATTGCGGGCATAGCTCAGTGGTAGAGCGTCTCGTTGCCAACGAGAAGGTCGAGGGTTCGACCCCCTTTGCCCGCTCCAAAATTAAATGTGATAAAATCTAAAATTATAACTGCAATTTTTCAGAATTATCTAAAAAATAAAGATATTAGGACTTATAAAAAAAAATTCACTTATTTTTTGATTTTTAGAATTATCAGAAAAATTTTAACAAGTAACATAGTTATAGAGATTTATAAATTTAAGATAAGCTGTAGTACAAATAAAAATAGCAATTCCTATTATTTACTAAAAAAATGTGAATTCGGAGATTATGAGGAAATTAATACTTTAACTAGATTTTCAAATAATCACAAGATTCTTCTAATAGATTGTGGATGTAATTACGGGTTCTATACTTTTCATACAGCATCTCTCTCTAAAAATAATCGAGTAATTTCAATAGAGGCATCAAATAAAACAGCTTTAGATTTTTTAAAAAATTATAATCTCAATAAATTACAAAATATATCCTTTCACAATAAAGCAATATCAGACAAAGATGATTTAGAGGTTGTTTTTAATGAAAGTGTAAATGATTGGGAGAGCTCTTTAACCCATAAAAATTTTAGATTAAAAGAAGAAAAAAATATTAAAACATGTAAAATTGATACTTTGCTAAAGAGTTATAATTGTGAAGAATTTTTAATATTCATAAAATTAGATATAGAAGGCAATGAAATGAAAGCCTTAAAAGGAGCAAATTTGACAATTAGAAGATTTGCGCCAATTATCATCATTGAATTTTCTAAGTTTATATTTGATAATAATGAAAATATAAATTTTTTAAAAAATTTTATGATTGAAAATAATTATAATATTTATGATACAAAAAAAAAGCAGACAAATTTGGAAGATATAATTTTAAATTTAAATCAACTTGATGATAATCATAAGACAATAGGTAATTATTTCTTAGTCAAAGACTCATCTAAGCAATTAGAGCTATTTAAGAAAAATGGATAAGTTATTTGAAAAAAAATGTGCTCCATGCGAAGGTGGTGTGGCTGCATTTGATATTTCAGAAATACATAAATATCAAAAAAAGGTCGATGGTTGGAACATTGTTAAAAATGAGAAGAATGTTTATTTGTTAGAAAAAAATTTTGTTTTCAAAAATTTTTTATTAAGTCAAAATTTTGTTAATCAGGTAGGAAAATTGTCAGAGGAAGAAGGCCATCATCCTGAGATTTCTTTTGGTTGGGGATATGCGAAAGTCAATATTACAACTCATGCTATAGAGGGTTTGTCTGAGAACGATTTTATTTTAGCTTCTAAAATTGATCAGATTAATGTCTAAAATGTCTTGTATCTGAAAACACCAAAACAGTATCAGTTGCATTTGCAAATTTAATAATTTCTTTATCATTAATTGAACCACGAGGCTGAATAATAGCTCTTACCCCAGCTTGAACCAATTTTTCTATAGCGTCAGTAAAAGGAAAAAAAGCATCTGAGGCAGCAACAATATCCTCCTTTGATTTTAAAAATTTTTTCATCTTATCTATTGCTATTTTGCAACTGTCAAGTCTACTAGGTTGTCCCGATCCAATACCTGCAGTAGTTTTATTTCTTACGATTACAATTGCATTAGACTTAACATATCTACAAATATTAAACGCAAATATTAAATTTTCAAATTGCAATTTATTTGGTTTTTTTCTTGAAACAATTCTAAAATTCTTTTTAGAAAAAACTTTATTATCCTCAGATTGTATTAAAATAGAGTCACTTATTGAATTAAATTTATAAATCTCATTTGATGAAAAGTTAGACGCATCAATAAGTCTTAAGTTTTTTTTCTTTTTTAATAATCTTAAAGCACTTGCATCAAAGCCATTGGCAATGATTACTTCAAGAAAAATTTTATTTAACTCAAGTGCTAGAGTTTTTGTGATTTTAAAATTACAGGAAACTATTCCTCCAAATGCACTTATGGGGTCACAAGTAAGTGCAAGTTTATAACTTTCTAGATTATTCTTTACAATTGATGCTCCGCAAGGGTTTGCATGTTTAACTATTACGGTACCTTTATTTTTGGGAAAGGTTCTTGATATTGTTAAGGCTGAATAAATATCATTGTAGTTATTATAACTTAATTGTTTTCCGTGTATTTGATTAATTTTCAAATTTTCACTTTGTGAGTAAATTGCACTTGATTGATGAGGATTCTCTCCATACCTGAGTTTTTCAATTAAATTTGCACTAATGATTTTTTTTTTGGGAAAAACCAAGTTAGAGTTCATATTAAAATAATTAGATATTAAAGAATCATAATATGCTGTTTCAGCGAATGCTAAACATGACATTTTTCTCCTAAAATTTAATGTAGTGCTACCATTGTTATTTTTTAATTCATCTATAAGTTCCGTATAATTTTCAGGAGAAGTAATTACAGTTACATCGCTATAATTTTTCGCAGCAGCTCTAATCATTGTTGGTCCTCCAATATCAATATTTTCAATTATTTTGCTGTGGTTTTTTGTTTTTACTTTTTTCTGAAAAGGATAAAAATTCGCAATTACTAAATCTATATTTTCAAAATTATGTTTTTTTAGTTCTTTTAGGTGAAGTTTATTTTTTCTTTCGTTTAAAATTCCCGCATAGATTTTTGGGTGGAGTGTTTTAACTCTTCCTCCAAGAATTTCATTTGAGCCAGTAAATTCAGAAATTTTCAAACACTTATATTTAAGTTTTTGAATAGTTTTAAAAGTCCCACCAGAACTAATCAATTTGATATTATTTTTTTTTAATATTTTTAAAAGTGAAACTAAATTGGATTTGTCAGATACAGAAATTAAAGCCGATTTGATTTTTTTCATCATATTTTTTTTATCTCCCATCTGATATTTTCTGTCTGTTTGTTTGAAATTCCAGCAATAAAAATATTTTGATTATCAGTGTATAAATTTTTATTACCGAAATACAATCCATTATCAATATTAATATCGTGGTTTTCACATGTAAATTTCCAGCCCTCATCTGCTAATTCTATCAGGATTGTTTTATTATCTTGCGTTTTCATTAATTTTACAGTTGGCTCAAAATGAAATCTTATATCGAATTTATAATTGTAATTTTTTTTTTTTAATATTGTATCTTTACCAATAAAGGTCATTTGCTCTGGATAAAACTCAATTTCTCTTTCGTGAATAGAATTGTATTTTTTTTGATATCCATTGTGTGAAGCATTAATCTTCCAATAATCTTTTTTAAAAATACTGTCCTTTTTTAATATTTTGATACCTTTTTTGATAATCCAAGAATTATCTATTTTATTGAATTGACATGAAGAATGATCATCAATTGTTAATGTGTTTTGAGCGGACGAGGATTTTGAAATACGATTAAGATTATTATTTGCTTTTTTGTAGTAACCACAATTACTTATTAGCTTCTTACCATTAGACAATATTTCAAATGACAAAGCACCTGCTTGATAATCTTTTGTATATTTTGCATTAGGAGTTGATCCAATATCCATTGCCAAACATATCTTTTTATTTTTAAAAATTATATAACCACCTAACTCCTGGCTTTCATTTTTAAATTTATATCCTAGTCTTTCTAGATAGCCGTCAAAACTTTCATTACTTGAATTGGTATTACCATTAAAAAGCAAGTCACAATTGATACTTTGCCAAATGAATGCATAACCCTGTCCAAGATAATGAATTGTTTCGTTGATATATTCTGGAATTTCAGTTTGAGACTCTTTATACCACTCCCTTATCAAAACAAAATACTTTAAGTAAAAAACTAACTGTTTCACATTTCTTGATTTTGGAAAGCAATAATTATCTAGTGTTTCCTTTGATATTTTTTTTAAAAGATTGGAACCGAAAGATAGGTAAGATCTTTCATTTTTATAACATAAGCCAACAAGTATTATGGAAGCGCAAATTATTAATTTATCGTCTATAAGCTCTGATCTTTTAATTTCATTAATTAAATGGTTCGTTTGTTTTTGAATCAAAATATTAAAACTATTTTTGTAATGTTTGTCGCTTTCATCATAAGTAAGATTGTGACAGGACAACCAAGAAATAATTCTCTTTGCTGTTAGATCAGAATTCCAACTTCTATTGTCATATTTTTGATTTTTATTAATCCAATAGGTTATAAATGATTGCACAGTTTTTTTTGATGATTTTAGATCAAGACTTAAAATCCAAAAAAAATTATTTAAACGTTTGAACTCTTTGTTATTTAATTTTTCACTTTTCCAAACCGCATCAACAGAAAAATTTTCAATCTTGATTTTTTTATCATATTTAAAAAGAGATGAAAGAAAGTGAGGGCTTGGTTTATAAATTAAATCCTTATTGTTAATTTTTGAAATTCTTTTGTCATAAAGTTTGGAGCAAAGATAAATTTGTCTAAGTTGATTGAAAATATTTAAAAAAAATTGATTTATATAAATCATAGATTTACTCTGATTTTAATAATTCAATATTCTTTTTAACATCCCCATTATTGCTTTTAAAAATTGTAGTGCCAGAAACTAAAATATTTGCACCAGCTTTGATAGCATCTTTATAATTTTCAAAATTTATTCCACCATCAATTTCTATGTCAAAATTTATATTTTTTTCCTCTTGAATTCTCTTCAAATTTTTTATTTTTTTTAAAACTTCAGGCATAAATTTTTGTCCCCCAAAGCCAGGGTTAACACTCATTATTAAAACTAGGTCTATTTCGTTTAAGTGATCGATAATAGTATTAATTTCAGTTTCTGGATTTAAAGAAACTCCTACTTTTTTATTAAGTTCTTTAATTTTAAGAATTGAAGCTTTGAGATTTTCTGTGGCTTCAGGATGAATGGTTATTATATCTGCACCAGCATCAGCATAAGCTTGTATGTATTTGTGAACTGGCGAAATCATTAGGTGTACATCAAAGGGTATATTAGTTTTATTTTTTAAAGCTTTGATTACAGGTGGACCAATAGTTAAATTTGGTACAAAGTGACCATCCATTACATCTACGTGTATCATATCTGCTCCAGCGTTCTCTAATCTTGTAATCTCTAAACCTAATTGACTAAAATCAGCTGATAAAATGGATGGTGAAATTTGTATTTTTTTCATTAAAAACTAATTTACTAGTATCAATTTTTAAAATTTAATTGAATTAAAAAATTGATATATTTGCCTCGAAATTTCACTTTCCAAAGGAAAAGATAGCATACCCATAACAGAATAACCTAAAATCCAAGGCATTAGGTAAAATCTTATCATAAAGAAAAACCACGCCACATATAAAGGGACTAATGGTTGAATTATGAATGAGGGTGTCAATGGTTTAAATATTTTAAGCAATGGATTTGTAAATTTAACAAATACCTTCATGAAAAAAAATTGGGAATCTTCTCTTTGAAAGATATTCATTGCAACTCTTCCAATTAAAGTCCACATGATTACACCAAAAATATAGTCGATTATGTAAACTAAGGGATGAAAGTTAGCTGACATTTACGAATTTATATTGGAAAAAGATTAAAATTAAAAGGGGCGAAATTAATCGCCCCTTAGAAAGACTATTTTATTGTTTGCCGATGATAGATCTACCAGCTGGTACTCTAACTTCGTCAACCATTCTTTGCGTAGCTGCACTTGGCTCCGAGGTCATTAAACTGACCACAACCATAGAAACTAAGCTGACAGCTGAACCAAAGATACCAAATGTTAACTGAGTAATACCTAAGAATCCACTTCCACCTGTTCTTACCCAAACTAGGTAAGCAGCACCAGAAATTAATCCTAAAGCCATACCAGCTATAGCACCTTCTTTGTTAGCTCTCTTCCACCATACACCAAGTACTAGCGGGAAGAATAGTCCTGACATAGCAAAGTCAAAAGCCCAAATTACTGAACCTAAAATACCTTGTATTTCAAGAGCTGCGATTGTTGCTCCTGCAAAACCAATTACTACAAGTAATACCCTTGCAACAACTAGTCTCTTCGCAGTCTCAGCCTTTGGATCGATGATTTTATAATAAACATCGTGTGAGATTGCGTTTGCAATTGCTAAAATCAAACCATCAGCTGTTGACATGGCAGCAGCCATACCTCCAGCAGCAACCAGACCTGAGATTACGTATGGTAATCCTGCTATTTCTGGGGTTGCTAACACTACGGCTTTACCACCCATGAAAAACTCATTTAATTCAAGTGTTCCATTTCCGTTAAAGTCGCTTACAAACATTAAGTTTGCTTGGTTCCAGTTTTGATACCAATCTATCGCTTGAACTTCTGCAATTGATTTACCAATAATACCAGTAGGTAATGACGGGTCAATCAATGACAATTTAGACAGCGTAGCTAACATTGGTGCAGAAGAATAAAGTAGGAAGATAAAGAATAAAGACCAACCTACTGATTTTCTTGCTGCTTTCACACTCGGAGTTGTAAAGTATCTCATCATCACGTGCGGTAATGAAGCTGTTCCCATCATCATTGCCAATGCTAATGAAATAAATGCCCAAGGTGTAGCGTTAACCGCTGAGTGAGCTTTAGTTATTCCAGCTAGACCTTTTGGTACCATTGCAAGACTCTCTTTTGTATTTGCAACAAAACCAAATTGCTGTTCTAACTCACCAATCCTAGCAACTTCATCAGCTAACATAAAGTGTGGGAAGAAACCAGCACCCATTTTGTTACTGATCCAGAATACTGGTAATAAGTAAGCTATGATTAGTACGATATATTGAGCTACCTGTGTCCAAGTTACTCCTCTCATACCACCCAACATTGAACAAAGTAAGATACTTACTAGTCCAACGTATACAGCGTATTGGAATGGAATATCAAGTGCAACAGATGCAATTGTACCTGTGGCGTTAATTTGTGCAGTCACGTAAGTAAATGAAGCAACAGTTAAAACTACCACTGCCATGAATCTACTTAAATTACCACCGTATCTCGTACCTATAAAATCTGGAACTGTATAACATCCAAATTTTCTTAAGTAAGGTGCTAATAGTGATGCGACTAATACATATCCACCAGTCCAACCTACAAGCAGCGCCATATAACCATAACCTTTAAAGTAAATACCACCTGCCATAGCAACGAATGATGCACCAGACATCCAGTCTGCTGCTGTTGCCATTCCGTTAAACACGGTTGGTACTTGTCTTCCAGCTACGTAATACGCATCAGCTTGTGCTGTACGTGATAGATAACCAATTATAGCATAGATGGCTACTGTGAAGGCAACGAAACAAATACCAATTGTTTTCGCTGTCATACCCATCTGCTCGGCAATCGACATAATGATTATGAAAGCTAAAAAACCACCTGTATAGATTCCATAAACCTTAGGTAAATTGTCTATAAAATTACCTTTAATCATTAATCATCTCCTTTTTCACTAAAGCCAAATTCTTCATCAATTTTTTCTTGTCTATTCGCAAACCAGAAAATTAGTAACACGAAAATTCCAAGAGAACCTTGACATGTGAACCAATAAGTTAACGGATAACCAAAGGGTCCCGTAACCTCATTCATTTCAGCCCCGAAAAGGAAGATGCCAATTGAGAAAACAAACCAAATTGCTAACGTCATCATTAGCAAACCCTTGGATTTTTCCCAGTGTTGTTCTTGTTTTGACATTTATACCTCTCTCTTTTAGTTATAACTGGCGGAAACCATAACCATTATAAAATAGATTTAAAGTGTTAAAATTGGTAAATTTACTAGCCTTTTATAGCTATAAGTGTCAAAAATAGGGCTTTTTATGGGAAAATACAAATTAACTTGGAGAGACTTAACCTGGCATGATTTTAAAACTTATCTTTTTGCCATGTTCAAAGCTTTTATCCCTAAAAGTAAAATCGGCAACTTAGATGAACTTGAAACTTTTATTCAAACAAAATCTGCTTGGGTAAGTCAGGTTACTCTTTACGGCTATCTTAAAACAAGGATGGGGACCAGGTATGTTCTTCATTTTGAGAACGACACTTTTATGAAGTCAGTCAACCTGGCAAAGTGGAACATTTATGCAGTTGCACTTCAAGATCTTACATTATTTACATTTTCAAAACTGAAAGCAAATTTTAACTACCAAGATACTGAAAAAGCAAAAGAAATTTTTTTAAAAATTTTAGATGATGAAATTTCAAATAAAATGCCAACAGAAATTATAGAAAATGCAAAAAAAAGTTTTGATGAAAGAATACAAAATATTAATTGGGATAATTATCATAGTGACTTACCATTCAATCTTAGCGCTTTATCATTATACAAGTGGGCGCCAATAGCGGAAGATTTAAAAAGTTTAGATCGTAAAATAGTTCTTAACTCAGTGATTTTAAAATGGAATGTTGTAAAAAAAGAATTTAATGAAAGAATAAAATTTTAAATATTTTTTCTATTTTCTACTAAACTATCGACTACACCTGGATCAGCCAGAGTAGTTGTGTCACCTAGTTGTGTATGTTCGTTTGCTGCAATTTTTCTTAAAATTCTTCTCATAATTTTTCCCGATCTAGTTTTTGGTAATCCTGGTGAGAAGTGAATTAAATCAGGTGTTGCCAAAGGACCTATTTGTTTTCTGACCCAAAGTTTTAGGTCTCTTTCTAATTCACCAGTTTCAGTCTCTCCAGCGTTTAGAGTTACATAACAGTATAATCCATTACCTTTAATGTCGTGAGGATACCCTACAACAGCTGCTTCAGCAACTTTTGGGTGCGCAACGAAAGCACTCTCAATCTCGGCAGTTCCTAAGTTATGGCCAGAAACAATAATTACATCGTCTACTCTTCCAGTAATCCAGTAATAACCATCTTTATCTCTTCGACATCCATCACCTGTAAAATATTTTCCGTCGAACTGTGAAAAATAAGTATCTATAAACCTTTGGTGATCACCGTATACTGTTCTCATCTGCCCTGGCCATGATTGAGATATACAAAGTCTTCCCTCTCCAGCTCCTTTGATTTCTTTTCCATCTTTATCTACTATCACTGGTTTAATACCGTAAAAAGGTTTTGTGGCAGAGCCTGGTTTTAGAGGTATAGCCCCTGTTTGTGGAGAAATTAATATGCCACCAGTTTCAGTTTGCCACCAAGTATCAACGATTGGACATTTAGAGTTACCAACAGTTTTGTAGTACCACATCCAAGCCTCAGGATTAATCGGCTCTCCTACCGTTCCTAACAACTTAAGCGATTTTCTTGATGTTTTTTTTACAGGACTATCACCTTCTCTCATTAAAGCCCTAATAGCTGTAGGAGCAGTATAAAATGTGTTGACTTTAAATTTGTCCACTATTTGCCACCATCTAGAACTATCAGGATAGTTGGGCACTCCCTCAAACATTACGGTAGTCGCTCCATTAGACAAAGGTCCATAAATAATATAGCTATGTCCTGTTACCCATCCAATATCTGCTGTACACCAATATATATCTTTTGGTTTATAATTAAATATGTATTGATGAGTCATTGATGCATAGACCATGTAACCACCTGTTGTGTGTAGAACTCCTTTTGGCTTACCCGTAGAGCCAGATGTGTATAGTATAAATAAAGGATCTTCAGCGTTCATTTCCTCTGGTTCACAATGATTAGAAACATCTTTAATTAAATCATGGTACCAAACATCTCTTTCATCATTCCAGAAAACATAATTTCCAGTTCTTTTTACTACTATACATTTCTTTACATTAGGACAGTTTGTCAATGCCTCATCAGTCGTAGCTTTCAGGGGAATTGTTTTACCTCCCCGAACCCCTTCATCTGCCGTGATAATATATTCCGACTCACAATCATTAACTCTCCCTGAAATTGATTCTGCTGAAAAACCTCCAAAAATTATTGAATGAATAGCCCCTATTCTTGCACATGCTAGCATTAAAATTGCAAGCTCAGGTATCATTGTTAAATAAATTGTAACTCTATCTCCTTTTTGAATTCCTAATTTTTTAATCCATTTGCGGCTTTTGAAACTTTTTGATGAAGCTGTTTGTATGAAATTTTTTGAGTATCTTTGGGATCATCTCCAACCCAAATTATCGCAGTTTTATCTTTCTTATCTTTTAAGTGTCTGTCAATACAGTTATCTGATGCGTTTAAGGTTCCATCTTCGTACCATCTTATTTTAACTTCGCTTTTACTATATTTGACATCTTTAATTTTTTTATAAGGCTTGATCCATGTTATTCTTTTACCTTCTTTTTTCCAAAAAGAATTATTATTTTTAATAGACTCTTTATATTTATTTTGATATTGGGCTTTATTTGTTAAACCATTCTTAATCCATTCTGGTTTTGTTTTAAACACTAGTTCTTGAGAGGAAGAGTCTTTTTTAGTTCGTGTCTCTCCAATTTTCTTAGATTTTTTTTTAATTCGAGGCCTTTTTTTATTTACTTTCTTTTTTTTTGAATACTTACTTATTTTATTTTTAGGTTTTTTCTTTTTTTTTGGCATAAATAAATCTTTTAAATCTTACTCATGTTATTTAAGATTTTCCAGCTTTTAGAATCGATAGGCATGACTGATAATCGACTTTGTTTTATCAAGAATAAATGGCTTAATTCCTTGTTTTTCTTAATATTTTCTAGGGTAATTGGCTTTTTTAACTTTCTTAAAAATTTAACAGTTACAGCTACAAATCGACCAGATTTATCAGTTTTATCTAAGTAATGTTCTTTTATAACTTCTACAACACCAACTATCTCTTTACCTATATTAGAGTGATAAAAAAAACATTGATCACCTTTTTTCATGCTCTTTAAATTTTTAGCAGCTTGGTAATTTCTAACACCGTCCCATGTGGCACCTTTGGCCCCAGCTTTAATTTGTTGTTCAATAGACCAAACATCTGGTTCAGATTTAAGTAACCAATATTTCATTTTAACTGAACTCCTGCGCCCTTAAGAAAGGCCGCCTTTTCATCTAGTGGCCATCTAGGTTTTGCTGGGTGATCTAAATCACTAAATTTTTTTGATTTAAATTTTTCTAAACCAACTAGCGCTATCATTGCAGCATTATCTCCACAAAGGTCAAGAGCTGGAAAAATACTTTTGTAATTATTTTTTTTACATAAAGATATTAATGTAGATCTAATACCTTCATTTGATGCAACACCTCCTGCTATCACAAAAACTTTTTCTTTAGGATTGTTGAGTATTTCAAATTCATTAAATGCTATTTTAGTTTTTTTATATAATATTTTATTAATTGTTTTTTGAAAAGATGCTGCTAAATCAAACTTATCTTGTTCATTTTTGATTGTTTTTGTTATTTTAAGAACAGCTGTTTTGAGTCCTGCAAAAGATAAATTACAACCACCTTTGTTTATAATTGGCTCAGGTAATTTATATTTTTCAGAATCTCCTTTTCTTGCTAAAATTTCGATTTGAGGACCTCCAGGAAATTCAACACCCAAAAGTTTTGCTGTTTTATCATAAGCCTCTCCTAGCGCATCATCAATAGTTGTTCCTAATCTTTTATAATTTCCAAGACTTTGAACACTTACATATTGTGTGTGACCTCCAGAAATTAATAAAAGTAAATATGGAAAATTAAGTTCAGAATTTAGTTTAGGACTTATAGCATGTCCTTCGAGATGATTCACTGCTATGAAAGGTTTATTAATTGATGACGCAAAAGCTTTTCCAAAGCTTAATCCAACTGATAAGCATACAATTAATCCTGGTCCGGCAGTTGAAGCTACTGCATCTATATTTTCAATTTTTTTTCCACTCTCCTTTATTGCTTTTTTTACAATTAAGTCTATTTTTTCTACGTGTGATCGTGCAGCCAATTCTGGAACAACTCCTCCAAACTCTTTGTGAATATCTACTTGACTAGAAATGATATTAGTCAAAACTATTGGTTTTCCAACATCATTTTCAGTAACCAATGAAGCTGCAGTTTCATCGCAGCTAGATTCTATTCCTAGAATTAAGGGTTTTTTGCTCATTCAAATAGTTTTTATTAATTGTACAATCCCAATACAAGTAAGAAATAAATTTATATATGAATAAAAAAATAATAATAGGTTCAAGGGGTAGCAAACTAGCAATAATTTATGCGCAAAAAGCTAAAGATAAAATTGTTAAAAATACAGATTTTAATAATGAAGATATTATTATTAAACCTATAATAACAAAAGGTGATCAAATTAAAAATATAAGATTATCTGAGGTTGGAGGAAAAGGATTATTTTCCTCTAATATCGAAAAAGAACTTTTTAATAAAAATATTGATATAGCTGTACATGCTCTTAAAGATATGCCTGCTGTTGAAACAAAGGGTCTTATAACAGATACATTCTTAGAAAGAAATGATCCGAGAGAAATTTTGGTAACTCATAACCAAAAAAAACTTAAAGAATTAAATTTAAAATCAGTTATTGGAACTTCATCATATAGGAGGGAGTTTCAAATTAAAATGATTAGACCAGATATTAAATGCAAGCTTGTAAGAGGTAATGTAGACACCAGAATTAGAAAACTTAAAGAGGGCATGTATGATGCAATAATATTGTCTTATGCTGGATTAAAATATCTAAATTTAGAAAATGAAATTTCCGAAATTTTCTCTGCTAATCAAATCATTCCAAGTGCTGGACAGGGAATTATTGCCTTACAGTGCAGGAAAGAAGATGATAAGATTATTTCCATTTTAAAAAAAATTAATCATGAGGAGACATATAGACGTGCTCACGCTGAACGGAACATTTTAAAAGTTTTAGAGGGTGATTGTGAGACTGCAGTGGGTGCTCACTCTAAAATAAATGGAGATAAAATTATTCTAGAGGCAGAGTTATTTTCTTTAGATGGTTCATTAAGATTTTATGAAAAGAAAACTGGAAGCTTAGAGGATTTTAAGCAAATTGGTACGGAGGTTGGTCAAAAGTTAAAAAAAAAATCAAATAATTCTTATAGAAAGTAAAATGCATATTTTATTAACTAGACCATTAGAAGATTGTACAGAGATGATTTTAAAGTTTAAATTTTTAGGTCATAAAGTTTCTCATCTTCCATTACTAAAAATAAATGAAGTAAATTATGACCTAATAAATTTTTCAGATTTTAAAGGAATTATTTTTACAAGTGCAAACGCCATTAAGTTTCTTGATACAAAAAAAATAGATAAAAACATTTTATGTTTTTGTGTAGGAAGTGCTACTGAAAAAAAATCAAGAAGCCTTGGTTTTCAAAATGTGATATCAGCCAGTGGAAATGTCGAAAATCTAAAAGAATTAATTTTACAAAACTTTGATAAAAAAAGTGGAAAATTAATTTATATAAGTGGTGAAACAGTATCAGTTAATCTCGATAGACAATTAATAGATGAGGGTTACAACGTCACAAGAGTTATTAACTACCGAACAAGTCATATTAAAAAATTTGACGAAAAATTTGTCAATGATTTAAAAATTAATATTCCTGAAATAGTTTATATTTATTCTCAAAATAGTGCTTCTAGTTTTCTAAATTTTATAAAAGCTTGCCAATTAGAAAGTCATTGGATGGATACTAACTTGATGTGTATTAGTGAAAAAACCTCATCAATATTGAATGAAATTAAGTGGAAAAAGATTTTTCTTTTTAACCCTGGAGAAGAGGAGTTTTTGTTATATAAAATTTGATTATGGAAATAATAAATAATTTTTCGAATATTTTTCTATCTGTTTGGAACAAAGGAATACTAGGTGTTGATATTTTTCAAATATTGATTGGTATTGGAATCTTTTTAATATTTCTTGTCTTTAGGGGACTGATTAGTAAGCTAATAATAAAAAAATTAGAAATTATTTCAAAAAGAACTACTAACAAACTAGATGATACTTTTGTTTCTGCATTAGTTGGACCAGCAAGATTTTTACCAATAGTGTTAGGTTTTTTTATCGCAAGTTATTATATGACTTTCTCTTCAGAGGGAAGAGAAGTGGTAGACACAATTAATAGAACTTTAATTACTATTCTAATTTTTTGGGTTATCCATCAAATCATTGAGCCAGTATCTTATATTTTAAGTGGCCTTGATAAACTTCTGACAAGAGAACTTATTGGATGGATTATTAAATCTCTCAAAATATTAATATTTATTTTGGGACTTGCTGCGGTTTTAGAATTATGGGGAATAAAGATAGGACCAATTATAGCTGGATTAGGTTTGTTTGGAGTGGCTGTTGCTTTAGGTGCTCAGGATTTATTTAAAAATTTAATTTCGGGAATATTAGTTCTTGTTGAAAAAAGATTTAAAATCGGTGACTGGATATCCGTTGACGGAATAATAGAAGGAATAGTTGAAAAAATTGGTTTTCGATCAACTACTATAAGAAAATTTGATAAATCTTTGGCAATCATCCCTAATTTTCAATTTGCTGAAAACGCAGTTGTTAATGTTAGTGAAACTTCAAATTGGTTGATAAGTTGGATTATTACACTTCAGTATGACACCACAGTTGATCAATTAAAAAGTATTCGAGATCAAATTGAAGATCATATTAAAAAAAGTGAGGATTTTAACACAAATATAGGAATTGCAGTTAGAGTTGATAAATTTTCTGATAGCTCAATTGATATGTATGTTCGTTGCTTTACAAATTCAAATAGTTGGAATGAATGGCTTTCAGTGAAAGAAAAATTAGCAATAGCAATAAAAGAAATTGTGGAAAGTAATAAAGCTTCATTCGCATTTCCAAGTTCTTCAATTTATATTGAAAAAAAATGATAGCCATTTTTTATTTAGCTTTACAAATACTTAAACTTTATTCTTATGTTGTTATTGCTAATGTAGTTGTAAGTTGGCTAGTAGCTTTTAATATTTTAAACACTCAAAATAGATTTGTTTATTCTATTTTAGAATTAAGCTATCGTCTTACCGATCCTATATTAAATAAAATAAGACGTTTTTTACCTAATTTAGGTTCATTAGATATTTCACCCATAATTTTACTTTTATTGATTTGGTTTGTAGAAATGTGTATGAAACTCTACATTGCACCAATGATATTTTAAATTATATGATTTTAATTGATGGAAAAAAAGCTGCTGCAGAACTTAGAGAGGAACTTAAAAAAGAAGTTTCTGATTTAAAAGCAAAATATAATAAGGTACCAGGTTTAACAGTAATCTTAATCGGCGATTTAACACCAAGTCAAATTTATGTTCGAAATAAAGAAAAATCCGCCAATGAAGTTGGTTTAAAGTCTGATGTGATCAAATACTCAGATACTGTAGAGGAAAAAGTGATATTACAAAAAATTGATGAATTAAATAAAGACGAGAGTGTTTCTGGGATTTTAGTTCAGTTACCTCTCCCAAAACAAATTGATAAACAAAAAATTATTGAAGCTATTCATCCTTCAAAGGACGTTGATGGCTTTCATCCAATGAATGTGGGTAACCTTTCATCAGGTTACAAAAGTTCAATACCTTGCACACCTTTAGGCTGTTATTTGTTGATTAAAAAAATTGAACCAAACCTGAGTGGTAAAAAAGCAGTTATAGTTGGAAGGTCTAACTTAAATGGTAAGCCAATGACACAATTACTTTTAAAAGAAAACTGCACAGTAACAATTACACACTCAAAAACTAAAGATTTAAAAGCAGAATGTTTAAAGGCAGATATTATTGTAGCTGCTGTTGGTATCCCAGAACTTGTTAAAGGTGATTGGGTTAAGAAAGATACAATAGTTATTGATGTAGGTATAAATAAAACTGATAAAGGAATAATTGGAGATGTTGCATTTGATGAAGTTTCGAAACATGCTAAGGCTTTAACTCCTGTTCCAGGAGGTGTGGGGCCCATGACTATTGCGTGTTTATTAAAAAATACAATTGACTGTTTCAAAAGATCGCAAGTTTAATAATTAAACGAGTAATAAATATTTGTTAATATATTTTATGAAAAAACCTAAATACCCCTATCGAATAGCAATTTTGATGTTTATATTGACAATTCCGCCTATAGGAGCCACTCAATTAGGCTGGTACTTATATGACCGTCAAACTGGATATGATTATGGTATGATAGTTGGTACATTTTCAGTAATATATGCAGCTTGGCTAATGTATGAAAAAAATTGGAGAGAGGAGGATGAGGATTAATTTATGGAAAAAATAATTTTTTTTGGGTTAGTAATTCCTATTTTTCTTTTTGTATTTTATTTGGGTGGAAGAGCAATTATGAGTGGTTTTAGTGCAAAGAGTGCAAATAGATCTCAATCTGAGATAGATTTAGATGAGAAAGAGTCTTTAGAAGATTCTCCTAAGGATAATAAAGATATAGCAAGCGAATTAAATAAACTAAATGAATTGTTGAAAAGTGGCGCATTAACTCAAGAAGAATTCGAAAAGGCAAAAAATAAAATTCTTGATAATTAATTTTAATTGATCAGATCTTTTAAAGCAGTTATTTCACCAATTTTAAAAATAACAGCATCTTTCTTTTTAAACCCATATTTTTCTGCATTTTTTTTAAATCTGATAGGTGGTTCCATTATTGGCTCCAAAGATAAAACAAACGTACCCCAGTGTGTACCTATGACTTTTTTACTTTTTAAATCTCTACCTACACTTAAGGCTTCTTCAGGATTAGTATGATAAGTAGATTTGTCTTTATAAGGTGAAATTGGATAAAAATTATAAGCACCAATGTTAATAAATGAGATGTCTATTGGGCCGTATTTATTTCCTAAATCTTTATAAATATTTCCAACTCCAGTGTCACATGCAAACAAAATCTTTTTGCCATCATATTCAATTAAAAAGTTACCCCATAAAGTTTTGTTAGTATCCGTTAAACTTCTTTTGGACCAATGAACTGCAGGAAGAAATGTAATTTTTAATTTTTCATTAATCTTTATTTCATCATACCAATCCATCTCTTTTACATCCCTGTATCCGTTTCTTGTAAAATATTTTCCAAGTTTAAGGGGTAGTATTACTTTTGCATCCTTAAAAGGAAACTTACGAATTGTCATCATATCCTGATGGTCATAATGATTGTGTGTAAGTAAAAATAAATCAATTTTAGGAATTTCATTTAATTTTAATGCTGGTTCAGTAAATCTCTTTGGACCAAATATTAATGGGCCTGCATTTTTAGAAAAAATAGGGTCAGTTATAATCGAAGTATTTCCTAGTTTGATAATAAACGTAGCATGACCAATCCAAGCTATGTAATCGTCATTTTTCAACCTTGATAAATCTGAGAGTACTTTTTCTTTTTTAACAACATGTTCTTCTGGAACCGACATATCAAGCTTCTTTTTTTCCTCATTAAAAACCTTAAATGACCATTTAAAATTTATATTTCTTTTAGGAGAGCCTTCTGGATTTCTAAATGTCCCGTCTGGTAGATGATGAAAAAGTGTTCTTTTCATTTTGATGAGTAGTATTTATAGATTTTCTAAAATCATTTTTTCTAAAGTATTACTAATAATTATTGTACCTTTCTCATTTGGGTGTATGCCGTCACTTAAATTAAATTCAGGCCTCATTGCTACACCATCAAGTAAAAAGGGAATAAACTTTAATTCGAATTTTGTTGCCAAATCTGGAAAAATCTTGTCAAATTTTTTTTTATATTTATAACCATGCGAAGTGGGAGCAATTATTCCAGCTAAAATAACATCAATATCCTTATCATGAGCAATTTTAATTATTTTTTCTAAATTATTTTTAGTTTCGCTTGGTTTGATGCCTCTTAGCATGTCGTTAGCGCCAAGACATAAAACTATCAAATCTATACCTGGTTCTGATAAAGTCCAATTTGCTCTACTAAATCCACCCGATGAAGTGCTACCAGACACACTACCATTAACAACTTCAATATTATAACCCTTAGATTCCAAACTTTCTTGCAAAACAACTGACAAATGATGTTCATTTGATAAGCCATAACCAGCCATTAAGCTGTCACCTAATAATACAATTTTTTCAATTGCATATGCATTTATGGTTAGTAGACATATAGCAATTATTTTAATAATAAAAATTTTATTCATGAGTATTCTTCTTAAATTAAAAAAGGTAAATCTTAAATACCAAACTGGAAAAGATAATGTAAATGTTTTAAAAAATATAAATTTGACTATAAAAAAAAAGGAAACTATTTCAATTGTAGGCGAAAGCGGCTCGGGAAAAACCAGTTTGATCATGTTAATAGGTGGATTGGAGCGCGCAACTTCTGGCAAAATACTCTTTCAAAATCAAGAAATTACAAATCTAAGTGAAGATCAGGTATCAAAAATTAGAAGGAAGAATATTGGTATAATTTTTCAATCTTTTTACTTAATTCCAAATTATACAGCTGTTGAAAATGTTGCATTAACACTTGAATTAAACAAATTCAAAAATCCTGAAAATGAGGCAAAACTACTCTTAGAAAGATTTGGTTTAAAAAATCGATTTAATAACTTACCTAGTCAATTATCAGGAGGTGAACAACAACGTGTTGCTATAGCAAGAGCAATTGCTATGAAACCTGAGCTAATATTAGCCGATGAACCCACTGGAAATCTAGATACAGAAAATTCTATTATGATTTCAAAAATTTTATTTCAATATGTTAAAGAAGAGGGTTCATCTTTAATTATGGTAACTCATGATCAAAAACTTGCTAATAAAGCAAAAAGAAAAGTTAGAATTAAAGATGGAAAAATTAAATAATTTTTATCAGTTAAAATTAGTTGTAAAATATGCCTTAAAAGACTTAAGCAGAAATTATAAAAAGATTTCAAGCATTATCATTACATTATTTATTAGTCTTTTTATATTAAGCGCAATTTTTACTATTGAGGATAGTCTTAAAAAAGAATTAAAAAATAATGCTAAGGCATTGTTAGGAGGAGATTTAGAAATTGATTATAATAGAAATCCTGGAAATCTAGACCTAATAAATCAAGTTGAGGAATTCACAACAGTTTCACATATGCTCGAGTTTAGTACAATGTTATCAACAACAAATCGAGAAAAAAATGTATCTTTGTTTACTAGAATAAAAACGGTTGACGAAAAATACCCTTTGTATGGAGAAATAGTTTATGAGCCCGTGGGTTCTTACGAGCGTATGCAAAAGGAACCCTTCACAATTTTAATCAACGAAAGTTTGTCAAAAACACTTAACGTCAAAATAAATGATATAGTAAAAATTCAAGATCAAAAATTTACTATTATTGGAAAAATAAAAGCTGTTCCTGATGTCAGTGGGTTTGTAACTTTTGGTGATTGGATACTTACAGGAAAACAAACCTTGGAAATATTAAAACTTAATGGAATTGGAAGTTTTTTAAATTATGAGTACAAAGTAAAGTTTGAAAATAATGATGACTCAGAAATATTAATAAAAAAAGTTGAAAACATTTTTAAGTATGATCAAAAAGTAAAACTTAGATATCCAGAAAATGCGGCGAGTGGGATAAAAAGAGTTATAAATAATTTTTCTCAGTTTTTGTCCCTCGTATCGATTAGTGCAATGCTGATCGCAGGCATAGGAATAGCCAATACTTTGTTATCTTTTATTAATCAAAATAATATGTCTATAGCAGTGAGAAAATCTCTTGGGTTTTTTTCTGGCAACATTAAAAAACTTTATTATCTGCAGCTATTTTTCTTACTTTTTTTAATCACTGTTTTTGCATACTGTTGTAGTTTTTTGATCGTTCCTATTGTGGATAAATACATATCTACTGGTCTAGGACTAAATATTTACCCAGTTTTTTCTTTTTTAAATTTTTCTAAGATATTTTTTGTAGGTTTATTAGTGTTGATAATTTTTTCAATACCAACAATAAGTTCAATAGATCAGGTTAAAGCTTCAAGTTTATTAAGAAATGTATTTCAAAATTTACAATTTTATTACTCAAAAAGATTAATTGTTATAAGTTTATTAATGTTATTGATTTTGATTACATTATTTACATATGGATCAGAAAACCCAGTTTATAGTCTTGGATATTTTAGTGCTTTTTTTGTTTGCTTAATTATATTCTTTTTAATTTCAAAATTAATAATATTACTTCTTAAAAAATTTAGATATTACAGAAATATTTCATTTAAGGTATCTATAAAAAATATCACTCAAACAAAGAGTATCACACCTATTACAATCATGTCTTTGGGATTGGGTGTCACTTTACTTTTAACCTTGGCATTAGTTGGAACAAATTTTAAAAGAGAAATAGCAAAATCTATACCTGACATTGCTCCCGACTATTTTTTTGTTGGCATTCAAAAAGGGGAGCGAGAAAAGTTCGAACAAGGCATTTTGTCCATGGATTCTGGTGCAAATATTGAAATTGTACCTATGGTCTCCTCAGGTATTGTAAAAATTAATGGCATAAATCCCAACACATATATAACACCTGATAATGATAGTTACTGGGTTATTGGAAGTGAACGTAGGTCATCTTGGTCTAAAAAAGTACCAAAAGATAATCTTATTACTAAAGGAAATTGGTGGGATTTATCTAAACCCAATCAACTTCAAATATCTTTAGATGCAAAGGTTGCTAAAGATTTCAATATAAATCTTGGAGATATTTTTACTTTAAATATTTATGGTAGGGAAATTGATGGCGAAATAGTAAATTTTAGAGAAGTTGATTATAGAGATCTTAGTATAAATTTTGCTATGCTATTTAACCCTGAATTTGCAATAAATATTCCTTATGAATATTTAGCTACCACAAAGTTTGATAGTTTAGATAAATTTGATGAAACACAAATGCTAGAAATTTTCCCAAGTTTATCAATGATTAAGATTGCAGATTATTTAAATAAAGTAACAGTTGTTTTAAATAAAGTTTTTTTGGCTGTCACGTTAATTTCAGCAGTAACAATTGTTGTTGGATTAATAGTTATTTCGAGTGCGATCATGGTTCAAGGAAAAGTGAGAGAGTACCAAAATTTAATATTTAAAATACTAGGTTTTTCGAGAAAAGAGGTTATTTTTTCATCTCTGATTGAATTTTTAATTATTTTCAAATCTGTAATATTGATTGCTATATTTTTTGCAGTAATTGGTTCAAAATTTATTATTGAAAATATTTTTGAGCTATTTTGGAAATTTGATTTTAAGGTCCTTATCTACCTTGGGCTTTCTGTTGGATTAGTCACTTTAATACTAATTTTGCTAACTAATTTAAAATATCTAAACCCAAAAGTTTACCCACTTATAAGAAATGAATAATAATCTATACTTAAAAAGCTTTCTCCATTAGCCATAAATTATCTCCGGCTAAAAAATAAATTTTTCCATTAATTGGATGAACTTTTATATCTCTTATTCTTCCAATTTTGTCTTTAAAAATAATTTCTTCTTTAACATTTGACTTATCGTCAAATATCAATTTTCTTAATGATTTATCTTTAAGAGATGTGATTAAAGCGTGGCTGTTCCATTCCTTAAACTCATCACCTTTATAAATAGTAATTGCACTAGTAGCGATAGAAGGTACCCAGTATTGAATTGCTTTAGTAAAGCCTGGTTTCCATTTAGGTCCAATTTTAGTTCCAGTATAATTTTTTCCTCCCCAGCCTAATATTTTCCAACCATAGTTTTCACCTTTTTTTACTTCTCCAAACCAGTCGCCACCTTTTGCACCATGGTTGCTCATATAAATTTTTCCATCGAAAGGTGATAAAGCCAAACCTTGAGGGTTACGAACTCCGATTTGATAAATCTCAGGAAGCCAGTTTGAATTACCTTTAAACTTAGGATTATCTTCAGGAATACTTCCATCTAGATTAATTCTTATAATACTTCCTGGATGACTTGTAGGGTCTTGTGCAATCATACCTTGCCCTCTTTCTCCAGCTGATGCAAAAAGGTAATTATCTTTAATTACTAATCTTGAACCAAAATGATAACCTGAGTCAATCGGAGGTTCAGCTTGAAAAATATTTTTAAAGTTAAGACTCATTTTATCAAATTTTGCTTTTGCGATTGAAGTACTTGATTTCCAATCACCTCTATTTTCAGAATATGAGATGTAAACAAAACTTTCTTTAAACAAAATATCTAACAGCCCACCTTGGCCATGATCTAAAAAATTTAGATTATGTTTAATCTCAGATACTTCATTAGTCTTGATATTAACAATCTTTATTTTCCCACTTTTCTCAGTAACAATTAATTCATTATTGTTTACGAATGAAGAACCCCACGGTCCGTTAAATTTAGCTAACTTTTGAAAGTTATAATTTTCAGAAAAAGAATTAGAGGTAAAAAAAAGAATAAATAACAGTAAAAAAAAAACTTTTTTCACTTTATGAAAGCTTAGATCTTCCACCATCTACTGCTATAATTTGACCTGTCACCCAAGAACTATCCTCAGTAATAAGAAACTTAGCAAGAGATGCGGAGTCTTTTCCCTCGCCTAATCTTTTAAGTGGATGAGCTTTAGCAATTCCATCCGCAATAGCTTTATTTTTTAGCATTGGCTCAGCAATTTTAGAATTTGTTAAACTGGGAGCTATACAATTAACTCGAATGTTTGGCGCAAACTCAGCTGCTAGAGAAACAGTTAATCCCTCAACCGCAGCTTTTGTAGAGGCAATAATAGCATGATTAGTAAAACCTCTTTGGGCTGCCACAGTAGAAAATAAAACAACTGATCCTTTATTTTTTTTTAAACTTTCTTGATATCCTTTTATGGTATCTACTGCAGAATAAAGATTAAGTTTCATACATTTATTAAAATCTTGCTCAGTTATCATCCTCAAGGGTTTTAAATCAATTGAGCCAACGCAATAAGCAATACCTTTAGTTTCAGCAATATCGCTTTTTACTTTATCAATAAACCCTTCTTCCAAAACATCAGCTACTGTGGATGTGCATCCTAGTTCGTCAGAAATTCTTTTAAGCGCATCCTCATTTCTTGCAACCAAATGGACATTATTCCCAGAACTCACCAATTGTTCTGCTAAACTTGATCCGATTGAACCTGTCGCACCAAAAACAATATATTTTTCTGACATAAAAAATTTTATTCGTTATATTTAATTATGAAGTTATTTTTTATACTTGGCAATCAACTATTTCCATTAAAATACCTCGACCGCTTCAAAAAAGACCATATATTCTTTATGGCAGAAGACCTGGGTTTATGCACATATGAAAAACATCATAAGCAAAAAATACTACTTTTTTTATCTTCAATGAGATCCCATGCTGATAAACTCAAAAATAATAAATTTAACTTAGAATACGCTAAAATTGAAGATAAAGAATTTAAAGATGATTATCTTAAAAAATTAAAAAAGATTATAATTTCAAAAAAAATAAAAGAGATCTCTAGTTTTGAAATTGAAGACAAGTTTTTTGAAAAAAAGATTTCACAATTCCTAAAAAAAGAAAAAATTAATTGGAATATCATTACAACACCAATGTTTTTAAATTCGAGAAGTGAATTCAAGAATTATTTAGGAAAATCTAATAAACCTTTTATGGCCACGTTTTACAAAGAAGTTCGAAAAAAATCAGGAATCTTGATGGGTCCTGGTGGTAATCCCATTGGAGGAAAATGGAGCTTTGATGAGGACAACAGAAATAAATTACCAAAAAATATCTCAATACCAAAATTTCCCAAAATTAATGAGACCAACCATACAAAAAAACTGAAGCCTATTGTTGAAAAATTATTTAGAGACCACCCAGGTAATACAAAAAACTTTTGGCTAGCAACTGAATTCGATGATGTGGTTAAACTCTTAAATTTTTTTATAAAAGAGAAGTCAAACTTGTTTGGTGATTATGAGGATGCAGTAGATCAAAAAGATAATATTTTATTCCATAGCGCTCTAAGTCCATATATCAATTTAGGATTGATAACACCTGAATTTATAATTCAAAAAGTTTTAGACTTTCATAAAAAAAACAAGATAAAAATGAATTCTTTGGAAGGATACATTCGCCAAGTGATTGGTTGGAGAGAATTTATGCGTGGTATTTATCAAAGTTATTCTGATGAAATGGAATCAAGAAACTTTTTCAAACATAATAGAAAAATGAAAAAATCATGGTACCAAGGAACCACTGGTTTACCTCCTTTAGATTATGCTATTCAAAATGCTGATAAGCACGGATGGTCACATCATATTGAAAGATTAATGATTTTGTCTAATATTATGAATCTTTGTGAAATCAAACCAACTATTGTTTACAAATGGTTTATGGAAATGTTTGTAGACTCATCTGACTGGGTAATGGTCCCAAATGTTTATGGCATGGGTTTATTCAGTGATGGAGGAATTTTTGCAACAAAACCTTACATATGTGGATCAAGTTATTTTATGAAAATGATGGACTTTAAAAAAGGAGATTGGTGTAACACAATGGATGGATTGTATTGGAGGTTTATTAATCGTAACAGAAAGTTTTTTTTAAAAAATCCAAGATTATCTATGATGGTGAGGATTTTTGATAAAATGAAAGTAGACAGAAAAAAACTAATATTGTTTGAAGCAGATAAGTTTATAAAAGCTAATACAATTTAAATTAATATTATTTTTTAAAAATAAAGATTATTAAATTTTTTAAAGTTCTAAATATCTCTAATTTAGGAATTTTTGAAACTCCTTTTTCTCTATCATAAAATGTAATTGGAATTTCCTTAATGGTAAATTTTTTTTTACTAATTTCAAATAATGTTCCCATGAAAAAGCTATAACCGGTTTGTTTAACATCATTTAGATGAAAATCTTTTAATTTCTTTATATCAAAACCACGATAAGATGTAGTAAACTCATTTGATTCTATTCTTGAAAAGTATTTTATTACTAGATTTCCAATTTTACTCATCATTAATCTAGAGCCTTTCATCAAGCACTTTCCTCCTTCTATATATCTTGACCCTATTACAAAAGGATAATCTTCTAAATTTTTCACAAAATTTGTTAGTTCTATTGGATTATGAGACAAATCAGCATCCATAGTGATTAAGTAATCATAATTTTTTTGAATTGCATATTCGTAAGCATACTTATGAGCAGTATCTAAGCCTAATTTCTTTTCTCTAGTTATTAAGTTCAGTTTCGGGATATTGGTTTTTAATTTTTCAACTATATCACTGGTTTGATCTGGAGAATTATCATCTATGATTAAAATAAATGCTTCGGGTAAAAATTTGTTAATCTCAAGAATTAATTTTTCAATATTATCTTTTTCATTATAGCTTGCAGTAAAAACCAATACTTTTTTTTTATCATTCATATATAGTCTTTAGGTCTTATATAACTAAAAAACATTTAAATGAAAAAGTCAAATTTCTCTTTTTGTTTGAAAAAAATTGATATATAGACAATTGAAAATGGCAGAAAAAATAAATCCACTTCTAATTTAAAAATTTATTTAATGAAAAAAATCGACAGGTATTTATCTTTTTATTTGTTAATTTTAATAAGTTTTTCTTATTTTTTTTTGTTCGTAAAACACCAAGTTGGTAATGACTCTACAATTTCAGAGTGGTTTATTAACTACGAAGGTGGTTTTACAAAAAGAGGCATAATTGGCCAAATAGCTATTGAATTGTCAAGATATTTTGAGTCAAATTTAAGATGGGTGATTTTCTTGTTACAATCATCAGTATGCACAATATATTTTTTACTTTTATATTACCTTATTAAAAATTTAAGATATGAAAGAGTAATAATTTTATCTATTTTTACACCAATTTTTGTTTTATATCCAATTGCTGAGATAGAAGTCTTAGCTCGAAAAGAAATTATAGTTTTTTCTTTATTTATAATTTATCTGTTAATTCCAAGAAATAATAATTTTAAATTATTATCATTTGTCATTTTTTCTATATTAGGGATGTTGGTATGGGAGCCAATAATTTTTTTTTACCCATTAATTTTGATTTACTTAATTATAGATAATAATATTAAAAAGTTTGATATTAATTTTTTTAAAATTATTTTAAGTTTTGTACCTAGTCTAGTTATTGCCTCTATTTTCATTTTTAATCCTCTAACTGAAGATGAGCATGCTTTAATGGCTTTAATTTTAAAAAATGAGTTTGGACAAACCTGCTATATGTCCTGTGGATTATTAATTGGCAAATCAACAATTATACAACAATTTGAAGGTAATTATGGAAGATATTCACTGGAAGTATTTGTAAGATATTTTTTAATTATTTTTATTGGTTTTTTTCCTTTAATAACATTAATTAAAAATTCTTCACTTAGACGCAAGGACATATTATTTTTTAGATTTTTTAAAAATCCCGTATCACTTTTTTACATAAGCCTTGCTCCAGTTATTTTATTATTTGCAATGGGTTTTGATTGGGGCAGATGGGTAAATATTACTTATGTAATTTTAGCTTTAATTTATTTTAAGCTATTATTGGACAAACACTTTATACTAAATTATGAAAATTTAAAAAAAGGTTTACTATATAAAATTAAAGGTAAATTGTTTGTTTTCTTTTTTATAATGTTTAGTTTTGGATGGAACCCTAAAACTGTTATAACTGGAGACGTAGCGTCTTTCCCAGGATATAGAGTGCCTTACAAAGTTTTTAAAATTTTATCAAATTAGATATCAAACTTTGAAAAAAAAAAACTTACCATCAAAGATATGTTCTTTTTGCAAAAGACCTTTTGTTTGGCGTAAAAAATGGAAGTTAAACTGGGACAAAGTAAAATATTGCTCAAAAAGATGTTCTAGTAAAAAAGTATAAATATGAATTTAGAAAAATATAAATGGAAAAGTAGAATTTTATTAGTAATTACACCAAGTTTTAGAGATAAATCATATCTTAACGTTAAAAAAATATATCAAAGCAAGATTAAGGAATTCCACAAAAGATATGTAAAATTAATTTGCAGAACAAATAAAAAAAAAACTTTTTCAATAAACCTTATTGGTTTCGATGGAAAATTAAAACAGATAATGAAGGATTTAAAACCTAAACCAGTTTTCCAAATAATTGATAAGATGCCTTTAAGTAAAAAAATTAGACCAATTAATCTATCTTTATATTCAGATTATAATCCCAAAACTACTACTCAAGGGTTAGGATTTAAAAACAAGGAAAAAGCGCTTTACACAATTAAAACTATAAAAAATCGTTCAATCAAATATCAGGTGAATGTCATCGCAACTATGTTAGGTAGAGCAAAGAACCATCCTAATAAAACAAAGGATATGGGTGATGCTATAAAAATATTTGCTGATTGGATGAAGAAATATAAAAGTAAAAAAAATGAAAATTAAAATAAATGAATACTTAAAAAAAACAGTAGTTTTATTTTTTCTATTAGTCCCAAATAGTTTATATGCTGATTTTTTTGAAGATATAACCAGCCAAATTGTTGATAATCCTAAAAGACTAAGTTACGGAGTTTCTGTCACTGATATAAATCAAGATGGAAATTTTGATTTTATAGTTACTGGCTTTGGTTATTTGAATCTAGCTTTATCATATTCCAATGGAAAATTGATAAACATCATAAATCAAAAAAAATTTTCTGATGAATTTAGACGGACAATTGGTGTTGCTGCATGCGATATAGATAAAGACGGATATGAGGAAATATATTTTCTCAATACTGATACATATAGTGGAACAAAAAAATATTCAGACAGACTGATAGATTTAGAGAAAGGTAAGTTTATTGATTTATTTGAAATTGAGAAAAATCAGAGAGATCTTAATTTAACTGCTGGTAGGTCAGTTGTTTGTGTTGATAGAAAAGGAGATGGTAATTATGGTGTATATGTTGCTAACTATGGAGGACCCACAAGATACTATGAATATAATGATGATATAATAATTGATAAATCGGTTCAATTGAACCTCGCCAAAGTTACAGGCGGACGTGCAGTCGTTGCAGGACATATTATTTCTGATAAAATTGATGTATTCGCAGCAAATGAAAGAGGAGCAAATTTTTTATACAAAAATGATAAAGGTAAATTTTTAGATGTCGCTTATGAATATAGAGTTGAAGACGTCCTTCAAAATGGCAGGGGTACAGCTTTGTCAGATATTTACTACCGAGGAAGGCTTGATATTTTAAATGGAAATTGGGGTGGATTTCATAGAGCATACGTACTTAAAAATGATATTTTTGAGGATATAGCAAAACCACCTTTTGATGAGCCCTCAAGAATAAGAACTGTTATTTCAGCTGATTTAGATAATGACGGTTATGACGAAGTATTCTTGAATAACATTGGTGAACCCAATAAACTTTTTAGAATTTTAGAAAATGGTTTGATAAAACAAATCCCCCTAGATGTTGGTTTAGAACCAGATGGATATGGAACTGGTGCAGCAGTTGCTGACATTGATAACGACGGCATATTAGAGTTATTAGTTTCTCACGGAGAAAGCAGAGAGCAGCCATTGTCTTTGTATAAAGCAAATGTAAATCCTGAACACAAATATTTAAGAATTAAACCCCTAAATAAATATGGCGCACCTGCAAGAGGAGCAACAGTGACATTAATTTCAAATTTGAGAAAACATTCTAAAACAATTGACTCTGGCTCAGGGTATCTTTGCCAAATGGAACCGGTAGCTCATTATGGAATTAGAAAAAATGAAAAAAATATAAAAATAGAGATTAGATGGACAAATGGAAAAACCAAAAAGATCTCAGTAAAAAATCTAAACCAAACAATTACTGTAAAACAAAAATAACTAGTTTAAGGGCTGAAGAACTCTATTTATGAAATGGATTATACCATTAGAAGTTTCGATATCAGCAGTTACAACTTCAGCTTCATTTATATAAACTATACCATTAACTTTTTTTATAGTTACTTCTTCACCATTAATTGCCTTGAGTTTAATTTCATCATCAATTTCTGAAGAAATGATTTTTTTTGAAAAAACGTGTCGTCCTAAAATATTTACAAGTTTATCTTTGTTTTCCTCTCTTAACAGACCATAATATGTTTGTGCACTAATCGCTGCAAATGCGTCATCTAAAGGCGCAAAAACAGTAAATGGTCCTTTACCTTTTAAGTTTTCACTTAAACCTGATTTAATCAAGGTTTCATTTAATTTTGTAAACTTACCGGTTTCATTTAGTTTATTAATTACATTTCCAAATGTTATTGATGGAATAATCATCATGGTTAGTGTAAAAAATATTACATAAAATTTTTTCATTGGACTTTAGTAACTTTAAATTTATAATTTAAAAGCAAATTAAGTGCGACAAATGATAAAATTTTAAAAATAATTAAATCAATGGATTTCTCAAAAAATATCTTTAAATTTATAATTATTCTCATCTTACCTTTATTTTTTTTCAATATTTCAAATTCAACGGAAAAAAATTACTATAAAGATTTAATAACAGATTGGTCTAGAATCTTTCCAGACAGTAACAGAAACGCTGCTGGTCCAAAATTCTTCAAATATATAATTGATAAAGATATAAATTATGATGATTTCGTTGAATACAACAAACTTTATTGTGCTGTTTCTGGTTCATTAATTGATCCAAGTAGTGAGCCAGATTTTATATTTGTTAATGAAAGAAAAACTAAAAAGAAAATATGTGGTGATTATTATAAATGCTGTATTCCATGTTCATGTGATATCATGAAATACTCTGAGGTTGAGAAAATGAAATATAAATTTGAAGATGGTTTGAAGGAGTTTTTTGTTTTTACGATTAAAAATCCATGTGGAAAAAAAGATTTTCCTAATAGGGTAAATAAAAATTATTTTTGTAATGGAGAAAAAATCAATAACAAACAAGTTTATGAACTAAAAGGTCGAATAGTTATTGGTTTATTACATAATGGTAAAATTTGTGCAAAGGATGAGATGGATTTTGTAAAAAGTCATCAGGTAACTGGTAGATTTTGTAAATTAAGAAATAACACACCTATAGACGATTTAAACGCAGGTATGGGTGATATATTCATCAAACTTGCAAGATAAAATTTATGAATAATAAGATTTTTGAATGGGCAGGTGTCATTACAGCAATATTATACTCATTATTTGTAGCAATGAATATTGGTATAGAGTTTTTTGCTTTTTGCTTGTTACTTATATCTGCAATATTGATTGGAATTTGGGCTTATAGGGGTGGTCATAGAGGAATATTATTTTTACAATTTTTTTATGCCACGGCAGGAATTATTGGAATGTTTAGGTGGTTTTAATTTAAAGTTGTAATTATTTTAGGAATATAATTTTTAAAATTAAAAAAACCTTTATTACAATATTGCCAAGAATATTGATCGAGTTTTCTATATAAAAAATCTAATTTAAAATTATTTGAGTTTAAATAATCCAGGTTTTCACCTACAGTTGGATATAAGGCAATGACCTTCTCATCTATATTTTTAATTTCACTTATATCTACTACTTCGCAAGCGATAGAATTATTTTCTAACCTTAGTTTTTGATCTTTGATTAAAAGAGACTTAAATTTAGTAACTTTTTCACTTAGTTTAATAGATCTATTATCATTTTTATTTGAAATTATATAAATTTTTTTAAATTTCCTATTTTGAAAATCAGTAGTTTCAAATGATAAATTATTTTCAAAAATAAAAAGATTTCTATCATCTATATTTTTACTACTAAAATCTTTTTTAACCATTGAATAAGTTTTTTCAGAAACTATTGGATTAGCATTTTCATTTAATTTAATATTATTAAATCTATTATTGGTGAATTTTTTGATATTCCATTCGCTCGCTAAATAATGTTTTCCTTGTGTTTGAACTCCTGCAACCCATCTCCATCCAAGTGTATTTGATGCAGTGTCCCCATCATAAAGATGTTGCATGAAAAATTCGGCACCTAATTGCCAAGGTAATTCTAAGGTAAAAATCCAAATACTAGCAAACCACATTCTTGTGTGATTATGTAAATAGTTGTTTTCTTTAAGCTCATTAACCCATATATTAAAGCATTCAATATTTGTTTTACCTTCAATAGCATTTATGTAATTCTTGTTATTTTTGAAGTCTTCTCTGATTTTATTTAATTCTATTAAATAGTCTGACCAAACATTTGGTCTTAATTCTAACCAACCTTTCCAATAAGTTCGCCATAAAACTTCCTGAATGAATTTTTCATTCTTTGAAAAAGAAAATTTATTTAATGATTTTTTAATTACTTCTTTTTCATTGATAATACCGTGAGTGATATATGGTGACAAGCAGGAAACATTAGATCTATTTTCTGACCCAAAATCGAAATTCCTAAGCCTTGAGTATTCCGACAGATTATTTTCAATAAAATTATTTAATTTATCCAAGGCTTTAGCCCGCGAAGGTTCAAAATTCATATTAAATTATTTCGATTTTTTTTTCTTTAGACCTAATTTATCGCTGTGCCTTAATCTCAAAATAACAATTGCACCTGCAATTAAAACAATTGCAACAGCCTCATAAACTAGGGCAGTGGGATCCATTTCCTTTCCTTGTAGGATTATAAATCGTGCTAATGCAGTAATAGCTATTAAAAGTGGTAAAGTTATACTTATTGATTGTTGATTCCAAAAAACTCTTACCATTGCTAATACTTCTAAATAAAGAAACATTAATAATAGGTCTGCTAAAGTTACTGATTGAATAAGAAACATTTTATTAATTTCAATACCTACAGCAATAACCGTACTAATTAAGATAATAACCATTAGTATTAATTGTAAGTTTTTAGTGATTTTTTCCATTACTTATCCTTACTAAAAGGCAGCCATTTTTCAAAAACTGATTTAGACGAACCTTCATATGGGATTGAATAAGAATACGGGTTCGGGCTAGTTAATACTTCAATACCTTTAGAAAAAACAAAAATAAATACAATTACAAATACGATAACCATTATTTTAAATGGATCAAAATTTTTAGTTTTGAAGACACTTGCTGAACTTTCTTCAGCTCTATGGAAATGTTTAAATGTAGTATATACCGCAAATATTAATCCAATATGAGCTACAAAAAGCCCAGCCCATCCAAATGCAAAAGTAGTATATGAAAATACATATAAACTAAAAACAGTGGTCCAAATAAAACTCAAGACTAAAAGTATTTGTAATCTTACTGTCTTAGGAAGAGCTCTTAAATCGTTTTTACTATCATCAAACAAAATGTTTGCCGCCTCTATCATCCAATTTTTAAATGATTCCATATTACTAAGATATATTTTCTGGCGAATTAAACAAATGTTAAATTAACCTAAGATTTATTAGAAACGCAGTTTTTTCTTGTGAAAATTTATAAATTTTTCAACGTTTTTTTTATCAAATGATTTATTTTCCTCGAATGAAAC
>CABYZW010000008.1 GCA_902523615.1 uncultured Pelagibacteraceae bacterium | reverse complement strand
AAAATTCTACTCAATCCCAACTAATAGAATTTGGATCAGAGATACTGGTCCAATATTCCTGATAAATGACAAAAAAGGTGATAAAATTATTCTTAATTTCAAATTTAATGGTTGGTCAAAATATAAAGACTATCAAAAGGATGATGAAATTAATAGCAATATTGTAAAATTAACAAAGATTAAAAAAATTGATCCCACTATTAAAGTAAAAAATAAAATAAAAAAGATAGTTCTGGAAGGTGGTGCGATTGATGTTAATGGTAAGGGGTCAATTATTCTAACTCGAGAATGCCTACTGAGTAAGATTCAGGAAAGAAATCCAGGAATTAGTAAATTAAATTTAGAAAACTCTTTGAGAAAATATCTTAATATAAAAAATTTTATATGGTTAAATAAAGGAATAGAAGGTGATGACACGCATGGACATGTAGATGATATCGCAAGGTTTGTTTCTCCAAATACCATAATGACTGCTGTTGAAAAAAATAAAAAAGATAAGAATTTTAAAATTTTGAAAGAAAATTTGAAAATTTTAAAAAGATCAAAAAATATTGATGGAAAAAAATTTAAGATTATTCAAATTCCAATGCCGAAAGCTATATATATCAATAAAGTAAAAGTTCCTGCAAGTTATCTTAATTTTTATATTGCTAATAAAATTATACTTTTGCCATTTTTTAATGATGAGCACGACAAAATGGTATTAACAATCTTTAAAAGATTTTTTAAAAAAAGAAAGATCATACCTGTAAATTGTAGTGAGCTTATTTGGGGATTTGGAGCGATCCATTGTATGACCCAACAAGAACCTTTGATCTAATACTAAGCTGGTTTTAAAGTACCTAAAAGCATTCTAAAAGGAATTAGCATTATTAATGCTACAAATATCTTAACTGCTAAGTCGCCTAGAGACAACGTTACCCAAGGTACACCTGTTGCATAAAAAGAAATAGAGAAAAATAAAAATGTATCTACCGCTGAACCAATAAAAGATGATGTCAAGGGCGCAACAAACCATTTTTTCCTTCTTAATTTGTCAAAAATTTGAACATCAATTAATTGAGCAACTAAAAATGCTGTTCCAGAACCAATGGCAATTCTTACTGAAATTAAGTCCCCAAAATTTGTTGAAAATAAAAGCGTAAAACTAATACCTATTACAAAACCAATATAAACAATTTGTCTTGCTATTACTTTACCATAAGATCTATTGGCAAGGTCAGTAATTAAAAAAGCGATAGGATAGCTAAATGCTCCATAAGTTAATAATTCTTCTAAACCATAATATTTAATTGGAAATTGGACTAAATAATTAGAAGCCAAAACAACCACTCCCATAACCAATGAGAGTAAAAGAAATAATTTACTCATTAAGCGTTTTTAGATTGAACTATTTTTTTTTGAAACGGAGATTTAATAAGCACAGTTTTTTTTAATTTCTTTAACCTAGGAGATAGATTTTTATTTTTTACATTTTTTAAAAACTCATCAAAACTACCTTTTTTATCGACAGATCTGACACCGGCATTACTCACTGTTAATTTTAAACTTCTTTTTAAAAGTTCACTTGTAAATTTTACTTTTTTTAAATTAGGCAAGAATCTTCTTTTAGTCTTGTTGTTAGCGTGACTGACATTATGACCTTTCATTGGATTTTTTCCGGTAAGTTCGCATTTTTTTGACATAATAATATTGTCTATATAAGGTTAGATAATGATCCAGTCAAGTTTATAAGATTTCATTAACTATTTTTTTCCTATTATTTCTTCATAATTTTTAACACCGTCATTTATTAATAATTCTTTAAGCTCTTTTTTTATCATATTGACTATATTGGGACCCCTAAAGACCATGCCAGTGTAAAGTTGAACATAATTTGCACCAGCTAAAAACTTTTCATAAGCACTCTTGCCTGAGTCTACTCCTCCACAACCAATTATTTTAACTCTTCCATTCAAAACTTTATAAAATTTATTTATCAATTTTGTAGACTTTTCCTCAATTGGTTTTCCAGATAGGCCCCCTTTTTGATGTTTCAGAATATTGTTTAAATTCTCTCTAGAAGTGTCTGATGTATTGGAAATAATAATTGCTTCAATATTGTTAGTTAAAAGAACTTCTGTAATTTTTTTTATTTCTTTTTCGTCTATATCTGGTGATATCTTAACTGCTATTGGAATTTTTGAACTTAAATTTTTTTTATTTTTATTTATACTTTCAAGTAATTTATTTAATTTTGATTGATCATGGAAACTTCTTAGATCTTCTGTATTTGGAGAAGATATATTGATCGTAATATAATCAGCCACACTTTCAAAAGTCTTAAAACAATCTAAATAATCTCTAAGCCTATCGTCTGTGTCTTTATTTGGTCCTATATTGATTCCAAGTAAACCAATTTGTTTATTAGATTTTATCCTATCTAAAACATTTTTAGAGCCAAGGTTATTAAATCCAAGCCTGTTTATTAAAGCTTCATCTTCAACTAATCTGAATACTCTTGGTTTGGGATTTCCATACTGCTTAAGAGGTGTAATAGTCCCAACTTCAACAAAGCCAAAACCTAATTTAAATAGAGAATTATATACTTCAGCATTTTTATCGAATCCTGCCGCCATACCAATTGGATTTTCTAAATTTTTATTAAACAGTTTTGTTTTAAATAATGGGTTATTTTTATCATCCTCTAAAACATTAGGAATAAAATTAAACTTAAGCGATTTTATTGCCAAATTATGGGCTATCTCGGGATCAAGTTTAAAAATTAGAGATCTTAAATTTGAAAACATTATTTAATTTTATTTAATATAAGATCTTTTGTTTCTTTGACACCAAAAAAACTTATAAAGAAACCCATTCGAGGACCATTTTCGTCGCCAAATACAACTTCATAAATCAATTTGAACCAATCTCTGAGGTTCTCAGAATAACCATTCTCTTTTCCTGTTGAGTAAATTAAAGTTTGAATATCCTCTGGAGTCATTTGATCGTTGCACTTATCTAAAGTTTTTACCAAGGCCTCTAATGCTAATTTTTCACTATTATTTGGTTTTTTATATTTTTTTTGCAATTTGATCACATCATTAAAATATTTAATTGCATATCCAACCAACCTATCAAATATAGGATGATCTTTTTCTGAAATATCAGTTTTATATTTTTTAACAAATTTCCATAAAAGTTTTTTATCACTTGCATTACTTGTCTCTACTAAATTGAGTAACATCGAAAATGACATAATTGTATTTTCTTTTGGTATTTTGCTATTGTGAACATGCCAAACTGGGTTCATCAATAACTGTAATTCATTTTGAGTTTTGGCTTTTTCAATAAAGTCTAAATATTCATCCACGGCTTTTGGAACTATTTCTTTATAAAGTTTTTTCGCCCTTTTGGGATTTTGGTACATATAAAGTGATAGGCTTTCTGGAGACGCATATTCAAGCCACTGATCAATAGTGATACCATTTCCCTTTGATTTTGAAATTTTTTCACCCTTCTCATCTAAAAATAATTCATAAGCAAAACCAGTAGGATTTTGCTTTCCTATTAATTTAATAATTTTTGATGATAAAATTGCACTTTCAATTAGATCTTTTCCATACATCTCAAAATCAATATCTAGAGCATACCATCTCATTGCCCAGTCTACTTTCCATTGTAACTTGCAATTTCCATCTAAAATACTTTTTTCTAGCTCAGTATCACCGTTATCAAAAATAATCCTTGAATTATTTTTATCTATTTTTTTAACAGGAATTTCTAAAACATGACCTGTTTGAGGACAAATCGGTAAAAATGGACTATAAGTTTTTTGTCTTTCTTTACCTAAGGTTGGTAAAATTATATTCATTATACCTTCATAGTTTTCTAATATAATTTGCAACGCAGAATTAAAAAAACCCGACTTATACAAAGATGTCGAACTTTTGAAATTATATTTAAAATTAAAACTATCTAAAAAAGTTTTAAGCATCTCATTATTGTGTTCTCCAAAGCTTTTAAATTTACCGAAAGGGTCTGGAACTTGAGTGAGAGGTTTGTGCAAATTTTTTTCTAGTAATTCTTTTTGTAGAATATTCTCAGGAACTTTTCTTAAACCATCCATGTCATCTGAAAATGTGATAATTTCTGTAGGAAAATCTGATAATATATTTAAGGCGTTTTCCATCATTGAAGTTCTAGCTACTTCGCCAAAAGTTCCTATATGAGGTAAACCACTAGGGCCATAGCCAGTCTGAAGGGTTATTTTACCTTTTTTTTCGATATACGATTTTCTCTCTCGAAGAATTTTTTTTGCTTCAACAAAGGGCCAGGCACTCGTTTTATCTAAATTCTCTTTTTTAATCATGAATAATTCCAAAAATCTAAAATTGACGATTTAACTAATTCTTATAGAGTTGAAATTTATTTACCATAAAATAATGTTCTTTCAAAATGACTAATTATAAAACAGTTTTTTTTACACTTGGAATTCTTCAGATAATTCTAGGAATTTTTATGTTGATACCAATAATTGTGCAATTTTTTTATAAGGAAGTTGACTCCTCATTTTTTGGAGCTTCAATTGTAACTATAATTTTTGGTTCTCTGTTTTTTTTATCTAATTTGGACCACGATAAAAAATTGAGCTTACAACAAGCTTTTTTATTAACTTCGTTGTCTTGGCTAAGTATAGCTGTTTTTGGCTCTCTGCCTTTTGTGTTTTCTAGTATTAATTTTTCTTTAACAAATGCTTTTTTTGAAAGCATGTCTGGTATCACAACAACAGGATCTACTATAATTTCAAATTTAGAAGATATGCCAAAAGGAATTTTATTTTGGCGAGCTATACTCCAATGGTTAGGAGGAATTGGCGTTATCATAATGGCAATTACATTGATGCCGATAATGAACGTCGGTGGTATGCAACTTTTTAAAATTTCAAATAATAGCTCATCTGAGAAAATTCTTCCAAAATCCACAGAAATCGCAATTAGACTAATTTATATTTATACTGGCCTTACTGTTTTATGTGCTGCTTCTTACAAAATCTTAGGCATGAATATTTTTGATAGTTTAACACATTCTATGACAACAATTGCTACTGGAGGATTCTCTAATTATAATGAATCTATAGGTTTTTTTGATAGTATTTCTATAGAAATTTCAGCTATGATTTTTATAATTTTAGGGAGTTTTCCTTTTATAGTTTATATAAAATTTTTAAGTGGAAACAATAGAATATTTTTTTCTGATATTCAAATTAGGACTTTTTTAAAAATTATACTTTTTAGTATTATTTTTTTGTCTCTATATTTAATCTTAAATAGCACAACTCAACTTAATTTAAGAGCTATCTTTTTTAATGTGATTTCAATTTTGACTGGCACAGGGTATGTGAACGCTCAATTTGATAGTTGGGGAGGATTCCCTCTTATTATATTTTTAGGATTGATGTTTATAGGAGGTTGCGCAGGATCAACAACTTGTGGTATAAAAATATTTAGAATCCAAATTCTTTATTCATTTGTATTAAACCAACTTAAAAAAATAATTTATCCAAAAGGAATTTTTATTTTAAAATACAATCAAAATCCTGTTGATAATAAATTTATTGCATCAATAATCTCATTTATTTACATGTATTTAGTCATTTTTTTTATAATTACTGCGTTGCTATCATTAACTGGATTAGATTTTATCACTTCAATATCAGGGGCTGCCACATCTATTTCTAATGTAGGTCCAGGATTGGGATCTACTATTGGGCCTAATGGTAATTTTTCGTCATTACCCAATATATCAAAATGGATATTGTCTATAGGAATGATCTTAGGAAGATTAGAATTGTTTGCAATATTGGTTTTATTCTTACCTTCATTCTGGAGGAATTAAAATGTTAGAAATTAAAAAACAAACTTTTCCAGAAATGTTTTCAATTTATTTAGACAAAAGGATGCTTAAAATTTTATTACTAGGTGCTATTTCTGGTTTTCCTTGGGTTTTAATTGGAAGCAGTTTAAGTTTATGGCTCAAAGAAGATGGATTAAGTAGATCAACTATTGGTTGGGCTGGATTAATTTTTGGAGTTTATGCTTTTAATTATTTATGGGCTCCTTTAGTTGACAGAATTAGAATACCTTTTTTAACCAAAAAAATTGGGCATAGGAGAGCTTGGATTGTTTTAATGCAAATATTAATTTTAATCTCACTTTTTTTATGGAGCATCATAAATCCTACTGAGAATCTAGCCTTGGTAATTTTGATTGGATTGATTATTGCAATAGCCTCAGCTACCCAGGATATCACTGTTGATGCTTTGAGGATTGAGCAAATTGGGGAGTATGAGGGAAAATCAATGGCAGCTGGTGCAGCAATGGCTGTTGTTGGATGGTGGAGTGGATATAAATTAGGTGGAGTACTATCATTATTTTCTGCAGATTATTTGCAAAATTTAGGATTTGAAAATTATTGGCAACTTACATTTTTAATCCTAGGAGTGCTAATTATTTTTATGAACATTGGACTATTGTTTGTTAATGAAACAGTATCATCTGAAAAACAAAATATACATAAAGAGGCTGATAAACTTATTTCAAGTAAATTTGAAAAAGATAACATTTTTATTAAAATAGTATCTTGGATTGGTGGTACAATTGGTGGACCAATAATCAGTTTTTTTAAAAGAAATGGTTTTGCAATTGCTATTGGTATTTTAGGCTTTATTTTTTTATTTAAAGTTGGTGAAGCATTTTTAGGTCGAATGTCCATAATTTTTTACAAAGAAATTGGATTTAGTAAAACTGATATTGCAATCTATTCAAAAACTTTAGGATGGGTTACTACTGTGATTTTTACCCTTCTAGGTGGACTATTTGTTATTAGATCAGGTGTTCTTAAAGCAATGTTTTTAGCAGGAGTCGTCATGGCAAGCACCAATCTTCTATTTAGTTTATTAGCATGGAGTGATAAATCTGAAATTCTTTTTGCTATTGCTGTAATTTTCGATGATATGGCAGCAGCATTTGCGACAGTCGCCTTTGTAGCTTTTATATCTCTATTGGTAGATAGAGCTTATACTGCCACTCAATATGCACTGTTAGCATCAATTGGCACTGCTGGACGAACTACTCTAGCGTCTTCCTCTGGCGCGCTAGTGGATTGGTTAAATGGTGATTGGGGAATTTTTTTTATTTTAACAGCTTTAATGGTAATACCATCTCTTATAATTTTATGGATAATGAAAAAAAAACTAAAACTAAGTGAAAAATAATTTTTTTAAATTACCTGTAGGAAATATAAATTCAAAGCCATCACCTAATTCAGAGGTTGCCTCACAAATTTTATATGGAGAAAATTTTAAAATTATTTATAAAAGAAAAGGCTGGCTTAAAATTAAAACAATCTATGATAACTATGTAGGATTTATAAAGCAAGGTAAATATAATCAAAATTTTAAACCCCAATATAAAATAAATAAATTAAAATCAAGGATATTTAGAAAGATAGATAATAAATTTTTACCTACAAAAAGTTTTCTTTTTTTTGGATCAGGAATTTCAATCAATAAATTTAATAATAAATATTTTGAATTTGAAAAAAATAAATGGATTAAAAAAAAAGATGTTAAAAAAATCTATCATTACGAAAAGAACTTTATTAAAATCTTTAAACTATTTTTAAAAAGTAAATATTTATGGGGTGGAAAAACTGCATTGGGTATCGACTGTTCAGCATTGATTCAAATGTATTTTTACTATAACAGAATTTTTTTTCCAAGAGACACCAAAGATCAAATAAAATTTTGTAAAAAAAAATTTAATGGTAAAATATCTAAAGGTGATATTATATTCTGGGAGGGTCATGTAGGAGTTTGTATAAATAATTCAAAATTAATTCACGCATACGGTCCAAGAAAAAAAGTAATTATAATGCCAATTAGTTATGCTTTAAGAATCATACAAAAAACTGCGAATTTGTCGGTAAAAAAAATTAGTAATATTAAAAAATTTTAGTTTCGACCAAAATCTGGTTTATTAACATCTAGTTTAAGTTTAATAATTTTTGATCTAACTTTTTTAGTTTGAATTAATTTTTTCAAAATTGATTTATTATTTTTTGAGTAAATATCATTTTTAAAAGCATTTAAATTTTTAGTAAATAAGTTAATAGCTTTAATTACATTGCTCTTATTATCAAAAAAGATATCTCTCCACATAATTTCATTTGAAGCTGCTATCCTAGAAAAATCTCTCAAACCTCCTGCGCTATATTTTAACAAATTGAATTTCTGTTTTTTTTCAAAATCCTGAGCAGACTTTACTAAGTTATAGGCTATTAAATGAGGTAAATGACTTGTTATTGAAAAAATTTTATCATGCTTTTCTGCACTCATAATTACAATTTTAGAGCCCATTTTCCTCCAAAAAGAACTTAGAAATTTAAGATGTTTGATATTAGATCTGTTATTTTTAATCAAAACACACCACTTATTCTCAAATAAAGATTGCTTACCATTTTCAGGGCCGCTAACTTCTGATCCCGCAATTGGATGACTTGGTATCCAAGAAATATTTTTTTTTAGATTCTTTTTTATTATCTCAATCGACTTAAGTTTTGATGAACCTATATCTGTTATAATATGTTTTGATGTTAAACTCTTATTAATATTCAAAATTATTTTTTTATACTCATTCATCGGAGCACAAATAATAATTAGTTCTGATTGGCTTACTGCTTCTTGCGGTCTCTCAACTATCACACCAGGTAATTTAAGTTTTCTAATTTTTTTAATATTTTTTTTTGATTTTTCATAAATAAATATTTTCTTAGCAAGCTTTTTTATGTAAATTCTTCTTAATAAAGAAGAGCCAAGCATTCCACATCCAATAATAAATATATTTTTCATTTTTTGAAAATACTTTCTACTGCACGCATAAACTTTAAACAATCAATTCTTGATCCTATAGTTAATCTCAACATATTTTTTATTTTATAGCCATATTCAGTAGATCTTAAAATTATTCCCTTCATTTTAAGTTTTTTATAGAAATATTTAGCTTGAACTTTACATTTGCTAAAATCTAGTAATAAAAAATTTGCAGAAATTTCATTCGATCCAATATTATATTTATTTAAAAAATTTTTCATTTTCGATGCGTAAATAGCATTATGTTGAACCGAGCGAGTTACAAATTTTTTATCCTTAAGAGACTCTACTGCCGCAAGTTGTGCAACCTCATTAATATTAAATGGTGGCTTAATTAAGTTTAAAGCACTAATTATTTTTTTATCTCCATAACCCCATCCAACCCTTAAAGATGCTAGACCATAAATTTTTGAAAATGTTCTTAAAATAAAAACATTTTTTTTTTTTCTAAATAAGTCTAAGCCAGACTTATAATCTCTATTTTGCATATATTCTGCATAAGCATCATCTACAACAAGTAATATATTTTTTCTTAATTTTTTTCTTAATGTAATTAGTTCAAATTTATTAAGATAAGTTCCTGTTGGATTATTAGGGTTAGCCAAAAAAACAATTTTTGTATTTTTTGTAACTTTTCTTAGTATTTCGTTAATTGATATTTTAAAATTTATTTCTTTAGCAAATACAACTTTTGCACCAGCAATTTTCGCATAAATTCTATACATCAGAAAACTAAACTGCGGAACTATTACTTCATTTTTTTGATTTAAAAATAGTTGACATAACATTTGAATAACTTCATCAGAGCCTGCACCACATATAATCTTATCTTTTTCACAATTAAATTTTTTTGATAATTGTTTTATCAATTTTTGTGATTTTCCATCGGGGTATACAGAAAAATTAAAATTTTTATTTGATATAATTTTTTTAGCTCGTGAACTTACTCCCAATGCAGACTCGTTAGCTGAAAGCTTAACTACTTTTTGTATTTTTGTAATGCTAGACTTTCCTGGTACGTATGGATCTATATTAATTTTTTTAAATCTTAATGTTGTCATCTGTTTTAATTTTTAAGCTCTTTATAAATAAAATCACGATTTTTTATATAGTATTAGTTAAAATATTTTTAAAATTGACATACTAAATAACTTCTTGTACACAGTTCATGCGCTGATTTAACTGAATTGCGAGCGCTTTAAAAAAACCGCTAAAATAGTTTTTTTTTCTCACAATTCGTATTTTAGCTCAAATTATGAATTTAAAAGAGAAAATAAAAACGATTATTGTTGATAAACCATTAAAGTTAGATTGTGGTCAAATTATAAATAATTTCCCACTAGCATATGAAACCTATGGTTCACTTAATGCTAAAAAAGATAATGCAATCCTAGTTTGCCATGCGTTAACTGGTGACCAATTTGTAACGGGTTTAAATCCAATAACTAAAAAAGATGGTTGGTGGTCTTATGCAGTTGGTCCGAATAAATCTATAGATACAAATAAATATTTTGTTATTTGCGCAAATGTTATTGGTGGTTGTATGGGATCATTTGGACCTGGTCATATTAATCAAGAAACACAAAAAATATATGGAACAGATTTTCCTGTAATTACTATTAATGATATTGTCAATGCTCAGGTAAATTTGCTAGATCATTTTGAAATAAAAAAACTTTTTTCTGTTGTTGGTGGTTCTATGGGTGGAATGCAAGTTTTACAATTTGTTAGTAACTTTCCTGAAAAAGCAAAAACAGCCGTGCCCATAGCCTGTACTCCAAGCCATTCTGCACAAAATATAGCATTCAATGAACTTGGACGACAAGCAATTACAGCTGACAATAATTGGTCTGATGGGAAATATTCTTCTACTAAAAGTACTCCTGATAAAGGTTTAGCAGTTGCCAGAATGGCTGCGCACATTACATATCTATCCAAGAAAGGTCTCCAAGAAAAGTTTGGCAGAAAATTACAAGAACGAGATGATCTTAAATTTGGTTTTGATGCAGACTTTCAAATAGAAAGTTATCTAAGATATCAGGGCTCAGTTTTTGTAGATAGATTTGATGCAAATAGTTATCTTTATATAACTAGAGCAATGGATTATTTTGATTTAGTTAAACAATTTGATGGTAATTTATCTAATGCTTTTAAGAACTCAAAGACTAAATTTTTTATAATGTCTTTTACTTCTGATTGGCTTTATCCAACACAAGAAAATAAAGAAATAGTAATTGCACTAAACGCTGTTGGAGCAGATGTTGCCTTTGTAGAAATAGTGTCTGACAAGGGCCATGACTCTTTTTTGTTGAATGTTCCCGACTTTTTAAAAACTCTCAAAAACTTTTTAGATAAATCCTATGTTGAATAATTCTTATGAAGCCAGAATATAAAATAATTTCAGATATAGTAGATGAAAATTCAAGAGTTTTAGATGTTGGCTGTGATGATGGAACTCTTATGGAATTTCTTAAAAAAAATAAGAACGTTGATATTAGAGGTATTGAAATATCAAAAGAAAAAGTTCAAGCTTGTATTTCTAAAGGATTAACAGTTATTGAAGGTAACGCAGAATTTGATCTGAAACAATTTCCGAATAAGTCTTTTGATTATGTTGTTCTTGGTCAAACATTACAAGCCTTTATAAATCCAGAGGCAGTCATCAGGGAGCTTTTAAGAGTAGGAAAAAAGGCTATAGTTACTATTCCAAATTTTGGACACTGGAAAGTAAGACTCAATTTATTAATTAAAGGAACTATGCCAATGACTAAAACATTGCCTCATGAGTGGTACAATACACCAAATATCCATATGTGTACCATCAAGGATTTTTTTAAATTTTCTCAAAAAATAAATTTTAAAATTTTTAAGTCACTAGCACTAATAAATGAAAATGTATCTAACATTAACAATTCTAATTTACTAACAAAGAATTTATTTTCAGAATTGGGGATATTTTTAATAGAGAAATCAAATGAGAATTGAGATAATAAGATGTCTTAGAGATAACTATAGTTATCTCATAATTGATGAAAATAATATAAATGCTTGTGTAGTTGATCCCGGTGAGTCAACTCCAATAGTGAAGTTCATCGAAAATAATAACATAAAATTAAAGTATATTTTGAACACTCATCATCATTATGATCATATTGGAGGAAATTTAGAGTTAAAAAAAAGATATAATTCTAAAATAGTTGCTTTTGAAGGCGATAAGGATCGTATACCTGAAATTGATATATTTGTTCACGACAACCAAACATGGAAAGCAGATAGTTTTGAAGCAAAAATTTTTCATACTCCTGGCCACACAAGTGGACATATTTTATTTCATTTTTTTAATGAGAAAAAAATTTTTACTGGTGATACACTCTTCTCTCTTGGTTGCGGTAGAATTTTCGAGGGAACCTCTGAGCAAATGTTTAACTCTCTTTGCAAAATTAAAAAACTTCCAAAAGAGACAGAAATATATTGTGGACATGAATATACGCTTCAAAATTCAAATTTTTGTATTCAACATGACCCTGAAAACCTTATTCTTAAAAAAAAAATAATAAATATCAAAAAAAAACTTGAGAATAATCTGCCAACAATACCGACTATTTTGGGTGAGGAAATAGATTCTAATATATTTCTCAAAGCTAATAATATAGAAACATTTTCAAAACTAAGAGATTTAAAGGATAATTTCTAATTTATAGAGCTTGACTAAAACTAAGCTAGGACTATATTGCGTTAACTAAAAATCAGTTACAATATGTCATATGCAATTATACAAACAGGTGGGAAACAGTATAAGGTAAAACCTGGTGAAATTTTGAAAATTGAAAAATTACCTGACTCCAAAACTGATAGTAAAATAGAATTCAATGATATACTTGCTTACGGCGATGACAAGATAATTGAAATTGGAACACCAATGGTTCAAGGTTCAAAGGTAGAAGCAAATTTAATTAAAAATAGTAAAAATAGAACTGTCTTAATATTTAAAAAAAGACGAAGACAAAACTCGAGAAGAAAAAATGGACATAGACAAGAATACTCTTTAATCAAAATTAATAAAATTTTTTCAAAAGATGGAAAGGTTCTGTCTGAAGCTGAAAAAATTTCTAAGCCTTCAAAAAAAGAGGCACCTAAAAAAGAGGTAAATAAGTAGGAATAGTTATGGCAACAAAAAAAGCAGGTGGATCGTCTAGAAATGGAAGAGATAGCGCTGGTCGAAGATTAGGTGTTAAAAAATATGGTGGTGAAACTGTGATACCTGGAAATATAATTATTAGACAAAGAGGTACTAAAATATTTCCTGGAAAGAATGTAGGAATGGGTAAAGACCACTCAATTTTCTCTGTGATTAAAGGTAAAGTAGTTTTTAAAAAGACCAAATCAGATAGAACTTTTGTTTCAGTAAAACCCAATTAATAGTACAACTAAAATTAACGTTGTATTATGAAATTCTTAGATCAAGTTAAAATTTATGTAAAGGCTGGAAACGGTGGAGATGGATCTCCAAGTTTTAGAAGGGAAAAATTTATTGAATATGGTGGTCCGGATGGTGGTGACGGTGGAAATGGTGGGTCGGTCATATTAAGAGCCGAGCAAAATTTAAATACTTTAATTGACTATAGGTATCAACAACATCATAAGGCAAAAAGAGGGGATAACGGCTCTGGACAAAATCGTACAGGAAAAGGTGGAGAAAATTTAATTCTCAAAGTTCCTTTGGGTACCCAAGTCTACGAGGAAGATAATAAAACATTAATTTATGATTTTGTTAAAATTGGAGAAGAGTTTGTTGTTGCTAGTGGTGGTAAAGGAGGGCTTGGAAATACAAGATTTAAAAGTTCCACAAATAGAGCACCGAGAAAATTTACAAAAGGAATACCTGGAGAAGAATTTGTCATCTGGCTTCAATTAAAGACAATTGCTGATATTGGAATAATTGGACTGCCTAACGCTGGTAAATCAAGTTTATTGGCTGCAATTACCAATGCAAATCCTAAAATTGCTAATTATCAATTTACTACTTTGAACCCTAATCTCGGAGTAGCAAATTACGATGACAAAGAAGTTACTATTGCAGACATACCTGGTTTGGTAGAAGGGGCCCATAAAGGGACTGGCCTTGGAATACAATTTTTAAAACACATAGAAAGATGTAAATCTTTATTACATATGATTGATATAACTAATAAAGATTTAAAAAAAAGCTACAAACAAATTAAAAATGAATTAAAAAATTATAGCTCAAAAATATCGAAAAAAAGAGAATTGGTAGTGTTAAATAAAACAGATCTAATTAATAATGATGATATAAAAAAAATTATTAAAGATTTTTCAAAACATACAAAATCTGAAGTCATTACTTTGACAACGCTTGAAAAAAAATCTATTTCTAAAATTAAAGCTAAACTGATAACTTATGCATCTTAGAAATTCAAAAATTATAGTAATAAAAATTGGGTCATCTTTACTAGTAGATCAAAAAAGAAAAATTAGAAAAAAATGGTTGACTAGTTTCGCAAAAGATATCAAAAAATTAAAGACTAAGAATAAAAAAATCATAATTGTAAGTTCTGGAGCCATAGCACTTGGTTGTAAAAAAATGAATTATAACAAATTCAATCTTAGAGTTGATAAGAGCCAAGCTATTGCGTCGGTGGGTCAAATAGAATTGATGAATTTATTTTCACAAACATTTTCAAAATTTAATTTAAATATTTCTCAAATTCTACTGACTTTAGATGATACTGAGGAAAGAAGAAGATCAATTAATGCAAAAAGAACTTTTGAAAATTTATTTCAACTTGATTACATTCCGATAGTAAATGAAAATGACACTATAGCTACTTCAGAAATAAAATATGGTGATAATGACAGATTAGCATCAAGAGTAGCTCAAATAACTAATGCTGATACCTTAATATTATTGTCAGACGTAGATGGACTATTTACTAAAAATCCAAAAAAATTTAAAGATGCTAAACTTATTAAAAGAGTCAATAATTTGAGCAAGGATATAAAAGATATTGATATTAAGGGAATGACTGAGTATGGAAGTGGGGGAATGAATACAAAACTTGAAGCAGCTAAAATTTGTAATTTATCTGGATGTAATATGATTATTGCTAACGGATTATATCTTAACCCCCTTATTCAAATAGAAAAAAATGATAATTGCACTTGGTTTATATCGAAAACATCAAAGTTACATGCTAGGAAAAAATGGATCATAAGTTCTATTTCTCCTAAAGGAGAATTGGTAATAGATGATGGTGCTAAAAAAGCTTTAATAAGTGGTAAAAGTTTGTTAGCTGCGGGCATAAAAAAAGTTTCGGGTAAGTTTAATAAAGGTGACCATATAAAAATTTTAGATAATAAAAAAAAAGAATATGCTAGAGGTTTGAGTTCTTTTTCATCAGAAGAAATAAATAAAATAATGGGACGACACTCCAATGAAATACGTGAAATTCTTGGGTACATTTCAAAATCAGAAGTGGTTCATAAAGATGATATGGTGGAAATATAATGAGTAATTTGTTAAAAAAAATTGGTAAAAAATCAAAAAAAGCATTTTCTACTCAATTAAAAACTAAAAAAAAAAATAAAGTCCTAAAAGATTACCTGCATTTAATATCAAAAAATAAAAAGTTAATCTTAAATGAAAATCTAAAAGATATTAAAATTGCCAGTAAAATAAAGTTAAAAGATAATTTGGTAAAAAGATTAGTTTTAAATAACGCAAAAATTTTAGACATTATTAATTCAATTAAAAGTATAATTAGATTAAAAGATCCAACTAATATTGTTTTAGAAAAATGGAAGCGGCCTAATGGTTTAAATATTTCAAAAGTATCAATTCCCATAGGAGTAATTGGTGTGATTTATGAAAGTAGACCTAACGTTACCTCAGATATTGCCTCATTGTGTTTTAAGTCTGGTAATTCAGTAATTTTAAAAGGTGGTTCTGAAGCATTTTATTCTAATCGTATACTCTCAAAATTATTTAGAGAGTCTCTTAAAAAAAATAAAGTAGATCAAAATTTTGTTCAATTTATTGATTTTAAAAAAAAGAAGATAGTTGATTTACTTTTAACTAAAATGAATAATTTTATTGATGTAATAATTCCAAGAGGAGGAAAAAGTCTAGTAAAGAAAGTTCAAAAAATATCTTCTATCCCATTAATTGGACATTTAGAGGGTTTATGTCATTCATATGTGGATAAAGATGCAAATCTTTCAATTGCAAAAAAAGTTATTTATAACGCCAAAATGAGAAATACTGCCATTTGCGGAGCGACAGAAACAATTTTATTACATGAAAAAATAGTTAAAAAATTAGTTAATCCTTTATTAAAGAATTTAGAAAATAGTGGGTGTAAAATTATTGGAGATAATAAAATTATAAAATTTTATCATGGTAAAGTACAAAAAGCCTCAATTAAAGATTGGTCTAAAGAATATTTATTACCAGTTGTTTCCGTAAAAACAGTTAAAAATTTAGATGAAGCGATCAATCATATCAATAAGTATGGAACAATGCATACTGATTCTATAATTACTCAAAACAAACAGACTGCTAGAAAATTTCTTAAAGAAGTTAAAAGTTCAATTGCTATGCATAATACCTCAACACAATTTGCCGATGGAGGAGAATTTGGTTTTGGTGGAGAGGTAGGAATATCTACAAATACTTTACCACCACGAGGACCAGTTGGATTAAATCAATTAGTCTCTTATAAGTACCAAGTATCAAGTAATGGAAAAATAAGGAAGTAATTTGAGTCTAAAAAAAGATAAAATTGGAATTCTTGGTGGTTCTTTTGATCCTGCTCACCAAGGTCATCTTGCAATATCTAAAGAGGCAATAAAAAGATTCAAATTAAAAAGAATAATTTGGGCGATTACAAAAAAAAATCCTTTTAAGAAACTTAGCACTGTAAGTCTTTTAGCTAGAGAAAAATTTTGCAAAAAAATTATAGGTAAGAATAATCTTATAAAAGTAAAATTTTATGAAGATATAATTAGATCTAACAAAACAATTAATTTAATAAATTATTTAAGCCGAAATAAAAAGATTGAAATTTACTTTTTAATGGGTGCGGATAATTTAATTTTTTTTCATAAGTGGTATAAATGGAAAGCAATTTCACAAAAATGTAACATTATAGTCTTTGATCGTCATGGATATAAAAAAAGGTCTTTAAATTCAATGACATTTAAAACTTTAAATAATAAAAAACTAAAATTTGTAGAGTTTAATAAAGTTAATATTTCATCTTCTCAATTAAGAAAAATTTGATAGGGTTAAAATAGTTAATGGATAAAATTTTAAATTTAAAAGATACAATCATCAAAACCTTAGATATAAATAAAGCTTTAGATATTGTAAGTATTGATTTAAAAGATAAAAGTTCGATGGCAGATTACATGATTATTGCGAGCGGTACTTCATCAAGACATATTCAGTCATTATCAGAACAAGTTCTTGAAAAATTAAAAAAAAATGGGGTAAAAGATTCTAAGATTGAGGGAAAAGATAGTAGCGAATGGAAATTGGTTGATGGAATTGATCTCATAGTTCACATTTTCCATCCTGAAAAAAGAAAATTTTATGAACTTGAAAAAATGTGGTCTGAATTTATTCCAAAAGAAAAATTAATTATATGATAAAAAAATTTTTAAGATTATTTTTTTTAATTAACATATTTTATATTCAAGTTGTTTGTTCATCAGAAAATGATATTTATAAAAAAATTGATTTATTTGGTGAGGTTCTTGAAAAAATAAATAAAGAATATGTGGATGAAGTTAATCAATCTGAAAGTATGGACTCAGCGATAAATGGTCTTCTTCAATCTTTAGATCCATACTCTGCGTATATGTCGCCAGAAATATTTAACGAAATGAAAACAGAAACAAGTGGAGAGTTTGGAGGACTTGGAATTGAGGTAAGTATGGAGTCTGGAGTCGTAAAAGTAATTTCTCCAATTGATGATACTCCAGCCTCAAAGGCTGGTATTAAATCGGGAGATTATATTGTTAAAATTAATAATATACAGGTCCAAGGAAAGTCTTTAAGTGAGGCAGTCGACTTAATGAGAGGTCCTGTAGGTTCAGCAATTGAATTGACAATTAGAAGACGAGGGGAAAAAAAAGCTTTGACATTCAATATTGTTAGAGAAATTATTCAAATTAAATCTGTAAAAGCTGATCTTCTAAAAAAGAATATTGGATATCTCAGGCTGACATCTTTCAATGAAAACAGTGGAAAACAAATTAAAAAAGAAATCGAAAATTTTGAGAAAGATAACTTGGTAAAGTCATATATTTTAGATCTAAGAAATAATCCTGGGGGATTACTTTCGCAAGCGATTAGAATTTCTGATTTTTTTTTAGAAAACGGCGAAATAGTATCTACTAAAAGTAGAAAAATTTCTGAAAATAGAAAATGGTTTGCGAAAAGTGGAGATTTGATCGATGGAAAAACATTAATTGTTTTAATAAATAACGGTTCTGCATCAGCTTCTGAAATTGTTGCTGGAGCTTTAAAAGATCACAAAAGAGCAATTTTATTAGGTGAAAATAGTTTTGGAAAAGGATCAGTTCAATCAATAATACCATTAAAAAATAGTGGTGCAATCAGATTAACTGTAGCGAAATATTATCTTCCATCTGGAAAATCAATATCTGAAGTTGGTGTAGCCCCTGATATAGAAATTAGTGAAGAAACAGATGATTTTAGAATAAAAACTGAAACTGATAATCAATTAAATTATGCTATTAAACTTCTTAACGGTTAGGATGAAAGAAAGATTTAAAGATCTTCCTCTTAGAAATGGAGTAGGAATAGTTGTTTTAAATAAAGATAATAAAGTTTTCGTCGCCAAAAGAATTGATAATCCTAAAGATATTTGGCAAATGCCACAGGGAGGAGTTGATAAAGGAGAGGATTTTTTGTCTGCAGCTTACAGAGAGCTAGAAGAAGAAACTAGTATAAAAAATGTAGAGTTAATCAAAGAAATCGATGGTATTTTAAGTTATGAGCTACCAGATCATTTATTAGGTATAATATGGAAAGGTAAATATAAAGGACAAAGACAAAAATGGTTTCTAATGAGATTTTTAGGAAATGATAATGATATTAATATCAAAACTAATAAACCAGAATTTTTAGAGTGGAAATGGATTGACTTAGAATTACTAACTGACGTGGTAGTTGACTTTAAAATGCATGTTTACAAGGAACTAAAAGAAAAAATTGAAAAAATAATTAATTGAGCGATTTTAAAACCTCAATCTTTTGATCTATTAAATATTTTAATTGATCGTTTATTTCTGTTTTGTTTAACTCATCTTGAGCTTGTTTGAGCAAATTTTGTTGTATTGATTTATCCATATCTGAAATATTAAATATGGTGCTAGTCAAGATTGATAAGTTGTTGTTTTGGAACTCAATAATTCCGTCCTCTACATAATAACTTTCACTTTTTGATTTTGAAAAAATTTTAATAATCCCAGGTTTTAAAAATGAAATAATTGGTATATGGTTTTTTAATATTCCCATTTCACCCTCAAAAGCAGGTACTACTACCTCTAATACATCCTCTTTAACTAAAAAAGATTGTTCAGGGTTTACTATTTCAATTTTAAATTCTTCATTCATTAAGCAGCAGCTTCTTTTTCCATTTTCTTGGCTTTTTCTATAACTTCATCAATTGTACCAACCATATAGAAAGCAGCTTCGGGTAAATGATCATACTCACCTTTACAAATTGCATCAAAGCCCTTTATAGTCGAGTCAAGATCAACAAGTTTTCCAGGTGACCCTGTAAATACTTCTGCAACAAAAAATGGCTGAGATAAAAATCTTTGTATCTTTCTAGCTCTTGCCACAACTAATTTATCTTCTTCGGATAATTCATCCATACCAAGAATGGCTATAATGTCTTGTAATGATTTATAAGATTGAAGTATTCTTTGAACATCTCTAGCAACTCTGTAATGCTCATCTCCTACAATTCTTGGATCTAAAATTCTTGATGTAGAGTCAAGAGGGTCCACTGCAGGATAAATACCAATCTCAGCAATTTGTCTTGAAAGTACTGTAGTTGCATCTAAGTGAGCAAATGATGTTGCGGGTGCAGGATCTGTTAAATCATCGGCTGGAACATATATTGCTTGGACTGATGTAATTGAACCTTTATTTGTTGTGGTAATTCTTTCTTGTAAGTTTCCCATATCTGTGGCTAGTGTAGGCTGGTATCCGACTGCAGAAGGAATCCTTCCTAATAACGCTGAAACCTCAGAACCTGCTTGTGTAAACCTAAAAATGTTATCAACAAAAAAAAGAACGTCTTGTCCCTCTTGATCTCTGAAATATTCAGCCACAGTTAATCCTGTAAGCGCAACTCTCGCTCTTGCTCCTGGAGGCTCATTCATTTGTCCATATACTAATGCTGCTTTAGATCCTGAACCATCCTGCTTAATCACACCAGACTCCATCATCTCATGGTAAAGGTCATTCCCTTCTCTAGTTCTTTCACCTACGCCCGCAAAAACTGAAAATCCTCCATGAGCTTTTGCAACATTATTAATTAATTCCATAATTAAAACTGTTTTACCTACTCCAGCCCCACCAAATAATCCAATTTTTCCACCTTTTGCATAAGGTGCTAATAAGTCAATAACTTTAATACCAGTTACAAGGATTTCAGTTTCAGTTGACTGATCATTAAATTCTGGTGCTGCTCTATGGATCGGCCAGGTCTCTTTTGTTTTAACTTTACCTCTTTCATCTATGGGCTCACCAATTACATTTATAATTCTTCCAAGAGTTTCTGGGCCAACAGGTACTTGGATAGGAGCATTCGTATTGGTGACTTCATCACCTCTTTTTAATCCTTCAGTTGCATCCATTGCAATTGTTCTAACTGTCGTTTCACCTAAATGCTGAGCAACCTCAAGAACTAACCTATTATCTCCATTTTTACATTCTAATGCTGTCAAAATTTCTGGAAGCTCTCCCTCAAATTTTACGTCTACTACTGCTCCAATAACTTGTGTGATTATTCCGTTGCTCATAATTATAAACTTTCTGCTCCTGATATGATTTCTATTAGTTCTTTTGTAATTGCTGCCTGACGACTTCTATTATATTCAATAGTAAGCTTATCAACCATTTCACCTGCGTTTCGGGTAGCATTATCCATGGCGCTCATCCTTGACCCTTGTTCGCTAGCTGAATTCTCTAACATTGCTTTAAATATTTGTGTTGAAATATTTTTTGGCAATAAATTGCTTAATATCTCATCTTCATCTGGTTCAAATTCATAACTTTCATTAAAAAAATCATCTTTACTATCATCGCTATTTAAAGGAACTATCTGTTGCGCTTTTGGAATTTGAGTGATTACATTTTTAAATTGATTATAAAAAATTGTACATATATCAAATTCACTAGCCTCAAATTTCTTAATTATCATTTTGCCAACTTTATCAGCATCAAAATAATTAGCATTTTTTGACTCTTTGAAAGAAATATTTTCAATAATTTTATCACCATATACTCTCTTTAACTGATCATTTCCTTTTGAACCTATAGTAATAATTTTAAGCTCTTTTCCCTCACTAATAACTTTTGAGAAATAGCTTTTTGCTTTTCTAATTATATTAGAATTGAAACCTCCGCATAAACCTCTATCAGACGTCATCACAACACATAAATGAACTTTATCACTTCCTGTTCCTGATAAAAGTTTTGGAGCGTTCTTTTTATCTGATATTCCACTAGACAAGTTCAAAATAACATTATTCATTTTTTCTGAATAAGGCCTACCCTTTTCTGCACTTTCTTGAGCTCTTCTAAGTTTTGCTGCAGCAACCATCTTCATGGCTTTAGTAATTTTCTGTGTAGATTTTACACTCATTATTCTTTTTTTTAAATCGTCTAAACTTGCCATCTTATCTATGATTTAAGGTTTTGTTTTAATTTATTAATTACTTCAACTAATAGTTTTTCTTTATCTTCTTCAAGTTTTCCTGAACTTTGAATTGAGTCAATTATTTCAGGTTTATCAGATTTACACTTTTCAATTATTTTATTTTCAAAATTTGCAACTTCTTTTAAATCAATATCATCTAAATATCCTTTAACTCCACAGAAAACTGATATCACTTGCTCTGCAACTGTCATTGGAGAGTATTGTTTTTGCTTTAAAAGTTCGGTCAGTTTTGAGCCTCTGTTAAGGAGCTGCTGTGTTGAAGCATCTAAATCTGATCCAAATTGTGCAAAAGCAGCCATTTCCCTGTACTGTGCTAATTCAAGTTTCATTGAACCAGATACTTTTTTCATAGCTTTTGTTTGAGCTGAAGATCCAACCCTTGATACTGATAAACCAACATTAATTGCAGGTCTAATTCCTTGGTTAAATAGTTCTGTTTCTAGAAATATCTGGCCATCCGTAATTGAGATTACATTTGTTGGAATAAATGCAGAAACATCACCACCTTGTGTTTCAATTATTGGAAGCGCTGTTAATGATCCTCCTCCATGTTCCTCACTTAGTTTTGCTGCTCTTTCTAACAATCTGCTATGTAAGTAAAATACATCTCCTGGATAGGCTTCCCTACCTGGAGGTCTTCTTAAAAGAAGTGACATTTGTCTATATGCTACAGCTTGTTTTGATAGATCATCATAAATTATTAATGCGTGCATTCCATTATCTCTAAAATATTCGCCCATAGCGCAACCTGTATAAGGAGCTAAAAACTGAAGTGGTGCTGAATCTGAAGCTGTTGCAGCAACAATGGTTGTATATTCCATTGCACCAGCTTCTTCTAATGTTTTTTGAATTTGCCTAACTGTTGATCTTTTTTGTCCAATTGCAACATAGATACAATATAATTTTTGTTTCTCATCTCCTGCTTCATTAATTTTTTTTTGATTTATAATCGCATCGACAGCAACAGCGGTTTTACCTGTTTGTCTATCTCCAATAATTAATTCTCTTTGGCCTCTTCCGATTGGAACTAAACTATCAATTGATTTCAATCCAGTTTGCATTGGTTCACTTACTGATTGTCTAGGAATAATCCCAGGAGCTTTAACCTCTACCCTTGTTTTTTTGATAGTTTTATCTAAAGCTCCCTTTCCATCAATTGGATTTCCTAAACCATCAACTACTCTTCCTAAAAGTTCTTTACCAACTGGTGTATCTACAATATTTCCTGTTCTTTTTACAACATCACCTTCTTTAATATTTCTATCATCACCAAAAATTACAGCACCAACATTTTCAGTTTCGAGATTAAGAGCCATGCCCTTTGAACCATCAGCAAACTCAACCATCTCACCAGCCTGGACATTATCAAGACCATAAATTCTAGCAATACCATCTCCGACAGATAACACTTGGCCAACTTCAGTGACCTCTGTCTTCTCACCAAAATTTTTAATTTGATCTTTTAATATTTTTGTAACTTCTGACGGATTTATCTCCATTTATACCTCTATCATTCTATTTTCAATTTGTTGTAATTTATTTTTAATTGAGGTGTCAACCATGGTACTTCCTACTTGTAGAACTAAACCACCTATTAAACTTTTATCATATTTATAGTTTAATTTTATTTTAGACTTAAAATTTTTAGTAAGCTCATCTGAAATTTTCATTATTTCATCATTGGATAATTCTTTTGCTGATTTTAATTCTGCTTTAAGTTCGCCCCTTTTTTTTGAACATATCTCAATAAAACTTTTAAGAATTTTTTCTAAAAAAAAGAGTCGTCGTTTTTTAATAAAAAAATTTAAAAAATTTTTAAATAAAATTTCAAATTCGTAATTTTTTGAAATTAAATTTATAATCTTTAACAAATCATCTTGTTTTGTTGTTGGATTTTTTATTAGATTTCTAAAATCTTCGCTTAATTTTATCAAATCCAAGACAGATAAACACTGTGCCTCAATTTGAGTTAAAATATTACTTTCTTCGCAAAGCTCATAAAGTGCAAGCGAATATCTTTCTGCTGAAGTTATTGAAAATCCTGTGTCTTTGCTCAACTTAGTTCCTCTATACTGTGAAGATTAAATTAAAATCAGGCTTTAATTAACATATGACCTGTAGGTCTTCAAGTAACCGATTTGTTAAAAATGCTTTTTTTTGGTGATTAATTGAAGTTTATAGGGTCAACATCAACTGAAAGTTTTATTCCAGCTGCAAACTTATAATTTGGAATAATTTTTGCAATTGAGTTCTGTACTTTCATTGATTTAATTCCTCTTATTAATAGTCTAATTCTAAATTTTCTCCTCAACCTAAATATAGGTGCATTCACTGGGCCCAATACTCTACCATCAATTTTAGTTTCAATGAAATTTTTAAAATCTAATGCTTCTTTTTCTAATTTATTTTCATTTTCTCCTGTAAGTATTAATGAGACAAATCTTTGAAAAGGAGGAAGTTTATTTTTTTTTCTTATTTCTAACTCTTTCTCTAGAAAAATATCAGGGTTCTTATTTGTAATATCATCAATCATTTTTGTATCATTATTATAAGTCTGAAAATAAACTTTAGCCGATTTTCCAGTTCTACCAGCCCTGCCTGAAAGTTGATGATAGAGTTGTAAATTTTTTTCAGCTCCTCTTAAATCATGCCCATTTGAGGAAAGATCTATATCAACTACAACAATACAATTTAAATTTGGGAAATGAAAGCCTTTAGAAATTAATTGAGTTCCAACTAAAATTTGAACTTCGTTATTTATAATTTTTTCTAATTTTTTACTGGAGTCTTTTTTATTCATAGTGTCACTTGAAAAAATTTCAATTTTTTTATGTGGAAATTTTTTTTTAACCTCTTCAAAAATCCTTTCAACCCCAGGGCCACTAAAAATGATTTCACAACTCCCATCTTTTACACAGTTTCTTTTCAAAGAAGATTTAAAACCACAATAATGGCATAATAAACTATTCTTATTTTTGTGATAAACTAAATTAATCGAACAATTAGGACAAGAATAACTATTGAAACATTTATTACAAAGCACATGTGGAGAAAATCCTCTTCTATTCAAAAAAAATAATACTTGATCGTTTTTATCAAGATGCGATTTAACTTTTTCTACTATCTTTTTTGATAGCCATGATTGTTTTTCTAATTTTATAAAATTAAGATTGATTATTTCATAATTTGGTAAAGATGCATTCTGATACCTTTTTTCTAATTTTGAAAAACTATATTTTCCTTTTTTTATATTTTCATAAGTTTCTATAGATGGAACAGCTGTAATCAAGTTGATAGGAATGTTTTCAAATGACGCTCTGGAAATAGCCATATCCCTTGCGTTATATGTAACACCCTCATCTTGTTTGTAAGATTGATCATGCTCTTCATCTACAATAATTAAACCTAATTTTTTAAATGGTAAAAATAGTGATGATCTAGCACCAATTAATGCTTTTATTTCCCCATTGGCGACTCCACTCCAAATAATTTCTTTATTTTTTTTTGTGATACCTGAGTGCCAAACAGCTGGTGTAAAACCAAAAAATTCTATAAATTTTTTTTTAAATTCACCAGTTAAACCAATCTCTGGTAGTAAAATTAACCCCTGAAAACCATTATTTATTATGTCTTTAAAAGCTTCAAAATATACCATCGTTTTTCCTGAGCCAGTGGTTCCTTGTAAAACATGAACCCGAAATTTTTTGTTAGAAATATTCATTTTTTTTAAAGACTTTTTTTGTTCCTCAGAAAGCTTTATTGAATTTTTTTTTATATTAGTTCTAAAAATTTTATAAATATCTTCTGGAAATTTCTCAACAGCATTACTATTTAACAAAACTAATTTTAAAGCCATTCCTTTTGGAATTATATTATATTCAGAAAACCAGTTAAGAAATTTAATAGTCGCTTTTTTTAATGGTATAATATCTAATTTTTTAAGAACCTTTTTTATTTTGAAATTTCTATTATCATTTTTTTCAAATTCGTCCCAAACTACTCCTGTAATTTTAGATTTACCAAAAGGTACCAATACATAATCACCTTCTTTTAATGAAATATCACTTTCGTAAGTAAAAGGATGATTAAATATATTTGGTAAAAGAATCGGTACTTTCATGTTTTAATATTATGAAAAATAATTAAGAGTGTATTGCTCTTTTATCTACTGATAATGCTGCCTCTTTAACGGCCTCTGAAAAAGTTGGATGAGCATGACATGTTCTTGCAATATCTTCAGAACTTGCACCAAATTCCATTGCAACACCTATCTCTGCAATAAGTTCACCTGCATGAGGACCAATAATATGTGCGCCCAAAACTCTATCTGTAGTTTTATCAGCTAAAATTTTTACAAATCCTTCAGCGTCATCTATAGCTTTTGCTCTAGAGTTTGCCATAAATGAAAACTTACCAATTTTATATTCTATATTTAATTCTTTTAATTGTTCCTCTGTCTTACCGATTGATGCAACTTCGGGTGTTGTATAAATGACACCTGGAATTGTATCATAATTAACATGGCCTTTTTGACCCGCAATATTTTCTGCAACTGCAATTCCTTCATCTTCTGCTTTATGCGCTAACATTGGTCCACTTATAACGTCACCAATAGCATATATATTTTCAATGTTAGTTTTAAACATATTGTTTGTTTTTATTCTTTTTTTTTTATCTAATTCAACTCCAACGGCTTCTAAGTTTAATCCATTCGTATTTGCTTTTCGTCCTACAGAAATAAGCACGACATCACTTTCAAAATTATTTTTATTACCATTTTTATCGACAGTTGATACTATTACTCCTGTTTTATTATTTTTGATAGCTTCAACTTTGTTTTGCATGTTAAATTTGATACCTTGTTTTTTTAAAATTTTCATAAATTCTAAAGAAATTTCTTTATCCATCCCTGGGGTAATATGATCTAAAAACTCAACTACTTGTACCTCAGCTCCTAATCTTGACCAAACAGAGCCCATTTCTAATCCTATGTAACCTCCACCAACAACAACCATTTTTTTTGGAACTTTATTTAATTTTAATGCCCCTGTTGAAGATACAATAATTTTTTCATCAATCTTTATTCCAGGCAAAGATACAGGCACAGAGCCAGTTGCTATCACTGTTTTTTCTGTTTTAATTACCGTCTCATTATTTTGATCGTCTTTAATTATAATTTCATTTTGAGATTTAAAGCTTCCAGTCCCTTTATAATAAGTTACTTTGTTCTTTTTTAATAAAAATTCGACACCTTTAGTAAGTACAGACACTGCTTTATCTTTGCTCTTCATCATTTTTTCAAGGTTAAGCTTAACCTCACCAATTTCAATCCCCTTACTGGATAAATTTTGTACTTTATAAAATTCTTCAGATAAATTTAATAAGCTCTTTGAAGGAATGCATCCAATATTTAAGCACGTTCCTCCAAGAGAGCCTCTTGATTCAATACAAGCTGTTTTTAATCCAAGTTGAGCAAGCCTAATAGCACAAACATAACCTCCCGGGCCGCCACCAATAACTACTGCTTGAAATTTATCTGACATTTAAATATCTAAAAATAACCTTCTTGGATCCTCTAAATTTTCTTTAACCATTTTTAAAAATGAAACTGACTCTTTACCATCAATAATTCTATGATCATATGATAAAGCTAAATACATAACCGGTCTAATTTTAATTTCACCGTCTTTTACTACAGGCCTGTCTACAATATTATGCATACCTAATACACCTGATTGAGGCAAATTTAATATTGGCGTTGAAAGCATTGAACCATAAACTCCACCATTACTAATAGTAAATGTTCCACCCTGTAAATCTTCAATTGTAAGTTTACCATCTTTAGCTTTTTCTGAAATTTCTTTAATATTTTTTTCTATATCTGCAAAAGAAAGTTCATCAGCATCTTTTAGAACTGGAACTACAAGCCCTTTTTCTGTTCCAACTGCAAAACTAATATTATAATAATTTTTGTAAATTATCTCATCTCCCTCTATTTCTGCGTTAACTGCAGGAAAGTTTTTTAAAGCTACTACGCAAGATTTGACAAAGAATGACATGAAACCTAATTTAACTCCATATCTATTTTGAAAATCTTCTTGGTTCTCTTTTCTCATTTCCATAATATTGGTCATATCGACTTCATTAAATGTAGTTAATAATGCCGCATTTTCTTGCGCTTGTTTTAATCTCTTAGCGATAGTCTGTCTTAATCTGGTCATTTTAATTCTTTCTTCTTGACCATACTTAATCTTTCTTTCTGAGGGTTGTGGGTTAAGTCCCATTAAATTTATGAGGTCACCTTTTAAGATTCGCCCATCTTTACCAGATCCTTCAATTGATTTTGCATCAATATTATTTTCACTTATGATTTTTCGTACAGCCGGAGATAATATTTTTTCATTTTCTCTATCATCTAAGTCTTTTTTCTCTTCCACTTCCTGAGTTAAGATAAGAGGCTCTTCAATATTTTTATCAAAAATTTTTAACTCATCGTTTTTTTCAATATCTTTTTTTGGATCTAGCTTAACAATATTGTCTTGCGTGTTAATTGGTTTGATCTTTTCAGTTATTTCGGTTTTTTTTGCACTGATTCCATTTTCCGAAACCGAACCCAAAACAGCACCAACTTCCACCACTGATCCATCTTTAGAATTTATTTTAACTAAAACCCCAGATGCTGGAGATGGAACTTCTAAATTTACTTTATCTGTTTCTAGCTCAACGATAGGTTCATCTACCTCAACTTTTTCTCCTTCATTTTTAAGCCATTTTGAAACTGTAGCCTCTGTTATGCTTTCACCAAGAACTGGAACTAAGATTTTTTCACTCATATTATATTTATTCAAAAACTTTCTTAATAATTTCTTGTTGTTGAGAAATATGCCTTTTTGCATATCCCGTTGCTGGTGATGCATCCGGACTTCTTCCTATGTAAGAAATTTTATTATTATTAGCCTTTATGGTATCCAATGTCCATTGGATATAATCCCTTACTGAAAACCAGGCCCCCATATTTTTAGGCTCTTCTTGACACCAGTAAAATTTAGCTTTTTTTGCATAAGGTTTAAGTTCTTTAACGAGACTTTTTGCTGGGAAAGGATAAAGTTGCTCCACTCTATAAAATACTACATCATCTCTTTTTAATTTTTCCCGGGCCTCAAGTATATCAAAATATATTTTTCCTGAACATAAAATCACTTTTCTAATTTCATGTGGTTTTTTTAATTTAATAAAACCTTTGCTTTTTGGATCTATTGCATGATCCCATAAAACTCTGTGAAATGTACTCTTTTTATTAAAATCTTCTAGGTCCGAAACACAGTTCTTATGTCTTAATAAAGATTTAGGTGTCATGATTATTAAAGGTTTTCTAAAATCTCTATGAATTTGCCTTCGTAAAGCGTGAAAATAGTTAGCTGGAGTTGTGCAATTCATTATCTGCATATTGTCGTTTGAACATAACTGCAAAAATCTTTCCAATCTTGCTGAAGAATGTTCTGGTCCTTGACCTTCATATCCATGGGGTAATAACATTGTTAATCCTGAAGCTCTAGACCATTTTCTTTCTCCGGATGCAATAAATTGGTCTATAACCACTTGAGCACCATTTGCAAAATCACCAAACTGAGCTTCCCAAATAGTAAGGGTATTTGGTTCAACTAAACTATAACCATATTCAAATCCTAAGACAGCTAACTCGGACAAAAAACTATCTACGATTTCAAAATGCTTTTGTTTTTTTGAGAGATTATTTAAAGGTATATACCTTGAGTTATCTAGCTGATCTCTTAAAACAGAATGCCTTTGGCTAAATGTACCTCTTCCAGAATCTTGACCAACAAGTCTTACTGGATAGCCTTCCTCTAACAATGATCCAAAAGCTAATGTCTCTGCAGTTGACCAATCAATTCTTTTTTTACTAGCAACAGCTAATTTTCTATTCTCTAAGATTTTTAGAATTGTTTTGTGAATATTTATTTCCTCTGGAATAGAGTTGAGTTTATTCGAGATCTCTTTTAATTTTTTAATATCATAACCTGTAATTCCTCTTTTATCCTTACCTTTTTCAGGTCTGTATCTTGACCAAGTACCCTCAAACCATTCAATTTTTGGCTTATAATTTTTCGCATTTTTAAATTGCTCATCTAACAAGTCTTTAAATTTCTTAATAGAGCTATTTAAATAATCATTTGTAATTGAACCTTCGTCAACTAAGGTTTGACCATAAACTTTAATTGGAGATGGATGAGATCTGATCTTTTTATACATTAGCGGTTGAGTAAATGATGGTTCATCTCCCTCATTATGACCAAATCTTCTATAGCAAATCAGATCTATCAGCACATCTCTATTGAACTTTAATCTAAAATCAGTTGCTACCCTTGCTGCATATACTACAGCCTCTGGATCATCACCATTTACATGGATAATTGGTGCTTCAACCATTTTCGCTACATCAGATGGATAAGGTGAAGATCTCGCAAATCTTGGGCTAGTTGTAAAACCTATTTGATTATTAATGATAATGTGAATTGTCCCTCCAGTATTATGACCTGGAAGACCAGACATTGCAAAACATTCTGCAACAACTCCTTGTCCTGCAAAAGCTGCGTCACCATGAATTAATATTGGTATTACTTTATTTCGTTCTTTATCTTTGTGAAAAAATTGTTTAGCTCTTGTTTGTCCAAGAACAACTGGATTTACTGCCTCTAAGTGGGATGGGTTATCAGTTAATCCTACATGTACTAAATTTCCATCAAAATCTCTGTCTGAGGAAGCGCCTAAATGATATTTAACATCTCCAGTGTCATCTTTAGACTTTGAGCTAATTTCTCCAGCAAATTCATTGAATATTCTTTTATAAGATTTTTGTAAAACATTAGCTAATACATTAAGTCTACCTCTGTGAGACATCCCAATTTTAACTTCTTTTACTTTTGATTGACCACCAATTTTAATAATTTGTTCAAGAGCAGGAATTAAGCTTTCAGCGCCATCAAGACCGAATCTTTTAGTTCCCACATATTTGGTATGTAAAAATTTTTCAAAACCCTCTGCCTGAATAAGTTTATTAAGTATTGCTTCTTTACCATTTTGAGTAAATTTAAAATCGTCAGTTTTTTCAACTCTATCTCTAAACCATTTTCTCTCTGTTGGATTAGATATATGCATATATTCATAACCTAATGAGCCACAATATTTGTCTCTTAAAAAATTAAGTATTTCTCTAATATTTGAATGTTGTTTATTAATTACTCCATCTAAAAATATTTTCTTTTCATAATCATCTTTTTTGAAACCATATGACTCTGGATGCAGATCTTCTAGATATTCTGATTTCATAAGTCCTAATGGATCTAACTTGGCTATTAGATGTCCCCTTTGACGATAAGTTCTAATCAGAGCTACAGCTTTTATTGAATTTGCATTTGACTCAATATCCTCTGACATATTTAATTGTCCATTATCAGTATTTTGTTTAAGAGATTTATTAATTGAAACTTTTTTAGATGGACTCCATGATGGGCCATTAATTTCATTAATGATGTCATCAAATTCATCTCCAATCTCACTAAAATATTTTTTCCAACTATCAGGTAAAGTAGGATCGTTATTAACAAATTTTACATACATCTCCTCAATAAAGGCATTATTGGATTTACTCAAAAAAGCAGTTTTTTTATAATCAAGATTTTTAAATGAAGACATTATTTATCTTTAATATAAACCTACAAAGAAATTTTTCAATCAGACAATTTATTGAATAATGTTTTCCCAATTTTTGATGGTGAGCTTGCTACAGTTATACCACAATCTTCCATTTTTTTAATTTTATCTTCTGCACCGCCTTTTCCTCTGGAAATTATTGCCCCCGCATGGCCCATTCTTCTGCCTTGAGGAGCCGTAATTCCAGCAATAAAACCTACTATTGGTTTTTTTATTTTATGATTTTTAATAAATTCTGAAGCTTCTTCTTCGGCAGAACCTCCAATTTCTCCTATCATTAAAATTGACTCTGTTTCCTCATCATTTAAAAATAAATCCAAACAATCAATAAAATTAGTTCCATTTATCGGATCTCCACCTATGCCTATACAAGTAGACTGGCCTAAACCATTTTCAGTGGTTTGAGCAACTGCCTCATACGTCAACGTACCTGATCTAGAAACAATACCAACCGATCCTTTTTTATGAATACTGCCCGGCATAATCCCAATTTTACATTCATCAGGAGTTATAACTCCTGGGCAATTAGGACCTATCAATCTACTTTTCGATGTAGACAATTTTTGTTTTACTTTAAGCATATCTTGGATTGGAATTCCCTCTGTAATACAAACTATTAATTCAATTGAGGCATCTATAGCTTCAATTATAGCAGCTGCAGCAAATTTTGCAGGAACATAGATCATAGTAGCATTCGCACCCTCAGAATTCATTGCTTCTTTGACTGTATTAAAAACAGGTAGGTTTAAGTGCTTTTGACCACCTTTTTTTGGTGTAACTCCTCCAACTAAATTTGTACCATATTTTAACGCTTGTTCAGAATGAAATGTTCCATGTGATCCAGTAAAACCTTGGCAAATAACTTTTGTATTTTTATTAACTAAAACTGACATTTATTTTATAGCCTCAACAATTTTTTTTGCTGCGTCGTCTAAATTTTCTGCTGAAATTAGCTTAAGACCAGAATTATCAAGTATTTCTTTACCCACTTTAAAATTTGTTCCAGCAAGTCTCACTACTAAAGGAACACTTATGTTAATCTCCTTGGCAGCATCAACAACTCCTTGAGCAAGAACATCACATCTCATTATTCCGCCAAAAATATTTATTAGAATTCCTTTAACATTTTTATCAGAAAGAATTATCTTTAGGGCAGCAGAAACTTTTTCTTTTGATGCTCCTCCTCCTACATCTAAAAAATTAGCTGGCTCATTTCCATATAATTTAATAATATCCATTGTTGCCATAGCTAAACCTGCTCCATTCACCATACAGCCGATACTTCCATCTAACTTTATATAGGCAAGGTCATGCTTACTAGCCTCTATTTCAGTTGGATCCTCTTCATTTAAATCTCTAAGTTTACTTATTTCAGGATGTCTAAATAATGCATTTGAGTCAAAATTTACTTTTGCATCTAAGCATATAATTTTTTCTTCTTTAGTTAAGATTAAAGGATTAACTTCTACCATATTTGCATCAGTGCTTGTAAACATTTTATAGATTGATTTAATTAATGAAATTGCTTGATCTTTAATATTGTTATTTATGTTAAAAATCTTAATAATTTTTTCACAATCATCCTTGGAAATGTCATCACCGATTTCAACTTTAGTTGTCACAATTTTTTCTGGAGAATTGCTTGCAACTTCCTCTATATCCATTCCACCTTGATCGCTAGATATGAATGCTATTTTAGAACTGGCTCTATCAACTAAGCATGATAAATAGAATTCTTTATCAATGTTCGAGGACTCTTCCACATATAATCTTTTAACTTCTCTTCCCTCTGGACCTGTTTGATTCGTTATGAGAGTTTTACCTAATAATTCTTTTGCAGCAGTTGCTAATTCCTCAATAGTATTTAAAATTTTAACTCCACCTGCTTTACCTCTCCCTCCAGCATGGATTTGTGCTTTCAAGACATATTTGTTTGTTTTTAGCGTTTTGACTTTTTCTAGTAAGTCTTCGACAGTTAAAGCAAAAACTCCCTCTGGAACAACTGCCCCATATCTTTTTAATATTTGTTTTGCTTGATGCTCGTGTATATTCATTATTATTTTGAAAGATCAGGGTCTATTTTAGATGCCGCTTCCCAAAGAGCCTTTACCGCATCTATAGAACGCATAAATTCTTCTTTTTCATTTTCATCTAAATCAATTTGCTCTATTTTTTCAACGCCGTCTTTTCCCACAATTACTGGTACGCCTGCATAAAGATTGTTAACCCCATATTCACCATTTAATTGTACAGCACATGGTAATAATTTTTTTTCATCATTTAAATATGCCTCAGCCATTTGAACACCTGAAGCTGCTGGAGCATAAAATGCCGAACCTTTTTCTAAATACTTAACAATTTCTGCACCACCGTCCCTGGTCCTTTGGTTTATTTCTTCTAACCTTTCTTTTGTAATTTTTCCCTCTTTAACTAAATCTAATAAAGGTTTTTCAGAAACTTTTGTAAATCTTGGCATTGGAACCATAGTATCTCCATGTCCGCCCATTACCATTGCATCTATCTCTTTTACAGGAACATTTAGTTCTAATGATAAAAATAATTTAAATCGTGAACTATCTAAGATTCCTGCCATACCAACAATTTTATTAGCTGAAAGACCCGAGTATTTTTGAAGAGCCATGACCATGACATCTAATGGATTGGTAATACATATTATAAATGCGTTGGGAGCATTTTCTTTTATTCCATTAGCTACTTGTTTAATAATTTTTAAATTTATACCTAATAGATCATCTCTACTCATACCTGGTTTTCTTGGAACCCCTGCTGTAATGATGATTACATCTGAGTCTTTTATATCTTTATAATCGTCAGTTCCGGAAAATTTTACGTTAAAACCGTCAACTGATGAAGATTGGGCTATATCTAAAGCTTTTCCTTTAGCTATTCCACTTGCTACATCAAAAAGGACAACTTCATCAACAAGTGCTTTTGTTCCAATCAAATGTGCAAGAGTTCCACCAATTTGACCAGCACCAATTAAAGATATTTTACTCATTTATATTTCTCATTATTTCATTGTTGGCATTACGAACTCAGCATTTGACCTAATTCCAGAAGGCCATCTCGAGGTTATTGTTTTAAGTTTTGTATAAAATTTTATCCCCTCCATACCATGCATTGCACTATCTCCAAATAGTGATCTTTTCCAACCTCCAAAACTATGAAAGGCCATTGGAACAGGTATAGGCACATTAATACCAACCATTCCAACTTGTATCTTACTTGCAAAAGTTCTTCCTACATCACCATCTCTTGTATAAATACTTACTCCATTTCCATATTCATGATCATTAATAAGTTTTGTAGCTTCATCAAAATTTTTTACCCTAACCACAGATAAAACTGGTCCAAATATTTCCTCTTTATATATCCTCATTTCTTTCTTAACATGATCAAACAAACAGCCTCCAATATAGAAACCATTTTCATAACCTTGTAATTTTAAGTTTCTACCATCAACTACTAATTTAGCACCTTCTTTTACCCCTAAATCTACGTATCCTTTTACTTTTTCTAAATGCTCTTTAGTAACTAAAGGACCCATCTCAGAACTTTTATCCATTCCAGGACCAACTTTTAAAGCCTCTGCTTTTTTTGATAATCTTGATACTAGCTCATCTCCTATATCTCCAACAGCTACAGCAACCGATTGAGCCATGCATCTTTCGCCTGCAGATCCATATGCAGCACCCATTAAACCATTTACAGCACCATCTAAGTCACAATCTGGCATAACAACTAAATGGTTTTTTGCTCCTCCTAGTGCCTGAACTCTCTTTTCATTTTTTGCAGAATTTTCATAAATATATTTTGCTATTGCTGTCGAACCTACAAAACTTACTGCTTTAATATCTTTATTTGTTAAGATTGCATCTACAACTTCTTTATCTCCGTTAACAACATTAAAAACTCCATCTGGAAGACCTGCTTCTTTTAATAATTCAGCTAGTTTTATTGCACACGATGGATCTTTTTCAGACGGCTTTAATATAAAGGTATTTCCGCATGCAATTGCTATAGGAAACATCCACATTGGCACCATTGCCGGAAAGTTAAATGGCGTGATACCTGCAACTACGCCTAATGGTTGTCGCATTGACCAGCTATCAACATTAGTTCCAACATTTTCTGAAAATTCACCTTTAAGTAAGTGGGGTATTCCGCAAGCAAATTCAACAACCTCTAAACCTCTAGTTAAAGATCCTTTAGCATCTTCATAAACTTTTCCATGTTCAGAAACTATCAGCCGCGTGAGCTCGTCTGAATTTTTTTCAATTAACTCTTTAAATTTGAACATAATCCTAGATCTTACAAGAGGTGGTTTTAAAGACCATTCCTTAAAAACTTCTCGTGCAATTTTAACTGTTTGATCTAGATCCGCTTTAGAAGCTAAGCTTACTTCTTTTTCTTGTTCGCCAGTCGCAGGATTAAAAACTTTACCTTTTTTATTTGATTTACCAACAATTATTTTTCCACCTACAAAATGTTCAATTTGTTTCATGAATAGGATCTTTTAGATTAAAAACTCTTATTAGTCTATTGTTTATATATTAGCGGTTGCTAACATTTTTTTTATTTCAGCAATGGCTTTTGCTGGGTTTAAACCTTTGGGACATGCGCTTGTACAATTTAAGATGGTATGGCATCTATAAAGTTTAAGTTCATCTGCTACTTTTTTTAATCTTGATTCTCTTTCTTGATCTCTACTATCCACAATCCATCTGTAAGCTTGTAATAATACTGCAGGGCCTAAATACTTATCTCCATTCCACCAATAACTTGGGCAAGATGTTGAGCAACAAGCACACATAATACATTCATAGGCACCATCTAATTTCTCCCTGTCTTTTTTTGATTGAATAATTTCTGAAGTTTCTGATTTAGAATTTGTTTTTAACCAAGGTTCTATAGATTGATATTGTTTATATAAACCGTCCAAATCACCAATTAAATCCTTTTTAACTTTTAAGTGAGGCAAAGGATAAATATCTATATCACCATCAATTTCAGCATGAGGTTTTGTGCATGCTAGGCCATTTTTTCCTCCCATATTCATTGCACAAGATCCACAAACTCCATGGGCACAAGATCTTCGATAAGCTATTGTTGGATCTATTTCATTCTTAATCTTATTTAAAATATCTAAAACTTTTGACGGACAGTTATTCATATCAACTTCATAAGTATCTATTCTAGGGTTTTCTCCTGTGGAAGGATCCCATCTATAAATATTCACTTTTCTTAAATTTTCTGAGCCAGTTTTATCTTTAAAATATTTACCTTTTTGTACTTTGGAGTTCTCAGGTAAATTTATTAGTGCCATCAATAAACTCTTTCCTGAGGAGGAAAATACTGTACGTCATTAGTTAATGTGGTTTTATGAACTTCTCTATAGCTTATTTTTGTCTCTTTTCCATCACACCAAGCTAAAGTGTGTTGCATAAACTTTTCATCATCTCTTTTTGGGAAGTCTTCTCTAGCATGTGCTCCTCTGCTTTCTTTTCTATGATAAGCAGAGTCTACTGTTACAACTGCTTGCCTTATTAAATTATCAAACTCCAAAGTCTCCACTAGATCAGTATTAAATATTAATGATTTATCCTTAACAGATAGTGAATTTAGTCCATCGTATGTTTTTCTTATTTCATCAACTCCTTCTTGGAGAGTTTTTTCTGTTCTAAAAACTGCACACTTCGATTGCATTGTTTTTTGCATTGATAGTCTTAATTCTGCAGTTCCAATGTCACCATCTGCATTTCTAATTTTATCAAATCTATCGAGACACTTTTGTGTTTCTGACTCTCCAATTTTTTCATGAGGTGTTCCTGGTTTAATGATTTCTGCTGCTCTTTTAGCGGCAGCTCTTCCAAAAACTACAAGATCTATCAAAGAGTTGGAACCTAATCTGTTGGCACCATGAACTGAAACACAAGCAGCCTCACCGATTGCCATTAATCCCGGAACAGTTTTTTCTGAACCATTGACTGTCAATACTTCTCCCTTATAGTTTGTAGGAATACCTCCCATATTATAATGAACTGTCGGAACTACAGGAATCGGTTCTTTAGTTATATCTACATTAGCAAATAATCTTGCAGCATCAGTTATACCTGGCAGTCTACTTTCAATAATTTCTTTATCTAAATGACTTAAATTTAAATGTACATGATCTTGATCTTTACCTACACCTCTACCTTCATTAATTTCAATTGACATTGATCGACTCACAACATCTCTTGAGGCTAAATCTTTTGCTTTAGGAGCGTATCTTTCCATAAATCTTTCACCCTTAGAATTTGTAAGGTAACCCCCTTCACCTCTTGCACCTTCAGTTATTAAAGTTCCATGACCATATATTCCAGTAGGATGAAACTGTACAAATTCCATATCTTGCAGTGGTAAGCCTGCCCTTAAAACCATAGCATTCCCATCACCTGTACAAGTATGAGCAGAAGTTGCAGAATAATAAACTTTACCATAACCACCAGTAGCAATAATTACTGAGTGAGCTCTAAATCTGTGAATAGTACCATCATTTAAATTCCATGCTATTAAACCCTTACACTCTCCATCCTTCATTAATAAATCTAATGCAAAATATTCTATAAAAAATTCTGTCTTATGCTTCAGAGCTTGACCGTATAAAGTATGTAAAATAGCATGACCTGTCCTATCTGCAGCAGCACAAGTTCTCTGTACAATACCATTACCGTAATTTTTTGTCATACCACCAAACGGCCTTTGGTAAATTTTTCCATCCTCAGTTCTGCTAAAAGGAACACCATACTTTTCTAATTCGATAACTGCTTGAGGTGCTTCTTTACAAAGATATTCAATGCTGTCTTGATCTCCTAGCCAGTCAGCTCCTTTAACCGTATCGTACATGTGCCAACGCCAATCATCCTCACCCATATTACCAAGGGAAGCAGAAATTCCGCCTTGCGCAGCAGAAGTGTGACTTCTAGTAGGGAATACTTTAGAAATACATGCAGTTTTTAATCCAGCCTCACTTAAACCAACTGCAGCTCTAAGTCCCGAGCCACCTGCACCCAATACAACTACATCGTATTCATGATCAATTATTTTGTAAGAACTCATAAATTTGATACTAATATAATTGTAATTACTGGAATTGCTACCGCAGAAATGTATAAAAGCTTATTTGCGACATTTTTGATTTTATCGTTATGAATATAGTCCTCAAAAACCTCACTAATACTTAACGCTGAAAAAAAATATGCATTTATAATAAAAATGCTAAAGAGAAATTTTGACACCGAATTAGTAAAAAAACTCATTACTTCATTGTATCCTTGATCATAAATAGCGATTAAATTCAAAATAAACCAAAGCATTAATGGAACTAAGATAGCTCCACTAATCTTTAAAAAGATCCATTTTTTAGTAGCTGTAATCATTTAAATAAAATTTTTACCTATTAAATAAAAAATAATAGTTAATATTATTGATCCACATATAACTATTAAACCAGTAATTTTGGTTATGAGAGGTTCAAAGCCATAACCTAGATCCATAATTAAATGTCTTATCTCACTTAAAATTTGAAATATAAATGACCAGGTAATACCTAAAATAATAAATTTACCAATAAAAGAATTTAGGAAAAAATTTATGGTTTCATATTTGCTTTCGCCAAGTAAAAGTAGGGAAGCCCAAACACATATCAAGGTAATAATAATTATGTTTACTATCCCAGTTATCCTATGAGAAATAGATACTAAGGATGAGATGTGCCATCTATAAATTTGAATATGAGGAGATAATGGTTCCTTACTTTCCATAAAAATTATTTTTAATTAAAGTTTCTGCAATCTCCACAGCATTTAAAGCTGCTCCTCTTAGAAGGTTATCTGAAACAATCCATAAGTTTAATCCATTTTCTATTGTTTTGTCCTCTCTTATTCTAGAAATGAATGTTTCATCTTTACCAACTGCATCTAAAGGAGTTGCATATCCTCCATCAGATCTTTCATCTATAACTGCGCAACCCTCAAAATTATCTAATGCTTTTCTCGCTATTTCTAGTGAAAAAGGTTTTTTAAATTGAATGTTTACTGACTCTGAATGAGATACTGATATAGGCAGTCTTACGCAAGTTGCTGTTAAATCTATTTTATTATCGAGAATTTTTTTTGTTTCATTTGTCATTTTAATTTCTTCTTTTGTATAACCAGAATCTAAAAATGAATCAATATGAGGTATAGCATTGAAGGCTATCTGTTTCGTAAAATTTTTAGGTTGTATCTTTTTACCATTTAGTGCCATTTTAGTTTGTTCAAGTAATTCATCCATAGGTGCTTTTCCACCTCCTGAGACAGATTGATAAGTTGAAACGACTACCCTTTTAATTTCAAATAAGTCATGAAGAGGTTTTAAAACAATTACTAATTGTGCGGTAGAACAGTTTGGATTTGCAATAATATTTTTTCTTATATTTTTTAAATCGTCAGAATTTACTTGAGGAACAATTAACGGAACATCTGGATCCATTCTGAAAAAGCTTGAATTATCTATGACAAATGAATTTTTTGAGGCTTTCTTTGCAAATTTTTCAGAAATCTTTCCACCTGCTGCAAAAAAAATAATTTTAGCTTTTGAAAAATCAAAATTATCTAAATCAGTGACTTCATATTGTTTACTTTTAAATTTAATTTTTGTCCCTACACTTTTTGATGATGCTAAAAGATATAAATTACTAATTTTAAGTTCTTTTTTTTCAAGAACTTCTAAAGTTTTTCTCCCAACATTTCCTGTTGCTCCTACAATTGCAATATTCATGGTAATATTTTGTTTTATACTAGATGAAGGGTAAATCGCAAATTTTTCCTACAAATATTTTTTCGTTAATATCTATTTTAAATTGAGTTTTAGCCTCCCAATAAGGTTTATTAATCATAGCAATACCAATAACCTTTTTAAATGTTGGAGAATATGCTGCGGATCTTACATAACCGACAATGTTATTGTCGTTATCAAGTAATGTCTTCTCACAATACATATCAATTTTATTATGGTCAATTTGTACACCCATTAATTTTCTTTTAATCCCATCTTGTTTAATCTTTTTTAATTTATCTTTGCCTAAAAAATTAATTTCATTATCTAGATTTATGAACTTATCAAAATTTGCTTCGAAGGGGTTATCTCTGTTATCAAAATCATTACCATAAGATAACAAAGCTGACTCAATTCTTTCTATTAAATTAGGACATCCTGCTTTCACATTAAATTCTGCTCCATATTCAAAAAGATAATCGTATAAATCTTGACCAGCCAAATTATCCTCTACATAAATTTCAAATCCACTTTGTTTTGACCAACCTGATCTAGCTATAAAATATTTATTTTTCTTAAACTCAAAATAATTGAAATTAAAAAATTTTAGATTTCTTATTTCATCACCAAATAATTTTGCCATCAAATCATCAGAAAGAGGCCCTTGAACTGCTAAAATATTTACGTTCGGCTCATGAATTTTAACATCAAATTTATTACCTGCAGCAAGTCCTTTTGCGAAAAAAATTACATCTGAGTCAGCTATTGATAACCACCATTTGTCTTCAGCTAATTTATTTATAATGGGATCATTTACTAAAAGCCCTTCATCATCAATTAAAGGTGCATAGTAACATTTTCCAACTTTTGACCTAGATAAATCTCTACAAGTCATTAATTGAACTAATTTTGCAGAGTCTTTTCCAGATATTTCTACTTGTCTTTCTGCAGCTACATCCCATACCTGAACAAATTTTTTTAAATGTTTATAATCAGCTTCTAAAGATTTAAATGATGCAGGGAGTAGCATGTGGTTGTAAACTGTATAGCTACTTACGCCATGAGTTTCTATCCTGTCAGTGTAAGGAGTACTTCTTAATCTTCTAGACTTGACAATTGGAAAATTTTTCATTTTTTTAAAAATTCTAAAACCTTTTCTCTCATTTCAAATGCTTTTTCAATCATAATCATGTGTCCGCATCCATCTATTATATAAGTCTTGGAATTTTTAATTAAGTTTGCAAATTTCTTACCTGCTTCTATATTTACCATTTTATCCAACTGTCCTAAAACTAACATTGCCGGACAAGTGATTGCCTTTACAGCTTCAGAGCCATTTTTATAATTATTACAAGCAACAAGATCTATTGCCAAAACCTCACTTATATCTCTTGGCGATTGAATTATCTTTTCAACTGGATTTCCACCAATAAATTTTTTTGACCCTTCATAGCCCCACTTCATCATTAATTTCACAGCATCAGAGTCACCATTTTGGGCAAGCTCTATCAAATCAGGATGAACAGGCATGTTATTAGACCCACCAATAAAAATCGCTTTATTTATTTTATTTTTATATTTATAGGCATATTCTAAGATTTGAAGACATCCTTGTGAGTGACCAACTAAAATTGGATTATTCAATTCAAGTTTGTTAAATACCTGTTCTAACCAATCAGCAATTTTCTCAATGCTATCTAAACAAGGACCATCTGAGTTTCCATGTCCTGGTAGGTCTATTGATAGAACATTATAATTTTTATTCGAAAAATATTGTTCAGTAAGTGACCAAATAATGTGGGAAAGACCACTTCCATGAAGAAATACTATGGTCTCTTTTTCCTTATTTATGCCTTGACCAGAGTCAGATGCATAAATTTTTTTACTATTTATTTGAAATATCAATAGTTTACCTAAAATTTTTTTCTTAATTCAAATTTCTGAATTTTTCCTGTTGATGTTTTTGGTAAATCACAAAAAACAACTTGTTTAGGTACTTTAAATCCAGCAAGTGTTTCCCTGCAAAAACTTATCAATTCTTTTTCAGTTACAGGTTTGTCTTTTACCATTTCAATAAATGCACATGGTACTTCTCCCCATTTTTCATCAGGCTTTGCAACTACTGCAGCAATGGATACCGAAGGATGTTTTGCCAAAGTATTTTCTATCTCAATTGAAGATATATTTTCACCACCTGAGATGATTATATCTTTTGATCTATCTTGAATTTTTACGTATCCATCTGGGTGCATCACGGCTAAGTCACCAGAATGAAACCAACCACCATCCATAGCTTTATTAGTTGCATCTTCGTCTTTAAAATAACCTTTCATTACAATATTTCCTTTAATCATAATCTCACCAATTGTTTTTCCATCCCTAGGCACTTCTCTCATTGTTTCTGGATCCATTACTGATATGCCCTCTGTATTTGGGTATCTAACTCCTTGTCTAGCTTTAATCTCATTTTGCTTTTCCTCATCAAACTTATCCCATGCATTATTCCATGCACATTGAGTAACATG
>CABYZW010000007.1:5000-53412 GCA_902523615.1 uncultured Pelagibacteraceae bacterium | reverse complement strand
GTGGTCATAGGCATGAGTGTTGGTGCAACATTTCTTTATATTTTTGGAAACTATTTTTTAAAAAATTTAATTAGAGATAAATTTTTAAACAAATATCAAAAACTTGAAATTAAATTTAAGAAATCAGAATTTTTTTATTTATTAATTTACAGATTTATAGGAGGAATTCCTTGGCAATTAAGCTGTCTCTTACCAACAATTTTTAATGTAAAGGTGAGTAATTTTTTCTTTGCTTCTTTGATAGGTATAATACCTCAAATCTTTTTAGCTGTTTCAATAGGTAGTGGAATAGAAAAAGTTATTGATCAAAATTCTGAAATGCCAGGTGCTACTGATGTAATTTTTTCTGCAGATATTTATGTGCCAATTTTAGCGTTTTTTGGTTTAATATTGATAACAATTTTTTTAAGGAAACTTTTTTATAAAAATTAGTGGTGCTCTCACCCTGTACTGACCAGGGAACTAGTCCTTACCAAGGACTTGTTATGCCATTTAACTACAAGAGCATTTATCATAAATTGTATTTTGTTGATAATAATGCATTTTTTTCAAATTATTGCCTTAATTTTTTTAACAATATGATCTATACCTAATTAAGAAAATTATATGGGCATTCATTACGATTATAAATCTACTAAAAGTGCTAAGCTGATGGAGAAGCAGGCAAAGAGAGAGAAAAAACTTGCTGAGAAAAAAGCTAAGAGATTAGCAAAAGAAGGCCTAAAAAAAGACGATAAAAAGATTTTAGATGCATCAGAACCTATAACTCTAGATTTTCTAACAAATCCCAACAAAGAATGAGTAATAAAGAAAAAAATGAGCGTTTAGTCTTAGCCTTAAGAAAAAATTTGAAAAAGAGGAAATTGTTCCAAAAAAAAAATAAAAAAAAGAGTAAATAATGTCTGTTCTTTCCGATAAGTGGATAAGGAAAATGTCTAAAGAAAAAAATATGATATCGCCTTTTGAGGAAAAACAAGTGAGAGGAGATAGCATTTCATATGGACTATCTTCATTTGGTTATGATGCAAGGGTATCAAATGAATTTAAAATATTTACTAATGTGAATTCAGAGATTGTTGATCCAAAAAATTTTAAGCCTACAAATTTTGTTACAAAAAATACCTCTGAGTGTGTTATTCCACCTAATTCCTTCGTGCTAGCGAGAACAATAGAAAAATTTAAAATACCAGATGATGTTTTAGTAATTTGTTTAGGCAAATCTACATATGCAAGATGTGGCATCATTGTTAATGTTACACCCTTAGAACCTGGTTGGGAAGGATATGTAACCTTAGAGTTTTCTAATACAACTCCGCTACCTGCTAAAATTTATGCCAATGAAGGTGTTGCCCAATTCATATTTCTTAAAGGAAATGAGAAACCAGAGGTAACTTATGCAGATCGTAATGGGAAATATATGGGTCAAACAGGCGTAACCTTACCAAAAGTTTAAACATGCAAAAATTAGAAGTTCTAGGAGCAAATAAGCTCAAAGGAGAAGTAAATATTTCAGGTTCAAAAAATTCTTCTCTACCAATTTTAGCAGCAACATTATTGTCAGATAATAAAGTATATTTAAATAACTTACCAAAGGTTAAAGATATTGAGACGATGATAAATTTACTTAAATCGTTAGGTTCAAAAACTAAATTTGATAAAAAAACATTAGTTGTAAATAACTATAAACAAAATAAAAATTTTGCTTCATACAAACTGGTTAAAACTATGAGAGCGGGGATTTTAGTTCTTGGTCCATTACTAGCAAAATTTGGTAAAGCTAAAGTTTCACTTCCTGGTGGATGCTCGATTGGCACTAGGCCGGTAGATTTTCACTTAAAAGCATTAGCAAAGCTAGGAGTAAATTACAAAATAAATCAAGGATATATTTATGCCATGGCTCCAAAAGGATTGATAGGTTCAAATATTATTTTTCCCAAAATATCAGTTGGTGCAACAGAAAATTTGATAATTGCTGCTACTTTAGCTAAAGGAAGCACATTATTAAAAAATTGTGCAATTGAACCAGAGGTAAAGGATTTAGTTAATTTTTTGATAAAATTAGGATGTGATTTAAGATGGGTATCTAAACGCTCAATTAGAATTAATGGAGTTAAAAATTTAAATAGAATAAATTATTCAGTAATGTTTGATAGGATTGAAGCTGGAACTTATTTGGTGGCTGCAGCTGCGACAGAGGGAGATTTAATGATAAAAAATGTAATTCCTGAAATAATGAAAAAAGAGATTTATATTTTAAAAAAAATTGGTGCCAAAATAAAATTAAAAAAAAATATGATTCATATAGTTGGAAAAAAAAAAATTAAAAACATAAATATAAAAACTGCCCCATATCCAGGATTTCCTACAGATTTACAGGCCCAGATTATGGTTTTATTGTGTAAAGCAAATAGCAAATCCTTGATTAAAGAAGAAATTTTTGAAAATCGATTCATGCATGTAGCTGAATTAAATAGAATGGGAGCTAAAATTTTAATAAATGGAAATAAAGCTTTCATAAATGGAAATACAAAATTCGCAGCAGCAGAATTAATGGCGACAGATTTAAGAGCCTCTGTTTCACTTGTTATCGCTGCTCTTTCCGCAAAAGGAAAATCTATTATTAATAGAATTTATCATCTCGACCGAGGATATGAAAATTTAGAAAAAAAATTGAAACAAGTTGGTGCAAAAATAAAAAGGATAAATTGAATAAAAAAAAGTATTTAGCTCAAATTATAGCAAATGACAATGAAGGTCTACAAATAATCTCTGCCTGTACTTCAGGCGCAAAGGTAAAAGTTTCTGATATTAGATATCTTGGATCAAATAAAGTTTTTTTATTGTCCATAGAGCGCACAAAATTAGAAAAAGACCAGAAATTTAAAAAGATTAATAGTATTTGTAGGTTTGATTTTGTAGATAATGTAAAATCTAAAAATATTGATCAAAAAAATGGTCAATTAATATTAGAGTTAATTGCTATAGATTATATGAAAAATAAAGGAAATTATGAAATAAACTTAATTTTTAATAATAATTCGCACATTGTTTTGACTACAGAAACAATTGAAGTAAGACTTGAAGACCAAAATGAGATTGAACAATGATAAAAATATTAGATGGTAAGAGTAAAAGGTTTGATAAAAACTTAGATTATTTTCTTAATAAAAGGAAATATAAAATCAAATCTAGTTTTAAATCTGTTACTAAAATTATTAAGGATGTAAGAAAGAATGGTGATAATGCTTTATTAAAATATGAAAAAAAATTTAACAAAAATAAAAAAATTATTCCAAACCCTAGAATAATTCTAAAATCAATAAAATCTTTAGATCTTAAGGTAAAGCGAGCGATTGATCTTGCTTACTCAAGAATTTATAAATTTCATTCACTTCAAAAATTTAAAAATATCTCATATTTAGACAAGTATATGAATAGGTTAGAGTATAAATATTTACCAATAGACTCTGTTGCAATTTATGTTCCTGGTTCTTCTGCATCATATCCTTCAACTGTTTTAATGAGTGCTATTCCTGCCATTGTGGCCGGAGTAAAAAGAATTGTAATGATAAATCCAAGTTTTAAAGGAAAACAAAATTCTGCAGTCTTATATGCAGCTCATAAATGTAAAATAAAAGAGATTTATTCAATAGGTGGACCTTCTGCTATTGCGGCTGTAGCTTATGGAACTAAAAAAATAAAAAAAGTTGACAAAATAGTGGGTCCTGGAAATTCTTATGTAGCAGCTGCTAAAAAAGAAGTTTTTGGAGATGTTGGAATCGAGAGTATGACCGCAGGTCCATCTGAAATTCTAATTATTTGTGATAAATTTTCAAATCCTGAGTGGGTTGCAAGTGATTTAATCGGACAAGCTGAACATGACATTTTAGCTCAATGTATATTAATTTCTAAAGATAAAAAATTACTTGAAAAAATTAATGTAGAAATTTTAAAACAAATAAAAAAAATACCTAGAGTCTCAGTAGCTAAAAAAAGTTTATTTAGTAATGGAATTTTAATTCATATGAACTCAGATCAAAAAATTATAGAAGTTATAAATAAAATTGCTCCAGAACATCTTGAATTAAATGTTAAAAACTATAAATCTTTTTTACCAAAAATTAAAAATACAGGATCAATTTGTTTAGGTAAATATGCTGTTATGGCCATGACAGATTATAATGTGGGGTCAAACCATGTATTACCAACAAATAGTTCTGCAAAATATTCAAGTGGAATTAGTGTTAATGAATTTTATAAAAGAATTTCATATATAAACTTATCAAAAAAGGGTATTGAAAGTCTTGGACCATCAGTTATAACTCTTGCAAACTATGAAGGATTAGCAGCACATGCTGAGTCTGTAAAAAAAAGAATTAGGAGAAAATAGATTTGTCAAAACAAGATTTACTTGAATTCAAGGGTAAAGTGACTGACTTATTGCCTAATGCTATGTTTAGAGTTCAATTAGAAAATGGTCATATTGTAACGGCTCATACTGCTGGCAAGTTGAGAAAAAACAGAATTAGAGTATTACAAGGTGATAACGTGACGGTAGAAATGACACCTTATGATCTAACAAAAGGCAGAATAATCTTTAGGGGTTAATCTTTTGCCTCGGTAGCTCAGGAGTAGAGCAGAGCCCTGAAAAGGCTTGTGTCGGAGGTGCGAATCCTTCCCGAGGCACCATCAAAATGTCTTGAAAATTCTAAGAATAAAATTTAACATTGTTGGATAATAATAACAAAAGGACAAAGAAATAAGATGAGTACATTAAAAGGAACAGTTAAATGGTTCAATGGTAAGAAGGGATTTGGATTCATTGAAAGAGAAGATAAAGAAAAAGATGCTTTTGTCCATGCGAGCGCTGTTAAAGCAGCTGGTATGAGATACCTTAATGAAGGTGATAAAATAGAATTTACTCTTGAAGATGGTCCAAAAGGCCCATCAGCCGTAAATTTAAAAAAATTAGATTAATATTAAAATTTTTAAAGGACGTTTTTTTAATAAATAGATTAACGTCCTTTTCTTTTAATGGTTGAATAATTCAAGTATTTATCATAAAAGACCCGCATGATTATAAATAATACATTGATAATGACTTTAAACAGTTTTCACAGATTCTGTTTCCATAGCCTATAGGCTATTTATTTATAATATAATTTTAAATCTACTTAAAAATAATATAAAAACAAGGAATGCCTGGGTGGTGTAACGGTTAGCACGAAAGTTTGTGGAACTTTAAGTTTGAGTTCGATTCTCAGCCCGGGTACCAAAAAATGAACAAAGAAAATAAACTAGTTCCTGGATTACCTTCAGGATTTGAAGATCGTTGGGATAAAAAAATTCTTCTCAAAAGAAAGCTTTTAAAAGCTATTGAGAATAATTTTATAAAATTTGGAGCAGAAGCTCTAGAAACTCCTTCGTTCGAAATTGCAGAAAATATTGGATCTTTTTTGGCAGAAGATGAAGCCAATCCTATGTCTGATGTATTCTCATTTAAGGATGGAGACAGAAACATAACTCTTCGTTACGATCTCTCAAGTCCTCTTGCAAGATTTTATGCTCAAAACAATCAGAAACTTCCATCAATCTTCAAGCGATATCAAATTCAAAATGTTTTCAGAAATGAAAAAGCTGGAAATGGTCGATATAGAGAATTTATGCAAGCAGATTTTGACATTGTTGGAAATGTTAATCCTGCACAAGCAAATGCAGAGCTTTGCAATTTAATATCAAGCACATTAACAGATTGTGGATTAAAAAAAGACCAATTTACAATTAATGTGAGTAATAGAAAAATAGTTCAAGGTTTAATTGATGATTTAAAGATTTCTGAAGAAAAAAAAATAAAAGTTATTAGAGCAATTGATAAACTTGATAAGCCTGGTTTTGGATTAAGGGGTGTTGAAGATCTTCTTAAAAAAGAGAGAAAAGATCGAAGTGGAGCTATTACAAAAGGAGCTGATTTAGACAATGAACAGACAACAAAAATATTGAATTTTTTAAAAATAAAAGATTTAAAAAAATTAAAAGAAATTCTAAAAAATCCATTATCTCGAGAGGGAATCAAAGAATTAGAGGATGTATTTCAAGTGCTTGAATATGGTTCAAATTTAAATCAAATTAAAACAAATTTTACGATTGTGAGAGGGCTCTCGTACTATGATTCATTTATAGTTGAAACAAATTTAAATTTCAAAGTGACTAATAACAAAGGTAAGGGAATTGAGTTAGGCAGTATCTGTTCAGGAGGATCATACGCTAAACTTATTTCAAGGTTTAGAGGTGTTGATGTCCCTGGAACTGGAATTAGTTTTGGTGTAGACAGGTTGTTATTTGCATTAATGCAGCTAAAGCAAATTCATGTAGAAGATCAAAAACCAGTTTTAGTTTGCGTCATGGATGAAAAGTACTTAAGGAATTATTATAAAATTGTTGATCAATTAAGAGATAATAATATTAACGCAGAAGTTTTTTTGAACACTAAGAAAAATCTTGGTAAACAACTTGATTTAGCAAATAAGCGTGAATTGACAGTAGCAATTATTTGTGGGGAAAATGAGTTTAATGATAATACTGTGACTATTAAAAACCTCAGAGGTGTTAAGGGTGAAAATAACAAAACAATTCCAAAATCTGAATTAATAAATGAAATTAAAAAACTTATCTGAAAAAATTCTAAAGTCAGTTAAAGGCAAAGGGTTTAAGTATATTGAATTACCTTCAGTAATTGAAACTAATCATATTGTACAAAGATCGGGAGAAAATTTTAGAAAATTTATTTTTTCATTTATTGATCAAAACGGAAATGAGTTATGTTTACGTCCTGATTTAACCATAGTCTCATGCCTTAGATATTTAGAGAGTAATTTAAGAGGTAAAGAAAAGATTTCTTATAGTGGTCAAGCTTATAGGAAATCTCAAAATAGGAAAGAGTCTATAATTAGAAATCAAATTGGATTTGAAATCATAGGATCTAAAGATGAGAAAAAGGATGATAAAGAAATTATTAACACTTCTTTAAATTCTCTAAAAAATTTTAAATATACATCAGGCACTTTAACAATAGGAAATGTCGAAATATTTAAACTTTTAATATCTAAACTAGATATTCCAATTAGATGGAAATTAAGACTATCAAGACACTTTTGGAGAGAGGACTACTTTAGTGATTTATTAAAAAGGTTAGAAACGAATTCTGATGTTGATCCAACGATTGTTGAAATAGATAAAAAACGTTATCTAAAAATGCTTAAAGGTGATAAGAAATTAATCGTTGCTGAAAGATCAATTGAAGAAATTTTAAAGCGTTTTGATAAAAAGATAAAAGATCCAAGACGTCCAAGTAAAGGAAGAAATGTATCAAAAATTATTAAAGAGTTCTTAAAAATTAAATGCCCGATTAATAAAGCCGCAGATATATTAAACAATTTCTTCAAGAAATATCAAATCAACTTAGCGATAGATCAAAGATACTTTCCAACTGCTGCTAATAAAATTTCGAAACTTAATATAGTTTTTTCAACCTCATTTGGAAGACAACTTGAATACTACACAGGAATGGTTTTTAAAATCGATATCAAATTAAATAATAAAGTAAAAAATATTATTAATGGTGGAAGGTATGATCAATTAATATCTGACCTTGGATCAAAAAAACAAATATCAGCAGTAGGAGCCGCTTTAAATTTAAATTATTAAGATGAATAATATAATCAACATAGGTATTCCAAGTAAAGGTAGACTAAGAAAAGATGTTTTAAATGTTTTTAAAAAGAATAAATTAAAACTAATTTCTGAACGAGGGGAGAGGGACCTAATTGGTTCAATTAAAAGTAAATCAAATATTAAAATTCTTTATTTGCATGCAAGAGAAATTATTCAAAGATTAGGAGATGGTTCTTTAGATATAGGTTTTTCAGGTTTTGATTTGCTTAAAGAAGGAGAGATTAATATCCAAAAAAAAATTAATTTAGTCAAAAAGTATAAGTTTGGAAAAGCAACTTTAGTTGTTGCTATTCCAGATCCATGGATTGATGTGCAAACAGTAGCTGATTTAGAGGAAATTGCTTTTGAATTTAAGGATAAAAAAAAAAAAAAATTGAGAGTTGCAACTAAGTATCCAAGTTTAACAAAAGAATTCTTATTCTCAAAAGGTGTAACGCAATTTCAATTAGTTAAAAGTTTGGGTGCTACTGAAGCTTATCCTTTTACCGGTTCTGCAAATTTGATTACTGATATTAGTTCCACTGGTGAGACTATAAAGAGTAATAATCTTCGTATTTTAAAAGATGGTGATATTTTAGAATCCCAAGCATGTATTTTTACCTCAAAGAAAAACTTTAAGAAAAAAGGTGTAAAAGCTATAGTTAAATTACTTACCAAGTAATTTATCCTTAAAATAAATGAGGATTATTTTGATAATATCTAAATTTCTGAATATTACGTAAAGAGCTATCAAAACCGTTATTACAAATATAATTTTCAAAATAACATATAATTCCATTAAAAATCCTTATAATACAAGTTTCGAATCATGGACATAATTTTATTAATTATCTTAGTTTCTTTATTAGTTACGACACTAGTTATTTTGTATTTGAGTATTAAATCTAACCCCAAGTCGGATAATAAAGAGACAGAGGAAATAGCTAACTTAAAGAATGAAATAGTCACATTAAAAGATACCTTAAATAATACTATCAATACTTCACTTGGTACTATGTCGACTTCCTTCAATGCCTTATCAACTGGAGTTACAAAGGATATGACCGAGGCCCTAACAAAAGTTGATGAAAAGGTCGGTAATTTTAATCAACAGGTACAATTACTAAATCAAAGCCAGGAGGGCATTACTAAAATTTTAGCAGGTGTTAAAAAATATGGGACCTTAGCAGAGTATTCTCTTGATGCTTTAATTAAAGATTTATTGCCTTCTTCTCAATTCATGACGAATGTTAAAATGAAAGAAGATACTAGCGAAAATGTAGAATTTGCAATTAAACTTCAAGGAGATGTTTTAGTTCCAGTAGACTCTCATTTTCCCCTGGAAAAATTTAAAGCAATTACTGATGCTTATGATTTAGATGATAAAAAAGCAGTTGCAGACTCCAGAGTAAAATTGGCGAGCGCATTTAAGGCCAAAGCAAAAAGTGTTATGGAAAAATATATTGTTCCTCCAAAAACAACAGATTTTGCAATTGTGTATGCACCTACAGAAAGTCTTTATAAAGAATTAACTGAGTATCAAGATCCAAGCACAAAAGAATTATTGACCCAAGAATTAATGAAAAAATATAAAATAGTAATTTGTGGCCCTAATACTTTATCTGCTTATTTACAGTCTTTACACATGGGATTTCAATCTCTTAAGGTTCAAAAGGGTGCTACAGAAATTTATAACCACTTAAAAACAATTACTACAAGGTTTGCAAAGCATTTTGACAACGTTATAGTTTTGAGAAAAAAGCTAGAAGAGGCCATGAATGTAGTTGATAAGTTTGGAACAGATGCTAGATCAATTACTAGAACTTTAGAAAATATTAAAGATCCCGAGCAAGTTGAAAAAGCTGTTCTTACAGAGAACGTTGAAAAATTTGTTGAAAGAAATAAACAACTCAAAAAATAATTTCTTTTTTTATATATAACCGACTATAAGAAATTACATGCATTGGAATAAAAAATACAATTATCCCTTAAGTTCAAGAGCTACTGAAGATGGAGTAAGAAGATATATTTTAGGGGAAGCAAAATTACCAAGTGTAACTTCAATACTTGATGCAACAAAGTCAGAAGAAGATAAAGCAGCCTTAGCAAATTGGCGAGATAGAACTGGCCACAAAGAGGCTGAAGCTATTACAAAAGCAGCTAGTAGCAGAGGTTCTCAGATGCATAATTATTTAGAGTCTTTTCTTTTAGGAAGGGAAAATTTAAGTTTTTTTGAGGATAATGAGCAATATAAAAAAATGGCAAAAGAAATAATTGATAAAGGTTTAACAAATAGATTAGAGGAAATATATGGTGTGGAATGTACAATGCATTACCCTGAGAGATATGCGGGTACAGCGGATTGCGTTGGTGTTTATGAAGGTAAAGAAACTATTATTGATTTCAAGCAATCTAATAAACCAAAAAAGACTGAATACATAGACTCTTGGTTTTTACAAACTGCTGCTTATTCCTTAGCACATAATGTAGTTTATAATTCAAACATCAATGCTTGTGTTATTCTTGTTTGCACAGTAGATAATTTGTTTCAAGAGTTTAAAATTCAAGGACCTGAATTAGTAACTTATCAAAATTTATTTCTTGGAAGACTTAAAAGATTTAATGAACTTACAAATTTGGAGTAATGTAGATAGTGGATAAAATAGTAATTTATGATACCGAAACAACCAATAGTACTATTTGGGGGTCAATAATTGAATTAGGTGCTGTGGTTGTTGATAAAAATCTTAAAGAGATCGGAAAATTAAATATCAGGGGTAGAATGCCTGAGGGAGAGGTACCCAGTGCAAAGGCATTACTTGTTAATTCTACTAGTATAGATTTACTTACTAAAGGCAATTATTCACATTACGATTTTTTAGGTGCTGTTGAAAATTTTTTCACAAAATGTGCTCCCGCAGTATTTATGGGTTGGTCAAATCTAAATTTTGATCGAAGAATGTTTCATTTTAATTTTTTTAAGGGTAATCGGTATCCTTATGCTACACACTCATCGCCTAATAGCGAACATGATGGTTTGCACATAGCTAGAGCAGCTCAAACATTAAACTCAGAGACCTTAAAAACAGAATTAACCCAAGCAGGTAATCCAAGTCTTGCCCTAGAATCTTTGTCTCGAATGCAGGGTTTTGATACTTCAGCTAGCCATACTGCCTTCGTTGATGCGCAAAATTCGTTAAAGGTTTTAAGAATTATAAAAGATAAACATAAAGAAAATTGGGATACGTTTTTAAAAACATCAACAAAAACTAGTGTTGAAACATTTTTAAAAAATGAAGGCATATATTCTATTTTTGAAAATGTGAAGGGTAGAAATATGATGTACCTCACTGGCACGTTACATCCAAATCATTGTTTTCATCCATCTTATGCATCCTGGGGATATGTATGGGATTTAAGAAGAAATCCAGAACCATTATTAAAACTTCCAGTAAATCATTTACGAGATGTATTAAAAAAATATAGCCCTAAGGCTTTAAGAGTTTTAAAAACTAATAAAGCTCCAGTAATTTTAGATAAACAATTCGCTCTCAAACAAAAACCTTATTCAGATTTAGAACTAGCAACAATCCAAAAAAGGGCTAAACTTCTGAGGGAAAATGAAAATTTTTGTAAAAATATTCAAGTAATAAATAGAGAAGCTGCGGAGGAAAAGGAACAAACAAAAACTCAAGAAGATTTATTACCGGAGGAAACCCTTTACGAGAAACGTATTCCAAACAAAGATACTGCATTATTTAAAACTTGGCATAACTCATCTTGGGAAGACAAATTGAGATTATTAGATAAGTTTCAAGATAAAAGATGTAGCTGGTTTGGCCAAAAAATTATTTATCAAGAAGCGCCACAAATTTTACCACCTGATCTTTACAAAAATATCAAAAGCGAAATTGCTAAAAGGATTTTGAGTAAAAATAAAGAAAAGTGGCAAACTGTTAATATGGCTTATACTGAAATTGACTATTTAAGAGATCAAGCTTCTAATAGAGATGATGAGCAAGAATTAAAAAAATTAGATGAAATAAACGAATTTATAATGTCAATTGAAAAAAAATATGAAATTGCATAGTTGACTTTGTATTAGTAATTTATAGAAAGATTAAATGCTAATAGATTTTAAAGACGAAGATTTTGATAACAAAATTAAAAACGAAGATATTTCTGTAATCCAATTTTCAGCTGCGTGGTGTGGACCATGTAAGGCTTTAAAACCAATCATGGATAAACTAGCAGTAGAGTATAATGATAAAGCAGGATTTTATTATGCTGATATTGAAGAAGGTGGAATAAATACTGGTAGTGCTGCTGGAATAAGAGGTGTGCCAACTGTAATTATTTATAAAAAAGGTGTTGAGGTAGATAGAAAAGTTGGTGGTGTACCGGAAAGTCACATGAAAGAATTTTTAGAAAAAAATATTTAATTTAAATTTAAAACTTCAGAACAAAGATATAAAGATCCAGTAATTAAAAGTAGATCTCCTTGATTTAGATTTATGCTCTTGATCGCATCTTCAATACTTTCTTTATAATTTACATTTGGGATATTTTTAAATTTTTCTCTTAATTTAATTCCACTAATTGCATTCGGTTGGTTTTTAATGTCTACAGTTGTTATTGAGGCAATATCTTTAAAGTGATTAATATATTTTTCATGTTCTTTATTATCCATCATACCAATAATGACATGTTTTTTACAATCTAGGCTTTTTAAATATTCATTTAATACTCGTGCTCCATCTTCATTATGATCTCCAGATAACAAAAAAAGATTATCTTTAACTAAATTTTTTAATTTACCTGACTCAATTTTTTGAAGTCTTGCAATATTATCGATTTTTTTAATACCTTTTTTTATATGATGATCTTCAATACCCAGATCTAATATTCGTAAGGTTGCAATAGCTGTTGAAATATTTTCATACTGAAATTGACCTAAAACATTTGGTTTCGGTAGTTTTAATCCACCAAATTTATCCTCATAATAAAAGAATTCATTTTCTCCAATTGAAAATGAAAAATCATCATTAAAAAAATACTTATTAGATTGATTTTGGTGAATATTTTTTTTTATCTTTTCCGCTGTTGAATGAGGATATTGTTTTGCAATAATAATATTTGAATTTAAAAGATTTGAAGTCTTTTCAAAAATAATCTTATCGATTGTTCTTTCATTTTCTGGAAGCCAGTCTAAATGGTCCTTTGATATAGAAGTTACAATACTTGCAATATTATCTTTTAAGATATTTGTTGCATCAAACCTATGAAATAAACCTGCCTCAATCAGATTAAGATTATTAGGATATTGAGCTGCCTTATAAAAAAAACATGCAGTCAAAATTTCAAAGAATGTAATTGGATTATTCTCATTTATTCTCTCAACTTCCTCAAATAAAGAAGCCAGTTCATCATCTCCAAGTTGTTGGTTGTTAAAAACAAATCTTTCATTTATTTTTTGAATATGAGGACTGGTATAAATGTTACACTTTATTCCTGCCTCTTTTAAAATCGAATAACAAGCTTGAATTGTAGAGTTTTTACCATTGGTCCCAACAATACTGATGGCTTTGATTTTATCCTGAGGATTACCCAGTTTTTCACAAAGATAATTAATTCGATCTAAGCTAAGATCAATTTCTTTTTTATGCAATTTTAGAAAGCGACTGAGTATTTTCTGTAGTTTCATCATGTTCAGTGCTTATAACAGAATTTTTCTTTAACAATATTGATAATAGAGTTCCAATTTTTTCAGCAAGATCTTTTCTTTCAACAATTAAATCAACAAAGCCTGTCTTTTCAATGTATTCACTCTTTTGAAAACCTTCTGGTAATTCTTCTTTAACAGTTCCTTGAATTACTCTTGCACCTGCAAAAGCAATCAATGCTCCTGGCTCTGCGATATGGATGTCTCCTAACATTGCATATGAGGCAGTAATACCTCCGGCTGTTGGATCTGTTATACACACCAAGTATGGAAGATTGTTCTTTTTAAGCTCATTAATTGCTAATGTTGTTCTTGTCATTTGAGATAGAGAAATTAAACTTTCCATCATTCTCATTCCACCACCGGCACTAATACATAAAAATGGAGTTTTATTCTCAATTGCATGTTGTATTCCATATAGAAACGCCTCTCCCTCAGCAGCTGCCATTGATGCACCTAAGAAATCAAAATCTGATGCAACTGCAGTAATTTTAATATTGTTTATTGTTCCACTCGCAACCATCATACCACAGTCCATGCCAGTTTTTTTTCGAGCATTTTTTAATCTATCTTTATAAGATTTGGAGTCTGTCCATTCTAGTGGATCATCTTTAGGGATAGGAGTTTTAAAAGTTTCGTAACTATTTTTTCCAAATAAAATATCAAATCTTTGTTTTGGTTTAATACGATGATGCTTATTACAGTCAGGGCATACCCAAAGATTCGCTTCTAAATCTTTTTTTAATATTGGTCCTTTGCAACATGAGGTCCAATCACTGTTAGCTATATCTTCTTTTGAGGCCCTTTTATGAATAGCAGTTTTTATCTTTTCACCTGCTTTAATTATTTTAGTAATCCAGTTCATTTAATTTTATTTTTTAATCTTCTGACTATATTAGTAACATTTGTGACAGTATTTTGTCTTTTTTTTATTGATCTAGTAATTTCCTCACAAATTGCACTCCCCACAACCAATCCATCAGCTTTTTTTAGTGATTTAATTGATTTTTCTGTAATGCCAAATCCGATTACAACATTTTTGGACCTATTTTGCTTTTTAATTTTTTGGTATTCATTAATTATCTTTTTTGGTGAAACCTTCAATTTACCACCAGTAGTAGATAACATACTGATGTAATAAATCATATCGTGTGAGTCATTAATTATTTTTCTTAATCTAAATTTTGAAGTAGTTGGTGAAACAAGTTGAATGAAATTAATCTTATTTTTTTTACATTTCAAAGCAAAATTTTTATTTTCAGGATGAGGTAGATCGACAACTATTAATCCATCAACTTTTGATTTTTTACATTTAGAGATAAACTTATTTTCATTAAATTGATAGATCATATTATAGTAACCCATCAAAATAATTGGTTTTTTTTTTTTTACTTTTTTAAATTTACTAACAATTGAAAATACTTCCTTAATTTTAATACCATTTTTAATAGCCCGGTAAGCACTCGTTTGAATTTGTCCACCGTCAGCAATTGGTGTGTTATGTGGAAATCCTAATTCACAAATATCTGCATACTTAGAGATTGAAAATAAAATTTCCAGGGACTTTTTTTTTGTATTATCACCAGCAACGGTATAGGTAAGGAGTGCAGGTCTATTCTCTTTTTTTGCAATTTCAAAAGATTTGTTTATTAAAGAACAATGCATTAATATTTACCCAATCTTTTTTTTAAAATATCTTTATCTTTTCTTGCATCGCCACATGAATTTACTATTATAACTGTATCTTTGCTCAATTTTGGTGCAATTTTTATAGCTTCGGCAAAAGCATGACTTGGCTCTAAACTTGGATTGAGCTTTTCAAATTTTTTAATTATCCTATAAGCATTCAAAGCATCTTCATCAGTAGCATGAGTATATCTAGCTCTTTTAGTGTCTTTTAATAAACAATGTAATGGGCTAACACCAGGGTAATCTAAACCTGCACTAATAGATTCTGTTTCTTGGATTTGGCCTTCGTTATTTTGACATACGTAAGATGCAGCACCATGTAAAATTCCAATTTTCGCATTTCTACTCAAAGGAGCAGCATGTAATTTTGATTTTTGTGGACCACCTGCTTCTACACCTATTAATTCGATTTGGTTTTTATCATAATCTATAAATTCACTCCAAAAACCGTATGCAGAACTCCCACCACCCACACAATTAATTAATTTTATCTTTTTTGGGAACTTTTTAAATTTATCTTTTAATTGTATTTTGAGTTCTCTAGAGATTTGAGTTGTTGACCATCCACAAATTTTAACAAAAATATTTGGTCCTACAGTAGAACCTACACACATATGTGTGTTATCACAATTTGAAACCCAATATCTCATACATTCACTTACAGCATCGACTAAAGTTTGGCTTCCAGAGTAAACTGGTATAATTTCAGCACCATTTTTTCTCATCGCTTGACAATTAGGTTTTTGTCTTTTTATATCTTTCGCGCCCATAAAAATCTTACATTTAAGTCCAAATTCTTTTGCCGCCATACTTAGCATTTTTCCTGCATAACCTGCGCCAGTATCACCAACTATGTATTTTTTCCCCATAGCTTTACAAATTAAAGCATGAACTGTAGCATTATATATTTTGTGAGCCCCGCCATTAGCTTCTGAAACAACTTTTGCCCAAATTTGTGCTCCACCTAAGTGATCTGTTAATTTTTTTAATTTGACAAAAGATGTTGGTGTACCTATATAATTTTTAAAATAAAAATCTCTTTTCTTTAAAAAACTTTTATCTTTTCTAAGTTTTTGAAATTCTTTTGTTAAATCTTCCACTGGTTTTTTTAGGGTTTCTGGAATGAAGCTACCACCGAATTTGCCACCCCAGAAACCTAATTTATCATGTTGATCGATTAAAGGAATATTTTTTCTAAGTTTCATTGTTTAAATTTTTTATTTTGTTTAAAAAAATTTCTATTTTAGCGACATCTTTTTTTCCAGCAGTTTCTAATCCTCCAGATATATCAATAATATCAGCTATTTTATTATATTTTTCAAGATTATCGTTGATTTGAATATTTCCTGCTAGCATTACATCTTTGTCGAATTGGATATTTTCAATCAATTTATGATTAAATGAAAAGCTTTTCTCGTAGCCCTTACTATCAAACAAATAGATGTCTGCTAAATCTTTGTATAATTCAAACACTTTAACATCTTCAGCATTTTCAACAGTTATTGCTGTTATAATTTTTTTATTATAAGTATTTTTTATGTATTCAATCTTATCTTTCTTACAGTCATAAAGTTGATAATAGTCAAATGGCAAGTCTTTAATTTCCTCAAGAATTCTCAAATCGGGATCAACCAATACTGCAACATATAAGGATTTTTTTTTATCTAATCTCAACAATTCATAAAGCTTTTTTTTATCAACAAACCTTTTTGATTTTTGATAATTTGCAATGAACCCCACAAATTGTGGAGGGTGCTTATGATTGACTAAATATTGTAATATTTTGGTATCAGAAACTCCACATATTTTTGTTTTTAATGTCATTATTTTAAATGAGCAATTAATGATAAAATATTTTTATGAATATTTCCTTTAGTTAAGGGTCTACCTATAACCAACCAGTCACTACCATTTTTGTATGCCTGTTTAGGTGTTAATACTCTTTTTTGATCATTAGTTATAGAATTAAATCTTATTCCAGGTGTAATAATTTCTTTTTTGAAAACTTTTTTAACAATATGAATTTCTTGAGGACTACAAACAATTGCATCCAATTTTGCTTTATTTGCTAATTTAGCCTGATGGTAAGTAAGCTTTTTTACATTTTTATCAAAACCGATTTCTCTTAACGATTTATTATCTAGTGAGGTTAAAATTGTAACTCCTACAAGTTTAGTTTTACCAGATACTTTTTTACTTGCTTTTAAAGCTTCTAAGCCGGAGCTTATGTGAATAGTTAAATAACTAATTCTAAGATCTTTGACAGCCTTTATTGCTGATACACAGGTATTTGGAATATCATGGAGCTTGAGGTCTGCAAAAATAATCTTTTTTTTTATTTTCGATAAAAAATTTCTACCTTGTTTTGAATTTAAAAATTCTAAACCAAATTTATATCCAACCTTAATTTGTAGATTTTGAGTTTTATTAATAATACTTTTTATTTTCGAAACATTGGTTGTGTCACAAGCAACAAATACTTTACTCTTTTTCATCATTTAATCTTTTAAATAAATCTTTAGCCATTTTAAAGTTTATTGTTTTTTTTTCTGGAGTATTAACTTTCTCACCTGTTTTTGGATTTCTTGAAATTCTAGCTTTTTGAATATTTGTAGAAAAAACACCAAAACCTCTCAGTTCTATTCTTTCATTTCGTTTCAAGGTATTTTTGAATTCTTTTAAAATTATATTTATAAATTTATCTAAATCTTTTTTTAAAAAATTAGGATAATTTTTAGAAAGTTGTTTTAAAAGGTTTGATTTTACTATAGCCAAATCTAATCTAATTTATTTTTTTTTCTTTTCGTCTTTTTTTTTTAAATCATCTGATAATGATGAAAAAGGTAAATTTTTTCCAGAACCTTCAGATCCATACTTTTCTAGTGCTTCTTTTTTGTCAATTTCTTCTAAAAGTTTAATACTTAAGTTTACTTTTCTTTTATCTAAGTCTAAATCCGCGATTGCACAATCAATTCTTTCTCCTCCAGTAAACCTTGTTGTTCTAGCATCTGCTGCATTAATTGCTATTTGAGATTTTTTAATTATAAAATCCATTTCACAACCCTCTGGCCTAACAACTAAACCTTTATTTTCAGTAGATACTATCTTAACTGTAATAGCTTGATTAATTTTCTTATCTTTGAACCAGTCAAATGGATCTGGTTGCGTTTGCCTTAATCCAACCCTAATTTTTTGCTCAGAAGTTTTAATTTCTAAAACCTTTACTTGAATTTTGTCACCTTTTTTATACTTTTGTAGTTCTTCTTCTCCATTATTTAGATATGTTAGATCATTACAATGTAAAAAACCATCAAGATTATATCCTTTAAATTTGACGAATAAGGAATACTCATTTTTATTCACCACTTCGCCCTCAACAATTTTTCCAACTGGGTATTCTTTTTCAAATGATTCAAAAGGATTTTTTTCTGTTAATCTATGTGAAATTGCTACTCTCCTTTTTTCTTTATCAATTTCTGTTATTACACAATTAATTTCATCACCAACTTTAAACATTTTTTTGGCTGAAGTAATTTTTTTTGACCAGCTTAACTCACTTGAATGCAATAGCGTTGTTAAACCTGGTTCTAGTTCACAAAAAGCTCCAAAGTCCATTAGTTTAACAACTTTTACTTTATAAACTTTATTTAATTCATAATTTTCAATATGTTCAAATGGGTCAGGTGATAATTGTTTGACAGAACAACCGATTTGTAATTTTTCTTTATCAATTGAGATTACCTTTAAATCATGTTTTTCACCAATATTAAAAACTTCGTCTGGGTGATTAACCCTTGAGTAAGAAATTTCCTGTAGGTGTACTAAAACATCAATCTCATTATTTACATTGAAAAAACAACCAAAAGTACTGTACCCTTTTACCTCGGCATTTTTAATGATGTCTCCGATTTGATATTTTTCGATAATTTTTGCTTTGTCCTCTTTTTTAAAGTTTGAAATAATTTCTCTTCTTGAAACACATGCATTACCTCTAATTTTATCCAATTTAATCAATGCAAATTTCTGAGGTTCATTCATTAAATGACTTATATCCTTTAGAGGCTTATCACTTATTTGAGATCCAGGTAAAAACATTAAAGAACCAGTTTCAATATGCTCAACAATACAACCACCTTTACACTTTGAAGTTATTTTTCCCATAATAGGTTCTTTTTTTTCATAAGCTTCTACAAGTTTATCCCATCCTCTAATTTTTTGAGCTTTACTTGCAGAAACAATTACTTCACCATTCTTATCTTCAATTTTTTCTAATAATACTGATATTTTCTCACCTATCTTTATTTTTTCACTTAAGCCCATGCTTTTTAGTTCGTTTATATCTAGCACTGGTTCACTTTTTAAACCATCTACAAAAAGAAAAACAAATTTTTCAGTAATTTTGTTTATTTTACCCTCAATTATTTTTCCTTCCTCAATTTTATTTTTAGAGAGCTGACTATTTAATAATTTTTCAAATTCTTGGGATTTAGGATTTGTGAGGTCTTTATATATTTCCATTAGTTTTTTGTATTTAAAATTTAAAACACGATCTTTTAATTAAATTTAACGTTTTAATCAATACTGAATATCATTAAAAAATTAATAAATTATTGGGGTTTTTGCTTCTTTTTTGAGAAAAAAAATAAAAAATTGAAAAGAGAGTATTTAACATCATATCTTCGCTCCCAATTCCTTAATTTTGTAAAGGAATGAGGGAAAAGAAGTTTTTATTGACTCTTGATCATAAATTTTCCATTTTCCTCCAAAAGTTAAAGCCGCCACAACACTAGTCATAAAAACTCTATGATCTTTCAAAAATCCTCTTATGGTGATCTCTTTCTTTAAATCTAAATTTGGATTCCCAAAAATCTTAATATTATTATTTTCTACGATATTTTTAATACCCATCTTGTTTAAGATCTTTGATCCCCATAATAATCTTGGACTTTCTTTTTGATTTAATTCAGATAATTTTTTAAAAGATGATATTCCATCTGCCTTAGCTGCTACTAGAAAAATTAGTAAAAATTCATCTATAGCAGAGCTATTTAAATTAGTTGGACAATTTAATGGCTTTAATTTTTTGGCCGACTCAACATGAAGATCTGCAAGTTTTTCGCCTTTATAATTTTTAATATTTCTTAAATTAATTTTAACCCCCATCATTTTAAGAATTTTTATAAATCCAAATCTTGTTGAATTAATATTCACATCTTTAATTTTTATTTTAGATTTTTCTGTTAGTGCTGTGAGCACAATAAAAAAAGCACTCGAACTTATATCAGAGGGAATCTTGTAATTAAAAGATTTAATTGATTTTTTCCCTTTAATATTAATTAGATCATATTTTTTTTTTTTTTGAATCTTAATTGGTATCTTTAAATACTTAAATAATAGCTCTGTATGATTTCTTGATTTTTTTGCTTTAATTTTTGTTACTCCCTTAGTATTGATTGCTGCAAGCATTACACTGCTTTTACACTGAGCTGAACCTCTGTTCTCAAAATATCGTATTGGCTTTGGTGAACTTGTTCCCCTAACAGTTAATGGTAGCCGACCATCAGAATTTGTGATGAAAGTTGCACCAAATTTCTCAAGAGGTTGTGTTACTCTTAAAAAATCACGTTTTGAAAGACTTTTGTCGCCTTTCAAAGTTATTTTATTTCTTGTATGCACTAGAAGGCCTAATAATAATCTTCCTAATGTTCCAGAATTTCCAGCATTCAATGTTATACTTTTTGAATTTTTAAAACTGTTCAATCCTTTACTAGTTATCTCGCATGAGTTTTTATATTTTTTTACTCTAACCCCGAGTTTTTTTAAACATCTAAGTGTATTTTCGACATCTTCAGATTTTAAAAGATTAAATGACTTAGATTTACCTATTGCTTGAGATGCTAGTAGTGCCCATCTAATTGATAAACTTTTATCTCCTTCTATTTGAATTACTTTATCAAATGGTTTTATTCGATTAGAAATTTTTATAAAATTTTTCACAAATAAGATTTAGCTTATTTTAAATGAATCTCCAAAATAGGCATTTCGTGCTTCTATATTTTGAATTAAGTTTGTTGGAGTTCCTTGGGCGATTACTTTACCATTATGTATTATAGCAGCAGTATCAACGCAAGCTAAAAGGTCTCGTGCTTGATGATCACAGAGAATAACAGAAATGTTATTGTCACTTTGTAAATTTACGATAATTTCTTGCAGTGTTTTTATAGTCATTACATCAAGAGCTGCGAAAGGTTCATCCAATAAAAGAATTTTAGGGTCCGATACTAATGCAATTGCTATAACGAGCCTTTTTTTTTGTCCGCCAGATAAAATGTTAGCCTTAACATTCCTTATAGAGTCTAATTCAAATCTGGAAATTAGGGAGTTTATTTTTTCATTTCTAAAGCTGATATTATTTATTGATATTTCTCCAATAGCTTTAAGATTTTCATATACAGTCAAATCATGAAAGAAACCTCCATGCTGAGGTACAAAACCTATATTAAATTTTTTTGTTCTTTGATAAATTGGAAAGTTATTTACTTCTTGAGAATTGATGTAAATTGATCCAAAATCGGGAGATATTAATCCTGTAATTAAATTAAAAATTGTTGTTTTTCCTACACCATTTGGACCAAGTAATCCAAGAATTTGACCAGTATTTAGTTGAAGATTTAAATGATCAAGTATCATCTTATTTCCAAATTTTAAAGAGACTTTCTCGAGTCTCAGTATTGACTTATTTTTTTTGAAAGACTTTATTCGGAATTTTTTTATATTACTCATTTTTAATTATTACCACTTTTCTATCTGGTTGATTCATAAAAATATCAATATTTTTTGAAAATAAATCCATTTTTATATTGTCAGCTTTTGCTGTTCCCTCAGTACTTTCATATACAATATTATCTTTAATAATCACAACATTTTCTTCAAAATCTAAGATTAGTTTTTCTGATGTTATTAAATGATCTATATATTTAATATCTACATTTTTTTCAAAAATAGTATTATATACTGTATTATTAAATATAGCTTCGTCAGATTTTATCTTCAGTTCAAAACCATCTTCATCAATGAAAATTGCTACTACTTCTCTCATAGTCACAATTTCCTCTTGATTAAGATATTCAATTTCACTGTAATTTGCTGTAATTGAATACTGAGTATTATTGTCAAATTTTACATCATATTTTAAATTTTTGATAAGATTATTTTGTGCATCTTCGTTTAGATTATTTTGATCAAAAGACTTTGGGTCTTCTTCAGAAATAGAGATTTGATTATTGAAATATTTCTTGTAACTAAATACTCCTATTATTATGACTAGAAAAATAAGTAATAATTGAATATATCCTTTTGACAATTAATTATCTCGAATTTTTAAGAAGATTATGAATATGGAGCACACCAATTATTTTTCTTTTATTGCCCTTTTTGTAAACACATGCGCTTGTAATTCTTTTTTTATTCATTTTAATTAATACGTCCGATGCCAGCGTATTTTCCTCAACTGTAAATGGATTTTTTGTCATAAATTTTTTAATTCTTAAATTTTCAATTTTATTCTTTTTTTGCAATAACCTTTTAAGGTCACCATCTGTAAAAATTCCAGAGCTTAATCCTTGATTATTTACCATTACAATAAATCCTAGCCTTTTCATATTCAAAATTTTCAGAGCTTCTTTCATTATTTTATTCTCATTAACAAATGGAATTTTATTTTTTATTAACATTATATCCCCAGCTGTCTTAAGTTTCTTACTTAAATTTCCACCAGGATGAAATTTTTTAAAATCTAGTTTGCCAAAATTTTTCTTTTTCATTAATGCAATTGCAAGTGCATCACCGATTGATAATTGAATGGTTGTGCTTGAAGTTGGAACAATACCAAAACCTGACTCTTCTACCTCAGGAAGTAATAATTTTACTTTTGCAGATTTATATAAAATTGAATTTTTGTTTGACATAATTCCGATTAAAGAAATTCTATTTTTTTTGGAATAATCTATAATATCTGACAATTCTGAAGTGTTACCTGAATTACTTATCAGAATGATTATATCATTATTTGTTATTCTACCTAAGTCTCCATGTGAACAATCAGATGCATTAATTGCAAAAGATGGTGTTCCCACTGAGGATAAAGTTGCAGAAATTTTTGATGCTATAATTCCACTTTTGCCTACTCCACATATTACTACTTTAGATTTACACCTAAGTATTAATTTTACCGCTTTTTGAAAAGAGTCATTTATTGAAAATTTTAATTTTTTTAAAGATTTAATTTGAAGATCTATAACTCCAACACCTATTTCTTTAATTTCATTTTTCATTATCAGTGAGACCAAATATCATCTTTAAATAAAGCTAAATCAAGATCGACCCTAGTTTTTAAAAATTTTAAACATTCCATATATAATTCAAATCTTTTTTCTCTCTCTAGTTTGATTTTGAGTTCTTCATGTATTTTGTGAAGATAAATTACGTCATTAGCACAATATTTTAACTGAGCTGGTGAAAGTTCACCACCAAAATCTGAGCTTTGAAATTGTTTACTAATGTCTACATTTGCAAATTCCTTAATTAGGGTTTTTAATGAGTGATTATCTGAATAAGATCTTGCTAGTTTCGATGCTATTTTTGTATCTAAAATATTATTGGTATTGGCTTTTAAGTAGTATTTTATATGTGCAATATCTGCTCTACCATAATGAAATATTTTAATAATTTTTTCATCAGATAGTATTTTGACTAAATTGGGTGCATGATAACTCTTTCTGTCTAGTTGTATGATATGAGCATCATTATTTCCTGAAGATATTTGAATTAGGCACAATGGATCTCTTCTAACATTTAAACCCATGAATTCACCATCGATAGCTAATACATTGCCTAAAATTAAATCATCTGGTAAGTCTTTTTTGTAAAGTTTAATATCAACATTCATTTTAAATATATATATATGAAAGAAAAAAATTGTCTAATTTTTGGTGGTAGTGGGCAAATTGGTAGACATCTTATAAGAGTGTTAACCAAAAATAACTATAAAGTGACAGTAGTAACAAGAAACATTCATCAAAAAGGGTATATTATCAAAACCCAAGGGAATGCTGGTTATATAGAAATTGTTGAAGCTACACTTTTTGATGAAAATAAAATTAGAAAACTTTTTTCAAAATCTGATATTTGTATAAACTTAGTTGGTATACTTTTTGAAAAAAAAAATAGCCAATCCTTTAAAAATATCCATTCCGTATTTCCATCAATGCTTTCAAAACTTTGTAAAGAATACAATCTAAAGCATTTTATTCATTTGTCTGCTCTTGGAATCAATGAAGCTATTGATTCAGAATATGCAAAAAGCAAATTAGAGGGTGAAAAAAATATTTTAAATAATTTTTCATTAGCTACAATATTAAGACCATCTGTTGTTTATTCAGTTGACGATAATTTTACCACAAATTTTATGACTCTACTTAAAAATTTACCTATATTTCCATTATATTATTCTGGTAAGACAAAATTTGTTCCGATTCATTGTTCAGATTTATCTGAAATAATTTATTATGTAATTTCGAAAAATATTTATTCTAAAATTATTGAATGTGTGGGGCCAGAGACTATGACATTAAAAGAAATAATTGAAAATTTATTAAAAATGATTAACAAAAAAAGAATTTTAATACCTATGCCTTTGCCTCTAGCTAAAATATCTGCTAAATTTTTAGGATTGTTTCCATCACCTTTATTGACAGAAGATCAATTAAAACTCCTCAAATATGACAACATAGTTTCAGGGAAATATAAGACAAATTTTGATTTGGGAGTTCCTAGTCGCAGATATTTTAACCAGGAAGTTTTGAAGTATTGTTATATGTGGAAAGAAGGTGGTCAATTTTCAACAAAAAAATACGATAATAAAAATTGAAAATTAATTAAGCCGACTTTATTTTTTTGTTAATAAATTCAGGCACATCATCTTTCTCAACATTATCGTCTTTTTTGCCTTTTGGCTGATAAGCGTAAAGCAAATGAAGTTTACAATAAGAGAAGTCTTTTAAAGATGATCTTCCACAAAAATAAAATGATTTTTCATTTGGATGTCCAATTGGCCATTTACATGAATTTTCATCTAATTCTTCTAACTGTTTGGGATTTTCCGGTTCGAAATCTTTTTCAATAATAAGAGATTTAAACTTACTTCTTCTAAATCTTTTATTGTTATTTTTTTTATCGTCCTGCGAATTTTCAAAAGTTTGATTTGATGTTGCTGCTCTAGTTTTAATTTTTGCTGAAAGATTTAATCTGTGAGCTTTTCCTATTACTGCATTTCTACTTATTCCACCAATTATTTCAGCTATCTGACTCGCTGTATTTCCCTTTCCCCAAAGTTCTTTTAATTTTTTAACTTTTTCTTCTGTCCAGCTCATTAATTTCAATATATTGTATAAATAAATTTTATAAACACAATATAGTGTTATTAAATTTGAATAAACAAGAAATTTATTTAACTTATGCACAAGAAAGAGGGATTTTTTATATAAAACACATTCAATCTGAACTTGTATCTATTAATTTTAATTTTATAGATAAATAATTAACTTATTTAAAAATAAATTATGAGCTATTTGGTAAAAAATTATAATAGAAAAAAATTATCTTTTAAAAAAGGCAAAGGTTCTTTTTTATATTCTACAGATGGGTCTAAATATTTAGATTTCGTGCAAGGTATCGCTGTTAATTCACTTGGTCATTCCCATCCTAAATTGGTTAAGGCAATTATTAAACAATCAAGAAGACTTTGGCATGTATCTAACTCATTCACGATTCCAGAAGGAGAAGAGCTTGCAAGAAAATTAGCAAAAAAAACCTTTGCTGATTTTGTAATGTTTCAAAATAGTGGAGCTGAAGCTACAGAAGCAGCAATTAAGGTTGCTAGAAGATATTTTTATTCGATTGGCAAACCTCATAAGAATAAAATTATTTGTATAAAAAATTCATTTCATGGAAGAACTCTAGCAGCAATTTTTGCAAGTGGATCAAAAAAAATGATAGAAGGCTTTGGACCTAAAATCGAAGGTTTTGATCATTTTGATTTTGGAGATCATAAGAAGTTAAAGAAACTGATAAAAAAAGATACTGCAGCAATTATGGTCGAAACTATAATGGGAGAGGGAGGAATAAAGGTAATACCTGATTGGTGTTTAAGAGGACTTAGAGATTTATGTGATAAAAACAAAATTTTGTTAATTTTAGACGAAGTTCAATGTGGAGTGGGGAGAACAGGTGATTTTTTTGCATTTGAAAAATCAAAAGTAAAGCCAGATATTGTTCCTATAGCCAAAGGTATTGGTGGCGGATTTCCCATTGGGGCTGTTTTAATGAGCAGAAAAGTTGCTTCAGGAATGATACCTGGCACTCATGGTTCAACTTTTGGAGGAAATCCTTTGGCGATGAAAATTGCCAATGAAGTGATGAATATTATTTCGAATAAAAGTTTTTTAAAAAATGTGAAGAAAAACTCACAATATCTTATTAACAGTCTACAAAAAATTAAAATGAGATTTCCAAAAGTAATTAAAGAAATTAGAGGTAGAGGATATTTAATTGGTATACAACTTCACGTAAATCAAAATAATTTTATTAAAGCCCTGATGAAGAATAAACTTCTTACTATAAGAGCAGCTGAGAATGTTGTCAGAATTTTACCACCACTTAATGTAAAAAAAAATGAGATAGATCAAGCTTTAAAAATTATTTCTAAGGTTTGTTTTAATTATAGATAAATGAAGCATTTTATTAATCTTAAAGATATACCAGCTAAAGATTTAAGAAAAATTTTATTTGACGCAAAAAAAAGAAAAGCGCAGAGAAAAAGACTTAGCACATTAGAACCTGATAAAGGTTCACCTCTTAATGGTAAATTGTTAATTCAAATGTTTGAAAAATCTAGTTTGAGAACAAGAATGAGTTTTTATCTTGCAATTAAACAACTTGGTGGTGGCACAATAACCTTAAAATCGAATGAACTTCATTTAGGTATTGGTGGAGAAACACTTGAAGATACTGCAAAAATTTTATCAACCTACGGTGATGGATTTATGCTTAGAACTGATAGTGATAAAAAAATAGAAAATTTTAAAAAATATCTATCTATTCCACTGATAAATGGTTTGAGTCCTTCTTCACACCCAACACAAATATTATCTGATATTTTCACAGTTGAGGAAATTAAAAAAAAACCAATATCAAAATTAAATGTTACATGGATTGGAGATTCTAATAATGTATTAAACAGCCTCATAGCTGCATCTGTAAAATTTAATTTTAAATTACGTATTGGCTGTCCAAAAAAATATTTTCCAAAGAAAAATATTTTAGATTGGGTTAAAAAATGTAACAAAAAAATTCATATCTTTAATAATGCTGAGAAAGCGGTCCTGGGTGCTGATGTAATATTTTCTGATAAAGTGATTTCTTTAAATGACAAAGTGAATAAAAAAAAAAAATTGTCTGACTTTAAAGGATTTAAGATTACTCAAAAATTAATTAATAAATCTAAAAAAAATTCTATTTTTTTACATTGTTTGCCTAGAGGATCTGAAGTTGAAGAAAAAGTTTTTTCTAGTAATCGATCAAAAGTTTGGCAGCAAGCTCAAAACCGAGTTCATGTTCAAAAAAGTATTTTATTATATTGTTTTGGAAAATTAAGGTAACGGTATGGGATTATCTGAGTTTTGATTTAAATACTTTATAACTGATGCCCTATCTTTTTCTTTTCTCAAACCTGCAAAAGCCATTTTAGTTCCCTTGATCCATTTTGCTGGTTTAATTAAATAACCATTTAATTCTTCAAAGGTCCATTCTTTTTCATACCCAGATAGTGCTTTTGAATATTTGTAATCACTTACAGCACCAACTTTTCTTCCAACCACATTATATAAAGCAGGACCGATATTATTCTTTCCTCCTTTTGCGATAGAGTGACAAGCTGCGCATTTTTTAAATACCTTTTCCCCATGGGAAATTTCTCCTAAAACCATAAGAGCGGCAATATCAACTATCTCCTCAGATTTTTTAATTTCAGAGTCAGAACTAATCGCAACCTGTTCGACTTCAACAACATATCCAGGTGTTTTAGGTTTTTCTACGTAGAAAACTATGTCTGAAATCTTGTCAATTCCAATTACCAGAAGAGCAACCATTAAAATAGCAGCAACAATCTTATTTATTTCAAAAGAGTCCATTTTATAAAAATTTGTCTTGACGTATAACACTATAAGCAAAAAATTGCTTATTTTTTAGTGTACAATTTTGCCTCTGTTTATAATCTAATTATAAATAAAAAAGAATGAAAACGTTAGTTATAATTCCCTCTAGGTTATCAGCAACTAGACTACCTGGAAAACCTTTGCTTAAAATTAACGGTTTATCAATTATTTCTCATGTTTTTAAAAAAGCTCTAGAGGTAAATATTGGAGAAGTATATGTCGCTACTGAAGACCAAGAAATAATTGATGATGTCCAAAAAAACGGTGGCCAGGCAATTTTGACAGATAAAACGCATAAAACAGGAACAGATAGAATTTATGATGCAATAAAACGATTAGGAAAATCCAATGTTGAGCTAGTAATGAATCTCCAAGGAGATGAACCCTTAATCGATGTCGGGGACATCAGAAATTTACATAGACAAATGATAAGAACAAAAGTTCAATTTGGAACTTTGGCCTCAAATATCGAGGATAAAAAATTTTATGAGAAACAAAGTATTGTTAAAGTGACTACTAAACAAACTCTAAATAATTCTTCATTTCCAGAAGCTTTAAATTTTTTGAGAAAGTTGAAAGATCCCCCTAAAAATACCTATCATCATTTAGGTATTTATTGTTATCAATTTGAAACACTTAAAAAATTTATTTCTTTAAAACAATCACAAAATGAAATTAAGAGTAAATTAGAGCAATTAAGAGCTTTGGATAATAAGATTAAAATTAATGTATCTCTTGCAAAAAAATCATCTATGGGAATAGACACTGAGGAAGAATTTGTAGCTATCAAAAAAATTATGGAATATAAATCAAAATGAGCAAAATTTACTTTCAAGGAACTTTTGGTGCATATTCTCATTTAGCAGCTTTATCTATTGATCCAAAGTCTGAAATAATTCCATGCAAAACTTTTGATGAATGCTTTCTGAGAGCTTCTAACGATCCTCAGTCCAAAATTATAATTCCAGAATCAAATAGAATTACTGGAAATATAGGTATTGAGTATCTAATATTTGAATATAGGCTTAATATCTATTCTGAGTATTTTCAAAAAATAGAACACAACCTTTTAGCGCTTCCTGGCGTTAAAATTTCAGATGTTAAAGATGTTTATTCTCATGGTCAGGCATTATCCCAGTGCTCTAACTTTATCAAATTGAATAAAATTACAGAACATGTAAGGGCTGATACGGCAGGTTCAGCAGAAATGGTATCTAAAAGTAATGATAAAAGAAAAGCTGCAATCGCATCGTCATTAAGTGCAAAAACTTATGGTTTAGAAATAATCAAGAAAAATATTGAAAACGAAAAAGGTAATCTTACAAGGTTCTTAGTAATGGGAAAAAATATCTCTCAACCTGAGTTTGAGAATAAAAAATATATAACTTCTTTTTTATTTAAATTGAAAAGTAAACCAGCCGCCCTTTATCAATCTTTGGGTGGATTTGCAATTAATGGTGTTAATCTAACAAAATTACAAAGTTATCCAGAAAAAAATTCTTTTGAAACATTCTTTTTTTTATGTGACCTTGATGGACATATAGAAGACATAAAAGTTCAAAAATCTTTAGAGGAATTAGGTTTGCATTGTGAAGATTTTCACGTTCTAGGTGTTTTTGAAGCTGACAAATTAAGAGAAAAATAAGATTCAATCTTTTCTTGTAGATTAGAAATCATTACTGTTATAATAGTTTTTGGAGGCTAGAGGTGGATGCTGCTTGAACCCGATCAGATCTTAACAGAAGCAGTCGTAAAGACAGTTATTCAGGTTCTAGTCTCCTAAGAAAAATAATGAATAAAAATTCTAAAGTGCTGGCGCTCAAATATCGACCACAAACTTTTGATGATTTAGTTGGTCAAGAGGTTGTGTCAGAGACTATTACAAATTCAATAAAAGCCGATAAAATTCCTAACGCATATTTATTCACTGGAATTAGAGGAGTAGGAAAAACAACGATAGCAAGAATAGTGGCTAAGACAATAAACTGTACTAATGGAGTCGAAAATAAATGTAAAAATGAATGTGAAAATTGTGACTCTATTGCTAATTCAAGTCATATTGATGTTTTGGAAATGGACGCCGCTAGTAAAACTGGTGTTGACGATGTTAGAGATTTAATAGAATTTTCAAGATATGGACCAACTTCAGCCAAGTATAAAATATTTATTATCGATGAAGTACACATGCTTAGTAAACAAGCTTTTAATGCTTTATTAAAAACATTAGAGGAGCCACCACCATATCTTAAATTTATTTTTGCGACTACAGAAATTAAAAAGATTCCGATAACTGTTGTATCAAGATGCCAAAGATTTGATTTATCAAGAATAAAATCCTCTCAATTGTTTGACTTTATAAAAATTATAAAAGAAAAAGAAAAAGGTAAAGTTTCGGATGATGCTTTAAAACTAATTGTAAAAATATCTGAGGGATCAGTTAGGGATGCATTATCTTTATTAGATAGAGGTTTGCTTTCTTTACAAGAAGGTGTTGAGTTGGATTTAAAAGCAGCTCAACAGATTTTTGGATATTTTGATAAATCTCAATTAATAGATCTTTTTAGATTAATTCTCGAAGGTGAAGAAAAAAAAGTTATTGAAATTTATAGAAAAATTTATGACCAAGGTATTGAACCTAAAGTTTTTATAAATGATTTTTTAGAATTAATTTTTTATTTTAAAAATATAAATTCTTTGACATTAGAGAGCACAAATTTTTCATTAAATGACGAAGAGTTTTTGAAAATTAAACAGATTGCTAGTAGCGTAGATAAACAAGTATTCATTTTATTTTGGCAATTTACAATAAAAGCACTTGAAGAACTTGATGTAGTTTCAAATCAAAATTTATCAATTGAGATGTTTTTGATTAAATTAATGTATATTACTTCAATCAAATCTGAGGATAGTAAATTTCAAAAAAATTTATTATCAAAATCTATAAGAAAAGAAAATGTAGATATTAAATCTAAAAATGATGTGATTAATCAAATCAAAAATGTATCTCAAGAAAAAAAAAATAATCCTGAAAGAAAGACAGAGATTGAAGCTAAGGAGTCAATTAAGATTGGATCATTTAAAGAGCTTTTGGATTTGTGTAATCAAAAGAAAGAGATAAGACTTAAATATGAATTAGAAAAAAATGTAAATCTTGTGGGTTTTTCAAAAAATAGGATGGAAATATCTTTTAATGATAATCTCGACAAAAATTTTATAAAGGATCTTACATTAAAACTCTATGAGTGGACTTCAGAAAGGTGGATTATAACTTTGAGCAAGATAAAAGGAGAGATTACAATTAAAGAAAAAGAGAAAAATAGAAATAAGATGCTCGTTGATAGTGCTAAAGAAACTGAGCTGTATAAAACTGTTTTAGAAAAATTCCCTGATGCTAATTTAATTAGTTTGAAAGAGGAAAAAGATTTTGAGAAATAAATGACTGATTTTAGTAAAATACTAAATAAAGCAAAAGAACTTGAGGCTAAAATGAAAGAGAGTCAAGAGAATATAAAAAAAATTCAAGTGGAAGGTATTTCAGGGTCAAATTCTGTAAAAGTTACCTTAGACGGTGAGGGTGAAATTATTAAAATAGAGCTATCTGATGATTTGCTCAAAGAGGAAAAATCTATAATTGAGGATCTTATTATTGCTGCTCATAATAATGCTAAAACTCAACTTAAAAGTAAAACCTCAGAAGAAATTTCAAAGGCCACAGGGGGATTTGGAATTCCAGGATTTAAATGGCCATTATAGATAATGCAAAATATTAATGAGATTGATGATTTAATACGATTAATATCAAAACTTCCTGGATTAGGTCCAAAATCAGCAAAAAGAATTGTTTTAAAGTTGATAAACAACAGAGATGAACTTGTTAAACCAATAGCCACTACATTGGCGCAAGTTTATAAGAATGTTGGTAGATGTAAGTCATGTGGTTCATTGAAATCAATCGTTGATGGCTGTACAAACTGTGAAAATATAAAAGAAAAGTTTAATAAAATTTGTGTTGTTGAGGATTTGGCAGATCAATGGTCAATAGAAAGTTCAAATATTTTTCGAGGGTATTTTCATATTTTGGGTGGCACCATATCTTCTGTGGGACAAAGAAAAGAAGACTTATTAATTAACTCTTTAGTAGAAAGAGTAAATAAGGATAAAATTGATGAGGTAATTTTAGCAACAAGTGCAACTGTTGAAGGTCAAACGACAGCTTATTACATTCAAGACAGTCTTAAAAATTTAAAAGTTAAAGTTACTAAACTGGCTCAAGGGCTGCCAGTAGGCGGTGAAATAGAAAGTTTAGACGATGGTACATTATTTTCTGCTTTCAAAAATCGAACAAAATTAATTTCTAATTCAGATTAATTTCTTTTTTAATCTATTTTGATGTAGAAGAGGCTCAGTATATCCAGACGGCTGCTTTTTTCCTTTAAAAATCAAATCACAAGCTGTTTTAAATGCTAAAGATATATCATAGTTATCACTCATTTTGACATACTTTTCATCATGTTCATTTTGTCTATCCACTACTTTAGCCATCTCTTTCATAATTTCCATAACTTGAATTTTTGTAGTCACTCCATGATGGATCCAATTTGCTATATGTTGAGATGAAATTCTTAAAGTTGCCCTATCTTCCATCAAACCAATATTATTTATATCAGGAACTTTTGAGCAACCAATTCCTTGATCAATCCAACGAACTACATACCCTAACAAAGTTTGAGCAGAATTTGATATTTCAGAATTGATTTCGTTAAGAGACCAGTTGGGTCTGTCAGCAATCGGTATGGTTAAAAGATCATCAAGTTTTGATTTTTCACGATTTAAAATTTTTTTTTGTTCATCAAAAATATTTACATGATGGTAATGTAAAGCATGTAAAGATGCTGCTGTAGGAGAGGGTACCCATGCACAGTTAGCTCCTGCTTTTAAATGATTTATTTTTTCATCCATCATTTCTTTCATTTTATCTGGCATAGCCCACATACCTTTTCCAATTTGTGCCTTACCAGAAAAACCACAATTTAAGCCAATATCAACATTATTATTCTCATAAGCTGAAATCCACTTTGATGACTTCATGTCTCCTTTTTTTATCATTGGACCAGCTTCCATCGATGTGTGCATTTCATCCCCAGTCCTATCAAGAAAACCTGTATTTATGAAAAAGACTCTTTTTTTTAATGTTCTAATACATTCCTTTAGGTTAGCTGAAGTTCTTCTCTCTTCATCCATTATACCTATTTTACAAGTATTCTTTTCTAAACCAAACAACTCTTCTACTTTCGAGAAAATTGTGTCGGTAAATTTTGTTTCATCGGGACCATGCATTTTTGGTTTCACAATATAAATTGAACCTGCACGTGAATTCTTTTTTCTATTTAAGTCATTAATAGCTGCAGCAGTAGTTAGAAAAGCGTCTAAAATACCCTCGGGTACCTCGCTGCCATCTTTTAAAAGAATACATGGATTTGTCATAAGATGTCCAACATTCCTTATTAAAAGCAGACTTCTTCCATGTAATTTCAAACCTTTACCATCTCTTGAAATATAGCTTCTGTCTGGATTAAGTTTCCTCTCTAAGTTTTTTCCATTTTTTTCAAATTGGACTTTCAAATTTCCTTTCATTAGACCTAACCAATTTCTATAACATATAATCTTGTCCTCTGAGTCCACTGCTGCAACACTATCTTCGTTATCACAAATAGTTGAAACAGCAGACTCTATAATTACATCACTTATCCCTGCAATATCATGCGCTGCACTGAAAGCTTTGGGGTTTATTATTATTTCGAAATGTAAATTATTATTTTTTAATATTACTGCCGAGGGTTTTTTGGCATCTCCTCTATGGCCTATAAATTTATTTTTATCTTTCAAATTATACTCATAATCATCCTTTGATATTATCAATTCGCTATTTAAAACTTTTAAGCTTGAAATATTTTTCCAACTAGTTCCGTTAATAGGAATATGCTTGTCGAAAATTTCTCTCACATATTTGATCACCTCTTGTCCCCTTAGTGGATCATACCTTTCGCTTCCACCCTCATCGGACTCAATAATATTTGTTCCATATAGACTATCATAAAGACTGACCCATCGGGCGTTAGCAGCATTTAAGGTATATCTTGCGTTCATGATAGGTACCACCAATTGAGGGCCAGCAATGTGGGAAATTTCATCGTCTATCTTAGATGTTTCAATTTTGAAATCTGTACCCTCATCTTTCAAATAACCAATTTCTTTTAGGAATTTTTTATATTCATCAATTTTAATTTCATTTCCTTTATTGTTAATATGCCAATCATCAATTTTTTTCTGCAGATCTTCTCTTACTTTTATCAATTCTTTATTTTTTGGTGCTAGTTCATGGACAGCTTTGTCAAAATTTAACCAAAATTTTTCAGGTGAAATATTTATGTCTATCAAGAGTTCATGATTTACAAAAGATAAAAGATCCTCTGAAACTTTGAGATTATTAATTGTTTGGTATTTTTTAGACATTCATCTTTTTTTAAAACCCAAGTAAAACTAAGTCAAACAATTTTTATTTACACTTAAATTTTGTTGTTTTTATTGATACTTATATAGTAGTTTAGTTTTAAAATGAAAAATTATCTTAATTTTGAGAATGATATAAAAAATCTGGAAAATGAGATTGATAAACTTAAAGATCCGTTTAATCAAAGCGGACTTTCTGAAGTCGATACACAAAAAATATCAAAAATGCAAAATGAGTTAGATGAAAAATTAAAATCTATATATTCAAATTTAGACCCTTGGGAAACAACGATGGTTGCAAGACATGAAGATAGGCCTAAGTCCAAATTTTTTATAGATAATTTATTTGAAGATTTTATATCATTATCAGGAGACAGACATTATGGGGAAGATCGATCAGTATTGACAGGATTTGCAAAATTTAATGGTAAGTCTGTATTAGTCATAGGCCAAGAAAAGGGTGAGGATCTTGATAGTAGGATTGATAGAAATTTTGGCATGATGAGACCTGAGGGATATAGAAAAACAATAAGGGTTATGAACTTAGCGAACAAATTTAATATACCAATTATTTCGTTTATTGACACGCCAGGCGCTTATCCAGGCGTAGGAGCTGAAGAAAGAGGGCAAGCAGAGGCTATAGCAAAATCAATAGAATGCTGCATGGAATTAAATGTTCCAACTATTGCAATTATAATTGGTGAAGGTGGATCAGGTGGAGCTATAGCGTTAGCTTCCGCAAACAAAGTTTTAATGTTAGAAAATGCAATTTATTCAGTTATATCTCCAGAAGGTTGTGCCACAATTTTATGGAGAGACCCAAAAAAAATGCTTGATGCTGCAAAAGCTATGAAACTTTCTGCTAAAGATTTATTAGAGTTACAAATAATTGATGAGATTGTAAATGAACCAATTGGAGGCGCTCATAGAGATAAGAATTCAATACTAAAAAATGTTCAAATCTCTATAAGCAAAAATTTAAATTATTTCGAGTCCAAGTCATCTGAAGAAATTTTTAATGAGAGAAAAAATAAATTTTTAAGGATTGGTAGAAATAAAGGATTTATTAATAACCTAGATAATTTGAGTTCTTTAAGCAAAGAAAGAAAGAGTTTTGAAAGAATATTAAAAAACAAGAAATTTTTTATCTCTATAATTGGAGTAGCAATTTTTATTTTTTTATTATCTCTTTATCTATAAAGTACCACAACAGTGCTTATATTTTTTTCCTGATCCGCAAAAACAAGGTTCGTTCCTTCCCATTTTTTTTCCAATATATTTAGGATCTATTTTATTTGAGTCAGGGAGTTTTTTATTTTCATTAGAAGATTCTATAACTTTTAAATTCATTAAGATAGTTATAAAATCCAGCTTAAGTTTGTTTAATAAATTTTCAAACAAATTAAAAGCCTCTTTTTTATATTCAACTAAAGGATCTCTTTGTCCATAAGACCTAAGCCCAATTACTTGCCTTAATTGCTCCAAGTATTGAATATGGGATTTCCAATTCATATCAATAGATTGTAAAAAAATTCTTTTTTCTATTTCCTTAGATTGGCTTTCACCTAAAAGCTTTACTCTTTCATCTCTAGATTTTTGAAACTTAATTTTTATTTCTTCTTTAAATGAACTATCGTTCAAAGACCCAACTCTTTTTAAATCTTCTTCATCGAAATTTCTGCCTAAAATTAATCTTAATCTATTATCAAAATCATTACTTTTTGGATAAGTGTTTTTTCGAATTTTTAATTTAACCAAATCCTCTAATATCTCTTTAAGAAAATCATCTGAATAGCCAAAGATTTGAGAACTTTTCATTGCCTCTTTTCTTTGAGAAAAAATAACATGTCTCTGGTCATTAAGAACATTATCAAATTTTATTAAAGTTTTTCTTATGTCAAAATTTCTAGCCTCAACTTTTTGTTGAGCTCTTTCCAAGGCTTTATTTATCCATGGATGATCAATACTCTCACCGTCTTTTAAACCTAATTTTTGTAAAATATTATTCATTGACTCTGAACCAAAAATTCTCATCAAGTCATCTTCTAAACTTACATAGAAAATTGAACTTCCTTCATCTCCCTGTCTACCAGCTCTTCCTCTTGCTTGATTATCCACCCTTCTTGACTCCATTCTTTCAGTTCCAATTACAAATAATCCTCCTAAAGATTTAATTTTTTTTTTATGATCATTGACATCTTTTTCTAACGTTGATCCTTTTTTTCCTCCAAGTTGGATGTCAACACCTCGTCCAGAGATACTAGTTGTTATTATAACTGAACCCTCTTTACCTGCGTTTGCGATAATTTCAGCCTCGTTTTCGTGATTTTTTGCATTTAATACTACATGTTTAATTTTCTGTTTTTTTAAAAGGTTAGAATAGATTTCAGATTTATTTACACTAGAAGTAAAGACCAAAAGTGGCTGGCCATATTTATGGCATTCGTTAATTTTATTTATTATTGCATGATTTTTTTCCTCTTCAGTTCTAAATATCTGATCATTTAAATCTTTTCTAATCATTTTTTTATTAGTTGGGATAACAACGACTGGTAAATTATAAATTTCATAAAATTCTTCTGCCTCAGTGATAGCAGTTCCAGTACACCCACAAATTTTTTTATAAAGTTTAAAATAATTTTGATAAGTAATTGATGCTAAAGTTTGATTTTCAGCTTGGATCTCAATTTTTTCCTTTGCTTCTAGTGCTTGATGAAGACCATCTCCAAATCTTCTACCCTCAAGTATTCTACCTGTAAGTTCGTCAATTATTTTAAGATTATCATCTTGAATAATATAGTCTTTACCTTTCTTAAACAAGTGATTAGCTCTAAGTGCTTGATTTACATGATGAACTAATCCTAAATTTTCTGGATCATAAAAATTATCATTTTTTAAAATACCTGCTTTTGAAAAAATTTTTTCAACATTAGTTATTCCATCATTTGTTAAAAGAATATTTTTATCCTTTTCATCTATCTCGTAATCTTTTTCATTTAAATTTTTTATTAATCTATCAATTGCAAGATATTGATTTGTTTTATCTTCTGCTGCACCAGAAATCACAAGAGGGGTTCGAGCTTCATCAATTAAACAAGAGTCGATTTCATCAACTATTGAAAAAAAATGCTCTCTCTGAACCATTTGATCTTTGGAATATTTCATATTGTCTCTTAGATAGTCAAATCCCAGCTCACTGTTGGTCGCGTAAGTAATGTCACAATTGTAATTTTCTTTTCTTTGATTATCGTTTTGATCATTGTTTATAAAACCTGAAGTGAGACCTAAAAAACTATAAATTTTTCCCATTTCTTGAGAGTCCCTCTTAGCTAAATAATCATTTACGGTAACAACATGTACTCCTTTTCCATTTAATGCATTTAGATAAGCCGCAAGAGCAATCGTAAGTGTCTTACCTTCTCCAGTTCTCATTTCAGCAATTTTTGATTGATGTAAAACGACCCCCCCAATTAACTGTACGTCAAAGTGTCTTTCATTTCTTTTTCTTTTAGATGCCTCTCGAACTAATGCAAATGCTTCTGGTAGTATATCATCAATATTTTTTCCATTTTTAATTTGTTCTTTAAATTCTTGTGTTTTGATTGGAAACTCTGAGTCTTTTAATTTTTGAAAACTTTCTTCGAGCACATTTATCTTAGAAATAATATTAGATAATCGATCCAGCTCTTTTTGATTGCTAGATTTAATGATTTTTTTGAAAAAGTTTAAAGGATTTAACATTAATTTTTGATTTATTATTTACTTATAACCTTTAATATAATTATTAAATAATTAATTTAAATACTATGGGTATCAATTTAACAAATTTTTTAACATCAAAATCAAAAAATAAGAGAATGATGGAATTTCAAGATCTGGATCATATCGATGGAGTGTCCATTTCAACAATAAGTGCTAATTTATATAGTAATTCAAGAGATGATGTCGTAATGTTTTATTTTAGGAACGGAGCTAATCATGCATCTGTTTATACTCAAAGTAAAATTGTATCTGAAAATATTAAATGGAATTTAAATCAAAAAGCTAAAAAAGTTTTCTCTCTATTGATAAATGCCAGAAATGCAAATTGTTTTACAGGCAGGCAAGGTTATAAGAGTTTAGAGAGGATTGCAGAAAAAATTTCTGAAGAATTATCAAAAAAACAAAAAGAAGATGAAAGTCATCCAAAGAAAATTAAATCGAAAGAGGTAATTTTTGGATGCACAGGAACTATAGGAGAAACTTATCCCGAAGAAAAAATTAAAAATAAAATTTCAGAGTTAATAAATAAAGTAAGGTATACACAAAATAAGTATATTTGGATGAAAGCTGCCTTAGGTATAATGACCACTGACACGCAGCCTAAAATGGCAATGGAAGATTGTATGATTGGAAATAGTCAGATAAAAATTTTTGGAGTTGCAAAAGGTTCTGGAATGATACAACCAAATATGGCTACAACATTGGGATATATTTTTACTGATGCAGATATTTCAAATGAAATACTGAAAAAACTTTTAAAGAAAAATATTTCCACAACTTTTAATGCGATAAGCTGCGATGGAGACACAAGTACCAATGACATGGTAACTATATTTTCAACTGGTAAAATTAAACATCCGGAGATAAAAAATATAAATGATGATAAACTTAAAGATTTTGATTTATCTTTAAATAAGGTTTTGTTAAATTTAGCTAAAAGAGTTGTCAACGATGGTGAGGGCGCATCTAAATTTATTAGTATCTGTATAAAAAATTGTAAAACCGATAGTGATGCAAAAAAAATTGCTTTTTCAATAGCTAACTCTCCATTAGTTAAAACTGCAATAGCCGGTGAAGATCCAAACTGGGGAAGGATTGTGATGGCAATTGGAAAAGCTGGAGTTCCAATTAATGTTGAAAAATTAACAATAAAATTTGGTAATATAAATATTATTCAAAATGGAAAAATAAATGTTAATTACAATGAAAATGAAACCTCTGATTATATGAAAAACGACAACATCGATTTAATTGTAGATTTATCCTCTGGCTCAAAAAATTTTTTAGCTTACACAATGGATTTAACTAATAAATATATTGATATTAATGCTGATTATAGAAGTTAAACTATATTGAATTTAATAAAGAAGTTATTAAATATTAATTATGATTAAATATAAACTTTTTTGTAAAAAATGTAAAATTTCTTTCGATAGTTGGTTTGCATCTTCTATGGAATATGAAAAACTAAAAAAAAAAAAATTTTTAAGTTGTCATAATTGCAATTCAAAAAAAATTGAAAAGACTTTGATGGCACCAAAAATATTGAGTAAAAATAATGGAAATATTTTAAGTTCAAAAAATTTGAAATTTAAAGAGGTTAATAAAAAAATAAAAGAATATCAAAAATTTATTAAAAATAACTTTGAGTATGTTGGTGAAAATTTTACTTATGAAGCGAGGTCTATTCATTATAACAAAAGAAGAAAAAAAAAAGGAATTTTTGGTTCAGCTTCTAATGATCAGATAAAAGAACTCAAAGAAGAGGGCATAAAAATTAAAACAATCCCTTGGATTGAAGACAATAAAAATTAATTTTTAATGAACTTTCCTATATAATTAATTGATTTGTCTTCACTAAGAGTCCAGTTATCTCTCATTAAATTAAATTTCATACCATCTAAAGTGTCTAGCCTTAGTCCAATTTTATTTAGTTTGTCGACTAAATCCTCGGGCCTAACAAATTTTTCCCATTCATGTGTTCCAATTGGAAGCCATCGTAAAATGTATTCCGCTCCAATAATTGCAAAAACATAAGACTTTAAAGTTTTATTTAAAGTTGCAACAAACATTATTCCATTTTTTCTTAAAAGTTTTACGCATGATTTTAAAAAAAAATTTATGTCCTCTACATGCTCAACTATTTCCATATTTAGCACAACATCAAATTTAACATTAGATTTAAATTTTTCAGGTGAAGCACAAAAATATTTGATGTCTAAATTATTTTTTTTTGCATGTAATTTTGCAACATTTATGTTTTTTTCTGAAGCGTCAATCCCGGTTACATCAGCTCCAAGTCTACACATGGGCTCTGATAATAATCCTCCCCCACAACCAATATCTAAAATCTTAACTTTTTCTAAGGGTTTTTTTTTATTCTTGAGTTTAAAAGAGCCCATTATGTTATCTTTGATGTAAGAGATTCTGATAGGGTTAAATTTGTGCAATGGTTTAAATTTTCCCTTCGGATTCCACCATTCCTCGGCAATTCTAGAAAATTTTTCTATTTCTTTTTTATTTATTGTGTTATTTTTCATTGAAGATTGACTTTATATTCAACATGCATTTTATCAATATAATTTAATTTTTAAGAGAACATCTTATCATGAAAATTGTAGTACTTAAATTTGGGGGGACATCAGTTGGGACAATCACAAAAATTAAAAAGATTGCAAAAATAATAAGCAACTATAGTAAAAAAAGATATAGTGTAATAGTGGTGTCCTCAGCAATGAGTGGTGTGACAAATGAGTTAATAAGAAAATCTAAAGAGATTAGCAATAATTACTCTGATGCAGAATATGATGTTTTGGTGTCTTCTGGAGAACAAGTGGCCTGCTCTTTAATTGCTGGTAGACTTGTTCATAATGGTCTTAAATCAAGATCTTGGTTAGCTTGGCAAATACCAATATTTACTCATGGGCCTCATAAGAATTCGAGAATAAATAATATTTATAAAACAAAAATTTTAAAATATCTGAAAAGTGGAGGAATACCTATTATAGCTGGATTTCAAGGAATTAATAATGAGGAAAGATTAACTACTGTTGGAAGAGGGGGGTCAGATGCAAGTGCAATAATGTTGGCGAAATTCTTCAAAGCAAGAAGATGTATAATTTATACTGATGTAGAAGGTGTTTTTACCACGGACCCAAAAAAATTGATTAATGCTAAAAAAATAAAAGTAATTTCTTATGAGGAAATGTTAGAAATGGCTTCACTTGGTTCAAAAGTAATGCAACCGGTATCAATTCAAGATGCGAGGTTAAATAGAATTGATATTGAGGTAAAATCATCTTTTACTAATAAACTAGGAACCCTAATAACTAAAAAGTCTAATATAATAAACAATAAAATAATAACAGGAATTTCCTCAACTAATAATGATTCAAAAGTAACCCTTGTTGGTGTAAAGGATAGACCAGGAGTTGCTGCTTCTATTTTTAGACCATTGTCAAAAAATTTAATAAATGTTGATATGGTAGTTCAAAATATTTCTGCAAATGGTAAAGAAACCGATTTGACTTTTACTATCAAGACTGAAGACTTAAATAAAACAAAAAAGATAATTAAAGAAAATAATGACATTAATTTTCGAAAATTATTATTTGAAAAAGGAGTTTCAAAGATTTCAATCGTTGGTGTTGGAATGATAACTACACCTGGAGTTACTTTTAAGATGTTTCAAGCTTTAGCTTTGAAAAAGATAAATATTAAAGTTATATCCACATCTGAAATTAAGATTTCGGTTTTAATTGATAAAAAAAACACTAAAAAAGCTTTAATAGCGTTACATAAGGAATTTAAACTAAATAAATAAGAGATGAATATTAGACCTTTTAGAGAAATTAAAAGAAAAAAAACAAAAGTAATCAATGTTGGAAGTGTAAAAATTGGAGGTGATAATCCGATATCTATTCAATCGATGACTAATACATTAACATCAGACATTAAGGCTACTGTAAATCAGATCAATCTAATTCAAAACGAGGGAGCTGACTTGGTCAGAGTATCTTGTCCAGATGAGTCTTCAACAAAATCTCTTAAAGAAATAGTAAAACAAATCAACATACCTATAATTGCAGATATTCATTTTCATTATAAAAGAGCCATAGAAGCTGCAGAAAGTGGTGCTAGTTGCTTAAGGATAAACCCAGGGAATATTGGAGAGAGGGGAAAAATAAAAGAGATTATAAAAGCTGCAAAAGATAATGATTGCTCCATAAGAGTTGGAGTAAACGCTGGATCTTTAGAGAGAGATATTTTAGAAAGATTTAAAGAACCTTGCCCTGAAGCTTTAGTTGAAAGTGCTTTAAGAAATATTCAAATTTTAGAGGATGAAGATTTTTTTAATTTAAAAATAAGCGTCAAATCATCTGATGTATTTTTGTCAGTTGAGGCTTACAAAAAATTATCTGAATCTACTAATTATCCTCTTCATTTGGGTATTACAGAGGCAGGAAGTTTTATTTCAGGAAGCATTAAATCTTCTATTGGAGTTGGCACATTGCTTTACAACGGTATAGGAGATACCATAAGAATTTCTTTGTCAGATGATCCTGTAAAAGAAGTTCAAATTGGAAATGAGATTTTAAAATCTTTAGGTTTACGAAACCGTGGTGTTAAAATTATCTCTTGTCCTTCCTGTGCAAGACAAGGTTTTCAGGTAATTGATACAGTTAAAATCTTAGAGGAAAAATTATCTCACATAAAAACACCAATAACACTATCTATAATTGGTTGTGTTGTGAATGGTCCTGGAGAAGCAGCAATGACAGATATTGGTATAACTGGCGGAAAAAAAGGAAACAATATGCTTTATTTATCTGGGATACAAAAAGAAAAAGTTTTGACTAAAGATATGATAAATAGAGTTATTCAAGAAGTAGAAAAAAAAGTATCAGAATTAGAAAAAAATTAAAAAATGATACCTCAAAAAACAATCGAAGAACTAATAAACAAGCATTCAACTTTAGAAAAAGATTTATCTTTAGGTAAGATTGAAAAAAAAATTTTTGCAGAGAAATCTAAAGAATACTCTGACTTAAATGAAATTATTCCACACGCTAGAGAATATATATCTTATGAAAAAAATAAAAGTGAATTAGAAAAAATTTTACAGGATCAAAATTCCGATAAGGAGCTAGTTAAAATGGCTGAGATTGAGTTGAATGATTTAAAATTAAATTTTAATAATAATGAAAAAAAACTTAAATTGTTTTTACTTCCTAAAGATGAAGCAGATAAAAAAAATGCTATTATAGAGATTAGGGCAGGAACAGGAGGCCTTGAGGCAAGTTTGTTTGCCTCGGATTTATTTAAAATGTATGAAAAAGTAAGTAATAAAAAAAAATGGTCACTTGAGTTAATTTCAATTTCAAGAAGTGAGGCTGGGGGTCTAAAAGAGGTAATTGCTTCTATACAAGGTACAAATATCTATTCAACACTTAAATATGAAAGTGGAGTACATAGAGTGCAAAGGGTACCCGATACAGAAACTCAAGGGAGAGTTCATACATCTGCAGCAACAGTAGCAGTATTACCTGAAGCTGAAGAAATTGATTTAAAAATAAATGACTCAGATTTAAGAATAGATGTTTTTCGAGCAGGGGGACCAGGAGGACAATCTGTTAACACAACTGATAGTGCAGTAAGGATCACCCATATACCTACTGGTATTTCAGTTTCCCAACAAGATGAAAAGTCTCAACATAAAAACAAGTCAAAAGGAATGAAAATTTTAAGGGCGCGACTCTACGAACTAGAAAGATCTAGAATTGATCAAGAGAGATCTAAAGACAGAAAAAATAAGATTGGAAGTGGTGATAGATCAGAAAGAATACGAACGTATAATTTTCCACAAGGCAGAGTAACTGACCATAGAATTAATTTGACCCTACATAAGTTGGAGCAATTTTTGGAAGGCGAAGCATTTGATGAAATGATTGAGTCATTAACTCTTCAAGCACAAGAGGAAAGTTTGATTAATTTAAAATAAAATGAACATATATACTGCAATTAAAGAGGGTAAAGATAATTTAAAAAAAAATTTTATTAAACATGCAATTTTAGATAGCGAAATTTTATTATCTAAAGCAATTAATAAAAATAGAAAATATATTTTGCTTCATCCAAATGAAAAAATAGATCCAATAAATCTAAAATATTTCTTTAAATTAATAAGTGATAGGTCTAAGGGAAAACCTGTTGCTTATATAACAGAAACCAAAGATTTTTGGAAATATCAATTTAATGTGCAAAAAGGAACCATGATACCAAGGCCAGATACTGAACTAATTATAGAGGAAGCTTTAAAAATAACTAAAAATAAATCAAATATAAGAGTTTTAGAGATAGGAGTTGGATCTGGCTGCATTTTACTGTCGTTGTTAAGTGAAAAAAAAAATTTTTCTGGTATCGGCATAGATATAAGCAAAGAGTGTATAAAACTAAGTGAGATCAATGCTTCAAGGCTTAAAATCGCAAATAGAGTAAAATTTTTGAAATCTGATATTGACAATTTTAACTATGGCAAATATGATTTAATAATATCTAATCCTCCTTATATTAAGAAAATAGATTTAAATTATTTGGAAAAAGATATTATCAGTTTTGAACCAAAAAAAGCTTTAGACGGTGGATTAGACGGAATGACACAAATCAAGAAGGTAATAAAAAAATCGGCAGAACTGATAAAAAGAAAAGGAAAGTTCATATTAGAAATTGGATATGATCAAAAAGAAAGAACAAAAAAATTATTAAATGAAAAAGGATTTTTTGTTGATAAAGTTTTTAAAGATTTGGCAAAAAACGACAGATGTGTTGTTAGTACAAAAATTTAATTAGTTTTTATTTATGGTAACATTTAGAAATAGCAATAATGGCAGAAGAAGCAATTTTAGAAGAAACGATAGAAATTTTAAATCTAATTCTGATAGGCCAAAGTATAGCTCAAATTTTACAAGTAATGACAATTTTCAAAGGAAGTTTCCTGGAAAAAATAATCATAACGCTCCAAAATTAATTGAAAAATATAATAATCTTGCAAGAGAAGCACTTTCAGTCGGTGACAAAATTTTATCAGAAAACTATTTTCAACATGCTGACCATTTTACCAGAATTTTAAATGAAAAAGAAAGTTTTAAGAAAAATAAATTTGTCGATGTGAAAAACAATCATGATACAGCTCCAGAGACAAAAAATAATGAAAAGTTAACTTCTGATTTAGATAACAAAGATCAGGGAAATAATCTAAAAATTGAAAACGAAGCTAACTAGTTTAGACCAACAATTTTCTCTGATTTTAAGACATCTAACTTAATTTTTTTGGTTTCAAATAGTTTACGCTCTTCTCCTTTAAGTATTTTGCCAGATGGTAATTTTAATTTTTGAGAATTTATTTTTTTTCCATTTACTATTACTTCATAGTGCAAATGTGGACCAGTTGATTTTCCAGTAGATCCTACATAACCAATAACTTGAGCTTGCTTAACTCTTAATCCACTTTTAATTCCTTTTGCGAACTTTGACATATGTGCATAAACTGTTGTGTAAGTAGAATTATGTTTGATTACAACACAATTTCCTCCTCCTCCACACCATCCAGCTTTTTTAACTACTCCATCTCCTGAAGCCATTATAGGTGTTCCCATTGGCGCTGCAAAATCTGTTCCCCTGTGCATTTTATTAAATCCGTCAATAGGATGTTTTCTCATACCAAACGGCGAGGAGAGTCTTGCTCCGTTAATAGGAGTTTTCATAAGAGCTTTTTTTACACTTCTACCGTTTTTATCATAATGACCCTCACTTCCATTTTTATCGAAGTAATATAAAGAATTATCCTGGCCACTTAATTTCAAATTTGCATACAATATTTTACCTGTCTCAATAATCTTTTCATTGTCATCTACAAACACTTCATACATAATTTGAAAGCTGTCCTGTTTTCTGATATCTCTTTGAAAGTCTACTTGAAAACCGTAAATTCGAGCAAACTCAATAATAATATTAGCAGGTATTTTTTTATTTGATGCAGACTTGTAGAGACTGTTAAGTATTATGTTTTCTTTATAAAAAACATCTTTATTTAATTTTGCAACTATAATCGTCTTATTAAATCCTTTAACTTCAGAACTTCTCGAAAGATAAATTTTTTCAGTGTTTGAAATTTGAAATGTAAATTCTTTAATTAAAGATGATGATTGATCTAAGATAAACGTTATTTTTTGATTCGTATTTAGCTTGTTTAAATTGACTTTTTTTGAAATTTTTTCTTTTATTTCAATTATTTCACTTTTTTTAATAGAATACATTTCGAGAATGTTATCAAAAGTTTCACCTGGTAATATTGAGTGATTAATTTTTTTAAATCTTGGCTCTAATTCATTAAAAAAATGATTTAACGTTTTCTTTAAATAAATGTTATTGATTATTACTTTGTAATTATTGTAAATTTTATTTTTATTAAAATTGTAATAAGACGTTGAAACTATAGCTATCAGAATTAGCAGAAAAAGAGCAAATATCTCAGGATTTTTACTTATTTTTGATTTAATTATTTTGATCATAAAAAAAATTTGTTTTTATTAGTATTCTACGTGTTCTTAAAAATCAAAAAAAAACCTTTAAAATTAGGCTTTTTTTGATACTTTTTTAATTTTAACTACTTGATTTCCTATTATTTTAGCCTATAAGCATCGGACTTTCATATTATTGTTATAGTTTTATAATAATCTCTTGTGAATTATTGGGTTTTTAACTCAATTAGCTATTATAAAAGTTAAAATTTAAGAAGAGAAGTGTGGACGGTTAAGGTTACCAAAATTTGTCGTACACACTTCAACATTATATAAATTTTATTCTTAGAATTTATATAGAAGCTAGTGTGCGCCGTTTTTAAACTTGAGAGTTTGATCATGGCTCAGAACGTACGCTGGCGGCACGCCTAACACATGCAAGTCGAACGAAGTAGCAATACTTAGTGGCAGACGGGTGAGTAACATGTAGGTATCTGCCCTTTGGCCTGGAATAACACGAGGAAACTTGTGCTAATACCGGATAAGTCTTCACGGAGAAAGCTTTATGCACCATTGGATGAGCCTGCACTTGATTAGTTTGTTGGTAGGGTAATGGCCTACCAAGGCTTTGATCAATAGCTGATTTGAGAGGATGATCAGCCACATTGGGACTGAGACACGGCCCAAACTCCTACGGGAGGCAGCAGTGGGGAATCTTGCACAATGGAGGAAACTCTGATGCAGCGATGCCGCGTGAGTGAAGAAGGCCCTTGGGTTGTAAAGCTCTTTCGTCGGGGAAGAAAATGACTGTACCCGAATAAGAAGGTCCGGCTAACTTCGTGCCAGCAGCCGCGGTAATACGAAGGGACCTAGCGTAGTTCGGAATTACTGGGCTTAAAGAGTTCGTAGGTGGTTGAAAAAGTTGGTGGTGAAATCCCAGAGCTTAACTCTGGAACTGCCATCAAAACTTTTCAGCTAGAGTTTGATAGAGGAAAGCAGAATTTCTAGTGTAGAGGTGAAATTCGTAGATATTAGAAAGAATACCAATTGCGAAGGCAGCTTTCTGGATCATTACTGACACTGAGGAACGAAAGCATGGGTAGCGAAGAGGATTAGATACCCTCGTAGTCCATGCCGTAAACGATGTGTGTTAGACGTTGGAAATTTATTTTCAGTGTCGCAGCGAAAGCGATAAACACACCGCCTGGGGAGTACGACCGCAAGGTTAA
>CABYZW010000006.1 GCA_902523615.1 uncultured Pelagibacteraceae bacterium | reverse complement strand
TACACCGAGGGGGTCAAAGGTTCGAGTCCTTTACTGCCCACCAAAATGAATCAAAAGTGGGGGTGTAGCTCAGTTGGTTAGAGCGATCGCCTGTCACGCGATAGGTCGAGGGTTCGAGTCCCTTCACTCCCGCCACTTTAAATTAATTATCGTTATTTTTAGAGTTTATATGTTGATAATCATTATCAATCTTACTGGATATTTTGATTAATGTGACCTATCATCACTTCATCAACTTATAAAAAATGATATATATTCCACCATGACAGCGGAATTTCTAAAAGATTATTTGCCAATTATTTTATTCCTTATTGTAGCCCTTGGCTTAAGTGCTGCATTTATTGTGATAAATTTTATTTTGTCTCCCAAGCATCCAGATCCTGAGAAGTTATCTGCTTATGAATGTGGTTTCGAACCTTTTCAAGACTCAAGAATGGAATTTGATGTAAGGTTTTATTTGGTTGCAATACTTTTCATAATCTTTGATCTTGAAATAGCATTTTTATTTCCTTGGGCTATTTCATTAGGAAAAATAGGTGTCCTTGGATTTACATCAATGATGATTTTTTTATTTATACTTACTATTGGGTTTATTTATGAATGGAAAAAAGGTGCCTTGGACTGGGAATAATTATAGATAATAATGAATAATAAATTAGATCAGATACCTGAAGAATTCAAACAATTAGCAGAAGACTTCAGCAAAAATGGTTTTATTACAACCTCTATGGACAATTTGATAAATTGGTCACGATCTGGTTCTTTACATTGGATGACTTTTGGACTTGCATGTTGTGCGGTAGAGATGATGCAAACAGCAATGCCAAGATATGACTTGGAAAGATTTGGTGCAGCACCCAGAGGCTCACCAAGACAATCTGATGTTATGATAGTAGCAGGAACATTAACAAACAAGATGGCCCCTGCCTTAAGAAAAGTATATGATCAAATGCCTGAACCAAGATATGTAATTTCAATGGGTAGCTGTGCAAATGGTGGTGGATACTACCATTACTCTTATTCTGTTGTCAGAGGTTGCGATCGTATTGTTCCTGTAGATATCTATGTTCCAGGATGTCCACCTTCAGCAGAGTCTTTGCTTTATGGTATAATGCAACTCCAAAAAAAAATAAGAAATAAAGGTTCATTTAATCGATAAAATGAAAAATTTAACAGACTTAGAAAAAAAGATTAATTCAGAATTAACTACTAAAATAAATAAATCTGAAATTAAACATAATCAAATTTATATTGAAATAGACAAAGATGATTTGATTGACGTTACTTTATTCTTAAAAAGTAATAAAGACATGAAATTTAGACAACTTATAGATATTACAGTCGTTGATTATCCAGAAAAATCACAAAGATTTAAAGTTGTATATCTTTTTTTAAGTCACGAATTTAATCAAAGAATTATTTTGAATTATATCATTAATGAAAATGAAGTTATTCCCTCTTTGACTTCAGTTTTTCCTTCAGCAAATTGGATGGAAAGAGAAGTTTTTGATATGTATGGTGTAAACTTTAAGGATCACCCTGACCTGAGAAGAATACTAACTGATTATGGCTTTAAGGGCCACCCCTTAAGAAAGGATTTTCCTTTAACTGGTCATTCAGAAGTAAGGTATAGTGAGGATCAAAAAAAAGTTATTAGTGAACCAGTTAAATTAGAGCAGAATTATAGAAATTTTGATTATGAAAGTCCTTGGGAAGGAACAAAATATATTAAAGAACAAACTATAGATAATGACAAAAAAAATTAAAAATCTTAATCTTAATTTTGGCCCTCAACATCCTGCAGCCCATGGTGTTCTTAGACTAATTCTTGAATTAGATGGTGAAGTTGTTGAGAGAGCAGACCCACATATAGGTCTATTACATCGTGGCACTGAAAAATTGATAGAAAATAAAACTTATATGCAGGCAGTGCCGTATTTTGATAGATTGGACTATGTAGCTCCAATGAATCAAGAGCATGCTTTTGCATTGGCGATAGAAAAGATCTTAAATATTGAAGTACCCATCAGAGCTCAATTTATCAGAGTTATGTTTTGCGAGATTGGTCGAATTCTAAGTCATATTTTAAATGTTACTACACAAGCTTTAGATGTGGGTGCTTTAACACCATCTTTGTGGGGGTTTGAAGAAAGAGAGACATTGATGACTTTTTATGAACGTGCTTCTGGTTCAAGATTACATGCAAATTATTTTAGAGCAGGAGGTGTTCACCAGGATTTACCTGCAGGTCTAGAGAATGATATTGCAAAATTTTGCCAAAATTTTCCAAAAATTATTAATGATTTAGAAAATTTATTAACAGATAATAGGATATTTAAACAAAGAAATGTCGATATTGGTATTGTTAGTAAAGAAGATGCCCTAGATTACTCTTTTAGTGGAGTTATGATACGAGGATCAGGTGTTCCCTGGGATTTGAGAAAATCTCAACCTTATGACTGTTATGAACAAATGGAGTTTAAAATTCCAGTCGGTAAAAATGGTGATTGCTATGATCGTTATTTATGTAGGATTGAGGAAATGAAAGAGAGCGTATCTATTATTAAACAGTGTCTTGCTAAAATGGAAAAAGGTCCTATAAAAACTTATGATGGAAAAATATCTCCTCCTTCGAAAAAAGAAATTAAACAATCAATGGAGGCTTTAATTCATCATTTCAAGTTATTTACTGAGGGATATAGAGTTCCAACAGATGAAATTTATACTGCTGTAGAAGCACCCAAAGGTGAATTTGGTGTGTATTTAATTTCTGATGGATCGAGTAAACCATATAAATGTAAAATAAGAGCTCCTGGTTTCTCACATTTACAATCCATGGATTATTTAATTAAAGGACATATGCTTGCAGATGTTCCAGCAGTCTTAGGATCTCTAGATATTGTTTTTGGTGAGGTAGATAGATGAGTTTAAGAAGACCTGCAAAAGACCAACCAGAGAATTTTAAATTTAGCTCAACCTCATTAGAAGCTGTTAAAGCTGTTATCGCTAAATATCCAAAGAGCAAACAACAAAGCGCAGTAATGTCTTTGCTTTATATAGCTCAAAAGCAAAATGATAACTGGATACCTTTAGCAGCAATGAAATGTATCGCTAAATTATTAAATATGCCATACATAAAAGTTTATGAAGTTGCAACTTTTTACTCAATGTATAATCTATCTCCTGTTGGAAAATTTTTTGTACAAGTTTGCACTACTACTCCATGTATGATTAGAGGTGCAAATAAATTAGTTGAAGCTTGTAAAGAAAAAATTTCTAAAAATGAGTCTGATCTTTCAAGTGATAAAAGTTGTTCATGGATTGAAGTTGAATGCTTGGGAGCTTGTGTAAATGCACCGATGATGCAAATTAATGATGAATACTATGAAGACTTGGATAAAGATAAAACCTTAAAAATTTTTGATAAGATTCTTAAAGGTGAAAAGCCTCAACCAGGATCTTATAGGGGAAGAATTAATAATGAACCTGAAAACAATAGAAAAACACTAATGGATTTAAAAAATGCTTAAAGATCAAGATAGAATTTTCCAAAATTTATATAATGATTTAGGACCGGACATCAAATCAGCTCAAAAAAGAGGTGATTGGGATAATACTAAAAAAATTATAGATAAAGGAAGAGATTGGATTATTAAAGAAATAAAAGAATCACAACTTAGAGGTCGTGGTGGTGCAGGTTTTCCAACGGGGCTTAAATGGTCTTTTGCACCTAAAGAAATTGGATCAAGACCTCATTACTTAGTGATTAATGGTGATGAGTCCGAACCAGGTACTTGCAAAGATAGAGATATTTTAAGATTTGAGCCTCATAAATTAATTGAGGGATGTTTAATTGCTTCTTATGCTGTCCAAGCTCATGTTTGTTATATTTATATTAGGGGTGAATATTATATTGACGGACAAAAGCTTCAAAATGCAATTGATGAGGCGTATCAACAAAAGTTGATTGGAAAAAATGCAGCGGGTACAGGTTGGGATTTAGATATATATATTCATTATGGCGCAGGAGCTTATATTTGTGGTGAAGAGACTGCATTATTAGAAAGTTTAGAGGGTAAAAAAGGTCAACCAAGATTAAAACCACCATTTCCAGCATTAATTGGACTTTATGGATGTCCGACAATAATTAATAATGTTGAAACAATAGCAGTTGTACCTACAATTCTTAGAAGAGGTGGGAAATGGTTTGCATCTTTAGGAAGAGAAAAAAACACAGGAACTAAGATTTTTTGTATTTCTGGAAACGTAAATAATCCTTGTAATGTTGAGGAAGAAATGAACATACCTTTAAAAGAATTAATTGAAGTTCATGCAGGAGGAGTAATTGGTGGCTGGGAAAATCTTCAAGCTGTTATCCCTGGAGGTTCATCAATGCCATTAATACCAAAAGAAAAATGTGAGACATTAACAATGGATTTTGACTCTTTGATGGCTGAAAAAAGTGGCTTGGGAACTGCTGGTGTTGTAGTGATTAATAAAGATCAAGATATCATTAAATGTATGGCTAGGATTGCTAGATTTTATAAACATGAGAGTTGTGGTCAATGTACTCCATGTAGGGAAGGATCAGGTTGGATGTGGCGGATGCTTGAGAGAATGGCTAGAGGTGAAGCATCAAAAGATGAAGTAGATATGTTAAGTGATGTGACAAAACAAATAGAGGGTCACACAATATGCGCTTTTGGAGAGGGATCTTCGTGGCCTGTACAAGGTTTATTAAGACATTTTAAAGATGAAATAAAAAAAAGAAATAAATTTGATCCTATAGTTAAGGAAAACAAAAACATTCCTTATCTAATAGATCAACACTTACTTGATAAAAATGCTTAAATTGAAAGTTAATGAAATAGATGTTGAGGTTGAGGAAGGTTTAACAGTCCTACAGGCTTGCGAGAAGGCTGGAGTTGAAATACCAAGATTCTGTTATCATGAAAAGTTGTCAATAGCAGGCAATTGCAGAATGTGTTTAGTTGAAATGGAGAAATCCCCTAAACCAATAGCTTCATGTGCTATGCCAGCTGCAGATGGAATGGTGATAAAGACCAATACTCCAAAAATAGAAAAATCAAGAAAAGGAGTAATGGAATTTTTATTAGCCAATCATCCTTTAGATTGTCCAGTTTGTGACCAAGGTGGTGAGTGTGATTTACAAGATCAATCAATGTTTTATGGTATAGATAAATCGAGATTTAAAGAAAATAAAAGAGCTGTGCCTGATAAAAATATGGGTCCATTAATAAAAACCCAAATGACAAGGTGTATTCATTGTACAAGATGTATTAGATTTGCAACAGAAATTGCAGGGGTTCCAGAACTTGGAGCAATTGGAAGAGGTGAAGATATGCAAATAACAACTTATCTCGAAAAATCTATTCAATCTGAATTATCAGGAAACGTAATTGATCTTTGTCCGGTTGGAGCATTAACATCAAAACCTTATGTTTTTGAAGCAAGACCCTGGGAATTAAAAAAAACAGAGACTATAGATGTTATGGATGCTGTTGGCTCTAATATTAGGGTTGATACGTATGATTGGGAAGTAAAAAGAGTTTTACCAATTATTAATGAAGATATTAATGAGGAATGGATATCAGACAAAACTAGATATGCATGTGATGGTTTATTAAATCAAAGATTGGATACACCATATATTAAATATAATAATAAATTTGAGAAAGCTTCTTGGGACGAAGTCTTTAAAATTATAAAATCAAAAATAGAAAATACAAATAAAGAAAAGATATGCGGCTTCATTGGTGACCTTACAAATATGGAGTCTAGTTTTATTTTTAAGGAGTTTTTTGATAGGACTATTGGAATAAGCACTTATGAGTCTAGACCCTCACAAAGTTTTGTAGACTGTTCTGAGAGACAAAATTATATATTTAATTCTAAAATTAACGGTATCGAAGAAACCGACTTGATAATATTAATAGGAACAAATCCAAGGTTTGAAGCAACCATGTTAAATGCTAGAATAAGGAAAGCGTATTTACGTAACAATACTAAAATTATTTCATTAAATAATATAGGTGATTTGACTTATCCATATTTAAGTTTAGATGGAAGAACAAAAACTATAACAGATATTATCGATGGTAATAATGAAGTTTCAAAAGATATCCTTAGCGCAGAAAAACCAATGGTCATTCTTGGAGACTCTTTCTTCAAATGTAAATCATCAAATTATTTATTTTACTCTTTAAAAAATTTTTTGATTGAAAACGGTAAAATTAATAATGATTGGAATTCATTAAATATTTTATCACCTAATGCTTCATCAGTTGGAAGTTTTGATTTAGATTTGGTAGATGAGAGCAATCGAATTATTAATGACCTTAAAGATAATAAATTTGAAATTGTTTACCTTATGGGTCAAGACAATCTAAAATTTAAAAAAAAGAATGAATTTGTGATTTACCAAGGAAGTCATGGAGATAAAGGTGCAGAGATTGCAGATATAATACTTCCAGGTGCTGCGTATACTGAACAGTCAGCACATTATACAAACTTAGAAGGAAAAATTCAGAAAGCTTTTAAAGCTTCTTATCCACCTGGTGAGGCAAAAGAGGATTGGCAAATAATAAATGAGTTAGCTGAAATAATGAATAACAGAAAGCTATTTAATGATAAAGAGGAACTTCAAAGTAGTATGTTTAATTATTTAAATCTTAAAAAAGAAAAACATCAAGAAGCTAATAATATGAACTTAGACAAAAAAAAATTTGAAAATGAAAACTTGAGCGTTGAATTTAAAGATTATTATTTTTCTAATGTAATCGCTAGAGCTTCAAAAACGATGTTGGAATGTAACAATTCAAAAATGGATATTAAAAAAACAGGGACAGAGGGTTAATAGATGGAATATTTTGGTATAATTTTTCAACAAATATATAAGATATTATTTTTGATAGTCCCAGTTTTAGTCTCCGTAGCAATGATAGTTTGGCTAGATAGAAGAGTATGGGCTTTTGTTCAAAAAAGACAAGGACCAAATGTTGTTGGACCTTTTGGGTTACTACAATCTCTTGCAGATGCCCTAAAGTATATTTTTAAAGAAATAATTATTCCAGCGAGTTCTAATAAAGTTATATTTGTTCTTGCCCCAATAATAACCATGACACTTGCTTTAATAGCTTGGGCAGTTATACCCTTCAGTGAAGACCAAGTTTTAGCAAACATAAACGTCGGAATTCTTTACATATTCGCTGTGTCATCGTTAGGAGTTTATGGAATTATTATGGGAGGATGGGCATCAAATTCAAAGTATCCTTTTTTGGGTGCGATTAGATCTGCAGCTCAAATGGTTTCTTATGAAGTTTCAATAGGCATAATAATTATAAATGTTTTACTTTGTGTTGGATCTTTAAATTTAAGCGATATTGTTATAGCTCAACAAGAAATGTGGTTTGTAATTCCACTGTTTCCCATGTTTGTTATTTTTTTTATTTCATCTTTAGCAGAAACGAACAGACCACCCTTCGATTTACCTGAGGCAGAAGCTGAATTAGTTGCAGGATATCAAACAGAATATTCTGGAATGATGTATGCAATGTTTTGGTTAGGAGAGTATGCAAATATTTTACTTATGTGTGCTTTAGGATCAATCTTATTTTTGGGCGGATGGTTATCACCTATAGATCTATACCCTTTTAATTTAATTCCTGGTGCAATCTGGTTAATATTAAAGATTTTATTTTTATTTATTCTTTTTGCTCTAGTGAAAGCTACTGTTCCAAGATATAGATATGATCAGCTAATGAGATTAGGTTGGAAAATATTTTTACCATTATCTTTAATTTATGTAGTCTTGACAGCAAGCTATTTGTTTTATTTTAATCTTTTACCAACAATTTAAATGAAAATTACCAGATTTTTTAAAACTATTTTCATGACAGATTTTGTAAGCGGTTTGTTAATGGCTTTAAGAGTACTTTTTAAATCTAAAAAAACTATAAATTATCCATTTGAAAAAGGAAAAATAAGTCCAAGATATAGAGGAGAACATGCATTAAGAAGATACCCTAATGGGGAAGAAAGGTGTATTGCATGTAAATTATGTGAGGCTGTATGTCCAGCTCAGGCAATAACAATTGAGTCAAGTCAAAGAGAGGATGGAAGCAGAAAAACAACTCGTTATGATATTGACATGATGAAATGTATTTATTGTGGATTGTGTGAAGAATCTTGTCCAGTTGATGCTATTGTTCAGGGACCTAACTTTGAATTTTCAACTGAAACAAGAGAAGAATTATATTATACTAAAGAGAAGCTTCTTGATAATGGAGATAGATGGGAAAATATTTTAGCTGCTAATATTAAGTCAGACAATCCCTACAGATAATTAATGATAGCACATGCAATATTCTTTTACGTATTTTCAATAATTGCTGTTATTTCGGCAATAATGGTAACAGTTTCTAAAAATACAGTACATTCAGTTTTTTTTTTAATATTAGATTTTATTAGCATATCTTGTCTTTTTATAATGATAGGTGCAGAGTTCCTTGGAATGATTATGTTAATTGTGTATGTAGGAGCTGTAGCAGTTTTATTTTTGTTTGTCGTGATGATGCTGAATGTGGCTCAACAAAAAAATCAATGGCTTTCTTCTAAAGAAAGCTCAAGACATATACCGATTGGACTTGTAATAAGTGTTTTAATTTTCTTTGAATTAATAATTGTCATAGGTGGGTGGAAATATAAACCAGATTTATTCAAATCAAATGATGAGAAAATAATTAGTGAGATAAGCAATACTCACTCCCTAGGACAGATTTTGTACACAGATTATATCCATATATTTCAAATTAGTGGAATGATTTTACTTATTGCAATGATAGGGGCGATAGTTTTAACTTTTAGACAAAGAGAAGGTGTTAAAACGCAAAGTTATATAAAACAAATCTCAAGAGAAAGATCTGAAGGTGTAGAAGTTTTAGATATCCCATCTAATAGGGGAGTTAAAATTGATGATTGAAATAGGATTAGGACACTATCTAACTTTGGGAGCAGTAATTTTCACTATAGGTATAATTGGTATCTTTTTAAATAGAAAGAACATTATTGTTATTTTAATGAGTATTGAATTAATTTTATTGGCGGTAAATATTAACCTTGTTTCTTTTTCAATTTATTTAGACGATTTATCTGGACAAGTTTTTACGTTATTTATCTTAACTGTAGCAGCTGCTGAAGCAGCTATAGGACTTGCAATAATAGTTGTTTATTACCGAAACGCTGGAACTATTCGTGTGGAGGAAATAGATAAACTAAAAGGATAAAATGGAAATTTCAATTATAGCTTTACCTTTAATAGCTTCAATAATATCTGGTTTCTTTGGAAAACTGATAGGAGACAGAAATTCAGAAATTATTACTAGCCTATTGGTATCTATATCAGCAATTTTTTCTGCCCTAGTTTTTTATGAGGTGGTTGTTAATCAATATCAAGAGAATATAATAATAGCAAAATGGATCAGCTCCGGATCGCTTGAAGTAAATTGGTCAATGAAGATTGACTCTTTATCTGCTGTGATGTTGGTTGTTGTTACATCAGTTTCTGCTTTAGTTCATATTTACTCAATTGGATATATGTCTCACGACCAGCACAAACCAAGATTTATGGCTTACTTATCTTTATTTACATTTGCAATGCTGATGTTAGTTACTGCAGATAATTTTATTCAATTATTTTTTGGTTGGGAAGGTGTAGGTTTATGTTCTTATTTTTTAATAGGATTTTGGTTTAAAAAAGAATCAGCTAACAAAGCAGCAATTAAAGCATTTGTAGTAAATAGAGTGGGTGATTTTGGGTTTGCTCTAGGAATATTTTTAATTTTTTATTTATTTGGAACTGTAAATTATTCAGAAGTTTTTGAAAAAATTTCAAACATTACAGATAAAAACTTGATATTTTTAGGTATCACATTTAATGCTGTAGATTTGATTTGCTTACTTTTATTCATTGGCGCGATGGGTAAATCAGCACAAATTTTACTTCATACCTGGTTACCAGACGCTATGGAAGGGCCAACGCCTGTTTCTGCTTTAATTCATGCCGCTACAATGGTAACAGCAGGAGTTTTTCTAGTTGTTAGGTGTTCACCGATTTATGAATACTCTGATTTAGCTTTAAATATTATTACAGTGATTGGCATGAGCACAGCATTCTTTGCTGCAACTGTAGCCTTGGTACAAAATGATATTAAAAAAATAATTGCGTATTCTACTTGTAGCCAATTAGGTTATATGTTTTTTGCCACTGGAGTGGGAGCATATAATGTCGCAATGTTTCATCTATTCACTCACGCGTTTTTTAAAGCCCTATTATTTTTAGGATCCGGTTCAGTTATTCATGCTTTTAAAGACGAACAAAATATAAATAATATGGGTGGGGTGTGGAAAAAAATTCCATACACTTATTCACTAATGATAATAGGAACTTTAGCTTTAACTGGGTTTCCATTTTTGTCAGGTTTTTATTCTAAAGATGCAATAATTGAATTTGCTTATTTAAAAGGGAATACAACGGGTTATTATGCTGCTGGCATAGGTATTTTTACAGCATTTCTTACATCAATTTATTCTTGGAGATTAATTTTTAAAACTTTTCATGGTGATTATAATAATAAAGCGATAAAGATAGATGAGACACACGAGTCTCCTATCGTGATGTTAATACCTCTAGTTTTATTATCAATTGGTGCAATATTTGCAGGGTTTTTATTTAAAGAATTATTTATCGGTTATGAGGGTTTAAATAACTTTTGGCGAGAATCAATATTTTTTCTAAAACCATTAAGCATTGATCATCCACCGTTATGGTTTTTATTACTTACTCCAACTTTGGTAATATTATCTATTCCACTAGCATATTATTTATTCGTCAAAAATAGAAGTTTACCTGAACAATTAGCTAATATAAATCAACCGCTTTATCAGTTTTTATTAAATAAATGGTATTTTGATGAACTTTACGATGTTTTATTTGTTAAACCGTCAAAAAAATTAGGTTTATTTTTATGGAAATTCTTTGATTTAAAAATTATAGATGGGTTTGGTCCAGATGGTATTTCCTCGATGATCAAAAAAATTTCAATAAAAGCTAATAAATTTCAAAGTGGTTACATATATCAATATGCCTTTGTAATGTTACTTGGTTTTTCTGCTTTATTAACATTCTTAATTGTAAAATAATGAACTTTCCTATTCTCTCATCTTTAATTTTGTTACCATCAATTGGAGCTTTATTTTTATTTTTTACCAAAAGTGATAAAAAAAATAATTTTACTGGAAAATATGTTGCTTTATTTACTTCAGCAGTAAATTTTTTTTTATCAATTTATCTATGGATATTATTTGATCCAACAACCTCAGAGTTTCAATTTGTTGAAGAAAGAATTTGGATTAAAGATATAATAAATTATAAGGTAGGTATTGATGGTATTTCAATTTTGTTTATTTTACTCACAACATTTATAACACCCCTTTGCATTATATCTGTAAATAACTCAATCAAAGAGAGATTAAGTGAATTTTTGATAGCTGTACTTATAATGGAGTCTTTTATGATTGGTGTATTCTGTTCTTTAGACCTTGTCATTTTTTATTTATTTTTTGAGGCAGGTTTAATTCCAATGTTTTTGATTATTGGTATATGGGGTGGAGCTAGAAGAGTTTATTCTGCATTTAAATTTTTTTTGTACACTTTGCTTGGTTCAGTCCTAATGTTGGTAGCCATAATTACAATTTATTGGTTGAATGGAACTACAGATGTAGTTGAACTCTATAATTCTGGAATTGATATAAGGTATCAAAATATTTTATGGTTTGCTTTTTTTAGTTCTTTTGCAGTTAAAACTCCTATGTGGCCAGTTCATACATGGTTACCAGATGCACATGTTGAAGCACCAACAGCAGGATCTGTTTTATTAGCAGCTATATTATTAAAAATGGCCGGTTATGGTTTTATAAGATTTTCTCTTGGATTATTTCCTGTAGCATCAGAAATCTTCACTCCACTAATTTATACACTAAGTGTAATTGCGATTATTTTTACTTCTTTCATAGCTTTAATGCAGGAAGACATGAAAAAGCTTATCGCTTATTCATCAGTTGCACATATGGGTTACGTTACTTTGGGAATTTTTACAATTCAGCAACAAGGTATTGAAGGAAGTATTATTCAGATGATCAGTCATGGAATAGTTTCTGCAGCGCTTTTTTTATGTGTTGGTGTTGTTTATGACAGAATGCATTCAAGACTCATAAACACTTATGGCGGAATCGTAACTATTATTCCAAAATATTCTATTTTATTTATGTTATTTACTTTAGCAGCTCTTGGACTACCTGGAACAAGTGGTTTTGTTGGGGAGTTTTTGATTTTGATGGGTGCATTTAAGGATAATTTTTTAGTAGCTGTGATTGCTAGCCTAGGGGTAATTATTGGCGCTGCATACATGCTTTGGTTATACAAAAGAGTAGTTTTTGGAAAATTAATAAATACAGATCTAAAACAAATGTTTGATTTAAATAGATCTGAGTTATTTATTTTATCTTGTTTAGCTTTTCCAACTCTATTTTTTGGATTTTATCCAGATCCTTTAATTAATACAATTGAAGTTTCTATATCAGATTTAATTGATCAATATAACTTTGAACTAGTAAGTAAAACTTAATGGAAAATTTACAATTAGTATTACCCGAAATATTTTTATCACTTTCGATAATGTTTTTATTAATATTAGGTGTTTTTAAAAATAATAGCCCAAGACTTGTTCAGAATCTTTCTTTAGCTGTTTTGATTATAACGGCTGTTATTACTTTTAATGAAACAATTGGCATTAACGAAACAAAATTATTTGATAACAGTATAGTCATTGATTATCTATCTTCTTTGATGAAGATAATCACTTTGCTAGCTGCTTTCTTAGTCTTAATCATTTCTTCTAACTATCTTAAAACTTTTCAAATTTTTAAGATTGAGTATCCAATATTAATTTTAAGCTCTGTATTAGGAATGATGGTTATGATTAATTCTAATGACTTAATTGTATTTTATATGGGTCTTGAGCTTCAGTCTTTGGCTTTATACGTTTTAGCTACATTTAATAGAGATCAAATCAAATCTTCTGAGGCGGGACTTAAATATTTTGTTTTGAGTGCGTTATCATCCGGTTTGTTGTTATATGGTTGTTCTTTAATATATGGATTTACAGGCTCTACCAATTTTAATGTAATAGCTAATCAATTAAATTCAAATGAGTATGCTTTGACGTTTGGTATTGTATTTATTTTAGTAGGACTGGCGTTTAAGATTTCTGCTGTTCCTTTTCATATGTGGGCTCCTGATGTTTATGAAGGTTCACCAACTTCAGTGACATTATTTTTTACCATGGTTCCAAAAATTGCAGCACTGACAGTATTTATAAGATTTTTATATGTGCCATTTTTAAATTTGATTGATCAGTGGCAAATGATTTTAATTTTTTTATCGATCGCATCAATGCTGTTTGGGGCTATTGCAGCTATAGGGCAAACAAATTTGAAAAGACTTGTTGCTTATAGTTCTATAGGACATGTTGGTTACGCACTAGCCGGCTTAGCAGCGGCTACTAATGATGGAATTCAAAGTTCAGTAATTTACATAACAATATATGTACTCATGAACTTAGGATTATTTTCATGCTTGTTAATGTTGAAACGAAATAATAAATATTTTGAAAAAATAGACGATTTGTCGGGTTTGTCCAAAAATCATCCAATGCTAGCATTGTCATTACTTATTATTTTATTCTCATTAGCTGGCATTCCTCCTTTAGCTGGTTTTTTTGCCAAGTTTTATGTTTTTAAAGCAGTAATTGAACAATCAATGTATTTTTTGGCAATTGTAGGTTTATTATCAACAGTTGTTGCAGCTTTTTATTATTTAAGAATAATTAAAATTATGTATTTTGATGAGCAGAAAGAAAAATATGATACTGATCATGGTTTTTGGTTAAAATTTTCTTTAACAGCATCTACATTGTTAATCCTGATATACTTCATATTTCCTAGTCAATTAATAGAAGTAGTTTCCAGAATTAACATAATTTAATGAAATTTAAAATTTTAAGATTTAAAAGGATAAAAAGCACGAATGATACAGCCATAAGAGTAGTTAAAAGTTCCAATTTAAAATATGGAATGATAATTGCTGAGAGCCAAAGTAATGGACGTGGGCAGTACGGAAGAAAATGGATTTCTTTTAAAGGAAATTTGTTTGTAAGTTTTTTTTATAATTTAGAAAATATGGATTTAACTATAACTAAAATTACCAAATTAAATTGTATGTTAGTAAAAAAAATAATTTCAAAATATTACAAAAAGAGAGTTGTATATAAAAAACCAAATGATTTATTAATTAAGGGAAAAAAAATTTGTGGAATTCTCCAAGAGATAATAAACAAACAAAATGAAAAATTTTTAATCCTTGGAATTGGCATTAATTTGATAAAAAACCCTGTAATTAGTAACTATCCAACTACTAATTTAAATGATTTAATTAATAAAAAAATTTCAAAAAAATATATTGAGATAGAATTAAAAAAAATTTTTGAAAAAAATTTAAAGATTTACAAACATAAAAAAAATAAATAGTTATATGTATATTTTAGGTGATATTGGAAATTCTGATACAAAGATATTTTTAGTCAACAAAAAAGACAGAATTTTAAAAAGAACAAGTTTAATTTCTAAAGATATCAATAATCAAAATTTGGATAAAAAAATTAATTTTTTGATTAAAGATATAAAAAAAATTGAAAAAATACTTTTTTGTAGTGTGGTGCCAAAATCTTTCAATTTGATTAAAAGATATTTTCAAAAAAAAACAAAAATTAGATGTTATGAGATTAAAAACCTTAATTTAAGTTCATTAATTAAAATAAAAGTTAATTATAAACAGGCTGGTTCAGATCGTTTAGCTAATGCAATTAGTTTACAAAATGATAAAGATAATTTTATAATTTTGGATTTTGGCACTGCCACCACATTTGATGTAGTTGAAAAAAAATATTATAGAGGAGGTATAATAGCTCCAGGAGTTAAAATTTCACTTGATACTTTGTCGGACAAAGCCTCATTGATACCTAAAATTAATTTAAAAAAGATAAGAAATATAGTTGGTAACAACACAATTTCAGCAGTGCGCTCAGGTTTTTTTTGGGGTTATATAGGACTAATTGACAATATTATTAATTTGATTAAGAAAGAAACTAGAAAATCTTTCAAACTTGTAATAACTGGTGGTTACTCTGATTTGTTTAGAAAATCATTAAAGACTCATGTAATACAGAATAAAGATATCACAATTAAAGGATTAATTAAAATTACTAAGTTAATAAAATAAATGAAAAAAGAATTATTATTTTGCCCACTAGGCGGTTCAGGTGAAATTGGAATGAACATGAATCTTTTCGGTTATGGTGAGCCTGGAAATCATAAATGGATAATGGTCGATATTGGAGTCACTTTTGCCGATGATACTATACCAGGCATTGATCTTATATATCCAGATCCTGGATTTATTGTTGAAAGAAAAGATAATTTATTAGGAATAATATTAACTCACGCACATGAAGATCATATTGGAGCAATTGCACACTTATGGCCAAAATTAAAATGTAAGATTTTTGCAACTCCATTTACTGCTGTATTAATTAAAGAAAAATTTAAAGAAAAACACATTGATATAACAAAAGATTTACAAATAGTTGAGTTAAATGGAAATGTGCTATTGGAAGATTTTGAAATAGAGTACATTACTCTAACACATTCTATTTTAGAACCTAATGGTTTAAGAATAAAAACTCCAGCAGGTGTTGTTTTACATACTGGTGACTGGAAGGTTGATCCAAATCCCCTGATAGGTGACGAAATAAATGCGAAAAGGTTAAAGGAAATAGGTGACGAAGGTGTACTAGCAATGATTTGTGACTCAACAAATGTTTTTAGTGCAGGCAGATCAGGTTCAGAGTTAGATGTTAGAAAAAATTTATTAAACATAATGGGTCGATTAAAAAAAAGAGTAATTATAACATCTTTTGCCTCAAACGTTGCTAGAATGGAGACAGCTTTTTATTGTGCTGAGCAAACTGGAAGACATATTTCACTAGTTGGAAGATCTATGCATATAATTTACAAAGCAGCAAGGCAATGTGGGTATTTACAAAATACTATTGATCCAATTGATTCAAGAGAAGCTAAAAATTTTGCTAGGGAAAAAATAGTTTATTTGTGCACGGGCAGTCAAGGTGAACCAATGGGTGCAATGATGAGAATTTCAAATTACACTCATCCTGATGTTTTTATTGAAAAAGGCGATGCAGTAATCTTTTCGTCAAAGATTATTCCAGGAAATGAGAAAAAACTTTATAAATTACATAATCAATTGGTAAAAGATGGAATTGAGGTTATCTCAGAAGAGACGGAGTTTATACATGTTTCGGGACATCCAAATCGTGAAGATCTTAAGGATATGTATCAATGGGTTAAACCAAAATGTGTAATCCCTGTTCATGGAGAGCATAGACACATGATAGAACACATAAATTTTGCTAAAGAAATGCAGGTGCCTCATCCTGTTCAAGTTGAAAATGGCGATATAGTGAAATTATATCCCGGTGAAGTGCCTGAAGTATATGACAGAGCACCAAGTGGAAGATTATACTTAGATGGAAATGTGAGTGTAGAGGAGGACTCTCAGTCAATAAAAGATAGAAAAAATTTAAGTAGCAATGGATATTTGGAAGTCACTATATTAATAACATCCAAAGGAAATATCCATAATAATCCAGTTACTACATTTAGAGGTTTACCCATATATGAAAAAGATGAATTTCTTTATGGGTTAGAGGATGAAATTGAAAAAACAACAAGATCTTTTAGACTTGGAAACAAACAGCAAGAAAGTAATTTAATTGATGCTCTTAAAATTGCTTGCAGAAAATTCACAAAAGAAAAAACAGGAAAAAGACCGTATACTAATATTAATTTAGTAAGGATTTAATGAGTCCAACTGGCTTAGCAATCATCTATATTATTATCTGGTGGATTGTTTTTTTTGCAATTTTACCCATCGATGTTGAAAGAAAAAAATCAATTAAGGTTGAAGGTGAAGACCCTGGGTCACCTGAAAATCCTAAAATGCTTAAGAAGTTCATTTATAGCACTGGAATAACAACGTTTTTATTCATTATAGTTTACTTATTAATGAAATTTGAATATTTAAATTTAAGAAATATAATCGTCTGATATGTATATTTCAAAATCTTTTATTCCTATTCTTAAAAATAATCCTTCAGAAGCAAAAATAAAATCTCACCAACTAATGTTAAGAGTTGGAATGATTAAACAATCGTCAGCAGGTATTTATTCATGGTTACCATTAGGCTTTAAAGTAATGAAAAAAATTGAAAAAATTGTAAGGGAAGAACAAAACAATATAGGTGCTCAAGAAATTTTAATGCCAACTATTCAATCATGTGAGATATGGAAAGAGAGTGGACGGTATGAGGATTACGGTGATGAGATGCTTAGAATTAAAGATCGCCAAAATCGTGAAATGCTTTATGGTCCTACTAATGAGGAACTAGTTACGGATATATTTCGATCATCAATTAAATCTTATAAATCTCTTCCCCAACTTTTATATCATATTCAGTGGAAATTTAGAGATGAAATTAGACCACGGTTTGGAATTATGAGGTGTAGAGAATTTTATATGAAAGATGCCTATTCATTTGATATTAATGATGAAGAAGCTTTATTTTCATACAATAAATTTTTTTTATCTTATTTAAAAACATTTAAAAGATTAAATCTTACAGCGATACCTATGGCTGCAGATACAGGACCTATAGGTGGAAATCTTTCTCATGAATTCATAATTCTTGCTGAAACTGGTGAAAGTAAAATTTATACTGATAAAAGAATCTTTGATTTAGACAGCACTGGGACAAAATTAGAAAAAAAATCTCTTAAAGATTTAAGAAATCGATATGAACAATTTTATTCAGTAACAGACGAAAAATTCAATAAGAATGAATTTGAAAAAAAAGTTTCTGAACCAAACCGCCTTAAGACCAAAGGAATAGAGGTAGGGCATATTTTTTATTTTGGAGATAAGTATTCTAGATCTATGGGAGCTTCAGTTGATTTATCTGGAGGAAAAAAGGATTTTGTAAAAATGGGATCTTACGGAATAGGTGTATCCAGATTAGTAGGGGCAATTATTGAGGCAAAATATGACGAAAAGAATGAAATCATGAAATGGCCAATTTCTATTGCTCCATATGATATTTCAATTATTCCTATGATTAATAAAAATGATTTTTCTGCTTTAGATAAAGCTAATAGAATTAATATAGAATTAATTAAAAATAACATTGACGCAATAATTGACGATACCGACGAGAATTTTTCATCAAAAATTAAAAAAATGAACCTAATAGGAGCTCCTTTTCAGATTATTATAGGAAAACAAACTGATGGAGATTTACTAGAATTCAGAGAAATAAATAAAGAATCAAAAAAAATTAATTTAGTCGATATTATCAAAATTATAAAAGAACAAAAAATAATAAATTGATCTCCCCATTAGAAAAAGAAATTACATTAAGATTTTTAAGAGCTAGAAAAAAAGATGGTTTTTTAAATGTAATTTCAATCTTTTCTTTTATAGGTATTGGTCTTGGGGTAGCTGTCTTAATAATAGTGATGTCAGTGATGAATGGTTTCCGATCAGAACTTATTAACAAAATTGTTGGATTCAACGCACATATAACAGTTGACCCTTATGAAAATAAAATAATTAAAGACAATATTGACCAAAAACTTATTAGTATATCCAAAGATATTATTTTAAGTAATTCTGGAGAGTCTATAATTATTAAAGGTAGTATTTCTAAAGGTATTTTATTAAGAGGGTATAATAGAGATGATTTTTCAAAATTAGAAATTTTTAGTAATAAAAATTATATAGGTAATAACAAGATTTTATCTAAAAACCAAATCTCAATAGGTAAAGAATTAAGTTTCACTTTGGACTTAAACGTAGGAGATACTGTTACTTTAATGTCTTCAGCTGGCGTCAAAACAATTATAGGCAATCTTCCGAAACAAAAAACTTTTTTAGTGTCATCTATTTTTGAAAGTGGAATGGTTGAATTTGACAATAATATTGCATTTATTAATTTAGAAACATTAGAAGAATTTTTAGATTTAAATGAAGTAGATAGAAAATTGGAAATTTACCTAAAAAATCCTCAAAATATACAAAATCAAAAAACAGTTGTTCAAAATATTTTTCCAAATGATTTTGTATATTCTTGGTCTGACATGAATAGTTCACTATTTTCAGCTTTAAAAGTAGAGCGTAATGTTATGTTTATAATTTTATCATTAATAATTATTGTAGCTGCTTTTAATATCATTTCAGGGCTCACTATATTGGTAAAAAATAAAACAAGGGATATTGCAATTTTAAAATCTATAGGTGTTTTAAATAAATCTATTGTAAAAATATTTTTTTTAATTGGCACAATTATAGGAACATCAGCTACAATTTTTGGAATTATTCTTGGAGTAACATTCTCGATGTATGTGGAGAACTTAAGACAATTTTTAAGTTCTATTTTCAACATAAGTTTATTCCCAGAGGAAATTTATTTTTTAAGTACTATGCCATCAGAGTTAAATTTATTTTCTATATTTATCATTTCATTATGTTCTATTTTTATAACAATCATTGTCTCTATTTTTCCTGCTTTAAGGGCAGCAAAACTTGATCCGATCAAAGCTTTAAAATATGAGTAATTTAATAGAAATTTCAAATTTAACCAAAACTTTTGAAAATCTAAGAAAGGTAAAAGTTTTAAAAAAGATTAATTTTAGTTTTAAGACTGGAAAGATCTACTCTTTGATGGGTCCTTCAGGATCAGGTAAATCTACCCTTTTGAACTTATTATCATTAATTGATAAACCAACATCTGGTATAATTAAGATTGGTAATGAACAAATTAATTACGGTGATTCAAAAAAAAATGATATTTTAAGAGCTAATAAGATTGGTATAATCTATCAACAAGAAAACTTACTTTCTGATTTCACTGCTTTAGAAAATATTTATTTAGCTAGTCTTGCAGCAGATAACCACAGAGAATTATCAATATCTAAAGCACAAATATTATTAAAAAAAATGGGTCTTTCAAAAAGAGCTGAGCATTATCCATCTGAACTTTCTGGAGGAGAAAAACAACGAATATCTATAGCTAGAGCTTTAATAAATAATCCACAAATTATATTAGCGGATGAGCCAACTGGTAGTCTTGATATAAAGACCGCAAAGGAAATTTTTGATATACTTAGAAAACAAATAAATTCGAATCGAATAATTATTTTTGCAACCCATAATAGATTTTTTGCAAACAAGTCAGATTGTATATTGGAAATGATTAATGGTAATATAAAAGTTATTAATGCTTAAATCTATAACTAAAAATTTTTTTCATTTAAAAATTCATTCACAATATTCTATTTGTGAAGGTGCAATTAAATTAGATGATCTAAAAGATTATTCAAAGGAGCAAAAGATTAAAGCTATAGGTTTGAGCGATACCTCTAACTTGTGCGGTGCATTAGAATTTGCAGAAAAAATGTCAAAAATAGGCACACAACCAATCATTGGAACACAAATAAATTTTAAATATGGAGATACTACAGGATTACTTCCTTTGTATGCTTTAAACGAAGATGGTTACAAAAGAATAATTGAGTTATCATCTTTGTCATACCTTACAAATGATGAACTCTCTGAGCCACATCTAGATTTTGAAGAACTACTAAATAAATCTAATGGAGTTTCTTTATTTTCTGGATCTATTTTTGGGCTATTTGGCCAGCTTTTTGATAAAGGTAAATCTAATGATATATTTGAGTTATATTCAAAGTTAAAATCTGAGTTTGGTGATCGTTTCTATATTGAGATCCAAAGACATAACGATCCTAATGAAAAAAGTTTTGAAAAATTTAATTTAATAAAATCATTTGAACTAAAAATCCCAATAATTGCAACTAATGAGGTTTATTATTTGAAAAAAGAGATGCACGAAGCCCATGATGCTTTAATTTGTATTAAGAACAAAACATATGTTAACGAAAAAAAAAGAGTACGACTTAGCGATCATCATTATTTTAAAAATGATAATGAGATGTACGAACTTTTTTCTGATTTACCAGAAGCTTTAGAGAATAACTATAATTTTCCTTTTCGATGTTCTTATAGACCATTATCTTCTAGACCTGTCTTACCAAATATAAGTTCAAAAAAAAGTGGTAATGCTGATGAAACTTTAAAAGAAGACTCTTTAAATGGTTTAAAAAATAAATTTGAAAATATATTTAAAATTAAGAACAATGATCAGTCTGCTAATAAAACTTATTTAAAATATAAGGATAGATTAGAACATGAATTAGATATTATCATTCAAATGAAGTATGCTAGTTATTTTTTAATTGTATCTGATTATATTAAGTGGGCTAAACAAAATGATATACCTGTTGGACCAGGAAGAGGTTCAGGTGCTGGATCATTGGTTGCATGGTGCCTATCAATAACAGATGTGGATCCTATAAAATTTAACTTAATTTTTGAAAGGTTTTTAAATCCTGATCGAATTTCAATGCCTGATTTCGATATCGATTTTTGTGAAGAAAAAAGAGATCTTGTTTTTGAATATTTGATGAAAAAATATGAAAATAGTGTCGCTCACATTATTACTTTTGGCAAATTAAAAGCTAGGATGGTCATTAGAGATGTTGGAAGAGTTTTAGGATTAGCATATGGTTTTGTAGATAGCATATCAAAAATGATACCTTTCGATCCCTCAAGACCGCAAAATCTAAATGAATGTATTGCTGGAGAACCAAGACTTCAAAAATTAATTAAAGAGGACAATAGAGTAAAAAAATTAACTGATCTTTCATTAAAATTAGAGGGATTAAATCGAAATGTAGCAACTCATGCAGCTGGTGTTGTTATTGCAGATAAAAACTTAACAGAAATTGTTCCATTATATAAAGATACAAATGCTAACTTATTATTGCCTTCAACTCAATTTGATATGTATTCAGCTGAAAATGCTGGATTGATTAAATTTGATTTTTTAGGACTTAAAACATTAACGGTAATAAACAATACCCAAAAGCTTATAAAAAAAAAGGTTAAGGATTTTAATGTAGAAGATATCAGTTTTGAGGATAAAAATGTATTTGATTTATTATCGTCAGGTAAAACAGTGGGTTTGTTTCAAATTGAAAGTGCTGGTATGAGAGAGGCTCTGATGCAAATGAAACCAAATCATATAGAGGATATTATAGCCTTAGTTGCATTGTATAGACCCGGTCCAATGAGCAATATCGCTATTTATAATGACTGTAAACATGGGAAACAAACTCCAGACTATTTACACCCACTTCTAGAAGATATTTTAAAACCAACATATGGGGTAATTATTTACCAAGAACAAGTGATGCAAATAGCTCAAAAATTATCAGGATTTACAGCTGGGCAAGCTGATATTTTAAGACGAGCCATGGGTAAGAAAAAAAGAGCTGAACTTGAAAAACAAAAACAAAATTTTATATCTGGAGCTCTAAAAAATGGAATTAGCAAAGATATTGCCGCTGGAATTTTTCTAAAAATTGAGCCTTTTGCAGAATATGGATTTAATAAAAGTCACGCCGCAGCATATGCAATTATTTCATATCAAACTGCTTTTTTAAAAACATATTATCCAAAAGAATTCTTTGCGGCGTCTATGTCAATGGATATATCTAATCAAAACAAACTCAGCGAGTTTTATGAAGAACTCAAAAGATTAGACATTAAAGTTCTAAGACCTGACATCAATGAATGTTTTGCAGATTTTAGGACAGATGATAAAAAATTTTACTACGCATTAGGTTCTATTAAAGCTGTCGGTTATGATGCTATATTTAATATTATTACAGAAAGAGAAAAAAATGGTAAATTTAAAAATATAAATGATTTTTTAAATCGTGTAAGTCCCAAAGATATAAATAAACTTCAATTAGAGGGATTAGTAAAAGCTGGTGCGTTTGATAATTTAAATTCAAACAGAAATTCATTATTTTTGTCAATACCAAATCTAATTAAAAAATCTAAAAATATGTTTGAAAATAAATCTGCAAATCAAATCGACTTATTTGGAGAAAATGAAAATCAAGAAAATGAAATTATTTTAAATGTAGAAGATTGGAAATTTGAGGAAAGACTTTCCAAAGAATTTGAGGCAGTTGGTTTTTTCATATCTGATCATCCACTTAATCAATATAAAGATATTTATAGCGATTATAATATTTTGAATTATCAAAATTTTATCGATAAAAATGAATTTAAAGAAGAAAACATTGCTGCTACTTTACTTAAAATTCAAGAAAGAAAAACTTCAAAGGGAACTCCATATGGAGTTTTAAAATTAACAGATCTATCAAGTGTTTTTGAATTATTTATTTTTTCAGACATTCTGGAGTTGAATAGGGAAATTTTAAAAGAGGGTACTTCTTTAATTTTGACACTTATAAAATCATTATCTAATGAAGAAAATAGATTTAAAAGAATTAATGTTCAAAAAATAGTTTCTTTAAAAGATTTATTAAATACACCGATAGAAGAAGTAACTTTTAAATTAAATTCTATAAAACAGTTAGATGAAATATCAAAATTTATACCTAAATATGGTAAAACCTTAATTAAAATAAAGTTAAGTGACAAAAAAAATAATTTTAATTTTGAGCTTAAAAATAGAAGAAATTTAGATAGAAAGACATTAAATCTATTAAGAAATAAGGAAATATCTGCAATTATAAGCTAATTTAAGCTTGTTTATTAAATAAAATCTTTGTAAAAAACCCTTTTTAATTAAATTAACACGCACACAGTTGTTGGTTTTATACCTCCGGTCCTTTTTTGGAAATTACTGTGGTGGCTTAACCGGGAATAAATATGAGAATACCAAACTTAACAATACAACAATTATTAGAAGCTGGAGTCCACTTAGGACATAAAACACTTAGATGGAATCCGAAAATGAAAAAGTATATTTTTGGAAAAAGAGACTCTATTCACATTATTGATTTAACTCAAACACTAGAACTTACTAAGATTGCATTAGAAAAGATTTATTCAACAGTTTCAAATAATGGTAAAGTTTTATTTGTATCTACTAAAAAACAAGCATCCGAAGCTATAGCAGATGTAGCCAAAGAAACTGATCAATATTTTGTTAACTATAGGTGGCTTGGAGGAATGCTAACTAATTGGGGTACAATTTCAAATTCTATAAAAAAACTTAAAAAACTTGAAATAGATCTAGTATCTGAAAATAGAGGTTTCACTAAAAAAGAACTTTTAAAAATGAGTGTGAAGAAAGACAAACTCCAAAGATCTCTAGGAGGAATTTCTGAAATGAAAAAAATTCCAGACTTAGTATTTATAATTGATACTAATTACGAGTCTTTAGCTATACAAGAGTCTGTTAAACTGGGTATACCTATAATAGCGATTTTAGATAGTAATTCAAATCCTGATGGCATCGACTTTCCAATACCTGGAAATGATGATGCTAGAAGGTCTATTGATCTTTATTGTAATTTAATTAAACAAACTATTATTGAAGCAAAAAAAAACGCACCCATAATTGAGACAAAAAAAGCTTTAGAAAAAAAAGAAGATAGCAAAACAAAAGATAAAACTTTAGTCGAAAAAGACAGAGAAAACTTAGAAAAAAAATTTTCCAAAAAAAAAGATAAGTTAAATTAAATTAATATGAGTGATATAGAAAAAGTAAAAAAGCTCAGAGTTGCAACTGGAGCAGGTTTTAAAGATTGTAATTTAGCTATAAAAGAATCTAATGGAGATCTAGATAAAGCTGTTGAAATTTTGAGAGTTAAGGGAATTTCTAAAGCGTCAAAAAAAATGTCTAGAGATGCAAAAGAAGGCGTTGTAGCAGTAAGTGGTGACGAAAAAAAAACTTCAATAATTGAAGTAAATTGTGAAACAGACTTTGTAGCCAAAAATGATGATTTCATCTCTTTTGTTAAAGAATTGAGTGACCTAAATAACAAAACAAATTCTAATATTAATGATCTTAATGAAACTAAAATGAAAAATGGCAAACTAGTTAAAGATAATTTAGTAGCCTTAATAGCTAAAATTGGAGAAAAAATAACAATTGGACAAACAAAAACAATCACTAATTCAACTTCTAAAAATTATAAATATTTACATACAGTTGTAAAAGATAACTTAGCAAAGTTAGCTGTTGTGGTATCATTAGAAACAAAAGACAATTCTGAAACAGTAGAAACTTTTGGAAAACAGTTATCAATGCATATAGCTGCTTCAAATCCATTAGCATTAGAGTCTAGTTTAATTGATAAATCAGTAATTGATAAGGAACAACAATTGGTTAATGAAGAATTGAAAAATTCTGGAAAACCAGAAGAAATTGCAAAAAAAATTAGTTTAGGTAAGATGAATAAATTTAAAGAAGAAAATGCTCTTCTAACTCAAGCATGGGTAATGGAGCCAAAAAAGAGAGTAAAAGACGTTTTAAAAGAACTTGCTATAAGTGACCTTAAGATTAAGGAATTTAGCAGGATTAAAATAGGTGAATGAATTTTAATGTTTGATGAAAAGTCTTATGGGCTTAAAATGGATAAAGCTATTGATGTTTTCTCAAAAGAGCTATCCTCACTAAGAACAGGAAGAGCAAATGCTTCCATGTTAGATTTGGTTAGAGTTGATGTTTATGGTCAGCAAATGCCCATTAACCAGATTGGTAGTATTACAACACCCGAAGCAAGAATAATAAATATTCAAGTATGGGATCAAAATAATGTAGCTTTAATTGACTCCGCAATTAAAAAATCAGAATTAGGATTAAATCCTCAAATAGATGGGCAACTTATTAGGCTACCAGTTCCAGAGCTTAACGAGGAGAGGAGGATAGAATTAAGAAAATTAATAAAATCAATGGGTGAAAAGTGCAAAATCTCAATCAGAAATGTACGACGAGATGCAAATGAAGAATTAAAAAAACTTTTGAAATCAAAAGAGATAGGTGAGGATGAGGAAAAATCTTTTGAAAAAAAGATTCAAAATACAACAGATAAGCATATTCAAATTGTAGATGAAAAAGTTGCTCTTAAAGAAAAAGAAATAATGACAATATGAATCCTCTTAATCATGTAGCCATTATCATGGATGGTAATGGACGTTGGGGTTTAAGATATAAAAAATCTAGAAATGCTGGCCATAAAGCTGGTTTATCAACTGTAGAAAAAATAATTAAAGAAACAATCAAACATAAAATTAAGTTTTTAACATTATATGCATTCTCAACAGAAAATTGGAGAAGACCAAAAAAAGAAATTAACTATCTATTTAGTTTATTAGAAAACTTTTTATTAAATAAGATAGATGATCTTAATAATAAAAAAATCAAACTTAAAATAATAGGACTAAAAAATTTCTCAAAAAAATTGAATAAACTCTTAAATGACTCTGAAAAAAAAACATTTAAAAATAGTAAATTACAAATTAATTTAGCTTTAAATTATGGTTCAAAATCTGAATTAATTAATGCATTTAGAAACTTGAAAAAAAGTAAAAAAAAAATTAACGAAAAAAATTTTAAAAAATATCTTCAAACAAATGAAATACCAGATCCAGATTTATTGATAAGAACTGGTAATACAAAAAGATTAAGTAACTTTTTATTATGGCAATTAGCTTATTCTGAAATTTTTTTTGAAAAAAAATTATGGCCAGACTTTAATGAGAGAGATTATAATAGAGTAATTAAAAATTATAAACAAATTAAAAGAAATTTTGGAAATATTTAATGAAAAATGAACTGTTAAAAAGAATATTTAGTTCCTTGATTTTAATACCCTTATCACTTTTTTTTATAATTGAAGGTTCCTTTTATTTTATTTTCTTTCTTTGGATAATTTTTTTATTTTCTTCATTAGAATGGATTAATATGAATAAAAATATCGTATTAAAAATATTAGGAATAATTTTTTTATCAATTTCTTTGTTTTCAACTTATTATTTCAGAGAAAAAGCAGGTATAGGTGCTTTTCTATTTGTAATAATCATTTGTCTTTCAACAGATGTAGGAGGTTATATTTTTGGAAAATTATTCAAAGGTCCAAAGTTAATTAAAATAAGTCCAAATAAAACCTATTCAGGTATGATAGGTAGTTTTTTATTTGCACTATCTTTTTCTTATTTGTTTGAAATAATGATCGATAGATATATTCCACAGTATAATTGGAGTTTATTAAATCTTTCTGATCTAAGTTTTATAATCATTATAATATTAATTTCAATGGTAAGTCAGATTGGAGATTTAATAATTTCATATTTTAAAAGATTATCAAAAGTCAAAAATACTGGAAAAATAATTCCAGGTCATGGTGGTTTACTTGATAGAATTGATGGAATGATTTTTGCATTACCATTTTCATATTTTATTCTTTACATTTATTTTAATATGATTTTATGAAAAAAAAAATTATTATATTGGGTTCTACAGGATCCATTGGTCAAAAAACATTAAAAATTATTGAGTCAAATAAAAATGATTTTCAAGTCGTATTGTTATCAACCAATAAAAATTTTAGTAAAATATTTAAACAAGCAAAAAAATTTAAAGTTAAAAATATAATTATAAATAATTTTAATCAATATCTTAAAGCTAAAGAAAAATTTAAACGTTCAAATATTAGAATTTTTAACAAATTTGATCACATCGATAAAATAATAAAAAAAAGCAATATTTATTATTCAATGATAGCTATCTCAGGTCTTGATGGTTTGAAACCTACTTTACAATTAACAAAATACTCAAAAAATTTAGCTGTTGTAAATAAAGAGGCTCTTATTTGTGGTTGGAGTTTAATTAAAAAGGATCTTAAAAAATACAAAACAAATTTTATACCTATTGATTCGGAGCATTTTTCTATATTTTCTGTTATTAAAAACTTTGAAACAGAGCAAATAGATAAAATTTTTATAACAGCCTCAGGAGGTCCCTTTTTAAATTATCCAAAAAAAAAACTTAATAAAATTAAATTGGAGGACGCCCTTAAACACCCAAATTGGAATATGGGAAAAAAAATCACTGTAGATTCTGCTACATTAATGAATAAAGTTTTCGAAGTAATTGAAGCTAAAAATATTTTTAATTTAAATTATAAAAAAATCTTTATTTTAACTCATCCTAAATCTTATATTCATGCAATAATCAAAATGAAAAATGGCTTAACAAAAATTATTGCTCATGAACCTGATATGAAAATACCAATTTATAACTCTATTTATTTAACTAAAAAAAAATACATCAAAACTCATTCAATAAATTTTGAAATTTTAAATGATTTACAACTTAAGAAAGTGGATGTTAATCAATTTCCACTTGTAAAACTTTTAAAAAATTTACCAAAAAATTCATCTTTATATGAAACTGTATTGATAACTGTGAATGACTATTTAGTTCAAGAATTTTTAAATAGAAGGATTAAATTCAAAAATCTAATTGATTTAATTTACAAGATTTCAAATCTAAAAGAATTTAAAAAATTCAAGAAAATTAAACCACGAAAAGTAGAAGAAATTTATCTTTTAAGAGATTATGTAAGTTCCAAAATGGACTCTTTGGGTATATAAACGTTTTTTTTCTGATATATAAAGCATAACTTATGAAAAAAATTTTAGTAAAAATAATTATAGTACTAATTTTTTCAATCAGTTCCACGTTTGCTGATGTAATTAAAGATGTTGATATCGAAGGTAATAAAAGAATTTCTAAAGATACAATATTGGTATTAGGTCAAATAAAACTTAACAAAAAATATAATAATACAGAATTGAATGAAATTTTAAAAAAACTTTATGAAACTAATTTTTTTGAAGATATTTCATTAGATGTTAGAAATGAAATACTAAATATTAAAATAGTTGAAAACCCAATTATAGAGGATATTGAAATTACAGGTATTAAAAATAAAGACTTTTTAAAAAAAATGTCTGAACAAACATTTCTAAAAGATAGAATGTCTTTTACAGAAAAACTTTTAAATAAAGATATTGATACGATTAAAAATTTTCATAAATCTTTAGGTTTCTATTTCGTGGAGGTTAATCCCTCATTAATTAAGAATGATCAGCTTAATTCAATCAGGTTAAAAATTGATATTGTTCAAGGGGAAAGAGCCACTATTAAAGAAATTTTATTTATTGGAGATAAAAAGATCAAAGATAAAAAATTACTTGAAGTGATTGCCTCAGAAGAAAATAAATTTTGGAAGTTTATTTCTAATAAAATTTATCTTAATCAAAATATTATAAACTTGGATAAAAGACTCTTGAAAAATTTTTATAAAAATGAAGGCTATTATAATGTTGAAATATTAGACTCGTTTGCTGAATTAAATGAAAAAGGTTCATTTAAATTAGTTTTTAACATTAACGCTGGTGATAAGTTTTATTTTAATGATTTAAATTTGATTTTACCCGAAGATTATGAAAAAAAAGATTTTACAAAAATTGAAAAAATTTTTAATAAAATCAAAAATAAAAAATATTCCTTAAATAGAGTAAACTTAATATTAAAAGAAATAGAAAATATAGCCACATTAAAATTATATGATTTCATTAATGCAAAAGTTGAGGAAATTATAGTTGATAATAATAAAATAAATTTTAATTTTAATATAGTTGATAGTGAAAAGTTCTATGTAGAAAAGGTTAATTTTTTTGGAAATTTTAATACAATCGAAGAAGTATTAAGAAATAAATTAATTGTTGATGAGGGCGATCCTTTAAATGAAGTATTGTATAATAAATCTATAGATCAAATAAGATCTTTAGATTTTTTTAAAAATGTTAAGTCAAAAATAGTAGATGGGTCAAACAATAATCTTAAAGTTATAAATATCACTGTTGAAGAAAAACCTACAGGTCAAATATCAGCTGGAGCTGGATATGGAACTTCTGGATCAACTATTGCAGCAGGAATTCAAGAGAAAAATTTTCTAGGTAAAGGAATTAATTTAGACTCAAATTTTGAAGTCTCAGAAGAAAGTGTTAAAGGTAGATTTATTTATTCTAAACCAAACTTTAATTATAGTGAAAATACTCTTTTTACGTCTTTGGAAGCTACCACAACTGACAACTTAAGTAATTCAGGGTATAAGGTTTCGAAAACTGGTTTTTCCGTAGGTACAAAATTTCAACAATATGAAAATTTTTATTTCAATCCCGAAATAGATCTTTCTTATGAAGACCTTGAAACTAACAATACAGCTTCTAATTCTTTAAAAAAACAGGAAGGTTCTTATGGAGATTTTTATTTCAATTATGGGATTGATTATGATCTGAGAAATTCTACTTTTAATCCATCTTCTGGATATAAAACTTCATTTTATCAAACAGTTCCTTTAATTTCAGACTCAAGTGAGGTTGCTAATATATTTGTGGCTTCAAAATATCATACAATTAATTCAACTTCAAACATGATAGGTAAAGCGAGTTTCTACTTTAAAGCTGTAAATTCACTGAACGATTCAGATGTAAGAATTTCCAAAAGAGCTGTAGTTCCTTATAGTAGACTTAGAGGTTTTGAAAAAGGTAAAGTTGGCCCTGTAGATAATTCTGATTATGTAGGAGGTAATTATGTTTCAACAGTAAACCTATCAACTAATATCCCAGGTATTTTAACTACTGTTGAAAATGTTGATATTTCCTATTTTATTGACGCAGCTAATGTATGGGGTGTTGATTATAGCGATACTATTGACGACTCAAACTATATCAGAAGTTCTACAGGTTTATCTTTGAATCTATTAACACCAGTGGGACCTTTATCATTCTCATATACTTTACCGATGACGAAAAAATCTACTGATAAAACTGAAAGTTTTAGATTTAATTTAGGTACAACTTTTTAATGATTAGAAAATACCTAATATTTTTTACTATTATCCTCTTTTTTTTAAACAGTAATAGTTTTTTAAAAGCACAAGAAAATATTGCATTCATTGACTTGAATTTAGTTTTCGATAATTCTCAAGCCGGAAAAAAAATAAATAAAGAGGTGAAAGATAAGAAACAAAAAAATAATGATGAATTTAAAAAATTCAAAGAAAAAATTGACACTGAAAGAAATAAATTAAGTGCACAAAAAAATGTACTTGCAAAAGAGGAGTTTAATAAAAAAGTTATTGAACTAGAAAATAATGTAAAAAAGATAAATCTTTCAGTAAAAAAAAAAAACGATGATTTAGCAAAGTTTCAAATTGCAGCAAGATCAGAATTTTTTAAAAACTTAATACCAATTTTAGAAGAATATTCGAAAAATAACGAGATTAGTATAATTTTAAAAAAAGAGGATATTTTAATTGGTAAAACAAGTTTAGATATATCAAAAAATATATTAGATTTATTTGATAAAAAAGTTAAAAAATTGTCCATAAATTGAAGTGATGAATTTAAATAAATCTCAAATAATTGAATTATTACCACATCGTGAACCGATGTTGCTAATAGATGAATTGAGAGACATTAAAAAATTACACTCAGCTACCGCAATAATGAATGTAAAAAAAGATGGTTTTTATGTAATGGGTCATTTTCCTGGACAACCAGTGATGCCTGGAGTTTTAATAGTGGAAGCATTTGGTCAAGCTGCTGCAGCTTTAACAGCTCATGGTATAGATAAAAAGGAATATGAGAACAAACTTGTATTTTTGATGAGTGTGGAAAAAGCAAGATTTAGAAACCCAGTTATTCCTGATTGTAAATTAGAATTAAAAATTGAAGCAGTCAGATCACATGGTCGTGTTTGGAAGTATAAAGGTGAAGCATTTGTTGAAGGTAAAAGAATGGCTGATGCTACTTGGTCAGCAACCGTAGTGGATAGAAAATAATTAGTAATATTTATTGATAATAGATTTATCAGAAGTTTTGATAAATAATTCATTAATGAAAAATCCTTTCTTCAAAAATGTAGGTCCATTCAAAATTGATATTTTACTTAAAAAAGTATCAATAATTAATCATGAAAATTTTAAAAAAGATAAAATCTTTGACGTAAAAGATCTTTCATCAGCAACAAAAAAAGATTTAACCTTTTTTCATTCTAGTAACTATTCTAGTTTAGCATCTTCTACTAAAGCATCTTATTGTTTAACATTAAATAATTTATCACACCACTTACCTAAATCATGTAAAAAAATAATTGTCGACAATGTTTTGTTAAATATTGCTAACATAACAAAAGAATTTTATCCTAATTCGATAACTGACGATTTTGATAATTCTGTGAAAGAAATTTCTCAAACTACTTTCAAAAAAAAATGTAAATATGGGAAGAATGTTTTAATAGGAAAAAATGTAAAAATCGGAAAGAATTGTTCAATTGGACATAACACAATAATAGAAAAAAATGTCAATATTGGATCTAATTGCTCTATTGGCTCAAACGTTATAATTAGAAATACAATTATTAAAGATAATGTATGCATTTTAGATGGTTGTGTTATTGGAAAAAAAGGTTTTGGTTTTTTTCCAAATAAGAAAAAAAATTTTAGATACCCTCATATCGGTATAGTTATAATTAATAATAACTCTGAAATTGGTTGCGGCTCAACTATTGATAGAGGATCACTTTCAAATACTGTAATCGGTAAAAATGTTTTTCTAGATAATCAAATTCATGTTGCTCATAATAATAAAATTGGAAATAATTGTATAATTGCTGGACAAGTTGGAATAGCTGGAAGTTCTTCTTTAGGAGATAATGTAATGATTGGTGGTCAAGCTGGTATTTCTGGTCATTTAAAAATTGGAAACAATGTTCATATTGGCGGTGGTAGTGGAGTAATTAAAAATATTAAAGATAATTCTAAGGTAATGGGTTACCCGGCCAAAAACTTACGAGATTTTATTAAAGAAAATAGATGATACATAAAACTGCTATAATTGACGCAAAATCAATAATTCATAAAAATGTTGAAATTGGTCCTTTTACAGTTATTGGACCAGATGTAGAGATTCAAGAAGGTACAAAAATTCAATCACATGTTAATATTACAGGTCGAACAAAAATTGGCAAAAATAATAAGATTTATCCATTTGCCTCAATCGGGAATGATCCACAAGATCTCAAATATAAAGGAGAAAAAACTGAGCTTCTAATTGGTGATGGAAATACGATTAGAGAATACACAACAATAAATATAGGAACAGTTGGCGGAGGAGGAGTTACAAAAATAGGAAATAATTCCTTGTTAATGATTGGCGTTCATATAGCTCACGACTGTATAATTGGAAATAGTGCTGTCATTGCTAATAGTGCTGCAATCGCAGGGCATGCAGAAATAGGTGATCAGGTCATAATAGGAGGAAACTGTGGTGTTCAACAATTCACAAGAATTGGTAAAATGGCCATGATAGGAGGGATGACAGGCGTATCTAGAGATGTAATACCTTATGGAGTTTCATTGGGAAATAGAAATTATTTAGATGGAATAAATATTATTGGTCTTAGAAGAAAAAAAGTTTCTAATAAAGATATAATATGCTTATCAGAAGCATATAAAGAAATATTTAAAACTGAAAGCTTGAATGAAAACTTATCTAAATTAAATGGAAATTTTAAGGAAAATACTTTTGTTCAAGAGATAATTAACTTTATAAATAAGGACAAAAAAAGACCAATTTGTACTCCTTTCTCAAAATAAAATGATAGGTTTATTTCTCGGAAAAACAGATTTTCCTAAAAAAATACTTAATAAATTAAAAAAAAGAAAGATTAAATATTTTATTATAGATTTAACAAAAAAAAAAATTTTTAAAAAAGATATCAATTCTTATTCAATAAATATAGGTAGATTTGGACAGATACTTAAACTGATCAATGAAAAAAAATGTAAAAAAGTTATATTTGCTGGAAAAATTGACAAGCCAAAAATTTCAACATTAAGACTAGATGTTAAAGGTATATATTATATACCTAGAATCATTAAAGCAGCAAAACTTGGTGATGCCGCAATTCTAAGAGAATTAATAAAAATCTTAGATGAAAATAAAATTAAAGTAATTAAATCAAACTTTTATAATCCCGAATTAACATTACCAAAGGGGAACTATACAAAAAAAAAACCTTCAAAATTAGATCTAATGAATATTAAAATCGGCATAAATACATTAAAAAAAATAAATTCTTATAATCATGTCCAAGGTTTAATTGTTAGAAATAAAAAGATTATTTCAATAGAAACCACAAAAGGTACAAAAAAAATGATTCAATCTATTAAAAAAGATAAAAATAATTCAGGCATATTAATTAAATTTCCAAAAAAAAAACAAGATTTAAGAGCTGATTTACCAACTATAGGTTTAGATACCTTAAAAGATTGCAAAAAAGTAGGTATTAACGGTATTGTTCTTAAAGCTAAGCAAAATATTTTTTTGGATAAAGAAAAATCTATCAAATTTGCAAGTAAGAATAAAATTTTTATTTATCTAATATGAAAAAAAAAATATTTATTTTAACTGGTGAAGCCTCAGGCGATAAATTAGCATCAACAGTAATTTCAAAGCTGAATGAATATAATGATAAAATTGATTATCTTTCTGTTGGGGGATCAAATCTTTTTAAATTAGGAATAAAATCAATTTTTGATATAAATGAAATTACCTATATTGGCTTTACAAGTGTTATCTTTAATATTTTAAAGATTAAAAAAAAAATTGATTATACCGTAGATGAAATTATCAAATTCGATCCAGATATAATTTTTAGTGTTGATAGTCCTGATTTTACACTGAGAGTTTCTGAAAAAGTTAAGAAGATTAAATCGAATATTAAAATTATTCATTATGTGGCACCACAAGTTTGGATCTGGAGAGAAAATAGAGTAAAAAATTTTAAAAAATTTGTTGACCATTTTTTGCTTTTATTTGATTTTGAAAAAAAATTTTTTGATAAGGAAAATATTAAGAATACTTTTGTAGGTCATCCTTTATTAGAAAAAAATAAATCAAAAATTGATATTTCAAATATTTCAAAAGGAAAAAAAATTATCTCTCTTTTTCCTGGTAGCAGATTATCTGAATTAAAAACTCTTTTTCCAATTTTAATTGATTTTGTCAAATTGATGAATGAAAAATTTAATGAATATATATTCATTTTTCATTCAACTGATGAAAATAAAGATTTTATTCACAAAATGTTAAATAATGTAAATTTAGAAAATTTAGAAGTTGTTTCTGATAAAGACGTTAAATCTGAAATTTTATTAAATTCAATTTTTGCTGTTGCAAAATCAGGTACAGTCTCACTTGAGATTTGTAATGCTAAAGTTCCATCAATTGTAATCTATAAAATTAATTTCATAAATTTTTTAATTATGAAATCTTTAGTCAAGGTCAATTTCGCTAATATAATAAATATTATTAATAATAGAGAGATTATTCCCGAACTTCTTCAAAACGAATGTAACCCAAAAGAAATATTTAAATCTGTAAAATATTTCCTAAAAAACCCAAAATTTGCAGAAAAACAAGTTGAGGATTGCTCTCGAACACTTGATCAAATTAGGTCTAAATCATCTTCAAGTGATGAAGCCGCAAAGGTGTTAAACAAATATCTTGTTACTTAATCTTTTGGTTATTTCCTCTTTTCCGAGAGAAATTAAAATATCATAGATACCAGGCCCAAATTTTGATCCTGTTAAAGCAATTCTTAAAGGCTGACCAACTCCTTTAAAATTAGTATTGTGTGATTTAATAAGGCCATTAATTATCAATTCTAAATTTTCTCTTGTTAATTGATCTATTTTTGAAAATTTAGCACTGAAATCAGAGATTACCTTTTTAGCTTTATCATCAATTAACTTAATATCGTCTTGGTTAAAATTAACATCATCTTTAATTATGAATTGACTGTTATTAAATATATCTTCTAAGGTTTTAGCTTTATTTTTAAGGAAGATTAGGGATTTTTTAATTTTATTTTTTTTATCTGATTTAATTTCAGTTTTATATAACTTGCAATATTCAGTAAGCTGATTAAATAAATTATCCTCATTAATATTTTTAATATAGTGCTCATTCATTGATAAAATTCTACTCATATCTAGTTTTGATGGAGATTTTCCAATTCCTTCAAGATTAAAATGTTTAATACTTTCTTCTAAGGTAAATATTTCTTTATCTTTATATGACCATCCAAGTCTTAGAAGATAATTTCTCAAAGCATCTGGCATAATACCTATTTTAGAATAATCATCTAATGTAGAGGCCTTGTCTCTTTTTGATAATTTTTTTCCTTCAATTGTATGTATTAAAGGTATATGTGCAAATGATGGCAATTCCCATTTCATAGCTTGATAAATTTGTATTTGTTTAAAGGTATTTATTTTATGGTCATCTCCTCTAATTATATGTGTCATAGTCATTTGATGATCATCGACAGATGCAGATAAGTTATATGTTGGAGTCCCATCATTTCTTAAAATAATGAAATCTTCTATTGTGTTATTATCTATTTCAACATCACCTTGAACCAAATCTTTTAATATAGATGTTCCATCTATTTTACTTTTAAATCGAATTACTGGCTTGATATCTTTAGGAGCATCAGACTCTTTCTTGTCTCTCCATTTTCTGTTATAGATATAAGGAATTTTTTTTTGTCTAGCCCTTTTTTTTTGCTCTTCTATTTCCTCACTTGAACAATAACATTTATATGCGTGACCGTTTTTAAGTAATTCATTTGCAACCTTGATATGATCCTCAATTTTTTTTGATTGTATGTATTCTTCTCCATCATAGTTTATACCAATCCATTTAAGAGATTTAACAATTTGATTTTTATATTCTTCTTTTGATCTTTCCTTATCAGTATCTTCAACCCTTAGATAAAAATTACCTTTTTGGTTTTTTGAATATAACCAATTAAACAAAGCAGTTCTAACCCCACCTATATGCAAAGGTCCAGTAGGGGATGGAGCAAATCTTGTTGCTACTTTTTTCATTGAAAATGTTTAGACTATTTTACTAGAAGTTTCTATATAAAGATACTAATACGCCCTGTACTTTAACTCTATCTGGGCCAAAAATTTTAGTTTCGTAGTTTTTATTCGCACTTTCAAGTGCTACAACTTTACCTTTTTTTCTAATTCTTTTAAGCATAGCCTCATGTTCATCAATCAATGCAACAACAATTTTTCCATTATCAGCTGTATCTGTTCTTTTAATAATAACAGTATCACCTTCGTTAATTCCAGCTTCAATCATAGAGTCTCCTTGGACTTTTAAACCAAAATAATCACCATTTTTTTCTAAGTTGCTTGGTAATGGAATTCTTGAAACTTCATTTTGAATAGCCTCTATAGGAGTTCCTGCAGCTATTTTTCCTAAAACAGGCACCTCTACATCATCAGACATAGGTTTTTCTTCATCTAAACCACCTTTAATAACACTAGGTGAAAAACTGTTGTAAATATCATTTGCTGAAGCTGTCTCTGGTAATTTGATTACCTCTAAAGCTCTTGCTTTATGAGCTAGCCTTTTAATAAATCCTCTCTCTTCTAATGCACTAATTAATCTATGGATTCCTGATTTAGACTTTAAATTTAGAGATTCTTTCATTTCTTCATAAGAAGGTGATACTCCAGAGCTTCTCAACTTCTTGTTGATAAATAAAAGCAGGTTTTTTTGTTTTTTTGTTAGCATAAGAACAAATATCGTACAAAATTTGTTCTATAAAAGTTCTCTACAATTCACAATAGTAAAAAAAGCTAATAAAATTGCGGATTATTTGGCTAAAGAACTGAAAAAATAGAATTATTATCTAAATTTTTCAAAAGTGATTCACCAATTAAAAATGTTTTAATAGAGGTTTTGTTTGAGAGTTCCAACAGCTCATCTTTAGTTTTAATTCCACTTTCAGAAATTAATGGACCAGGGTGATCAGTTAAAACATCATGAATGTCAAAAGTCGTATTTATGTCAGTTTTCAAAGTTTTTAAATTTCTATTATTTATTCCAATTAAAGCATCTTTAAATCTTAAGGCACTCTTTGCTTCTTCAACAGTATGAACTTCAACAATTACTGACATGTTTAAATTAAGTGCTTCGTTATATAAATCATCAGCAACTTTATTACTAACACCAGCTAATATAATTAATATTGCATCAGCTCCGTAGCTTTTTGCCAAAGGTACTTGAAATTTATCTACAAAAAAATCCTTACATAAAATTGGTAAATTAACTTTTTGTTTAATCTTGCTAATATGTATCAGGTTTCCTAAAAAAAAATCTTCTTCAGTCAAAACTGATAAACAAGTAGCTTTATTATTGTTATATATGTTTGCTATATTAACTGGATCATAATCCTTTATAATTACACCAGCCGAGGGACTTGCTTTTTTAATTTCAGCAATAACTGAATATTTATCTTCTTTTATATTATTTTCGATTTTTTTTTTAAAATCTATAAATGTTTTATTTGTATTAATTAATTTATCTAATGATTCAAGTGAAATAGTTTTTTTTAAATTTACTATTTTTTCGATTTTCTTATTAATTATTTTTTCAAGAACATTTTCAGTCATTTTGAATTTTTTCTAAATGTTTAATAACTTTATTTGATAAAATATGTTCTCTTGCATTATTATAGGCGTCGTTAAAATTTTTATGAGTTTCATTTACTATTAACCCTGCAGCAGCGTTTAAGCAGACAGCTTTTGAAAAATCGTTATCTTCACCTTTGAATATATTAATCACTTTATCTGCATTAAATTTAGCATCATCACCAACAAGATTACTAAATTTTTCTGCATTAATATTTAATTTTTTTGGATCAATAATAATTTCAGAGATCTTATTATTTTTTAATTGAATTACATTTGTTTTAGCATACGGAGAAATTTCATCTAAGCCATCTTCACTATTAACTATCCATGCAAATTTAATATCTAAATTATTTAAAGCATTAGCAAATATTTTTAATAGTTTTTGATCAAAGACACCAACTACTTGTCTTTTTACTAGAGCGGGGCTACTTAACGGTCCAATCATATTAAATATAGTTCTTTTTCCAATTTTTTTCCTAGTTGGCCCAACAAACCTCATAGCACTATGATAATTAGGTGCAAACATAAAACCAAAATTATTCTTATCAATTTGAGTTTCTATGTCATTTGGTTCTAAATCAATTTTTATATTTAAAGCCTCTAATACATCACCTGATCCACACTTAGAAGATACAGCTTTATTCCCATGTTTCGCCACCTTAACGCCCATACTTGCAAGTAATAATGCAGAGGCTGTAGATATATTAAGTGTATTCATTCCATCTCCACCAGTGCCACAGGTATCAACACAATTTTTTACAGTTACTCTTTTAGACTTATTTCTAAGAACATATACTCCACCTGCTATTTCATCTGAAGCTTCACCTTTGGCAGATAAAAGTGTCAAAAAATCAAATATTTCTTGGTCTTTAGCTTCTCCATCCATTAATAATTCAAAAGCTGCTTTACTTTCTTCAAAAGATAAATTTTTTTTATTCTTAATTATTTCTATGAATTTTTTCATTAATCTTAACTTCTAATAAAATTTTTTAAAATTTTAATACCTATCTTAGTTTTAATACTCTCAGGGTGAAATTGCACTCCATGAACATTGTATTTTTTGTGTCTTACCCCCATTATTAGCCCATCTTTGGTTTCAGCAGTAATCTCAAGATTTTTGGATAGCGACTTCTTATCAATAATTAAGCTGTGATAACGAGTTGCTTCAAAAGTTTTAGGTAGATTCTTTAATACACCATTTTTTTTTGATATAATTTTACTTGTTTTTCCGTGCATCAATTTTTTTGCCTGAACAATTTTAGAACCAAATACCTGTCCTATTATCTGATGACCCAGACAAACTCCAAGTATAGGTATTTTTTTATATAAAGATTTTACAATTTTGAGACAATTGCCTGATTGATCAGGATTACCTGGTCCTGGTGAGATTACAATCTTATTATATTTTTTTTTTAAGATTTCTTTTGAAGAAATTTTATCATTTCTAATTACATCTACATTCACATTTAAAGATGACAAATAATGGTAAAGATTAAATGTAAAACTATCGTAATTATCAATTAGAATTATCTTTTTCATTTTAATGCGTTTATTAGTGCTTTAGCTTTATTAACTGTTTCTTCATATTCTTTGATAGGTTTACTATCTGCAACTATTCCTGCACCAGCTTGTACATAAAATTTATTTTTTTTGGCGACTGCAGTCCTTAAGGCAATACAGGTATCAAATTCACCATTTGCTGAAAAATATCCTATTCCACCTGCATAAACTTTTCTTTTTGTAGTTTCTAATTCATCAATTATTTCCATAGCTCTTATTTTAGGAGCTCCAGAAACAGTGCCTGCTGGAAAACCAGCTAAAAGTGATTTAAATTTTGAAAATTTCTTATTATATTCCCCAACAACGTTTGAAACTATATGCATTACGTGAGAATATCGTTCAATAATAAAGCTTTCAGTTACTTTGACAGAGTTTATCTGTGAGACTTTACCTGCATCATTTCTTCCTAAATCTAATAACATAAGATGTTCCGAAAGTTCTTTTTTATCTTTAAGAAGATCTTTTTCATAAAAACGATCCTCTTTAATTGTTTTACCTCTTGGTCTTGTTCCAGCAATAGGCCGTACCGTAATCTTATTATCTCTAAGTCTTACTAAAATTTCTGGGCTTGCTCCAATGATTTGAAAATCACTAAAATTAAAAAAAAACATGAAAGGTGATGGATTAGTAATTCTGAGTTTTTTATAAATTTCTAAAGGTTTTTTTGTTAGTTTAGCCTCAAATCTTTGACTTAAGACAACCTGAAAAATATCACCAACTCTAATATATTTTTTTGCTTTATTTACCATTGAAAGAAATCTACTTTTTGATGTATTTGACATAACTTTAATATTTTTTGATTTCTTATTTATTTGTTTATCAATTTTTTTGATTGATGATTGAATTGACAATCTAAAGAGATCAGATTGAATTTCATTATATTTATCATGATAATTTGTAATTTTTTCATCTTTAAAAATATTACAAATATAGAATATTTCTTTTTTTAAATTGTCATGAATTACAAGTATTCTGGGACGTAAAAGCCTCACATCTGGTAACTGAAGATCATTTTTACAATTATTTGGAATTTTTTCAATATATCGGATTGAGTCATAAGAGAAATATCCAGAAATTAAAGAGCATATTTTTGGTAGACTTTTAGGTGTTTCAAATTTGAATTCTTCAATAATTTTTTCAATTAATTTTTCTGGTTTTTCTTTTAATATAATTTTTTTTCCATTTTTAATTAGATAAGAATTGTTATTATTGAACTCCCAAATTTTATCAGGTTTTTTTCCAAAAATTGTATATCTTCCCTTGATTTTGCCTTTTTCAACAGACTCAAAAATGAAACTATTTTTTTCAGTCAGAAAATTATCAATTAGATTAATTACCTCATCATCATTTTTAATTTTTTTTGAGGTAAATATTATTTGGTTTTGTTTGCTTCTATGTCGAAACTTAAATTCTTTGAAGCTTCGATTATTTATCATTTAAAGAAATTTTTAACACGTTCAATTGTTTTGTTGTTTAAGACTACATCGTATTTTTTATTCAGTAGTAAATCATATGATTTTAAAATACTATTTCTATTGTTACTGTTCTGTTTATTTTCATATTCTTTATAATTTAAATCATTTAATTTTTGATTTATTACATTTTTAATATTAGCAATATATATATTTTTTTCTTCATCATTTATTAAAGTAAAAGAATTAACTGGAAGTGAATACAATAATTCTACTGCGTTAATTTCAAATTTTTTGTTATCTTTAATTGAACTTAATGTTAGATTTTCAATCTTTCCATTTCCCATTTCACTAAACTCTTTTGAGTTAAAATTTTTAGCATCGATTTTTTTTAATAGTTCTAAATTGTAATCATACTTATTTTTTTGATAAATCAATTCTAAAACTTCTGTTCTTAACTCAATATCATTCATATCAGGGGAACGATCTTCAGAATTATTTATTTTATAAAGTATATAATCATCCTCATTTTCAAAAATATCAAATTTAATATTTTTTAATTCAAATATTTTTCTCTCAATTTCATTATTATTTTCTGAATACCTAAAATTTTTAACACTTATTGGCTTGATGTTATATTTTTTTGTTATTGATTTTAAATTCTTATTATTTGAAATATCAATTTCTATTTCATCTATTTTATCAAAAAATAATTGATTAAATTCGTTTACACCTACTAAATTTTGCGGGTTTATAATTGCATATTCAAAGTCTAAATATGTAACTTTTAATTGCTCTTCATTTTCATTTAAAAAATCTTTAATTTCCAAATCTGAAATTTCATTTTTTTTTTTATAAAAATCTTTTAAATTAAAAAAATTTATCTCTAATTTCTTATTCTCTTCTTCAAAGAGTTTTTTAGTAAGGAATTTAGGTGAGACGGTACCTGCACCAACGTAGTCGAATAAATTTTTTTGTAATTCTCTTGATTTTAATTTTGCTTCAAATACTGGAGCAGATTGATTCTTTTCTAAAAGAAATTTTTCGTATTTTATTCTTTTAAATTTACCATTTTCATCTAAAAAATTTTTATTTGTTTTAATTTTATTTAACAATGTATTTTCTGTAACCATAATATTAAAATCTTTGATTTCCAAATCAAGAAGAGTAGTCGATACTAATGCAGACAACATATCTTCAATAATATTCTTACTTATATTTTCTCTAATTGTTTGATTTGGTATATTTGAATTATTAATGTACGTTATAAAGTCCTCGGTTGAAATATTTGTATCATTTATTTTTACAATATTGTTTGTATTACCAGTACTAAACATACTGCCCATACCCCAAAATACAAATGGGATAATCATTATAAAAACTAAAAGCCCTGCTAATTTAGTTTTGGCAAAATTTCTAAAACTTCCTATCATTACTCTATAAATTTATTGATCTATAAAAAGCAAAGCTATAGATTAAAATATAGCAGATGACAAATAAATATATGTATTTTATCGCTAATTGGAAAATGTTTGGCAGTTTAAATTCATTAAATTCGTTAAATAAAGTAATCAAATTTTTTAAAATCTTTAAAAAAAATAAATTTTTAAAAATAGTATATTGCCCACCAACAACTTTATTAGGCCCTATGGCCGAAATATTTAAAAAAACTAAAATCGACATTGGAGCACAAAATTGTCATGAACAAGATTCTTATGGAGCCTTTACGGGCTCAGTAAATTCCAAAATGTTAAAAAATATAGGTGCTAAATATGTTATAATTGGACATTCAGAAAATCGACAAAGAGGTGAAAATGACAAGCTTATTAATCAAAAAATTAAAAGTGCGTCAAGATCTGGGCTTAAAGTAATATTTTGTATAGGTGAGACACTTAATGAAAAAAGAAAAAAAATTACAAAAAAAGTTTTGAATAGACAACTTAGATTAGGTTTAAGTAAAATTAAATCAAAAAACAAAATAATTATTGCTTATGAGCCTGTTTGGTCGATAGGAACAGGTCTGATTCCAAATGCAAGTGATCTATATGAAACTATAAATTTTATTAAAAAAAAAATAAGAAAAATTAAAGTTCTTTATGGAGGATCAGTAAATCCTAAAAATATCGATTATTTAAAAACAATAAATAACTTAGATGGTTATTTAATTGGTAGCGCATCTCAAAATTCAAAAAAATTTATTGATATAATTAAAAAAAGATATAGTTAATCAATCATGGAAAATATATTATTAGTATTAAATATTATATTAGCATTAATACTTGTGTTATTAGTCTTAATGCAAAAATCAGAAGGTGGAGCTTTAGGAATAGGAGTTTCTCAAGAAAATTTTATGTTTTCAAGAACGGCAGGTAATTTAATGACCAAAACAACTGCTGTTGTTGCAATTTTATTTATTATCTGCAGCTTAGGATTAACTATTGTATCAAGAGGTGACTTGGCCCCAACTTCCTCAGTTTTAGATACAATTGAGGAAAAAACCGAGGATACACCATCAATACCAGAAAATAATAATTAACACTTTTCATTTACTTTTTTATTCGCTATAAGATAATTCCATGGCGCGATATATTTTTGTCACAGGCGGCGTGGTTTCATCACTAGGTAAAGGATTATCTTCAGCATCTTTAGCTTATCTTCTTCAATCTAGAGGTTATAAAGTAAGATTAAGAAAATTAGATCCTTATTTGAATGTTGATCCAGGTACAATGAGTCCGTTTCAACATGGAGAAGTATTCGTAACTGATGATGGGGCTGAAACAGATTTAGACCTTGGGCATTACGAAAGATTTTCTGGTGTATCTGCAAAAAAATCAGACAATATTACTACAGGTAGAATCTATAACGACGTTTTAAAAAAAGAGCGCAAAGGTGAATATCTTGGTAAAACTGTTCAAGTAATACCGCATATTACAGATCGTATAAAAGAATTTATAAAGAAAGAATCATCAAAAGAAGATTTTGTTATTTGTGAAATAGGTGGAATAGTTGGAGATATTGAAAGTCTTCCTTTTGTTGAAGCGATTAGACAGTTTGCAAATGATATTGGAAAAAAAAATGCGTTATTTGTCCATCTTACTTTAGTTCCATATTTGAAAGCATCCGATGAAATTAAAACTAAACCAACACAACACTCTGTAAAAGAACTAAGAAGTATTGGTATTCAACCTGATATTATTATTTGTAGATCAGAAAGATCAATACCTTTAGAGCACAGAAAAAAAATCTCATTATTTTGTAATGTGAATATAAAAAATGTAATTGAAACTGTTGATGTAAAAACTATTTATGAAGCTCCAATTAGTTTCTTTAAAGAAAAATTAGATATTCAAGTTTTAAATTATTTTAAATTAAAATCAAAAAAACCAGTAAATTTAACTCCATGGAAAAAAATTACTAAAATAATTTTGCACACAAAAAAGCATGTTAATATTGCTATAATTGGTAAATATGTTGAATTGAAAGATGCTTATAAATCTTTAGATGAGGCACTTACTCATGGTGGCATAGATAACAATATTAAGATAAATCTTGTTAGAATTGACTCTGAAAAATTAAAAGTTTCAGAAATAAAATCTAAATTAAAAAATATCTCAGGAATTTTGATACCTGGAGGGTTTGGTAAAAGAGGTACTGATGGAAAAATAGCAGCAATAAAGTACGCTAGAATAAATAAGATTCCATTTCTTGGAATTTGTTATGGTATGCAAATGGCAATAATTGAATTTGCTAGAAACAAATTAAATTTAAAGAAAGCTACCTCGAGTGAATTTGATAAAAAAGGTTTAGCTATTATAGGTTTGATGAATGAGTGGAATAAAGACGGTAGAAAAATTAAAGGTACAGATAAAAACTTAGGTGGCACAATGAGACTTGGTTCTTATGATGCAAAATTGGCGAAAAACTCAATGATTCAAAAAATTTATGGAAAAAATTTAATTAAAGAAAGACATCGTCATAGGTATGAAGTGAACATAGCTTACAGAGAAAAATTTGAAAAAAATGGCATGAATTTTTCAGGTTTATCTCCTGATGGTAATTTACCTGAAATAATTGAGTTAAAAAATCACCCATGGTTTATTGGAGTTCAGTTCCACCCAGAATTTAAATCTAGACCTTTAGCCCCACATCCTTTATTCTCATCTTTTATCAAGGCATCAAAAAATCATAAATGAGCAGTATAAAAGTAAATTGTGGTAAAATTGAAATTTCAAATGATAATAAAATTTGTATCATAGCCGGACCATGCCAGCTTGAGTCAGAACAACATGCTCTAGATATGGCTGGAAAAATTCAAGAAATTACAAAAAAATTTAATCTTGGTTTAATTTATAAAACTTCTTTTGATAAGGCTAATAGAACGAGTCTGAAAGCAAAAAGAGGAGCCGGGTTAGATGCTTCATTACCAGTGTTCGATAAAATAAAAAAAGAGCTTAAAGTACCAATACTGACTGATATTCATAACATTGAACAATGTTCTATAGTAAGTGGCCATGTTGATGTAATTCAAATACCGGCATTTTTGTGCAGACAAACTGATTTATTAATCGCTGCAGCAAAAACAAATAAGATTATCAATGTAAAGAAGGGTCAATTTTTAGCTCCATGGGATATGGTAAATGTAACAAAGAAAATTTCTGACTCTGGAAATAAAAATATTTTAGTGACAGAAAGAGGTGCAAGTTTTGGATATAATACACTCGTATCAGATATGAGATCACTACCGATAATGGCTAAGAATGGTTATCCAGTTATATTTGATGCAACTCATTCAGTTCAACAACCAGGTGGGCTTGGAGAAAAAAGCGGTGGTCAAAGAGAATTTGTTGAACATTTAGCAAGAGCTGCAGTAGCTGTTGGAGTTGCAGGAGTTTTTATAGAAACTCATCAGGACCCAGATAATGCACCATCGGACGGACCTAACATGATATCTTTAGACAAATTAGAAATTTTATTAAAACAACTTACAGATATAGATAACTTAATTAAAAATTAGTGAGTAAGATTATAAAAGTAAAGGCACGTCAGGTTTTTGACAGTAGGGGAAATCCAACAATTGAAGCTGAAGTTTTTACAAAAAATAATAGTACAATTGCTATTTGTCCATCAGGTGCATCGACAGGAACTTATGAAGCATTTGAAAAAAGGGACAAAAATAATAAACGATATTTAGGAAAAAGTGTTCTAAATGCTGTTAATTTAATTAATACAAAAATTTCAAAAAAATTAAAAGGTCAAAATGTTCATGACCAAGAAAGAATAGATACTCTTTTAATTAATTTAGATGGAACTAGACAAAAAACTAGATTAGGAGCTAATTCAATTTTAGCTGTATCAATGGCAGTAAAAAAACTTTCTGCTAGAATAAAAAAATTACCTTTGTTTAAAACTTTTTTAGTAAAAAATAATTTTAAATTGCCATATCCATTAATGAATATAATTAATGGTGGTGTTCATGCGAATAATGGTTTGCGAATACAAGAGTTCATGATCAGACCTGACCGAGCTAAAAATTTTTCAGATGCAATGAGGATTTGTTATGTTGTAATTAAAAATTTGAGCAAAATTATCAAAAATAAAGGACTATCAACATCAGTAGGTGATGAAGGTGGATTTGCACCAATGATAAATAGCAATAATCAAGCTCTTGATTTAATTGTTTCAGCTATTAGAAAATCTGGTTTTATTAATGGAAGAGATGTATCAATTTGTTTGGATGTTGCTGCCAGTGAATTATATAAAAAAGGTAAATATTCTATTCATTCAAAAAGTTTTGTTTCAGTTGAAAAATCAATAAAGGAGTTTAAAAAAATAATTACTAAATATAAAATAAAATCAATAGAAGACCCTTTTGCAGAAAATGATTGGATTTCCTGGAATAAATTTATGAGGAATATATCTAAAGTTCAAGTTGTTGGCGATGATTTGTATGTTACTAATTTAGAAAGACTTAAAAAAGGTTTTTTAAATGTTTCTTCTAATGCAATTTTAATCAAACTTAATCAGATAGGTACTGTGTCAGAAACAATTGAAGTTATAAAATTTGCTCAAATTATAGGATTTAAAACTATAATTTCTCACAGGTCAGGAGACAGTGAAGACACATTTATAGCTGATTTAGCTGTAGGGACTAATTCAGATCAAATTAAAACAGGGTCTTTAGCTAGATCTGAGAGAGTTGCTAAATATAATCAATTATTACGAATAGAAGAAAGACTTGGAAAAAAAGCCAGAATGAATAAAATTTATTAATGCTCAAAAGATTAAAAAAAAACTATTTCTTACTAGTTTCAACTTTTTTAATTTTATACTTCTTTTTTAACCTTTTATCAGGTCAAAGAGGCCTTATTTCTTATTTTGAAAAAAATCAAATATTAAATAATCTTAAAAAAGAGGAATTATCTCTAATTAATCAATCTAGGGACTTGGATTTGAAAAATTCATTACTAAGTGACAATCTTGATCTTGATTATGTTGAAACATTGATTAGAGAAAGATTTTTATTTGGTAAAAAAAATGAAACAATTTATATATTGAAGAACAGTGAACAAAAAAATTAGACCTAGACATCCAGAAAAAGTAAGGAACCCAATCAATCCTATTAAAAAAAAGCCTTCATGGATTAGATCAAAGTTGACTAATAGCAAAGAATTTTTTTTAACAAAAACAATAGTTAACAAGAATAATTTAGTTACAGTTTGTCAGGAAGCAAACTGCCCAAATATCACAGAATGTTGGAGCAAAAGACATGCAACATTTATGATTATGGGAGATACTTGTACAAGAGCTTGCGCTTTTTGTGATGTTAAAACTGGAAAACCTGGAAAACTAGATGAACTAGAACCAATTAAAATTTCCCAAGCAGTTAAAAAACTTAATTTAAAACATGTGGTAATTACCTCTGTAGATAGAGATGATTTAGAGGATGGTGGATCAAATCATTTTTTTGAAGTTATAAATCAAACTAGAAAAAGCAATCCTAATACAACAATAGAAGTTCTAACACCTGATTTTTTAAGAAAAGGTGATGCATATAAAAAAGTTTTAGAAGCCAACCCAGATGTTTTTAATCATAATATTGAAACTGTTCCAAGTTTATATTTAAAAGTAAGACCTGGATCGAGATATTTTGCATCCCTAGAACTTTTAAAAAATGCAAAAAAAATTAACAAGAAAGTTTTTACTAAATCTGGAATCATGGTTGGTTTAGGAGAAAATAAAGATGAGATATTACAAGTAATGGATGATCTTAAAGCAGCAGATGTTGATTTTTTAACTATTGGTCAGTACTTACAACCTTCAGTAAAACATTTTCCTTTAGACAGATATTATACTCCCCAAGAATTTAATGAACTTGGAAATATTGCAAAATCAAAAGGATTTTTATTAGTCTCATCCTCACCTTTAACAAGATCATCTTATCATGCTGATGAAGATTTTGCTAAATTACAACAAAATAGAATTAATATTCATTAATGCCAAAAGCTTCTGTTACACGTCAAATAGCACGTGAAAAACAAAAATTAATCGACTTTGTATTAGATATTGAGAAATATCCGGAATTTATTCCTTTCTGTATAGACTCAAAAGTTTATGAAAGAAATAATAAAAAAGATGAAATAGCAATTATTGCTGACCTAACTATCGGCAAAAAACCATTTGTTGATACCTATAAAAGTGATGTGAGATATATAAAAAAAAATGACTTAATTCATGTAACTAATATAGGTGGCCCTTTAAAACATTTAGAAAACAATTGGAAATTTATACAAAGAGAGAATTTCACTGAGGTACATTTTGATGTTGATTTTGAAATAAAAAATAAATTTTTAGATATGATTATGACAAAATCTTTTGAATTTGGGCTAAATAAAATAGCAGATGCTTTTCAAGCTAGAGCTGAAAAAATTTAACTTAATTTAAATAAGACTATTAACAATTCTAATAGCTTTTTTCACTGATGATTTTTGAATAGATGCCCTATTTTTAAAATTAAAAATATTTTTACTAATAATTACCTTATTGTCTTTTTTAACACCAATATAGACTAATCCTACAGGTTTTTTTTTACTGCCTCCTTTTGGTCCTGCAATACCAGTTATTGAAACATTTATATTTGCTTTTGATATTTTTGATAGATTTTCTACCATTGCTTTGCAACATTCATGGCTAACAGCACCAAATTTTTTAATTATATTCTTATTCACTTTTAAAATTTTAATTTTTGCAGAATTAGAATAAGTAATAAGACCTAAATTAAATATCTTAGATGCACCACTTACAGAAGTAATAGCATTAGCCAGCATACCTCCAGTACATGACTCAGCAAAAGATATTTTAAGTTTTTTTCTAGTTAATTTTTTTACTAAAGTTCTCATATAACAAAATAGCTTTTTAAAACCATAAAACAAATTAGTAATAAAACAACGTAAAAACCAGCACAAACATCATCCATAATTACTCCAAAACTATTTTTGAAATTTCTATCAAAGTAATTTACAGGGAAAGGTTTTTTAATATCAAAAAATCTAAACAAAATAAAACAAATAGTATAAAAAATTAAAGCTTCGTCTGGGGATTTTTCTGTACCATGGGAAATTTCATATAGATATATTGGAATAGATTGACCAATAAATTCATCAATTACAACTTCTTTTGGATCTTTGTTTTCATTATTTTCAATGTGCTTTGCAACAGCAGAAAAAGAATAAATAAAAATAATAATTAATCCCAAAAGAATTAAGTTAGATGAAATATTTAAGGTATGAAATAGAATATAAAGTATAATTATTGTTACTAAAGATCCAATAGTTCCAGGAAATGTTTTTATTCTTCCTAAACCAAACATCGTGACAAATAAGGTATTAAATTTTTTAATCATATTTAATGATTGATATAATTACCTCACAGGCAATTGCTTTTTCTTTACCTATCAATCCTAACTTTTCTACAGTTTTTCCTTTTAAATTAATCTTATTTTTATCTAAATTCATAAGATTTGATATGGAATTAATTATTCTATTTCTATATTTTGAAACTTTTGGGTTTTGACAAATTAAATTTATATCTAAATTATTTATTAAAAAATTACTTTTATATAAATTTTCGATAATTGGCTTGAGCATTTTTGGAGATCTTATATTTTTAAATTTAGATTCATTACTTGGAAAATAAGTCCCTATATCTTTTTTTTGCTGAGCTCCTAAGATAGCATCGACTATTGCATGTAATATTACATCTCCATCAGAATGGCCCTGTAAACCTGAATGGAATGGTATTTGTTCTCCTCCAAGATAAAGTTTTTTATTTTTTACTAATCTATGAATATCAAAACCAATACCAAAAAATATTTTACTTGATTTTACATCTTCTTTAAAAGTAATTTTAGTATTATTATTTTCTCCTTTAATAAAATTAACTTTATAATTATTGTCAATAAATAAAGTTGATTCATCTGGTATTTTACCTTTTTTTTTCAACGAAAGTGAATAAAGATCTTTGTATTTAAAAGCTTGAGGAGTCTGAGTTAATAAAACTTTTTTTCTATTTAAATTAAAAAGTTGATTTTGGGAATAATATTTTATTGAGTCTTTAGAATATATAAATGGGACAACTGCTTTATTATTTTTAAGTTTACTTATTAATTTTTTTAATAATTTAATTGAAAAATCTGGTCTAGCTGCATCATGGATAAGTACATTAGAAGGTTTAAATTTTTTAATGAATTTTAAAGCAATCAAAGAGGAGTCTGATCTTTCTTTGCCACCTTTGATTATTTTTACAGATTGAGGGTAATTCTTTTTCTTAAGTTGATTTAATTCATTAGATACAACTACTATCTTTTTAAAAAGCCTAGAATTCAGGGATTTTTCTACAGAATGATCAATAATTTCTTTATTTTTATAATTAAAAAATTGCTTTGATTTACCTTTATTAAACCTTTTACCTTTTCCAGCAGCTAAGATTACAAAATAGTTATTCATTTAATTAAATGTTATAAATCTTAATCATGTTTGAATTTTTGAAAAAAAATATTATCATTATTCTTCTATCTAGTATCACACTATCAATTGGTTTTTTAACTTTTTTAACATTCATTGATAGAAGTTTTATCGATTTAAATCAAAAAAATTTGCAATATTTGTTAATTATAAATATTTTTCTACTAATTTTATTGTTTATTTTAATTTTTTTTGAAATTAAAAATTCAATAAAAAATGACATAGATAAAGATGGCCTCACATCTAATAAAAAATATATTACGTATTTTTCGTTATTCACATTAATTCCTTCAATTTTAATTTCAGTATTTTCATTGTTCCTATTTTCTTTTGCTTTAGAAAAGTACTTTGATAAGAAAGTATCAACAGTTGTAAATAATTCATATGAATTAGCAAAGAGCTATGTCCAAGAAGTTAGAAATAATATTCAATCAGATATAATTTTAATTGCCTTTGATACAAATAAAAGTGCAAAATTTTTGAATGATAACGAAAGCGATTATTTAAGATTTTTGAATACACAAAGAATTATAAGGGATGTTGATGAAATTCACATAATCGACGATAACAAAAACTTAATATTTTCGTCACTTGAAGATAAAAGTAAATATAAAACTCCATTAGATGAAGCTATTAATTTAGTTTTAGATGACGATCGGCCTTTAAAAATAATTAATGCACCTCAAAATATGTCTGCAGCAATTATGAGATTACAAGCTTTTGAAAACAGATTTCTCTATGTCGTAAAATATCTTGGTAAAGATATTTCTAGATATCTAACGCAATCTCAAGAGGCAATTAATTTTTATTATACTGTTGAAGAAAAAAGTACTGGCATCAAAATTTCTTTTGCTATTATTTATATAATTATAGTCACATTGCTATTATTTCTATCAATTACAATTGCAATTAGATTTTCCTCAAGATTTTTTAGATCAATAAATAATCTTATTTTAGCTTCAACAGCCATCGGTGATGGAGATTTGAATACCAAGGTTCCTGAAATAAAGACAGATAAAGACCTGGAAATCTTAAATAGAAATTTTAATTCAATGATTAGTAGACTTAAAAATCAACAGGAAAAATTAATAATTAATGAAAGACATGAAGCCTGGGGTAGTTTAGCAAGAAAATTAGCTCATGAAATTAAAAATCCACTCACTCCACTTCAATTGACTATAGATAGAATGAAAACAAAATATACTGATCAATTGATGTCAAAAGAAAAAATTAATTTCAAAGAAAATTTAAAGATTATTAATAACCAAATAAAACAAATAGAGAGTTTGGTTAATGAATTTTCAGATTTTGCAAGAATGCCTAAGCCGGTTTTTAAGAATAATAATTTGATAAAGATAATCTCTGAGAGTATAAAACTTTTATCTGAAATTGATCATACTATAAAAATTGAGTTTATAAATGATCATAAGGAAATTTTATTTAATTGTGATAAAGAACAGTTAAATAGAGTTTTTTTCAATCTGATAAAAAATTCTATCGAAAGTATTCAGCAAAAAGCTGAAAAAAAGGTTATTTTTAATAAGAAAATTTCAATTGAAATTTTATCTAATAATGACCATATTAAATTCATACTTATAGATAATGGAATTGGATTTGAAGAAATCAAAAATGATTTAAAAAAAATTTTGAACCCGTATTTTACTACAAAAAAAAATGGTACTGGTTTGGGTTTATCAATTGTTAACAAGATTATTAATGATCATAATGGAGAACTTTTATTTATACCAATCATCGAGGGAGCTAAAATAGAAATAAAATTTAAATTAAATGGCAATAGAAATTTTAATAGTTGACGATAATTCTGATATTAGAAACATACTTAATGAATTGATAACTGATGCAGGATATAAAACAAGAATTGCTGCTAATTATAGCCAAGCATTAAAAGAAATAGATAAAAAAATTCCAGATCTTGCGATTTTAGATGTCAAACTAGATAAGGGAGATAATGATGGAATTGAACTTTTAGCACACATAAAATCTAAAAATAAAGATGTGCCTGTGATAATTATAACTGGCCACGCTAACATAGAAATGGCAGTTAATTCTCTTAAACATGGAGCTTTTGAATTTGTTGAAAAACCTTTTGATCAAGCTAGATTGCTCAACTTCATAACTAGAGCAGTAGAGAATATTAAACTTAAGTCTGAAAATAAAGAGTATGAAAATAAATTATTTTCTTCATATGAATTAATTGGAAATAGCAAAAATATTTCTAGCATTAGAGATCAAATTGACAAAATTTCAATAACTGATAGTAGAGTATTAATTAATGGACCTTCAGGCTCTGGTAAAGAGTTGATAGCAAGAAAAATTCATAAAAAGTCAAGAAGAAAAGATAAACCATTTATAATTTTAAATGGAGCTTTACTTGACTCAAATAAATATGAATTAGAGTTATTTGGAGAGGAAAAGAATAACGGATCGATTTCCTATGGAGCTCTAGAAAAAGCGAATCAAGGAACTTTATTAATCGATCAAGTTTCTGAAATTCCTCTTGATATACAATCAAAGATTTTAAGAGTTTTAACTGATCAAAAATTTAAAAGATTAAATGGTAATAACACACTTAATGTAGATGTAAGGCTAATTTGCTCTACTAGTAAAAATATCTTAGAGGAAATAACAATAGGTAACTTTAGAGAAGATCTTTACCATCGATTAAATGTTTTTGAAATTAACATAAAACCTTTAAATGAAAGGGTTTCAGACATTCCTTTGTTGATAAAGTACTTCACTAAAAAAATCTCAGAAAATTATGGAATTAAAGATTTAGAAATAGATGAAAATGATAGTTATATATTAAGTC
>CABYZW010000005.1 GCA_902523615.1 uncultured Pelagibacteraceae bacterium | reverse complement strand
TTCAGTATATACCAAAAACCTTGCTATAAACAATGGATTAAGAGAGGATAGAGTTTTAGTGATTAATCCAGGCGTAAAGCCTACTGAGGAATTAAATAAAAAATCTTTAGAAAAAGTTGATAGTTTACTTAAAACAAAGACACCTCGTTTAATCACTGTTTCTAGATTTGATAAAAGAAAAAATCACGAAAGAGTAATGATGGCACTTAGAAATTTAAAACAGTTGTATCCTGATATTGTTTATATTTGCATTGGTTATGGTGATGAGGAGGAAAATTTAAAAAAATTAGTTCAAGAACTTGATTTAAGTACTCAAGTTATGTTTTTTAAAGATATTAGTACAGATCTTAAAAACGCTTTAATCTCAAAATCAAATATATTTGTTATGCCCTCTGTAATCCACAAAACCTCTGTTGAGGGTTTTGGTATTGCTTATATAGAAGCAGCTCAATATGGAATTCCATCTTTAGGGGGTAAAGATGGGGGCGCATCTGATGCAATAGAAAATGGTAAAACAGGTTTAATTTGTGATGGAAATAATCTAGATGATATCTATTCGTCATTGAATTCTATGATTGAGAATAAAAAATATTTAGAATTTGGCAAAAATGCAAAAGAATATGTTTCCAAGTTTCAGTGGGATAAAATATTAGAAGAATATAAAAAGATTATTAATTAAGATTTATTTTTTATTAAAGTTTTATAAACATGCCAAACAACAATAAGTATTGTTGTTGCTAAAATACAAACTGTAAGAGTTCTGTCCCATAAAAATTCCCAAGATCCATTACTTAAAAGTAAAGACCTCCTTAAATTTTCTTCCATCAAGCCACCTAAAATAAAAGCTAAAATTAAAGGAGGCATTGGGAAATCATATAATCTTAAAAATGTAGCCACAACAGCGATTCCTATCATTAGATAAATATCAAAGTTATTAAATGACATTACATAAATTCCTGTCATTGAAAAAAATAAAATTAATGGGATTAAATAATTCTTTGGAACTGCTAAAATTCTGGCTATATAAGGTATCAATGGTAGATTTAATATTAGCAAGATAACCATTCCAACATACATAGACATAATGACAGACCAGAAAATTTCTGGATTAGTCATATAAAGTCTTGGCCCAGGTTGAATTCCAAAACCTAAAAGAGCTCCAAGCATAACTGCTGTCGTTCCACTTCCAGGGATCCCAAGAGTTAACATTGGGACGAATGATCCTGAGCAAGCAGCGTTATTAGCAGTTTCTGGAGCAGATAAGCCATTAACACTGCCTTTACCAAACTTTTCTTTCTCTTCGTCTTTTACTAAATTTCTTTCCATGCCATAAGCTAAGAACGAAGCTATAGTTGCACCTGCGCCAGGTAAAACACCAATTAAAAATCCTATAATGGATGACCTAGGGATTGTTTTGTACATTTTTCCCCGTTCCTCTTTATTTATTTTAATTGAGCCTAACTCTGTTAATGAAACTTGTTTAGCTGTTGCCGTTGGATCATTTCTTTTTAAAATAATTGACAATGCCTCACTCATTGCAAAGGTTGCCATTACAATAAGTACGAAACTTATTCCATCTGTCAAATTCATATTATTAAAAGTAAATCTTGTAATATCAGATAATGAATCTTGTCCAACTGATGCTAACATTAATCCTAAAACTACCATCATCATTGCTTTTAAAAATTGACCCTTTGATGAGAAAGCTGCGATAGCAGTCAAGCCTAAAATCATTAGAGCAAAATAGTCTGGAGATCTAAAAGATAAACTTACTTTTGACAAACTTGGAGCCATAAATAATAGATAAATTGCTGATAATGTTCCTCCTGCAAATGAGCTCCATGCTGCTATTGCTAATGCTTTTCCAGCTTTACCTTGTTGAGCCATTGGATATCCATCAAATGCAGTAGCAACTGTACCTGGAATTCCTGGAGCGTTTAATAATATTGATGATGTTGAGCCACCGAAAACAGCTCCATAATAAACACCAGCCATTAAAATTAAACCAGTAGCTGGATCAAATCCATAAGTAATCGGTATCATCAAGGCAATCGCTGTCATTGGACCAAGTCCTGGTAACATGCCTATTACTGTTCCAAAAAAACAACCAATCATAACCATAAAAATATTTTGAAACGTTAGAGCTGTTTTTAATCCAATTAGAATTCCTTCGATCATCCCATTACTCCAATCGACTGTAAAAAAGGATCCCTCAAGTAAATTTCAAGAATGCCATGAATAAAATACATAAATGCCGCAACAAATGGGAAAGAAAGAAAAAACATTAAAAACCATCTTCTTTCACCTAAAAAATAATATGAAGATAAAAGAAATAATGAAGTAGTTAAAAAATAACCAGCTTTTAAAATTGTTGCTCCATAAATAATTGAAACGATTATAAGTAGTAAGGTCTTCTTGTACGCCAAGTTTCTATGCTCAACTTTAATTGTATCTGGATCAGGTAAAATTAATTTTAAACCTGAAAAGAATAATCCTGCATAACCGAGATAGATCGGAAAAGTTCTTGCATTAAAAGGGGCATTTTCATCAAATGCAAAAACTTGAATTTGATAAGCAGTATATAGATAAAATGCTGAAAAAATAAAAAAGAGCAGTGATATAATTTTAGTAGTATTTATATTCACTGCTCTTTAAATTAATTAATCCTGTGGATTAAATAACTCCTAGTTTTTTCATAAGAGCTGTCATTTCGTTAGTTTGTGTTTTTAAAAATTTAACAAACTTTTTATCAGGGTTATAAATATTAACCCAAGCATTTCTTGCTCTAACAGTTTCCCACTCAGGAGTTTTTTGAACATCACCTAACATTTTAGCAATAGCTTTTTTATCTTTATTGCTCATACCTGGAGGGCCAAAAAATCCTCTCCAGTTAACAAACTGAACATCATACCCTTGTTCTTTAAGTGTTGGTGCGTCTGGCGCATCTGAGACTCGGTCAGGTGCTGTTATACCAATTATTCTCACCTGGTCTCTTGCTCCCATTAATTCACCTAAACCAGTAGAAATAATTTGAGTTTCACCAGATAATAGTCCTGCTAATGCTTTTCCGCCTGCATCATAAGGAATATAAGCTACGTCATTAGGATTTGCTCCTGCAGCTTGAAATGCTAAAGCACCAATTAAATGGTCCATACTTCCTCTAACAGAGCCTCCAGCCATTTTTATTGAATTGGGGTCTGCTTTATAAGCCTTGACAACATCCTCAAAGTTTTTATAAGGTGAACTTTTAGCAACTGCTATTGCACCATAATCTCCTATTACTCCGGCTATTGGCACAACGTCTTTGTAAGATAAAGTACCACTACCACTTACGTAACCTTTGTGTCTTGTGATTGATCTTAAAACTAAAGGAGTAGATTGCACTAAGATTGTATTTTCAGGCTTAGTATTAATCATATAAGCAAGTGCTTTACCTCCACCACCACCTGACATATTTTCAAATGATGCACTTTTTAAGAAACCAGCTTTCGTTAAAGCTTCTCCAGTACCTCTAGCAGTTCCATCCCAACCACCTCCAGCACCACCACCAATAACAAAATGAATTTTATCAATTGCAATTGAATTTGTAGTTGTTGCTGAGATTAAAAGAAGTGCTGAAAAAAATACTGAAACTATTTTTTTTATATTTATCATTATTTATTTCCTTCCTTAATTTAAAAAAATAATTATAATTATAGTATTGATTTTAATGCAACTTAAAATTTACTTACACAACTTTTAATTGAAATTGTAATTATTTACTCAATAACCTACCAAGTATCCTTATATCATTAATCTTTTCTAAATTTTTTACTAATTTAATTATTTTTTTTGATTTTGTTACTGGCCATTTAGCAAATTCAGCACAACCTAAAAATTTATCAGCAACCTCATCATAAGACATTGGAATGGCAGGACTTCCTTTTCCAAAATCTCCTCTACCAGATATCTTTTTTCCATTTTTTAAATAGATATCAATTATAGTTGTCATTTTATCATAACCTGCGGCTTCGGCTGTTTTGTTTTTATAAAAATTAACTTTTCTTAACATTTTTTGTACGTCAGATTTATTAATTCTATTGTCCTGATATTCTGGGATATAAGCTCTTCTCTCAATCAACAAAATTGCCATTGAATATTCCATGCTAAACTTTGCCTGAAACTCATTTTTTGGTCTATGATGAATAAGTGCATTTTGCATATTATGATTTGTCCCTACATCGACTTTTAAAACTTGATCTGGCATTATGTTATGTTCTTTGATTAATTCTAACATTTTTGTCATTCCTGGATGAGTTAAGGATCCGCACGGATGAGGTTTAATTGATATGCCAGGTTTCGAAAAAGTCCATGGTCTTCCTAGTTTTCCTTTAATAGCGTTTATATCATAACCACCCCCATGAGCTTGAAAAAAACCTCTAGGAGACTCTAAAATTTTATCAGTTGATGACCAGCCATAATTAGATAGATCACAAGCAACTACTCCACTTTCTGCCGCTCTTCCTGCATGTAATGGTTTAGTCATGGTTCCAAAATTTTCCCTTAATCCTGCACTCAAGGATGCTGCAATACCAATAGATCTTAAGATTTTATTAAAATTATATTTTCTAATTTTTGAAGCAGCTGCTGCAGATGCAAATGTTCCACATGTTGCTGTAGAATGAAAACCATGTTGATAATGTCTTGGAGACATGGCTTCTGAAATTTTACATTCAACATCAACACCAATTAAATAAGCATTTAGAAAATCTTTGCCATTTGTCTTATGAATTTCACCTTCTGCAAATGCACTTGGCAAACATGGCGCAGTTGGGTGGGTTAACAATCCATATACCCTATCTTTTGCAACAGCTAATTGAGTATCATCATAATCATCTGAATGAATACCTACTCCATTAGCCAAGGCAGCAAATTGACTGGGTAATTTCATTTTTGATCCTATTACTGTAGCTTTTCCTTTTGCAGAATTTTTTTTTATATTTTTAAAAAGATATTCTCCAGTTCTTGCAACCGAACCAGATAAGGCAAGTCCAAACCCATCTAATATATGTTTCTTTGCTAATTCAATTACATTTTTTGGGATATTACTGTATTTATTTTTATATATAAATTGAGTGACGTATTTAGTTAAGTTTTTTCCTTTTTTTGTTTTTATATTAGGGGTGAATGCTTTACTCATCTTTTTTTCCTTTCATTATTAAATTTTTAATCGGTCTGTAAAATAAACTTAAAAATGTTAAACTAAAAAATAATAAACATATTGGTCTTGTGAAAAACATGAAAATATTTTGATCAAAAATTATTATAGATTGGGCTAATGAATTTTCAACCAATTCTCCTAGGACTATACCCATTATTATTGGTGCAGGAGAAAAACCATATCTTCTTAAAAAGAAACCCATCACTCCAGAAATTAACATTATGTAAACATCAACCATTGATTGTGACAAACCATAAGATCCAACTAAACAAAAAACAAAAACAGATGGCCATAAATAACCTCTTGGAATCAAAGAAATTCTAGAAAAAATTTTAGCTCCCATTAATCCAAAAACTAAAAAAATAAAATTAGCTAATAACATCCCGTAAAAAATTGTGTATAAAAGATCAGGTTGTTGCTCAAACAAATATGGTCCTGCTCTTAAACCATGAATTTGAAACCCACCAAGAATTACAGCTGTTGTCGCTGATCCAGGGATACCAAGAGCCAATGTTGGTATCATAGCACCACCTGTCGCTGCATTATTTGCAGACTCAGGTGCTGCAACCCCTTCTATTTCTCCTTTACCAAAATTTTCTTTATTCTTAGACCATCTTCTAGCCTCATTGTATCCAATCATTGCACTGACTGTTCCACCTTCAGCTGGTAAAATACCAATAAAAGTCCCAATGCCTGATGATCTTAAAATTGATTTACCACAACTTTTAAATTCAGTTATAGAAGGTAACTTAATTGCTGAAAATTTTATTCTTTCCAGCAATAGTTCACTTTTAGATGCTTGCACTAATATTTCTGACATAGCAAATAATCCAATTAAGACTGGAACAAAACTAATTCCTTCAAACAGTTCATCAACTCCGAATGTGAATCTTGAGATACCTGTTGTTAAATGAACACCAATTGTTGCAACAAATAATCCTATTAGACCACCAATTAAATTTTTAACTGGTGATTTTGAGCTTATAGAAGCAAGCATTGACAAACCAAATATAGCTAAGGCAAAATATTCTGGGGGACCAAATTTGTAGGCAATACGGGCTAAGGTTGGAGCAAATGTAATTAAAACCATTAAAGATATGACGCCGCCTACTACGCTAGATACTGCTGCCATGCCTAATGCTTTTCCTGCTTGTCCTTTTTGAGCCATAGGAAAACCATCAAAAGCTGTAGCCGCTGCCGGTGGAGCTCCTGGAGCATTAATTAGTATTGCTGTTATCGATCCACCAAATGTACCACCACAATATAAAGCTGCCATTGCTGCAATTGCTTGGCTTGGTTCGAGATAAATTGTAAAAGGTAACAATAAAGCAATTGCCATTCCAGAACTTAAGCCAGGTAAAGCTCCAATAAGAACTCCAGTAATAGTCGAACCCAATATTAAAGCTAATGTTTTTGTATCTAATATTAATGAGATGTTAGAAAAAATATCCATTAATAAAAATTCCTAATTATAAATTCTTCAAGAATTCCTTGTGGAAACTTTAATTGAAGAACCAGAGTAAAAAAAATAAATACAAATATTGTCATACATAATGAATATAATGTAATTTTTACATAATCTTTTCTTTGCCAAAGAATTGGAGTTATTAAAGTAAAAAGAAATACAGATATTAAAAAACCTAACTTATCTGCAATTAAGACTATAAATAATGTATATCCGAATGTAATAAATGCGTTGCTTTTGATTAATCCTTTATTTTCAGATTTAAGAGATTTGTTTTGATAAATTTGGAAAAAACATAAAAAAATTATAAGTGAAAAAATTAACCTCGGCATCATTGTTGGCTGCATGCCTTGAGCTAAAATTTCAGGAACCTCATCAAACGTAAACGTATATCCAAAAAGAATTATCGAAATTAATATTATAACACTTAAGATTTTTATATCTTTTATCATTTGAGAGTTTCAACGGGAGTTTGAAACTCCCGTTGAAAATAAATGTGACTATTTAGCTAAACCTAAACTTACTAAAGCAGCTCTCGCTTCTTTGTAAATAGATTTAATTTCAGTATCCCAAGCTTTTGCACCTGCGACACTAGAAGAATCTAAACCTGCACCTTGTAAGTAGTTTTGATACACAGGATGCTTCATCGCTTTAAGAAAACCTTTTTCAAGTTTATCAATTGCACTTTGAGGTGTTCCTTTTAAAACAACAACTCCTCTAACAGTTGCAAAAGATGCATTGATACCTTTTTCTTTCAAAGTTGGAGTATCAGGAAGAGCAGCCATTCTCTGGTCTGCCATAACAGCTAATACTCTTAATTCTCCAGCATCAAGTTGATCTTTACCTTCATCCAAGTTGAGACCTGCAGCTTCAATTTGATTCCCTACTAAGCTTGTCATAATTGCTCCTCCACCTTCAAAAGGTACAAAAGCTATTTTTGTTTTTGCTTCTCTTGCAAAAATTAGACCTGAAATATGGTCAACACTTCCAACATTAGTTCCACCATATTTAATAGGTTTTTTATTTCCAGCTTTAATTAAATCCTCAATTGTTTTGTAGGGGCTTTTTGCATTTACGAAGATAACAATTGGGTCAACTGTAGTTCTAGCAACTCCAACAAAATCATCTATTGTTAATGCAGCTTCACCTCTTGCCATTCTAAATAAGTGAGTAGGAGTAATAGCTAAAACTGTATGTCCATCTTTTGGCTTTGATTTGACATATGACATAGCCTTATTTCCACTATCTCCTTTTTTTGGAGTTATGTAGGCATTATTTTTCAGATTTTTTCTTGTTCGAATTAATAACATTCTTGCTGTAGTGTCAGTTCCTCCACCTAAACCAGCATGAGTTACAACCTCAATTGGTTTGGATGGAAAATCAGCAGCAGTTGCAACTGTTGCGACTTGCCCAATTCCTACTATAGAAGTAACTACTAACGCAAAACATAAGAAAACACTTTGTATTTTTTTAATCATTTTTATCCCTCTAATTAATTAATATATTTAAAAAATAACCTTAAATAGAAACTTTAGTCAATAAGCAATATAGCTAAAAGAAAATCTTGGCGTAATAAATGTCTATTTTTTTAACTTATTTAATATAAATACTTATTACAAATGTTGAATTTTAATATTTTTTTCCATTTTTCTGAAATTTTAAAAGATTTAAAAAAAAGCTATAAGGCGATACTTATAGGTATAGTTGGTGGATATATTGGAACTTTAGTAGGTTTACCACTTCCATGGCTTCTAGGTTCATTAATACTAAATCTTTGTTTTGCTTTTACAAAATACAATATAATTTTTCCGACTAAATTGTTAAATCCGGTTTTTTTAATAGTTGGAATAATATTAGGCGGAACTTTAAATGTTACTTTGCTATATAAAATACATTTATGGATTTATTCATCTATAGCGATGCTAATTTGTACTATCATAAGTACAATACTAGCTGGATATTATTTTTATAAGATTTGTAAATTTGAAAAACTAGTATCTGTTCTTGCCGCATTACCTGGTGCCTTTGTCCCAATTTCTGCTGCTTTATTAGAATTTGGAAAAAAAAAAGATTATAAAGGAGTATTAATTCCTCAAGCAACAAGAGTCATTTTTATTGTCAGTTTTGTCCCTATTTTGTTTATTAACAATTTTGGATTTTCTGAGATAGCTGGTTACAATTTCACAAATATTTACGACACAAAATATTTTTATGAAATTACATTTCTAATAATAGTTTGTATAATTTTTGCTATTTTATTAAAAAAATTAAATATACCCTCACCAACATTAATTGGAGCAATGGCTCTGTCTGGTCTTCTTTATACTTTTGAAATTGTAGATGCTAGATTTCCGAACACTTTTATAAACATAGCTTTTATATTTTTAGGTACAGCATTGGGAAGCCGACTCAATGGTTTGAAAATGCGAGAATTGTTATTTTTTATTTTTCATGGAGTAATTGTTAGTACAATTTTAGTTATAGTTGCAATGATTACAGCTTATCTTTTACAAGAATTTTTAGGGTTTAATTTTATTCCTACCTTTTTAAGTTTTGCTCCAGGTGGTATACATGAAATGGTTGTAATAAGTGTTGCTTACAATATTGATCCAATATTTGTGAGCTATCATCATTTTTTGAGAATTCTCTCGATTGTAATAATTTTACCTTTTATTTTAAAAAAATTTAAGAAAATTTAATATCTAAATAATTTGTAAAGACCTTTGAAAAACTTTATCTGCGCTTAGATTTTTAAGGTCACTAACCTCAATCGGTTTAAAATTTTCTCTTTCAATACTTACTTTGTATGCAGTTGTATGTTTTCCAAATAAAGTTAAACCCTTAGCTCCTACATGAGCAGCAATATGAGCTGGCCCTGTATCATTTGCAATTACAAATGAGCTATCTTTAATGAGTGCAGTTAATTGAGAAACATTTAATGCATTTCCATTATCTAAAATACTAATTGCATTGATTTTTTTTGCTTCATCTATTTCTTTAGGGCCTGGCGCTATTATAATCTTAAATTCTTCTCCAAACTTATTTAAAAAGAGTTTTATTAGATCATTATAATAAGGCCATTTCTTAATAGTTAGATGTGGAGAGCAAAAAGGAAAAAGTAGAATATATTTTTTTAAACTATAATGATTAATAATTTCGCTTATATTTGAAGAGGCCCAGCTAAAATCAGGTTTTAAAGTATTAAATGTTTTTAATCCTGATGTTTTTAATTGAAAATCAAATCTCTCAAGTACTGATCGCTTATCAAATTCAATTTTACTTTTATCTTTTGGAAGAGTCGTATAAGAACTAGACCACTTCTCACTTGTAGCTTTAGGTAGCAAAATATTTTTATAGAATGATGTCCTTGATGAATTTTGAAGATCAAAAAATTTTAAAAAATTATATTTTTTAATTTCTCGCATTAAAAAATATAGATAAATTAAATTATATTTAGGCAACCTTTTGTCTAAAATCACATTATGAATAAAAGGGCTTTTATTAAATAATTCGAGGTGAGGTTTAGTTGTTAATATATGAATTTGATCATTTTTATAATTTTCATATATATCTTGAATTGCACCACTTGCTTGAGCTATATCTCCTAATGATCCGTGTTTAATAATTAAAATATTAGACATATTTATAACAAGATAGCACAGTATTAAATTTTATGAATAAAATTATAGTAGAAGTCTCAATAGGCGAACTTTTGGATAAGATTTCAATTTTAGAAATCAAACAAGTAAAAATTAAAGACCTAGAAAAACTAAAATTTATTAAGAATGAACTTTCTATTTTAAAAGACCAACTCAATAAGAATATAAAATCTGATGATAAACTTGATGATCTTTATCAATCGCTTAAAGAAATAAATTCTAAGCTGTGGATTATCGAGGATGAAAAAAGACAATGTGAAAAGGACAAAGATTTCGGAGAAAAATTCATTAAACTTTCAAGAGACGTACATTTTTTTAATGATGATAGAGCAAAAATAAAACTAGAAATTAATAATCATACCGGTTCAGTCATCAAAGAGATAAAAGAATATACTAATTATTAAACCATTCTAATGGCGCTTCATTTTTCAAAAAAAGAGTTTTTTAATCGAAAAAATAAAGTTTTAGACTCAATGAAAGAGCAAAACCTCGATGCATTGTTAATGTTTAGACAGGAGTCCATGTATTGGCTTACAGGTTATGACACTTTTGGTTATGTCTTTTTTCAAACATTAATATTAGATAAAAGTGGAAATATAATATTACTTACTAGAGCTCCTGATTTAAGACAGGCTCAAAATACTTCAAATATTGAAAATATCAGAATTTGGGTTGATAAAGAGGGATCAAATCCAACTGATGATCTTAAAGATATTTTAAATCAATTAAATCTTAAAGGAAAAAAATTAGGAGTTGAATATGAAGCTTACGGTTTAACTGGACATAATGCTCTTCGTTTAAACAAATCCTTAGCTAATTATTGTTCTCTTCAAGATAAATCAGACTTAATAACAAAATTGCGAGTTATAAAATCTGAAGAGGAAATTGTATATGTAAAAAAAGCTGCAGAACTTGCAGATAAAGCTTTAAACGAAGTATGGAAACACGCAAAAGCTGGTGTTAGTGAGTCTAAGATATTAGCAGAAATGAATAGAGTGATATTCGAAGGTGGTGGAGATTATCCTGCAAATGAATTTATAATTGGTTCAGGTAAAAATGCTCTTCTATGCCGATATCAAGCTGAAAAACAAATTTTAAATGATCAAGATCAACTGACTATTGAATGGGCTGGTACTTTTAGACATTATCATTCTGCAATGTTTAGAACCATACCTATTGGTAGACCAGACCCTAAACATTACAAAATGCATGAAGCATGTGTTGAAGCTCTTGAAAATTGTGAAAATAAATTAAAACCTGGAAATAAAATTGGAGAAGTTTTTGATATACACGCAAAAACATTTGATGATCTTGGTTTCAATAAAGCTCGAATGAACGCCTGTGGATACTCACTTGGGAATACATTCGCTCCAAATTGGATGGATTGGCCAATGATTTATACAAACAATCCTTATGTAATTCAGCCCGGAAACATTTTTTTTATGCACATGATATTAATGGATTCAGATAACCAATTGGCTATGAATCTAGGTGAAACTTACTTGGTTACAGAAAATAGTAATAAAAGACTTGGTAAACAAAAATTAGATTTAGTTATACTTTAATTAAAACTATATTTTTTTTCTAAAAATTTAATCACATTATGTATCATAAAAGTCATAAATAAATAAATCCCTCCAGCAACTATAAATACCTCAATTGGTTTAAAAGTTGTTGAAATAATATATTTTGCAACACCTGTAAGATCCATTAAAGTAACTGTGCTAGCTAAGGAGGTTCCTTTCATCATTAAGATAATTTCATTTCCGTAGGCTGGTAATGACTGTCTGATAGCGATTGGTATTTGAATTTTATAAAAAATTACTTTGTTAGAAATACCCAAACTTTTACCAGCCTCTAATATTCCACGTTTAATTGTTTGAAATGCTGATCTTAATATCTCAGAAGTATAAGCGCCTGTGTTTAAAGCGAAAGCAATAATTGCACACCAATATGGTTCTTTTAAAATTACCCATAAAACTGTTGATCTTAAATATTCAATCTGGCCTAATCCAAAATAAATTATAAAAATTTGTACCAAAAGTGGTGTCCCTCTAAAAACATAAGAATATCCATATGCAAATTTATTAATAAATATATTTTTATTTAATCTTAGAATTGCAAAAAATAGTCCAATGAATAATCCTATTATTAAAGAAACCGAAAGAAGTTTTAAAGTTATTACAGCCGCATTAATTAACTTTGGAAAACTACTTATCATTAATTCAAGATCCATTAGTAACCCCTACTATATTTGACTTCTAGTCTATTGATTAATTTCATACTTACAAAAGTAAGTAATAAATATAAAACTGCAGCGAATGAATAAAAGAATAATGGATCTCTTGTTGATCCAGCAGCAATATATGATTGTCTCATTATCTCAACTAAACCTGTAACTGAAATTAAAGAGGTATCCTTAAGTGTTATTTGCCAAACATTACTTAGATTTGGAATAGCTAATCTTAATGTTTGAGGTAAAATGATTTTAAAAAATTTTCCAAATTTATTTAGACCTAATACATTAGCAGCTTCAAACTGACCTTTATCAATTGATTGAATTGCTCCTCTAAAAACCTCAGTTGAATAAGCACCAGAGATTATTCCAATTGCAAATGCCCCTGTGATGAATGCATTTATTTCAATATATTCATTATAACCAAATATTGATGCAACAAACATGACTGCACCAGTTCCACCAAAAAAGAAAAGGTAAATTACTAATAATTCTGGAACTCCTCTTATTATCGTGGTGTAAGAATTGGCTATAAAATTTAAAAACTTATTTTGAGATAATTTTAAAGGGGTGAAAATTAATGCAAAAAGAAAACCTATCATCATTGCTGTTATTGAGACAGCTATTGTCATCAGGGTTGCATAGAATAATTCATCACCCCAACCAGTATCTCCAAATGCTAGAAGTTCCATACAGATTGGCGACTATACATTATAGTCGCCAAATCTAAAATTTAATTACATTGAAGCGTCGAAACCAAACCATTTAGTAGCAATTCTACTAATATCTCCGTTTTTTCTCGCTTGATTGATTGCTTTGTTAAAAGCTTTTAAAAGTTCTGTATCATCTTTTCTGATACCAACTCCAACTCCATTACCGAATGCTCCACCTGAAAAAGTTGGCCCAGTTAATACCACTGGTTTACCAGATTTTTCTGCATAATCACTAAATGCAACAGCAGCAGCTAATGCAGCATCACATCTTCCTGATGCTAAATCTAAGTTAACTTCATCCTGAGTTTTGTAAGTTCTAACATTTACTTTACCAACATCACCAGAGTCTAAAAAGTTTTGGTGAATTGTAGCAGTTTGAACACAAACAGTTTTACCCGCTAATGCTCCAGTAAGTGTTTTTAAAGCTTTTTTAGCATCTGAATTTGGTTTAGTTAAATTAATACCTGCTGGTGTATCTAAACCTTCAAGACTTGAACCTTTCATTACAGCTAGAGATGCAACTTCATCTGCATAACCTTGAGAAAAACTAATAGCTTTTTGTCTTTCAGCAGTAATAGACATTCCTGCCATTATCGCATCAAATTTTCTCATGATTAAAGCTGGTATCATTCCATCCCAGTCTTGTTCAACAATTGTACACTGCTTACCCATGTATCTACATAGTGACCAAGCCAATTCAACTTCAAAACCAATAAGCTTACCTGCCTCATTTTTGGAATTCCAAGGAGGATAAGCACCTTCTGTTCCGATTTTTATTTTATCAGCATTTACGTTACCTATTACTAATATAGAAAATAAAACTGAAAAAATAGTTTTTTTAAATATATTCATTATTATCTCCTTTAATAAAGAATTAGTATTTCACAAATTAGAGATTTAAAAAAGAAAAATTTAGTGATTTATAGAAGATGAAAAATTCCAAGAACAATCAAAACTAGGCACATAAACTCTAGATAAATTGGTATTTCCAAAATGATGGTTAAAAACGTTTAACCAATTTTCAACTTGAAGAGGTTTTTTGTCTTGGCTACCAACTTGAGCAGTAATAACTCCTTTGGGTTTGAGTATTCTTAATAAAGAGTCCATATTTTTAGCAGCAAGTTCAATGCAAAACTGATCATCATTTAAATCGACAAAAATATGGTCATATGTATCTTCGTTGACCGACTTTATACTCTCAAAAGCATCACCCCATACACATTTTACTGAATTCTTCTCAGTAGATTTTTTTCCAATATTACCAAGATGTTTATTACAAACTTCTACAACTTCAGGATCTAATTCGTACCAATCTATAAAATTAAATCTTTTAGATATACATTCTCTTGCAACTCCACCATCTCCTCCACCAATTATTGCTGCTCTGTCATTTGATTTATTTAACTTTAAGCCTGCAGCAACAAAGGTTGAACTATATAAATGTTCATCTGATGCCGCAACTTGTATTTCACCATCAATAAATAAAGATTTTCCGAATTGCTCTAATTCTAAAATTTCAATGTGCTGACCAACTTTTGATTTAAAGTCTTCTAAAACTTCATTTACAACATATGATTTTTGTAATCCAGGTGAACTATAAATATCATGGTAAAGAGATCTGGTATCTCTATTAAATTCTTTCTTGACAATTCTTTTATGTTCAAATTCTTTTTTAACAATATCAATTGCTACTGATGGACTTATTTTCCCACAAGTAAAAAAATCAAAACTAATTATTCCATTTTCTGGAAATGAATGGAAACTAATATGACTCTCAGCCAATAAAGCTAAAATAGTAAAACCCTGAGGTTCAAATTTATATTTTGAAATATTTAATATAGTTACATTAGCTACTTTAGCTATTTTATGTATAACTCTTTCATAGACTGAAGGATCGTACTCTTTTGTAGTGCCTATAATATCTAAAGTAATATGCTCCCCAACTTTAATCATCTTAACCTTTTTTATAGTTTTTAGCCTTATCTAAAACTTTTTTCATTTCCTTAAATGAAAGAATCTTAGGTTGACCTAATTTTAAAGCAATAATGTATTGATGACAAATATTTTCTATCTCTTGTGCAAGTTCAAATGCATCCTCTAAATTTTTTCCAAAAGCAACCTGGCCGTGATTAGACATTAAACAAGCAGATCTATTTTCTAAAGCTTTGATTACATTTTTAGATAACTCCTCAGTTCCAAAAGTCGCATATTCAGCACATTTAATGTCATCTCCTCCTGCAAGAGCAATCATATAATGAAAAGATGGGATGGGTTTTCCATGTGAAGATACGGCTGTTGCGTGTGGAGAATGGCTATGAACAATAGCCTGTGCTTCTTTTTTATTTATATAAATATCTCGATGAAATCTCCATTCAGACGAAGGCTTGTTGTTTGTGTCGTTTTTTTCTTCATCTTCATTTAAACTCATAAAAACAATATCTTCAGGTTTTAGTATTTCATATTTTTTTCCAGATGGAGTAATTAAGTATCCCTCTTTATCATCTTCTACTCCTCTCAATGATATATTGCCCGACCTAAGAGGTGAAAGATTTGTAGAATTTAATTTTAAAGAATATTCAATAATTTGATTTCTTTGAATTAAATTTTTCATTTAAATAAGTCTTTCAGTCCTTTTTCTGATGCATCACAAATACCTTTTTCAGTAATCAATCCAGTAATATATTTTGCAGGAGTTACATCAAAAGCCAAATTCATCGCCTTGCTGTTCTTAGGGTATATTTGGATTTTTTTTATTTTTCCCTGCTCATCAAGACCTTCCATATTAGACAATTCTTCTGTATCTCTCTCCTCGATAGGTATTTCTTTGTGATTTTTATTACTCCAATCGATTGTTGAACTTGGAAGAGCAACATAAAAAGGAATATTGTTATCATAAGCAGCTAGTGCTTTAAGATAAGTTCCAACTTTATTACAAACATCTCCATTTGATAAAGTTCTATCTGTCCCAACAATACACATATCAACCTCACCTCTCTGCATTAAAATTCCACCTGTATTATCTGCTATAATTGTATTTTTAACTCCTTCTTCATTTAATTCATATGATGTCAAATTAGCTCCTTGGTTTCTTGGTCTTGTTTCGTCGGCCCAAACATGAACCGGGATACCTTTTTTATGAGCATGATATATTGGCGAGGTTGCAGTCCCCCAATTGATTGTTGCAAGCCATCCTGCATTACAATGAGTTAAAATGTTTACTGTATCTTTTTTTTTATTATAAATTTCCTCAATTATTCTAAGTCCATTTAATCCAATATTTTTACAAAAACTAATATCTTCTTCACAAATTTCCTTAGCTTCATTTTTAGCGATTTCTAAAATTTTCTCACTATTAACCCCAGATAGTTTATTCATCATTCTATCTACTGCCCACTTAAGATTAATGGCTGTTGGCCTTGAATTAATTAAATTTTCTGCAGATTTACTCAAAAAAGATTGATCATTATTTTCTAAAATAGCTAGGACTAATCCATAAGCAGCTGTTGCTCCAATTAAAGGAGCGCCTCTTACCTCCATAGTTTTAATTGCATTAAAAACATCATCAACTTTTTTTAGATCTTTAATTACAAATTGATGTGGAAGTTTGGTTTGATCTATTATTTTTACAATATTATTTTCAAACCAAATAGTACAATATTCTTTATTTGCGATTTTCATATTAGAAAATTTTTTTTAAATATTTAATTATATCTTTATTTTTCTTTTCATACTCAGCGTAACATTTTGTAAGTGTTATCCCATGATAATCATTAGTAGGCTGTGCTTTTTTACAACCTGAATCAGTTAAATTTATAAATTTAACAGAGTCTAAATTTGAAAATAATGAATAATCTTTTGGAGAATTGAAATGATCTTTATCATGTGTCATAATGATTGCGTTTAATTGAGATAAATCCTTAACAAATCCATAATATCTTACATCTTCCCACCAAGGCCAATCTTTTCTATTTCTAACTGTACCTCCTGCTCCTGGATTAAGACCTATAACACCTTTAACAAGTTCAGGGAATTCTGCTTTTATTTTAATTGATTGCCAGCCTCCAGATGAGTGTCCTGCAAGAATAATATTTTTATACCCTTGTCCTATAAAGCTATCAACTTTTTCTTTAATAACTCTTCGCCTTTGATTTTGTTTTTGTTTATTAATTAAAGGGACTCCATCTTTGTCTTTTAATTCTATAGCTAATTTTCCACTTTTTTCATGAGCTTTCCACATTTTAGTTTGCTCTTTTTTCGACCACCCTTTTGCACCAGTGCAAAAACGATAAATTTTCAAATTAAAGTTTTTTATTTTTTTGTTATGTAGTTCTCTTATAACTTTAGCAACATTATTAGCTGGATCTGTACACTTATCAGTTCTCTGATCATTGTGTGAACCATGATTGTAAATAACTAAAATTGTATTTTGTTTATCTGTTATTTGTTCTTCAGAATAAACTTTGCCTTTATCATCTATAAATCCATTATTTTTTGAAAATTTTCTTAAATCTTCATCAAATTTTGAATTTGAATATGCGTTAGTGAAGAAAATATAAATAAATAAAAAAACTAATATTCTGCTCATTCAAATAAAACTCTTCCTGCCACTGTCCTTAACTTATCTTTTGTTTTTTTAGTTCTTTTTTCTGGAGCAGTAATAATTGCAACATCTAAACAATTATTTGTTGGATCTTTTGGATCAATATGATTCTCAAAATTCTCTATTAAGTTTTTAATCATATTTTTTGCTTTAGCAGCATTTCCTAACAGTATTTTTACTACTTGTTGAACATCAACATTTTCATGATCTGGATGCCAACAATCGTAATCTGTTACCATAGAAACTGATGCATATCTTATTTCCGCCTCCCTTGCCAATTTTGCCTCTGGCATGTTAGTCATGCCAATCACATCTGCTTTCCAAGATCTATATAAATTTGACTCTGCAAATGTTGAAAACTGAGGTCCTTCCATAACAACATACGTGCCATTTCTTTGATATTCAATTTTTTCTTTTTTTATTGCGTGCTCACATGCATTCATTAAACCGTTAGATGTAGGGTGTGCCATTGAAACGTGAGCAACAATTTCATCGTCAAAAAATGTTTTTTCCCTTGAAAATGTCCTGTCAATAAATTGGTTAACAATTACAAATTTTCCTGGTGGCAAATCTTCTTTTAAAGACCCAACTGCTGATACAGAGACAATATCTGTTACACCTAATTGTTTAAGAGCATCAATATTTGCTCTAAAATTTATTTTTGAAGGAGAAATAAAATGACCTCTTCCATGTCTTGGTAAAAAGTAAACTTCTTTATTAACATAGTTAGTTTTTAAAATTTGGTCTGAAGGTTTTCCCCAAGGAGTGTTTAGATCTAATAATTCTCTATTTTTGAACTCTTCAACATCATATAAACCGCTGCCACCAATAATTGCTAATTTACTTATTGTCATATTATAAAATTAATTTATTTATACTTTTATAATTTACTCTTATGAATTTAAAAGACTTTATTAGATCCATCCCCAATTATCCAAAAAAAGGTATTTTGTTCAGGGATATCACCACATTAATCAAAGAAGAAAAAGCTTTTGCAGAAACAATTAATCAAATTGTTGAAAAATCAAATAAATATAAATTTGACAAAATTGCTGCTATTGAGTCTAGAGGTTTTGTTTTTGCTTCAGCTGTATCTTATTTATTAAATAAACCTTTCATAATGCTAAGAAAGAAAGACAAGCTTCCTGCAGATGTTCATTCTGTTGATTTTGAACTAGAGTATGGCACAGCAACAATTCAAGTACATAAAGATTCAATTAATAAAAATGAAAATGTTTTAATTATAGACGACCTAATTGCAACAGGGGGAACAGCTGAGGCTGCTGCTAAACTTATTGAGATTTCAAAAGGAAAAGTTTCAGCATTTATCTTTGTTATTGACTTATTTGATCTAAATGGTGCAAACAATTTAAAGAAAAAAGGTTTTAGTGTAGAAAGTCTCATGAAATTTCCAGGTCATTAAAATTTTAAATGGAAAAACTAAATAAATTTCAAAAAATAATTAATAAAATTTATTACCTTTTATTTGTAGAAAATTTTAAAGGTAAATTAAAATTTAATTTTCCATTAAATTATGGTCGTATAGAATTAATTGATTATCTTATAAAAAAAAATAAATATACAGATTATTTAGAAATTGGTTGTGATAAAGACCAACTTTTCTCGAGAGTAGATATAAAAAATAAAACTGGAGTTGATCCTGTACGCGGTGGCAATATAAGAAAAACTAGTGACCAATTTTTTTCAAATAACAAAAAAAAGTTTGATATCATCTTCATTGATGGATTACATATTTATAAACAAGTCAAAAGAGATATTCTCAATTCAATTAATTGCTTAAATGACAATGGTTTAATACTCGTACACGACTGTATGCCGGACTCTTTAAGCAAGCAGGCGGTCCCAAGATACCGAATGCAATGGAATGGTGATGCATGGAAAGCAATAGTTGATTTAAGACAAAGTGATGAATTAGATATTTTTACATGCGAAATAGACCAGGGTATCGGAATAATTAGAAAAAGTAAAAATACCTCAATTCTTCAAATTAATAAGCCTATAAAAAAATTAAAATTTAAAGATTATTTTGAAAATTATAAGTTGTATCTAAGGGTAATTTCCCTAGAAGAATTAAAAAAAATATTTTAATCAAAATTTAGATTTGGCCTATATGAAGATTTTTTTCCTAATATAGCGTTTATAAAACCAATAACTCTTTTTAAATATACTTTACTTTTTTTTCTTTTCATAATTAATAAATAAAATAAGAATTTTGCTATTGCAGAAATAAAGGACGGTAATCCATTTAGAAGAGCTGAAAAAAAACTAAAATGCTTTTTATTATAATAAAACTTTGACCAGACCCAATGCCAATTTCTCGAGAGTTCAATCTCATCTCTGTATTTCTCATCCACTGCTTTAGCACCTAAATGTTTTATTTTTGATCTGGGCACAACATAAATATTCTCACCACAATCGTTTAATCTTTTACATAAATCATCATTTTCTAAATACATAAAAAAATTTTCATCAAAATATTTAGAGTCATCAAAAATTTCTAATTGATTCATCTTTTTTAAATTAAACAGCATTGCGTAACCGTCTACACTTTTTACTTTAAAAGCATTATTATTGTTATACTCATGATTTTTATCAAATTTATAATTTGGATATTCAGCCGAATTTGAAATAGGTGCTAGAATACTAAAAGACTCAATTTCTTGTGATGACAAGATTATTTCATCAATACTATCTTTTTCTAAAATTACATCTGGGTTAAGTACAAAAGCATAATCTGTTTTAACATGTTTAAGACCTAAATTGTTACCAGATCCCATTCCTAAATTTTCAGAGGACAATATACATTCCACATTCTTATATTTTTTTTCTATATTTTCTTTAAATTTTCGATCATTGGAATTATCTACGATTATTATCTTTATATTTTCTGAAATTGATTTGATACAATCATGTATAACATTTTCACTCTTAAATGTAACTATTACTGCTGTTAAATTTTGCCTAGATATTGACATATGATATGTGTATTCAACTATACTAATACTTTCTATTAATGTAAAAAAAAATTATCAAATGAAAAAAATAATTGTTACAGGTGGTCTAGGATTTATTGGCAGTAATTTAATAGATTTACTAATTAAGAAAAAATTCTATGTGATAAATATTGATAAAGTCACTTATTCATCAAACTTTTACAATACGAAGGAATTTAAAAAATCTAAAAAATACAAATTTATTAAATTAGATATTAAAAATAAAAAGATTAATGAAATACTTTTTAAATATAGGCCTGACTGTATCTTTAATTTAGCTGCTGAGACTCATGTTGACAGATCTATAGATAATCCTGAAAGTTTCATCGAAAGTAATATTGTCGGTGTTTATAATTTACTTGAAGCTTTCAAGAAATATTCAAAAAGATTTAAATGTAAGTTAATTCATATTTCTACTGATGAAGTTTATGGTGATATATTGAAAGGTAGGTCAAATGAGAATTACCCATATAAACCTAGTTCACCCTATGCAGCTAGTAAAGCGGCGTCAGACCACTTAATTAGTTCATATGTGAGGACATACAAAATTCCAGCAATAGTGACAAATTGTTCTAATAACTATGGACCGAGACAACATCCTGAAAAATTAATTCCAAAAATAATCTATAATATTTTTAATAGCAAACCACTTCCTATCTATGGCAATGGTTCTAATTCAAGAGAGTGGATTTATGTGAAAGATCATTGTGAGGCGTTAATTAAAATTTATCAAAAAGGTAAAAGTGGCGAATTTTATAACATAGGTTCTAATAAAAATTTAAATAATTTAGAAGTGTGCAAAAAAATATTAAAAGTTTCTAAACACATAAATAAATTTGATAAAAATATAAAGATTGTTTTTGTCAAAGACAGACCTGGTCATGATATTAGATACGCTTTAAATAGTAATAAGATAAAAAAAGATCTTAAGTGGTATCCAAAAACGAATTTTGAAGAAGGGATTAAGTTAACCTTTAATTGGTATAAAAATAACAAATCCTACTATAAATCTTTGTCAAAAAAAGATATTAATAAAAGATTAGGTAATAAATGATTAAAAAAGGAATTATTTTGTCTGGTGGAAAAGGAACTAGAATGAGTCCACTTACTAAAGCTGTAAATAAACAACTTTTGCCAATTTACGATAAACCACTAATTTATTATCCTTTATCGATTTTGATGTTAGCAAGAATAAGAGATATATTAATTGTTGTAAACAAAGGCCAATTAAATCAGTACAAAAAATTACTTCCTGATGGAAAGAATTTGGGCGTTAAAATCTCTTATGTTGAACAAGATAAGCCAAGAGGATTACCAGATGCATTTATTTTGGGTGAAAAATTTATTGGTAGAAGTGGTGTTTCTTTAATATTGGGTGATAATTTTTTCTATGGTCAATATTTGTCTGAAAAGCTCAACAACTCTATAAAACTTAATAAAGGAGCTAAAGTATTTTTACATAGAGTTAAAAAGCCAGAAAAATATGGTGTTGCAAGGGTTAAAAACAATAAGATAACAATGATAAAAGAAAAGCCAAAAAAGTTTTTTTCAGATTTCGCAATTACTGGTTTATACTTTTTTGATAATAATGTCGTAAAATTATCAAAAAAATTAAAACCTTCGAAAAGAGGAGAATTGGAGATTACAGATCTATTAAATTTATATAGAAAAAATAATAAATTATCAGCTGACTTTATAGGAAGAGGTGGGGCTTGGTTAGATACTGGCTCAATAAGTGATTATTATAAGACTAGTGATTTTGTGTCAGCAATTGAAAATAGGCAAGGTTTTAAAGTTGCATGTATAGAAGAAATAGCATTATTGAATAAATGGATAACCAAAAAACATGTAAAAAATTCGATAAAATTTTATGGTAATTGTGAATACTCAGATTATTTGAGAAATCTTATTAAATGACCATAATAGAGAAATTGAACATAATTCAAAATAAAAAGTACCATGATAAGAGAGGTTATTTTCAAGAACTTCTAAAAGAAAAACAAATTAATAAAAAATTTCCTTTTATAGTAATGTCTTATTCAAAAAAAAATGTATTAAGAGGCTTACATATACAAACAAATAAGTCTCAAGGCAAATATGTATCAGTGTTAAAAGGTAAAATATTTGACGTTGTGGTTGATCTTAGAAAAAAATCAAAATCTTTTGGAAAATGTTATAAAAATATTCTTAGTGAGAAAAACTCGAGATCACTATATATACCGCCAGGTTTCGCTCACGGTTTTGTAGGAATAGATAATAATAATTACGTAATTTATAGCTGTACAAATTATAGAGACAAAAATAGTGAAATTGGAATTAAATATAATGATCCAACTCTAAAAATTAAATGGCCAAAAAGAAAATTTATTATTTCTTCTAAAGACAAACAAAATATTAGTTTCAAAGAATTTAAAGATAAATATATAAAATGAGTAAAAAAATTCTTGTTACTGGCGGTGATGGCAGATTTTCTAAAATTTTAAAGAAGGAAAACAAAAAATTAAACTTAATTTTTAGAAATAAGAATCAGTGTAACATTCTCAATTTTAATTCTATAATAAAATGTTTTAAAAAATTCAAACCTTCGATAGTATTACATTGTGCTGGTCTTTCTAGACCAATGAAAATGCATGAAACTAATATCTCAAAAAGTATCGATTTAAATATAATAGGTACTGCCAATATTGTAAAAGCATGTAAAAAATTTAATATAAAACTTATTTATATATCCTCAGGCTATGTTTACAGTGGTGAAAAAGGAAACTATAAAGAAAGTGATGGAGTAAAACCATTTAACAACTATGGTTGGTCTAAATTAGGCGGAGAGTGCTCTGTATCAATGTACGAAAACTCGTTAATTTTAAGAGTAACTATGACAGAGTATCCGTTTAAGTTTAATTCTGCTTATACAAACTTAATAACCAATTACATGTTCCATAAAGATTTTGCGAAATTATTACCAAATTTAATAAATAAACAAGGCATTGTAAATGTTGGCGGAAAAACTCAATCTGTTTATAATTTTGCAAAGAAATATAATTCTAAAATAAAAAAGTCTAGATTAAAAAAAAATTTTAAACTACCTTTTAATCAATCTATGAATTTAATAAAACTTAAATCAATTTTAAAAAAATAAATAATTATAATTTAAAAATTTTTTTATATGGTAGCGGGAAGTGGGATCGAACCACTGACCTCGGGCTTATGAGTCCCGCGCTCTAACCAACTGAGCTACCCCGCCTTTATGAAATTAATTTATAATAGTTTAATATATTGATTCAATATCAATTAAGTAAATAACTAAAAGAATTTTACTACTAAAATAAGATTAATCCAAATAAAACTAATCCAGCGGATGCAGCTGTAGAAAAATAAAGTTTTTTTCTTAATTCTTTTTTTTGATTAATTTTCACTCTATTTAATAATACGTTAATATTACTACTTTTCGTTTGTTTTTTTGGAGTAGTTGTTTCTAAGTATTTTGAAATAATTTTATTACTTTCCATTGGATCAATTTTTTTCACAATATCATTTAACCATGATAACTTAAAGTTTGCAAATTTAATTATAAAGATAGATAAATACCTAATACAGCTAGTATAGAAATTAAAAAAGTGAGAGTGTAAATATTTTTCTTAAATTCCCTGCTCTCTTCCTTTTGAAGCTTTGATTTTAAAACATTTATGTCAACTCTATTAGATTTTAAAGGCTTTTCAGTAGAACCAAAATCATTTGAGGTTTTGATATCTCTTTCAATTTCTGTAAAGCCTTTATTATTCATATCTTAATTTAAACATGAAAATTTTAGGTACACAAATTTAAAAAAGTTCAAATTGGGTCCTAATTTAGTTGACACATGTTCATTTTGGGTTTCAAATAATCTATTTATAAATTTATGACTCTTCGACAAATAGATTTTTCAAAAGTTCTAAACGATGAGCAAGTTTATGATCATATGATGGCCAACTATGATCAACTAGGAAAAGATTGGATCAATCATCAGTGGAGATGGATGAATACAGTTTATTCAGCTTTCAAAGATCACTATAAATATATGATTATTATTTCACTGGTTGAAAAAACTTTACAGTTTTATGATCAGATGAATATTAAATTATCGTATGAGCAATATTATTCGAAAAATTTTCTCCAAATAGATAAATTTAGTATCACAGAATTATGTGAAAAAATTCAATTACCAAAAGAAACTGTAAGAAGAAAAGTTTTGGAACTTGAAAAATTAGGAGTTCTTAAAAGACAGAAAAAACAAATTATAATTGATCGAAGGTCATTTTCTTTTATCAAACCTGAAAATCAAATGAAATATACATCTGGCTATATTTTAAAAATTTCAGAAATACTTACTAAAGAAAAACTTTACTCCAAAAAACTTGAGTCAAAAATGATTGAAAATGTGTTAAAGAAAAATTACTCTATTACTTGGAGATGGTTTTATAGAATGCAAATTCCTATGATTATTGGATATCATGATATGTTTGAGGACTTAACAACATTTCACGTTTGGGGAACAGTTTGTATGAACCAAGCTTTTAATTATAAGGCAGCCTTAGATAAAAGGAACGGCTCCAATCAAACACATGAGTACATGGATTTTCAGAAAGAACTATTTACTGGTGATTATAATGAATTTAATGAGTTATTGATAAAAGGAGATAAAGCTAGAAGTAGCGGTGTTAGTGCAATGTCTGTTTCTGACATGACTGGAATACCTCGAGCTACAGTAATTAGAAAGTGCAAGTTCTTGATAAAAAATAATTTCTTAAGATTAAATGAAAAAAAACAATTCATCTTAACAGGTTTTAATGTTCGAAGAGTGCTTCCATATCAAAAATTAATTTTCAAAAATAAAGCTAAATTTATTAGAAAAGTTCTTAATCTTTTGACAATTTCATAAAAACCTTTTCTTTAAAAATTTTTTAATATACTGTTTAGCAATCACTAATTTCAATTAAAGTGAGATGGAAGTAGTAACAAAAATAGCACCTATCATACTCGCGTTAATAATGTTGGGTTTGGGTTTAAGTTTAAAAGTTGAGGATTTTACGAGAGTATTTAAAACTCCAAAAGATTTTTTCTTAGGTTTTTTTTCTCAATTAATAATTCTACCGTTAGTTGCCTACTTATTAATTATTATATTAAAAACACCACCTGAAATTGCTATTGGAGTTATGATTATTGCTGCTGCACCGGGTGGAGTTACATCAAATATATTAACTAAATTTGCTAATGGGGATGTCGCTTTATCTATTACTTTAACAGCTATAATTAGCTTAATTTCTATTATTACAGTTCCTCTTATAATTTTTACATCTGCTGATTTGTTTGGAATTACTAATATTTCTCAAAATATTTCAATGACTGGTATAGCACTAAAAATGTTTTTGGTTGTAACGGTACCAGTTATCGTGGGAATGATTATAAGAAAATTTGCTGAAAATTTTGTAAATTCAAAAATTCAAATATTTGAAAAACTTAATATAGTATTATTTATCATTTTTTTTATAGCTGCATTTTATGAAGAGAGAGAAACTTTTATAAATTTTCTAATGCAAGCAGGTTTCATTACTTTAATTCTAAATATAACAATGATGATTGTGGCTTATTACCTTGGTAAAAATTTTGCCTCAGGAGTGAAACAACAAAAATGTATTGCTTTAGAATGTGGATTACAAAATGGTACTTTAGCCATATTTGTTTCTACACAAATATTTGGTACAGATATAATCTACATAACTCCAACAGCTGCATATGCTTTAATTATGTATATCACTGGTTTTATATTTGTTTTTCTTTTAAAAAATAAAGTTTAATTATTTTTAAAATTTGTTTGTTTTAAAGGTTTGTTAATTATTTCAATTGGATATTTCTTTTTTTCTACCTCGATAAATAAATCTTTATTTTGAAGTTCTTCATTAGAAAAATCGTTTTTGATATATCCAAATACTAAATTTTTTTTAAAATTAAATGAATAGTTTCCAGATGTTGATCTTCCTATAATTTTTTCACCATCATAAATTGGTTCATCATGAAGTAATAACGGTTTTCCTGGTTCACTTTCTTTTAAAGTAAACATTGAAAATCTAGTTTTAACTTTGTCTTGTTTAATTTTTTCAAGAGCTTGTTTTCCTATAAAATCTTCATCTTTTTTATTGCTAATAGTAAAAGCTAAACCTGCTTGATATTGGTTTTCTTCAGGGGAAATATCATGTCCCCAATGTAAAAATCCACTTTCCATTCGCATAATATCCATTGCGTGCATTCCACAATTAGAAAGATTAAAATTTTTACCTTTTTCTATAAGTAGTTCGTATATTTTTTTTGCGTCTTTAAAATTTACATATAACTCGTAACCTAATTCACCTACATAAGACAATCTTTGTGTCCAGATTTTAACACCATCAATGGTAATAAACTTTGCAAATCCAAATCTAAATTGATCATTTTCAAAATTATCATCACTTAAAGTTTTAAGTAAATCTCTACTTTTTGGACCAAACAAACCAAACACACATAAATCATCTGTAATATCTTTTAATTCAATATTTTTTGAAAGATGTTTGTTAATATGAAATTTATCTCTCTCTCTTGTTGCTGCAGAACTTATTATTCTAAAATGATTTTTATCAATACATACAACTGTTAAATCTGTCTCTATTCCACCATCGACATTTAACATATGAGTATAAATACACTTACCAGGCTCATTTTTAATGTTTGCAGTACAAATTTTTTGCAGTTCTTGTTGTGCTTTATCTGATATTATTTCAAATTTAGAAAAAGGAGTTAAGTCAAACAAACCAACATTTTTAATTGTATTATTTGTTTCATATTCTGCTGATGGGTACCAATTTTGGTAATTGTAACTGTATTTATATTCTGTTTTTTCTCCATCTAATGCAAACCACATTGGTCTTTCGTATCCACCAGAAACACCAAAACATGCACCAAAACTTCTTAATTCATCGTGATATGGAAGTGTTTTTATATTCCTAGAGGTTTTATGTTGTTTAAATGGCCAATGCATTCCATATAAATCTCCTAACGACTCTGTAATTCTTTTTTTAATAAAACCTAAGTCAGAGTGAAATTTTTGAAATCTTTTTATGTCATAACAGAAAATATCCTCATTTATATGTCCATTAATCAACCATTCGGCTGTAACTTTACCAACGCCTCCCCCACTTCCAATTCCAATACTATTTAAACCACAGCATACAAAGAAGTTTTTTACCTCGGGTACTTCTCCAAGCAATGTATTTGTATCTGGAGTAAACGACTCTGGACCTGAAAAAAATTTTCTAATTCCTGCTGTTTCTAAAACTGGAAATCTTTTAATTGCTGTAGCTAAATAAGGCTCAAAGTGCTCAAAATTTTCTTGAAATTCTCCAAACGAAAAATCTTCTGGAACTTTATTAATTTTATCCCATGCTGGGATAGATTGAGACTCAAAAATTCCAACTAATATTTTTCCAGCATCTTCTTTTATATAAGTTCTGTTATCAAAATCTCTTATCACTGGTAAGGTTTTAGAAAGATTTTCAATCGGCTCAGTGATAATATAGAAGTGTTCTGCTGGATAAAGAGGAATACTTACTCCAGCTTTTTCTCCAATTTGGCGGGACCACATTCCTGATGCTAAAACTATATATTCACAATCAATTTTTTGACCATTTACTTTTACACCAGAAATTTTTCCATTTTTAGTCATGATCTCATCAACGGGAGATTTTTCAAAAATTTTTGCCCCTTCCATTCTTGCTGCTTTTGCTAACATATGTGTTACTCCAGATGGATCTGCAGCACCGTCGCCTGGCATCAAAATCCCTCCTAAAACTTCATCAGTATTTACAATTGGATAATCTTTTTTAATTTGTTCTTTATCTAAAATTCTAACATCTACATCAAAAAGTTGTGCAGTTGTTGCTTGTCTTTGAAGCTCTTGCCATCTACCTTTATTCTCAGCAATTGAAAGTGCACCGTTTAATCTTAATCCTGCTGAATGATCAACTTTCTTTTCAAGTTCTTTATAAAGATCCAAAGTATATTTCCTAATTTTGGTAATTGCAGCTGAAGGACCTAATTGACTCACTAATCCAGCAGCATGCCAAGTCGTACCTGATGTTAACTGATCTCTTTCTAAAAGTATTATATCTTTCCAACCAAATTTAGCTAAATGGTAAGCAACTGAACAACCAACTACTCCACCTCCGATAACAACAACTTTGGTGCTACTTGGAATTTTTTTTTCCATTTAATTAGTTTTTGATTGCATCACCTGGATTAACATATTCATGTCCAAATACATCTGCAACAGCTTTATAAGTCACATGACCCTTGTGAACATTTAATCCTGCTAAAAAGTTTTTATCTTCACTAAGAGCTTTTTGATAACCACCATTGGCTAATTTGACTAAGTAAGGAAGTGTTACTTTGTTTAATGCGATAGTTGATGTTCTAGGAACCCCTCCTGGCATGTTTGCCACACAATAATGAACAACATTATCAACTATAAAAGTTGGATCATTAAAAGTCGTCGGTTTACTTGTTTCTACACAACCACCTTGATCAATTGCAACGTCAACAATAACAGAGCCTCTTTTCATCAACTTTAACATATCTTTAGTGACTAATTTAGGCGCCTCTGCCCCGGGGATTAAAACTCCACCTACTATTAAATCAGCTTCAGCTACTAACTTTTTTAAATCTATCTTATCACTTTGTTCTGGAATAATTTTATCTCCAAACATTTCAACTAATTGTTTTAGTCTTGCTTCTGATTTATCTACAACATGAACTTTTGCTTTCATACCTGTTGCTATAGTTGCAGCATTCTCTCCTACTACACCTCCACCTAAAATTAAAACGTTAGCTGGCTCACCACCAGGAGCTCCACCCAATAATACTCCTCTACCTTTTTGGTTTTTTTCTAAACAATGTGCTCCAGCTTGAACTGACATACGTCCTGCTACAGCACTCATTGGTGCAAGTAAAGGAAGCCTTCCATTATCATCAGTAATGGTTTCATAAGCTATATTAATACTTTTTGATTTTACCAAACCCTCTGTCAATTCTTTTGCAGCAGCCAGATGTAAATAAGTGTATACGATTTGATTTTCTTTAATCATTTCAACCTCAACTTTTTGAGGTTCTTTAACTTTAACAATTATTTCAGCGTCATTAAAAATATCAGTGGCTTTTTCAATAATTTTAGCACCAGCATTTTTGTACTGATCATTGTCGAAACCTGCTTCAAAGCCTCCATTGTTTTCAACTAATACTTCATGTCCTTCAGAGACAAGAGTTTTTACACTATCTGGTGTTAAGCCTATTCTATTTTCTTGAGGTTTAATTTCTTTAGGTACGCCAATTCTCATTAACGAAATTTAATTTTTTTTACTTTTTGAGTAATTAGTTATTCCAGTTCTTAATTTTTCAATAATTTCATCAATATGTTTTTTTTCACAAATAAACATCGGTGCTATAATTAAACAATCACCTGTGGCTTTAAAATTTACTCCAGCATCATAACAATGTTTAAAAGTTGCTAAGCCTGCTTTACCAGGCCTACCATCAGTTTTAATATCTATACCTCCCATCATTCCATAGCCTCTAATGTTATCCACTACATCAATATCTTTCAGAGAGAATAATCCTTCTTGGAAATAAGGAGCAAGTTCTTTTGCTCTATTGAAAATATCCTCTTTTTCAAAAATATCTTGAACAGCTAATGCTGCTGCAACAGAAACTGGTATTCCTGAATAAGTGTAACCATGAAATAATTCTATCGCACCTTTTGGGGAATTATCCATTACTGCATCATAAATTTCTTCTTTACAAGCAACTACACCAAATGGAACTATTCCATTAGTTGTTGCTTTTGCCATAGTCATTATGTCAGGTGTTACACCAAACTCTTGAGCTCCGAAAGCTGAACCAGTTCTTCCCCATCCAGTAATAACTTCATCAAAAATCAAAAGTATTTTATGTTTGTCACAAAGTTCTCTTAATCTTTGTAAATATCCAACTGGTGGAACTAAAGTTCCTGTTGATCCAGCAATTGGCTCAACAATACAAGCTGCAATGTTTTCTGAACCAAAGTTAGTACAAATTCTTTCTAAGTCATTTGCAATTTCAGCACCTGTTTCAGGTTGCCCTGATATAAATTTATGTTCATCTAAATGTGTATGTCTCATATGAACAACACCTGGCATCAACACACTTGCATAAGCTTTAACATTATTAATCATGCCTCCCACTGATGTTGCACCAATATTCATTCCATGATATGCGCGTTCTCTCCCAACAAATCTAAATCTTTGTCCTTCACCTCTTGCTTTGTGGTACGCAATACTAATTTTAATTGCTGTTTCAACTGCAGTAGATCCACAAATTGTATAAAAAATTTTATTTAAATTTCCCGGTGTGTGTTTTGAAATTCTTGTTGCTAATTCAAAAGATCCACCAAATCCTTGTTGGAATGGTTGGCAATAATCTAAAGTTTGTAATTGATTTGTTATTGCCTCAATAATTTCTTTTCTACCGTGTCCCAAAGGATTGCAAAATAATCCTGAGCTTGCATCAATTTGAGTTTTGCCCTGGTGATTTTTTAAATATACACCTTTTGCTTCTACAATAAGTTTCGGGTTTTCTTTAAAATCTCTATTGGACGTAAACGGCATCCAATGTTCATTTAGAGAATTTGGTACAGATATTCTTTTTTCTGAGCTCATATTAAAATTTTATAAATGGTTAATTAACAATCCTTAGACTAATTAAGTCCAATTAACCACCAAAATAATTGTCACAACTTAAAGTTGTGTAACTAGAATGAGCATTTTTTTGTTTTACATATAGGTCAAATTAATCATAAAATTGGAACTTATAAATAAACAAGGAAGAGGAAAAATGAAAAAAATAATTAGTTTTATTCTTGGATGTTTTGTAGCTCTTAATCTTTCAATTTCAGTTGCTAACTCAGCTGCGAATGAAGTAAGAGTCGCTTACTTTCTAGAATGGCCAAGTCCAAATCTGGAAGACATGCAGAAGAAAAATTTTGCAAAAGCTTTAGGTGTTCCAGTCAAATGGACTAACTTTACGAATGGTGGAGCAATGACTGATGCTATGTTAGCAGGGGATATTGATATTTCTTATTCTCAAGGATTAGTACCATTCATTAATGCTGTTAAATCTAAAGCACCAATCAAGTTAGTTGATATAGCTATGGAATACGGAATGGGAGGAACTACTTGTGTTACTTCTAATGCTTCTGGAATTACAAAAGCAAACGCTACTGAATTAGAAGGTAAAAAAGTTGCTGTTCCACTAGGAACAATGGCTGAGTATGTTTTTGATGAAAGCATGAAAGTTGTTGGAGCTGACAGAAAAAAAATGGATATTATTCAAATGGATCCCGAAGAAGGAGCTGCTGCTTTAGTAAGTGGTGATGTTGTAATGGCATGTTTATTTGGTGGAAACTCTATAAAAGCTGCAACTGCTGTAGGATCAAGATTACTTACAGTTCAAGAAGCTAGAGATGCTGGCATCTTAGGAATAGATATTACCTCTGTAACTACAAAGTTTATGAAGGAAAATCCTGGAATGCTTAGAACTTTTATAGAAGTAACTCATGAAGCTAACGCTAGATATAAAGCTGGTAAAGCTGATATGAATTCGATGTCAAAAGCTTCAGAAATGAAAGTTGCTGATATGAAAGAAACTTTAAGTGGCTTTAAATTTCTATCACCAGAAGAAACTAAACAGTCTATGGAAAGTGGAAATCTTAAGGCGTTCCTAGATGGTATGGGAACACCAAAAGGAAATGTAGACACTAGTTTCTTACCTCTGTAATTAAATAGAGAAAGAAAAACTTAATAGGTGCCAATTATTTAAAATTGGTGCCTATTTTTTTAAATAATTGTATATAAGGTATTCAATGAGTGATTTGGTTTCTCAAAATCTAAATATGATTTTTAAAACTCCAAAAGGAGAAACAGTTCACGCACTAAAAGATTTAAATTTTACTTTAAAAAAAGGAGAACTTCTTACAGTTCTTGGTCCATCAGGTTGTGGTAAAACGACTTTACTGAATATCACTGCAGGTTTTATTAGACCAACATCAGGAAATATTACTTTAAATAATATTGAAATTGATGGTCCGGGAGTTGAAAGAGGAATGGTTTTTCAACAAGGTGCTCTGTTTGAATGGCTAACAGTAGCTGAAAATGTCAATTTTGGATTAAGAATGAAAAAAAAAGATCCAAATGAAACTCAAAAAAAAGTTGAGGAGTGGTTAGAAATTGTTGGATTAAAGGGATTTGGTAACACACCAACATACCAATTATCTGGTGGAATGCAGCAAAGAGTTGCTCTTGCAAGATGTTTAATTAATGATCCAGATTTAATCCTTATGGATGAGCCACTTGGAGCTTTAGATGCATTAACAAGAGAAAAAATGCAGTCCTTAGTTCTAAAAATTTGGAAAGAAACTGGTAAAACTATTATATTAATTACTCACTCAGTTGAAGAGGCTTTATTACTTGGAGAAAGATTATATGTTATGGCTCCTCGACCAGGCAGAATACACAAAGAGTACAAACTTCCATTTGCATCTATGGGTCTTAAACAAGATTTGAGAGAAATTAAAAAAGATAAGGATTTTGCCGTAAAACGAGACGAAATTTTAGAGATGATTTGGAATATGGAGGAAGAGATTATGGGGAAAGAAAATTAAATGTTAACCCAAATAGTAACTTTTTCAATATTTTTTGCCGTAGTAGGTTGCATTCTTTATGGGAGACGTTTAATCAAAACTGAAAAAATCGATGCTGTTTTTGGAAATCCTGAAAGAGCATTAGGTGGGACTCACTGGGTGATTGTTGGGAGTAGTTTTCTCCTTTTGATTTGGCTTTATTATTCTTGGGATATTGCGAAAGGGTTTTATCCAAAATCTGCAAATGAACTCTGTCAAGTGGCGAAAGTAAATGACTCTTTACTTGGATTAAAATATCAGTTTCCGATTGAGGAAAGGGAGTTCAAAAGTACTTCACAAATAAAAAAAGAAAATAAAAACTTAAAGGTTATCCAAAATGAAATTCAAAATTCTAAAGAATTGAATAATCAACAAAAAACGCAGCTCATTAATTTTATAACTAAGACAGGGCAACTTATTCCATTGCTTACAAATGAAGATTTGCTTGAAAATGAGACTAAACAAAAAATACTCGAAATCACAGGAAAAATTAACCTTTTGACTGAAAATTTTAAAAAACCTGATTATCCATTCGAAAATGAGCAAGAACTTAACAATAGGTTAAAAGCTGTAAATGAAGAAGGTGGTTGGGGAATCACTAAAGTAGATGCAGGATCAGGATCTATTGAAAATACTCTAGAGGTGCCTTTGATACCTGCAACAGATCGAGGTTTAAAATTTCATACTGCAGCACAAGAATTAAACTTAATTAGTGACGAATTTTTTAAATTAAGAAATCATAACCCACAATTTAAAGATAATATTAAACAACTTAAAGACGATATTAAATCCTATAGAAAAGATCTTAATGATAGTCAGGAAATAGCATCAAATTACGCTAAGAATATTATGAAGATTGCTAGACGAATTGAGTTTGCAAGTATTTATCCACCAAATGCTTTAGACAAAATGCAAAATGCGATAATCAAATTTGATAATGCACAAAAAGATGCACAAGGGGGGCTTAGATTAATAGATATATTTTTATTCCCAGCTGGAACAATAGTTGCTAGTGGTCCAAGTTGCTCTGAACAAGGTTCTGGTAGATGGTTGCCAAAACCATCTGATACCCTAAATAAATTCTTATTAATGTCAAAACCAAGTGTTGGCTATAAAGATATTCCTCTTTTGTGGATACAATTTGTTGATGTAAGCAAAATGATTGGCTTTATTTTACCAGACTGGATTGCTGATATTTTACCTGGTGAATATCCTGTGCACACTAAAGATGGAATAGTTAAACAAAACTTCAAAGGTGGAGTTCTTAAAATTGTAACAGGTGATTTTAAGTTATTTAAAGTACCTGTTCCATATGGTCATATTTGGGACTCTTTTTTAAGAGTTTTCCTAGGACTGGTTTTTGGAATTATTATAGGTGTTCCATTAGGTTTATTTATGGGTTTAAACAGATTTGCAAAAGGTTTTTTTGATCCATTAATTGAACTATACAGACCTGTTCCACCATTAGCTTGGGCCCCTCTTATCATTTCTGTTTTAGGAATTGATAATACTGGCAAAGTTTTCTTATTATTTATGGTGTCATTATCAATTATGATTATTTCAGCAAGAGCCGGTGCATCAGGAACACAGTTGTCTAAAATTCATGCCGCGCACTCTTTAGGTGCTTCTAAAAAACAAATACTAAGATATGTTATTTTTCCTAACTCCTTACCTGAAATATTAACTGGAATAAGAGTTGCAGTTGGGATGTGCTGGGGAACATTAGTTGCAGCTGAATTTTTAGCTGGAACCACTGGTATTGGATTCGTTGAAAATGTTGCAAAAAAATATTTTCAATATGAAGTAATTTGGATAACAATATTTATAATGGGTATGCTTGGATTGTTATTTGATATTACTTTGAGAAAAATTATAGATAAAACAATTCCATGGCGTGGAAAAGGTTAATTTGAAAAAAAATATTTTAAAAAAAGAAATTGTTAAGATTTTTAAAAAATTTGGTTTAAAAAATACTCATGCAATAATTTCTGCTGATGCTTTAATAAATGCTGAATTAGTTGGTGCTCATAGTCATGGTTTATCTAGACTAAAAATGTATTGTGAAAGAATTGCAAAAAAAATTATTAATCCAAAACCTAAAATCAAAATAAAAAAAATTTCACAATCTATTTCTCTTGTAGATGCTGATGATAGCATAGGGTTCGTTGCTGCTGATATTGCTATAAAAAAATCAATTAGAAACGCTAAAAAAACTGGTATTGGAATGGTTGCTGTGAAAAAAAGTGGACACTATGGACTATCAGGATATTACGCTGAACAAGCAATTAAAAAAAATCTTATTTCAATGATTTATACAGGTGCACCCCCTGCTGTTTCTCCCTATGGAGCATCAAAAAGTTTATTTGGAACTAACCCAATTTGTTTTGGAACACCCACTGGATTAAAAGTTCCTTTTATTTTAGATACTTCAATTTCAATGATAAATAGAGGTAAAATTAGATTAGCAGCGAGAACTAATAAAAAAATTCCAAAAGGTGTGGCTCTTGATAAGTTTGGTAATCCAACTACTGATGCTAAAAAAGCTTTAAAGGGTGTTCAGTTACCAATTGGTAGTTTTAAAGGATCAGGATTAGCATGGATGGTTGATATTTTAAGTGGTGTCTTCACAGGTAGCAATCATGCTGGTAGAGTTAAAGATCCATTTGATGATTTTTCAGGTCCACAAAACATTGGACATTTATTTATCACATTTAAAACAAATTTATTTGTAAAAAACTATAATAATCGAATTAAAGATAATATTAGGACAATTAAAAGATTACCTAAAATAAAAGATATAAAGAAAATTATGTATCCTGGTGAAAATAAATTTAATAGGTTCAAATTAAATTCAAAAAAGGATATTAAAGTTTCAAAAATAATAAAAAAAGATTTAGAAATTCTTAATAATTATGCTCTCTAAAAAAGAAATTGTTTGTCCTAATAATCTATTGAATGCTGCACACAAAAAAAAAATTGTAAAAGCAGCAATAGTCAATGCAGGTAACTCTTTATCGATGATTTCAGTTCAAGATGCAGTTAATTCAAATTTAATCGATCCAATCTTTATTGGAGATAAAAAAGAAATTTTAAAGTGTGCCCAAGATTTGAAGTGGGATATATCTGATTATGAAATTATAGATGAGTCTGTTGAAAACAATACAGCTGCAATCGCTACTAAGCTAGCAAGTGAGAATAAAATTAAAATTATTGTAAAAGGTCATATTCACACTGATATATTGATGAAAGAAGTGTTGAGGAGGGAATATGGTTTATTAGGAAAAACTCGATTAAGTCATATATGGCATATGACAATAGACAAAGATGAAAAGCCTCTAATAATTACTGACGGGGCCTTAAATGTTTTGCCAAATATTAAAACTAAAATGCACATTTTAAGAAATGTCATTAATTTTTCTAATAGAATTGGAATTGATATTCCGAAAATTGCAGTATTATCAGCAACTGAAGAAGTAATTGATAGTGTCCCAAGTTCAAAAGAGGCGGCTGAAATTACCAAATTAGCTAAAGAAGAACTTTTAAATGCTGATGTATTTGGCCCTCTTGCTTTTGATAATAGTATCTCAAAAAAATCAGCGAGTATTAAAGGAATTAAGAATAAAGTTGCAGGAGAGGCTGATGTTTTATTGGTCCCAAGTGTTGAAACGGGTAATGCTTTAGTAAAAATGTTAATTTATTTTTGTGGAGCTTGTGCAGCTGGAGTTGTTATAGGTGGAAAGGTTCCTGTCGTTATTACAAGTAGATCAGATGAGCCACCAGCAAGATTAGCATCAATAGCTGCAGCTGTTGTTGCACTAGATTAAATGTTTGATTGCAATAAAATTAAATTTGTCTTAAATAATTCATCAATTATAAAAATGTATTAATGGCTATTACTTATTTAAAAAAGTCTCCAAAAACTTCGTCCACTGACGATAATAAGACAACTGGAATAGTTCAAGATTTATTAAAAAATATCGAAACAACGAAAGAACAAGGCTGCATCGATTTAACTAAAAAATTCGATAAGTATGACGGGGACATCATAGTATCAAAAGATAAAATTGAGGAAATTAAAAAGAACCTAGATCAAAAAACAAAAGATGATATTCAATTTTCATTTGACAGAGTTAGAAAATTTGCTGAAGCACAACTTAAAAATTATGGACAAGATTTTGAGGTAGAACTTTCTGATGGTTTGTATGCAGGTCAAAAATTAGTGCCTGTTAATACAGCAGGTTGCTACATCCCAGGTGGAAGATACGCTCATATTGCATCTGCTGTAATGAGTGTAACTACAGCAAAAGTTGCTGGAGTAAAAAATATTATTGCATGTAGTCCTCCTAAAGAAGGTGTTGGTGCTCACCCTACTATTGTATACACAGCTGATCTTTGCGGCGCAGATGTTATCTTAAATTTAGGAGGAGTTCCTGCAATTGCAGCAATGACAAATGGATTATTCAAAAACCCCCCTGCAGATATAATTGTAGGGCCAGGAAATCAATTTGTAGCTGAGGCTAAAAGAATTTTGTATGGAAAAGTTGGTATTGATTTATTTGCAGGACCAACTGAAATTGGAATTATAGCAGATGCTAAAGCTGATCCTGAAATTGTTGCTGTAGATTTAGTTGGACAAGCTGAACATGGATATAACTCACCATGTTGGCTTTACACAACAAGTAAAGAATTAGCTGAAAAAGTGATGAAAAGAGTTCCAGAATTAATTGCAGAACTCCCAGAAGTTCCAAAAAAAAGTGCTGATGCAGCATGGAGAGATTATGGAGAAGTAATTCTTTGTGACACCGATGAAGAGATGGTTAAAATTAGTGATGAATATGCTCCTGAACATTTAGAAGTGCAGACTGAAAATTTAAAATGGTTTCATGAAAAATTGACAAATTATGGATCTTTATTTGTTGGTGAGGAAACAACTGTTGCATATGGCGATAAATGTTCTGGGACAAATCATATTTTACCAACAAAAGGAGCTGGAAGATACACTGGTGGATTATTTGTTGGAAAATTTATTAAAACATTAAGTTTTCAAAGAATGACTAAACAGTCTACTAAGTTGGTTGGCGCAGCTGCAGCTAGGATTTCTAGATATGAAGGAATGGAAGCTCATGCAAGAACAGGAGATGTGAGACTTAGAAAATATGGTTTTTCAAACTAATTTTCTGGTTTAAAAATTAAACACAATCCATTATTACAAAATCTTTTTTTAGTAGCGGTAGGTCCATCTAAAAAAACATGGCCATGGTGTGCACCACAATTTGCACAATGATATTCCATTCTTCTCATTCCAAAGGAATAATCTATTTTTGTTTTAAAAGCTCCTGGTAATGCCTCTGAAAATGATGGCCATCCCGTGCCACTATCAAATTTTGCGCTTGAAGCAAATAATTTAGCTCCACAATTTGCACAATGATAAAATCCTTCTCTATTTTCCTTAAGTAATTCACTTGTAAAAGGTCTTTCAGTACCTTCGTTAAACATAATATTTTTTTGTTCTTTTGAAAGATTTTTATTTATGATTTTTTTTGTTGCTGAATATAAAAATTTATAAGGAAATAAAAAAAAAGTTAAAAATGAAAGGCTTATTGTTTTTAAAAATTTCCTTCGAAAAATCATTTAAAATCTAATTAACCTAAAATTTCTTTAGCACTTTTTTCTTCAGCGTTTTTTTCTTTGGCTTTATTTTTTTTGTAGGCTAGTTTAGATTTTTTTAAATTTATTAAATCAGCAAACTTGTGATTTACATCTCTATGACCTGCTTCATCATCTCTTATTACTCTTACAACATCTTTAAGTGTAGCATGAAGTGGTAAATTCCAATAATTTATAGCGATTAGTGGAGCAGGTTGATCTGGTATAGTTCCTGCTTCAAGTTCATTTAAATATTCTGTATAACTAATTACTGCTTCTTCCTCGAAGTAACCTACAATTCTATGAGCAGTTCTCTGAGAGACTAAATATATAATTGCATAAGTTAAAATAAATATAAATTGTGCAATCATTATTATAAATCTTTCGAGGGCAGTTGGTTTTGCGACATGTATAAAAGTCATTAAATGCATTCGCTCATTTTCAGCTTCATCTAAAAGAGTTTTAATCCAGCCTTTGTCATCTTCAATTTTTCTAAGTGATTTTAAGTGTAGTAACATTCCTGCTACCATTCCCGGAACTGCAGCAACAGTTTCAAGAACTACAGCTCTATGACCATATCTTTTTTTAAAAAAGGTATCTGCTAATAAACGTAAAAATTTAGTAAATGATAAAGCAACCTTATCACTAAAATTTTTTGGTTTAAAATGTGTATCTAAATCACTCATACTTTTAAAATAATAATAAATTTGAAATTTAACATGCGCTATATTTGTCTAAAAAAATATTGATTTATTAAAGAAAATATAACGTTTCTTTGGCTATATAGATTATTAGCAATGACATAAAACAAATTATAAATATATTTATATATTTCCATATTATTTTTCTTAAAGCATATCTAGAAAAAAAAACTGATAAATATCCAAGCAAAAAGAAAAATATAATTGATGCGATTGATGCTCCAAAACCAAAATAAATTTTTTCTTCCAATAAAAAATTTTTTGAAAAATTTCCTAAAAAGAAAACTGTATCAGAATACACATGTACATTAAGATAGGTAAAACCGAGTGTCTTAAATAAAATACTAATAGTTGTTACATCTTTTACTTCAGTTTTAAAATTCACGTTAATTTTTAAAGATTTGATCTTTGAGTATATAAAATAGATTAAAAAAATTATTAATAAAACATTCAATATTAATTCAATATATAAATTAAAATATTGATCAAATAAATGGAATAGGAGTATACCTGTGAATATTAATAATAAATCTGATAGAGAACAAATTAAACAGACAAGGAAAACAAACTGTTTTTTAAGACCTTGTTCGATTACAAAAATATTTTGAGCACCTACTGCTAAAATTAAACTTAGCCCGGTAAAAAAACCCAATACCAGGTATTCCATTTATAATCAGATTATTCTGAATTGGCAGTTAATGTTTTAATCTCTAAAATATTTTCGTTTGGGTCTTTTACAAAAAAAGTTTCTTGCTCGTATTTTGTCCCTTTAAATCTTAGATAAGGCTCATCGTAATATTTAGCTCCTTTTTCTTTCAATCTATTTTTTAAAGTATCGAAATCTTTTCTTGATAGGTGTACTCCAAAATGTGGGACAGAAACATTTCCCATATCAACATCATGTCTTTCACTATCTAATTTATGATCACTTGCATGAAGTGTAAGTTCATTTCCCCAAAAATCAACATCAGCCCATTCTTGAGCAGAATTATCAAGTCGACAACCTAAAGTTTCACTATAAAACTTTTTTGCTGTTTCTAAATCTCCACATGGGATCGCTAAATGAAAGCAATTAGTGTTTTTGTACATAATTTCTCCTTTAAATACTGTTTAAAACAACTATATAAGCTTTAATTATTTTTATCAAGCTGACAAATACTTATGAATGACTTTTTACAATCTATAATAGACAGAGATCCTGCGGCAAAATCAAAGTTAAGTTTAATTTTAACTTACCCAGGCGTTAAGGCTATTTTTTTTCACAAGATAGCTAATTTTTTCGCAGTTGCTAAGTTTGATTTGTTTGCAAGAATTATTTCACAATTTTCACGATTCCTCACGGGTATAGAAATTCATCCCAAGGCCAAAATTGGGAAAAATTTATTTATTGATCATGGAATGGGTGTAGTTATTGGAGAAACATCCGAAATTGGTGATAATGTTACAATCTATCATATGGTAACTTTGGGGGGAATTGCGCCAAGTATAAACTCTGATAGCCAAAGAGAAATTAAAAGACATCCAACGTTAATGGATAATGTTGTTATTGGTTCTGGCGCTCAAATATTAGGTCCAGTTATAATTGGAAAAAACGCTAAAGTGGGTGCCAACGCAGTTGTGACCAAAAACGTTCCTGATAACGCAGTAATGATTGGAATACCCGCAAGGAATGTCGGAACAACTTCTGGTGAATTTAAACCATATGCTGTAACAGAAGACACTAAAGAGAATGGTAATGAAAAATAATCAAGAAGACTTTATTTCCGGAATTGGAAATACTCCTTTAATAAAACTAAGGGCTGCCTCAGAAATTTCAGGTTGTAATATTTATGGTAAGGCTGAGTTTTTAAATCCTGGTGGATCTGTTAAAGATAGAGCTGCATTAGCACTTATTAAAGATGCTCAGGAAAAAAAATTAATTTCAAAAGGTGGTATTGTTGTTGAAGGTACTGCTGGAAACACTGGTATAGGCTTAGGACTACTAGGTAATTCTCTAGGTTATAAAACTATTATTGTAATGAATGATAATCAAACACAAGAAAAAAAAGATACCTTAAGAAACTTGGGTGCAGAATTAAGATTGGTGCCTGCCAAACCTTACAAAGATGAAAATAATTTTGTTAAAGTTGCAGCTAGATTAGCTGATGAATTAAGACCCACAAATAATAATGGAGTAGTTTGGGCTAATCAATTTGACAACACAGCAAATGCAAAAGGGCATTATGAAGGAACTGGTAAAGAAATTTGGGAACAAACTGAAGGTAAAGTAGATGGTTTTGTTTGTTCATCGGGAACAGGAGGAACAATTTCAGGTGTGAGCAACGCTCTAAAAGAAAAAAATAAAGACATAAAAATTTACTTATCAGATCCTAAAGGTTCTGCTCTTTATAATTATATCAAAAGTGGGGAATTAAAATCTGAGGGTAATTCAATAACAGAAGGGATTGGTTCGAGCAGGATTACCAAAAATTTTGAAAAAGCAAAAATCGATAATGCATATTCTATAGATGATAAAGAGGCTCTTCCAATACTTTATGATTTAATTAAGAATGAAGGTTTAAGTTTGGGAACTAGTTGCGGAATTAATATTGCTGGTGCAATAAGACTTGGAAAAGAATTGGGTCCAGGAAAGACTATAGTAACAATTCTTTGTGACAGGTCAGATAAATACAACTCCAAGATGTTTAATAAATCTTTTTTAAGAGGAAAGAACTTACCTATTCCAAGCTGGTTATAATATCGCATACCAGCTATGTAACAAAACGGTTACATTTTTGAAATTTTATTAATTAAAATTTAATATGAAAAGGTTGATCTTTATATTGTCTTTTTTTGTTTTTGCTTTTGCTAGTGCAGAAATGAGTAAAAATGATAGATCAAGAGCTCTAGATTGTGTGGGTATTTATATGGCAAACTATTTTCTGCCATCAGGTGAAAAATTTGAGTATGGTATGAAAGAAAAATCTATATCAACTGTAAAAGTTTTAAAATCTTATGCTATTGAAATAGGTATTCCAGAAAAAGAATGGGATGAGGATGTTAATAAAGCAGTAGATAAACATTATGGTTCTAAATATGACAAGTCAAAAACTGATAAATGTCATTCTTTTGTAGAAGCTTTAGTTCCTAACGGTGCTGAAAGAGTAAAAAAAGTAGTTCAAACTTTATATTAATCAAGGAGGCAAAAATGAAAAAAATGATAATAACTTTTGTGTTTACAATCATTTCCACAATAGCCTTTGCTAACTCAGGTAAATTTAATGCAAGTGGTATGGGATCTTGGGAAATGAATATCATGAATGCTGGTAATGGTAATATGGCAATAACTTATGACGGAAATGCTGGTCTTGCTGATAAAGATCCAAATAGCATATTTGACAAATCTACAATGAATTGTGTTGGAGGTCTTACATTAGTAGGTGGTAAATTTGATGATGAAACAGGTATGTGCACGTTTTATTTAGCTGATGGTGAAAAAGTTTTTATAAACTACAAAGGTAAAGGAACTGGTGGTCAAGGTGGATCAGGAACTTTTGTTATTGTCGGTGGTACAGGCAAATATGAAAAAATCTCAGGATCAGGTTTCTCTAGCAGACAAAATCTGAAAGGAAAAAGTGGATTTGCTCACTCAATGAACCAAATGAGTGGTGAGTACACTTTTTAACAATTAGGAAGGAATAAGTATGTCAGATATAAAATGTATAAACTTAGGTTATGTTGTTCCTAAAGATAAGGCAGATGAGGTTCAAGAATTATTTAAAACTCATGCTGCATGGATGCAGGAATTTTATTCAGACTCAAATGATGGTCCCAGTCATTTGATAAGCTCGTTTTTCACAAGAGCTGATGAATTCGTAAACCCTGCAGATCCAAGCCAAGGGCTGACTGGAAATGTTGTTTTTACAATTAATGAAAGATTTACTTCGATGGACAGTGTTAAACGTCATGTAGAGAATGCAATGAAAAACGATTACTTTGCAAAATTTGGTGAGATTATGGAAAAATATGGTGTTGCTAGAAGCTTAGGTGGAGAAATATATCATTCAATTAGATAAGATAAAAAAGGAGTAAAATGGAAAAAGAAATGTTAGTACATCTTAAATTTAAAGAAGGTAAATTAGAAACCTTTATGGGTTGGATGCAATCAGATGAAGGTATGGGTGTCAGAAAAAGTGTTGCCTATCCGGAAAAAACTATTGGAGCTATGATACCAGATAAAAGTGGGATGTTATTCAAAGTTAATGTTCATAATGAAGAGGGGATGAAAGAATTTGTGACTGGAAATAATCCAACAGCAAAAGCGATTTATGCTGAGTGTGTAGAAAGTGCTCAGTTATATGAACTATCTAAATTAAATCTATAAAGGAGAAAAATGAAAAACTACATGGTAACTCACACTTTCAAATCACAAGAGATGAAAGATAAATTCAATGAGACTATAGGTGGTATGTCTAGAGAAGATATAATCAAAGGTTCAACTGGTGATAAAGCCAAATGCCAACTTACTTTTATGACACCAAAAGAAAGTATGAAAATGTTCTGTTATTGGAAGGCCGAAAATACAGATGCTGTAAATGATCAATTAGGAGCAATGAATGATTTTTTTGAGCCTCATCAATTTCAAGAAGTTGAAGGTGAGGTTTTTGACTACAACAGTTAAATTAAGGAAGAAAAATGAAAGTAATTTACACAAGAACAATGAGGGTAAAAGATGATGGCCTTGGAAAAGCAATGGAAATTGGCAAGGGGTTAGCGGCTGTTAGGAAAAAACATTATCCTGACCATGATGTTTACTTTTCTTTTCAAATGGGTGGAGATCCAAGAACAATAAGAGAAACTTTAATTGGAACTATGTTTGAGGGTGATAGAGAAGCTGACGCTAAGATGTCTGCAGATCCTGAATATATAAAACTTTTAGAACAATTAAAAGAAGTGGCTATAGAAGGAACTATTAAGGACGAGATTAGACCAATATTTAGTGAAGGAGACTAAATAATGTTGGAAAAATTTAATGGAATGTGGGGTGAATGATCTTTAATGCCAGGTTTTGTTATTTTTAATATAGAAATAAAAAAACCTGAAGAATATAAAGAATACGTTGAGAAAGTAACACCAATAGCTAAAAAATTTGGGGGTGAGTATATAGTCAGGGGTGGTGAAAATAAAGTAATTGAAGGTACTTGGACATATCCCAGAACAATTGTCATAAAATTTCCAAGTTACGAAAAAGCTTTAGAATGGTATAATTCAGATGAATACAAGCTTATTAAACAAATCCGTTTAGACAACTCGGTCAGTAACGGAATAATTATTAAAGGAGTATAAAATGTCGATGTTAGAGAAATATACAAATGCAATTAATAATAAAAATGAGTCAACTATGAAAGAACTTTTACATGATGACTTTAAATTCACAATGCATAAGTCAGGAAACTCCATAGGTAAAGCTGATGTTATAAAATGGGCAATGAGTGGTGATATTAATCAAGATAAAGCAAGAGTTGTCTATGAAAATGATGAAATTGGAGTTCATCATTCTGTAGTGACATTTAATGACGGAAATGTTGAGGCTGTTATGGCAGTTTACAAATATAAAGATGGAAAAATTATTAGTTTAGAGACGGGTGCTACTCCAATGTCTAAAAAGTAAATGTTACCTAAAAAGTACACTAAAATATTATTTATTTGTCTCATGAGTTTTAGTATGAGTTTAATAATGACACTTATAATTACATATATAAATACAGGTTTTGATGAATTGTACTACAAAAGATTCTTCAAAGCTTGGTCTATAAGTTTGCCTGTAGCCTTGGTTGCAATATCATTGGTTGCTCCTATAGTACAAAAAATTGTAGATAAAGTTGTTGAATAGTTTTATTTATTAATATGAGTAATTTTTCAGGTTATATTTTCTTGTTTTTAGCAATAATTCTAGGAATTATCTCAAATGGTTTTTTAAAATCTACTAATGGATTTACAATTATTGCTCCAACTATTTTTTGTATAATTTCTATAATTGCTTGTATCTTTTGCTTATCAAAGGCTATGAATGTTATTCCTGTAGGTTTTAGTTATGCAACTTACGGCGGTTTAACTATTACGGCAGTAACTTTATTTGGAGTATTTAAGTATAATCAAATACCAAACTTATATGGAATTATTGGAATAGTTTTAATTATTGTTGGAGTTATTTTGCTTAATACTCTTGGTAAAACTACTTAGCCACAGGTTCCAAAATTTTCAAAATTTTACTTTGTATTTTTAAATTTGACGAGGCAATAATATTGCCAGCTTTAATTGCATCTTGATTTTTCCAAGTACTTACAATTCCTCCTGCTGCATTGATTATTGGGATTAAGGGGTGAATATCCCATTTCTTATTTCCACATTGTATCACAACGTCAACTTTTCCCTCTGCAAGATGTGAGTAACTTAAAGCATCAGCACACGGAAAATGCATTAATTTCAAAATTTTTGGTATTTTTTTTTGTTTATTTAAAGATAATACACCGTGGAAAGCTGCAGATAATTTAATATTTTTAAATAAAACTTTTTTATTCACTTTAATTTTCTTTTTTTTTCCATTTTCAACAACATAAGCAATCTTATCAGATGAGTTAAAATAAAACTTTTTAAGAACAGGGTAATTTGCGAGCCCTAATAAAGGAACTCCCTTATAGTTTAGCGAAACTAAATTACTCCATGTAGGGTTTCCAATTACATATGATCTAGTCCCATCAATAGGGTCTATCATCCAAGTAAATTCACTATTTTTTTTTTTGGTCCCAAATTCTTCACCTACAACTCTATGATTTGGAAACTTTTTTTTAATCTCATTTCTGATAAATTTTTCAAATGCTTTATCAGAGGTTGTAACAGGGTCATAACCCCTGCCCTTCAGTTTATTTGTAATTTTGAAAGTCTTATTTAGTTTTGAGAAATAGAAACTTGTTAATTTCTTAGCTAAATTTTCAAGAAATTTTGAATAAAGTTTATAATCCGTAGAATTTAATTTTGGCACAGGGGACTAATACTATTTAATTTCTATTGATTAAAGTAAAATTTTAAATAATCATTTAGAATCACTATGAAAATTGAATTAAAAGATAACAAAATATTTTTAGAAAATCAGGGCGTAAGAAAAGAAATTCATCCATTTTGGCTTAGAGAAAGAGTAAATGGAGAAGAACATTTAGATCAAATTACTCAGCAAAGGCTATTTGATCCAACAAAATTGAAAAATAATATTAAAATTGACGAATTGAAGCTATCCGGCGATTTTCTAGAAGTTTCTTTTAATGACGGAACTTACAATAAATTTAGTATCCAAAATATTTTAAACGAATTTAAAAACAATAATTATAACATTAAAAAAATAGTTTGGGACTCTTCATTTAAATTTTCAAATATTTTTTACTTTGAAAAAAATATTTTCGAAAAAAAAGATATGTATGAAGCTTTAGCTCATTTTTATAAATATGGTTTTGTCATATTTAAGAATGTACCAACAAAAAATAATTTTATCGTAGACTTTGCAAATTCAATAGGAAGTGTAAGAAGAACAAACTTTGGAGAATTTTTTAATGTTAAATCAAAACCAAATCCTAATGATTTAGCATATACCTCACTTGCATTGGCTCCGCATACAGATAATCCATATCGAAATCCAGTTCCATGTATCCAGTTATTGCATTGTATTGAAAATGAAGTTAGAGGAGGGTTATCAACTTTGGTTGATGGGTACAACGTTTCAGAAAAACTAAAAAAAGATTACCCTGATTATTACAAAATTTTAACTGAAACAAAAGTAAGATTTCAATTTATTGATGAAAACATTATTTTAGAAAACTGGTCTGAAATGATCGAATTAGATCAAAATAGAAATTTTAAACAAGTTAGATTTAGTCCGAGACTTGATTTTGTTCCTTTAATTAATAAAAAGAAATTGGATTTATTTTACGCTGCAAGAAAAAAAATTTCTGAATTATATAATTCTGATAAATTTAAAATTGAGTTTAAATTAGTTCCTGGAGATCTTATTCTAATGGATAACTACAGACTTCTTCATGGTAGAACTAAATATGATGCTAATGAAGGAAATAGATTTTTACAAGGTTGCTATATTGATTATGATAGCACTGAAGGAAAAATTAAACACTTAAAAAAAAAATTCAATCTATAGAAACATTCTCAATTTGTTTTTCTGCATCTTTAATAGATTTGTCGTAATTTAATGCCATTTGATCTGCACAAATTATATCAATTTTTTTAATTCCGAAAAAATTTAAAATAAACTTTAACCAGGGAGTGAGAAAATCTTCTTTACTATTTAGTTTAGTACCTCCAGATGTAATTACAAGATACGCTCTTTTGTTTTTAAGTAAACCCTCTCGTCGACCATTTGGTTTAAATTTAAAAGTTTCTCCAATTCTTGCTGCTAGATCCGACCAAGCTTTTAAAGTTGCAGGCGGACCATAATTATAAATTGGTGCAGATATAATAATTATATCACTTTCCTTAAGTTCTTTTACAAGCTTATCTGAGAGTTCAAACATTTTTTTATGATGTTCTGTTTGATCCTTTTTGTCTATTTTCATTCCTGACTCAGTGAGTCCAGACACAAAAACCATTTCATCATCTAAATCTCGGTAAATTACTTCGTCTTCAGGTCTCTTAATTTTTTCTAACAATTTTTTTGCAAGAGCTCTTGAGGTTGATCCTTTTTTTCTAGCACTAGAGTCAATTTGATAAATTTTCATAATTATACTTATCCAAAATTTTGTAAGAATGGGAAAATATTTAGTAGATAATAACCCAAAGCTTGTAATTGATTAGTTAATATTAAAATACCTGTTATTAAAAGTATAATTCCACCAATTTTTGACACCAGACCGATATTTTTTTTAAAATTTTTAGAAAATATCAAAAATTTTTGAATTAAATAGCCAGATAAAATAAATGGAATTGCTAAACCTAAAGAGTAAGAAGATAATAAAATGACGCCTTTATTTATAGTAGCCTCTGTTGCAGCAAGAGCTAAAATCGAACCTAAAATTGGACCAATACAAGGTGTCCAACCAAATGCAAACGCCATACCTATGAATATTGGACTCAAAAAATTAGTATTTGTATTAGTCTGAATTCTTTTTTCATAATTTAAAAATTTGATATTTATTAAACCGATAATATGTAAAGATAATATAATAATAACAAACCCAGCAATTATTCTTAGCTCATAGGAATTTTCTAGTAAGATTTGCCCAAGAAAAGTTGAAGCAGCTCCAAAAATTATAAAAACTAATGAAAATCCAACTGTGAATAAAATAATTGGAAATAGATTTATATCTTTTTTTTCAATCAATTGACTTATTGAACTTCCAGAAATGTATGAAATATATCCAGGTATCAAAGGTAAGACGCAAGGAGATAAAAAGCTTATTAATCCTGCACCAAAAGCAATAATTATTTCAAACATTAAATATTATTTAAAAATTTTATCCTTCGTAAGGAAGAACTTTATGTTTTTGAGTTCCGAGCTTATCTACACCTAATATGACCTCTTCTCCACCTTTCAAAAAATGTGGTGGTGTCATATTCTCCCCTACTCCCGGAGGTGTTCCGGTACAGCATATATCACCTGGATACAAACTCATACAGGAGCTCATGTAGGAAACTAAAGTTTTAATATCAAATATCATTTTTTCAGTATTCCCTGTTTGCATTCTTTTTCCATCAACATCTAAAAACATATTAAGTTTTTGAAAATCTGGAAGATCATCTGTCGTAACAATATAAGGACCAATTGGGCCAAATGTATCAAAGCCCTTCCCTTTGTCCCAAGTTAATCCTTTATTTTTTTGAAAATTTCTCTCGCTCACATCATTTACTAAGAAAAAACCTAAAACATGATCTAAAGCAGAATCAGTATCTACATTTTGAGCTTTTTTTCCAATAACAAAACCTAGTTCTACTTCCCAATCTGTGTGGTTGGATCCCTTTGGAACTATGATTGGATCATTCGGTCCAGTTATACAACTTGTAAATTTTGAAAAGATGATTGGTTCTTTTGGTATTGGTAAATTTTGCTCCTCAGCGTGATCTTTAAAATTTAACCCAATTCCAATAAATTTCGAAGGATTGGAAACACAAGCACCGATTCTTAAATTATTATCTAATTTTGGTAGACTATGAATATCAGCACTTTTTATTTTTTCGATTGTGTCAAAATTCAACGTTTCAGGATTTAAATCAGGGATTATTGATGACAAATCCCTATAATTATTTTCATTGTCTACAATAGCTGGCTTTTCACCTCCAAGTTTTCCTACTCTACATAATTTCATCTTTTCTCCTTTTTTTAATAAGTTGCTCTTCCACCACTCAAATCAAAAACACTAGCCGTGCTGAAAGAATTTTCATCACTTACCAACCAGCAAACTAAAGAAGCTAACTCTTCTATTTTTGCAAATCGATTTCTTGGTATTTTAGAGAGCATATAATTTATATGCTCATCTGTCATCTGGTCAAAAATTCTCGTTTTAGCTGCAGCAGGAGTTACACAATTGACTGCAATATTTTTATTTGCAAGTTCTTTACCTAAAGACTTAGTCAAACCAATGACCCCAGCTTTAGAGGTGCTATACGCACTTGCATTTGGGTTACCCTCTTTACCAGCAATTGAAGCTATGTTTACAATTCTTCCATAATTATTTTTAATCATATGAGGAACAATTGCTTTACAACAATAAAATGTAGAGTTTAAGTTTAACTCAATTACTTTCTTCCATTCATCTAAGGGATATTCCCAAACTTTTGCATTCATTCCAGTCATGCCTGCATTATTAACAAAAATATCTATTTGCCTAAAATTTTTCTCAATTTCGTTAATTGATTTGTTTATAGTTTCAAATTCTGTAACATTCACTATTTGGTGGCTTAAATTTTGAGAATTAACTTCTTTTTTTGCTTTTTCCACTTCCTCTTTATCAATGTCCCAGATTATGACCTTGCCACCAGATTTTATAATTCTTTTTGTAATAGCTAAACCAAAACCCTGGGCACCTCCTGTTACTATCGCAACCTTATTATTTAGATTATATTTATTCATTTTTTTTTCTTTCTTAATAAAGGAAAAGCTAAAGCAATTAAAGATAAAATAAAAAATGTAACAACAATTGGTCTTGTGAAAAATATTAACCAGTTTCCTTCAAATATCACTAAAGACTGCCTCAAAGTCCCTTCAACCAATTCACCTAAAATTAAACCTATAATTACAGGCACTACTGAGAAACCATATCGTCTCATAAAAAAACCAATTATTCCAAAAAATAACATTATCCACACATCTAACATTGATTGACTCAATGAATATGTTCCACAAACAGAAACAGCAAAAATCATTGGCCAAAGTAACTTATTTGGCACTAATGTAATTCGTGCAAATATTTTAGCTCCAAAAAAACCGAAGATAAAAAATAAGATGTTTGCAATCAACATTGATCCAAAAATTCCATATAAAAAATCAGGTTGTTCTCTAAATAAATCGGGCCCTGGTCTTACACCATGAATTATTAATCCTGTTAAAATTACTGCTGTTGTTGCACTTCCAGGAATTCCAAGAGCTAAAGTTGGAACCATAGCACCACCAGTAGCTGCGTTATTAGCTGCCTCAGCGCCAGCAATTCCCTCAACTGAGCCTTTTCCAAATTCCTCAGGATTTTTTGACCATCTTTTTGCTTCAGAATAACCTATAAGAGAAGCAACAGTTCCTCCTTCGGCTGGCAGTACCCCAATAAAAGATCCTATGCCTGATGATCTTAAGATAGTTTTCCAAGTTTTTTTATAATCTGATAGTGATGGAAGTTTTACTGCCTTTAATGCTACTCTTTTAAAAATTTGATCTAACAAAGTTGACTGTGTTAACATTTCACTTATAGCAAATAATCCAACGACTACAGGAATAAATCCTATTCCCTCTGACAGTTCATTAATTCCATAAGTAAATCTTTCTATTGAGGTCATAAAATCTTTACCAATCGTAGATATTAATATTCCAAAAGCACCAGCTATCAAATTTTTAATCGGGCTGCCTTCACCAATAGATGCAAGCATAGTCAAGCCAAAAATAGCTAAAGCAAAATATTCTGGCTGACCAAATTCATAAGCTAATTGTGCAAGTAAAGGTGCAAAAAAAACTAAAACGACTACACTGAAAATACCTCCAATGGTACTTGAGATTGTAGCCATACCTAAGGCTCTTCCAGCTTCACCCTTTTGAGCAAGAGGATAGCCATCAAGGCAAGTTGCTGCGGCTGCTGGTGTTCCTGGTGTATTGATTAACACAGCAGTGATTGCACCACCATAAGTAGCTGAGCAGTAAATTGCGGTTAATAAAACGATTGCTGATAAAGGATCTAAAGTCATAGTGAAAGGTAAAATTAATGCTCCACCAGTAGTTGGTCCAAGACCAGGTAATACCCCGAGTATCAAACCAAATAATGTTCCAAAAAGCAAAACAATCATTAATTTTGAACTCATAAGTGGTGCAAACATTAAAGAAATATTTTCCATTTCAAACTTGATAATAAATATTAGTGATTACACCCGGTGGAAATCTTAATCCTAAAATTGTTTCAAAAAATATAAATACAATTATAGGAAAAATGACACTTACTAAAATTAAGTAAAAAATTCTTCTCTCACCCCAGAAATAAGAAACAAAAACTGATAATAAAGAAATAGCTAAAAAAAAATCTAATGTTTTTGATACAAAAATAAATAAAAAAAAACTTAATAACGTGAAAAAAAAAGGTTTTGGTAATTTTTTTTTAATTTCCCAAGGTTTTTTAATAGATAAATAATAAATTATCGAAGTTAAGGTAATTATCAAGACTAGCAATCCTTTAGGGAAAGTAGCTGGCTGAATACCTCTATTTAAAATTGGTGGAACAATATCGAATGTAAAAGTGTTTATTAATAAAATTATTGAAATAAATATGATTACAAATGAAACTTTAAATTCATCCTTAAAAAAAAAGGGCAAACTTTTGTTTGCCCTTTTTTTATTTTGTACATTATTCATTTTAAAATGTACTTTTATTTTAATTACTTAATGTAACCTAAAGCTTTAAGCTGTGCAGTCATTTCAGTGAGCATTTCTTCCATTTGTTTGCCCCACTCATCAGCTCCAACTACACTTGTCTCATCAAGACCAATTTCTGTTAAGAAATTTTTATAGTAGTTGTGGCTCATAGCTTTCATCATTCCAGCTTCTAACTGTTTAACTCTGTCGGCAGGAGCCCCTTTTTTAGTTACAAAACCTCTAACAGTAGATAATGAAACTGGTATTCCCAATTCTTTTGCTGTCGGAGAGTTTTTGATTTTAGCCATCCTGTCATTTGCTAATACAACTGAAACACATAACGTTCCATCATTTATTTCAGTTAATGCTTCACCTAAGTTTAAAACTCCTACATCAATATCTCCTTTGACCAAGTTTGTTTTAATTGGTGCTACACCTTTATAAGCAACAATAGTCGGGTCTTTTAACCCGCCTTTTTTAGTAAATGCAATAGCGCTAACGTCATCAATACCACCTACATGGGTAGTTCCATATTTTAGCGATTTTGATTTTTGAACACTAACAAATTTTTTAGCATCTTTGATATCAGATTTACAATTTACAACAAAAAGTTGTGGATCATCTGTGCCTCTAGCTAAAGGTTGCATATCACTAAGTTTAACTTTAGTTTTTCCTAAAGCCATAGAAACAGCATGACCTGTAGTCCATGTTAGTGTGTGTTGACCATCAGCAGGTAAGCTCATCATATAATCCATAGATACAGCTCCACCACCACCTTTTTTGTTAACTAATTGCATATCTTGCTTAAGAACTCTTCTAGCTCTTAAAAGCATCATTCTAGTAGTAACGTCAGTACCACCGCCAAATCCAGCATGAGTAATTGCTTGTATAGCACCATCTGCTCTAGCAGATGTAGTCATTAAAGGTATTGCTATAACAAAAAATTCAGTCACTAGAAACGCAGCGGCTAAGAAAAGTTTAAAACTTTTTTTCATTATTTCCCTCTTCAGTTAATTTATAATTAAATATTTAAACATAATCTGTTACAAAGTTTAAGAATAAAATGAATAAAAATAAAACTAAAATTGCTATATTATTAGGCGATCCATCAGGAATTGGGCCCGAATTAGTCTCAAAATTAATATGTGAAGAAATTACCAACAAAGCAAACATCATATTAATAGGTGAGAAAAAGATTTTAGAAGAAGGAAATAAAATTTCTGGAAAATCACAAAATTTAAAATTTGTTGAAAGATTTGAACAGATAAATTTTGCAGAGGGAAATAAATTTTTTTTAGATCTTTCAAAAGGTAAAAATCATAATTATAATTTAGCTGAATGTTCAAGAGAATCTGGACAGAGTGTTCTTGAATCTCTTAATTTAGCTTTGGATCTTGCTAAACAAAATAAAATAGATGCTATTAACTTTGGTCCTTTTAATAAAACAAGTATGAAGATGGGCGGAAACACCCACTCTGATGAGCTTCATTTAATGGCCGAAAAGTTAAATGTAAAAAATTTTTTTTGTGAATTTAATGTTGTAGATAACTTTTGGACTGCTAGAGTAACATCGCATATTCCTATAAGAGAAGTACCTAATCACGTCAAAAAAGAAAATATTATTAAGCCTATAAAACTTATAAATGAAGCAATGAAACTTAATGGAATTAAATATCCAAGAGTGGCTGTACAAGCACTAAATCCTCATGCTGAATTTGGAGTTGAAGAGAAAAATGAAATAATTCCAGCTATAGAGGAAGCAAAAAAGCAAGGTATTAATGCAGATGGTCCATTGCCGTGTGATACATCATTTATTACAGCTTATAAAAATAAAAATCATGATTGTATAGTTGGTATGTATCATGACGCTCTACAATCTGGTCTCAAGGCTTTTGGTTTTGATAGAGGTGTTACTGTTCAGGGTGGTTTACCGTTGCCCATTACCACCCCAGCTCATGGTACTGCTTTCGATATCGCAGGAAAAAATAAAGCAAACTTAGAACCTACACTGCAGTCGTTTAAAATAGCATTAACGATGGCAGAAAATAAATCTAAGTAATGACAAAAATTAAAGATATTAAAACTTCAATTTATAAATGGACAGGTGAAATAGTTCCACCAGCTCAAAATTTTTGTACAAATCCAACTGATGCTCTTAGAGAGTCAGGCGATAAAATGAAATCATTTAGATTTCATCAATGGATGGTTTGTGAAGTTATAGCTGATGATGGAACTGTTGGTTTAGGTAATGCCGCACTGGCCCCTGAAGTAACAAAAAAAGCAATAGATTGTTATTTAAAAAATTTAGTAATTGGTGAGGACCCTTTCGATTACAATTATTTATGGGATAAAATGTATAGAAGTACTATGGCCTGGGGAAGAAAAGGGATTGGAATGATTGGAATTTCAGCTATCGATCTAGGAATTTGGGACTTAATGGGTAAATTAAAAAAAAAACCAGTATTTGAGTTACTTGGAGGAAGAACTAAAGATAAAATTCCAGTATATGCCTCCAAATTATATAGCCAACCAATTAAAGATCTACAAATTGAAGCTGAAAAATATTTAAAAGAAGGATTTAGAATGTTTAAGATGCGATTTGGTTGGGGGCCTAAAGATGGTTTGGATGGTATAAAAAAAAATATTGAATTAGTAAATGCTGTAAGAGAAGTAGTTGGATTTGAAACTGATCTTATGCTTGAGGCTTATATGGGATGGGATTTAGAATATTCAAAAAAAATAATCCCTGAATTAATAAAATTTAAACCAAAATGGCTTGAAGAACCAGTAATACCAGATGATATTTCAGGATACGCTGAGCTGAATGCTATGGGAGATATTCCTATCGCAGGAGGTGAGCATGAATTTAGTTACCTAGGATTTAAACATTTACTTGAACTTAAAGCAGTAAGTTACATTCAGTATGATGCAAATCGTGTAGGAGGAATAACACCTGGTCACAAAATAAATTCATTGGCTGAAAAATACGGAGTCCCTGTAATTCCACACGCTGGTCAAATGCACAACTACCATTTGACAATGGCCCATAACAATTGCCCTTTTTCAGAATTTTTTCCAGTTCACCAAGTTGAAATAGGTAATGAATTATTTTATTACTTATTTAAGGGAGAGCCTGAACCTAAAAATGGCTTTATTAATTTAGATGACAATACTCCTGGATTAGGGATTTTAATTAATGAAAAATACAAATCTGATTTTAAAATCTTGGAATAATTGACTAACCTTTGATCCCCATGTGTGTATACTTTACATTTAAATAATCTTTTATAGCCATAGAACCACCCTCTCTACCATATCCACTTTGTTTAATACCCCCAAAAGGAGCTTCTGCAATAGCTATAAAACCAGTATTTACGCCCACAGTACCTGTTTCCAATTGTTCTGATGCTAAATGAGCAGTTTCCATGGAATTTGTGCAAACATAACTGCTTAATCCAAGTTCATGATTATTTGCTCTCTCTATAACTTCATCAAAAGATTTAAACGAAAGCATGGGTACTAATGGTCCAAAAGGTTCTTCTTTCATTATTGTAAAACTATCTTTTACATTATCAAATACAGTTGGTTCATAAAAAAACCCTTTGTTAAAACCGGAAGGTCTTTTCCCACCGAGTAAAACTTTGGCCCCCTCTTGTTTTGTTTTCTCAACTAAAGTCTCAACTTCGTTTAACCTTTTTTGAGTTGTTAATGGTCCTAAATTTGTATCTGGATCCATGCCATTACCTATTTTCAATTTTTTTGTTTTTTCTACAAATAAATTTACAAATTCATCTTTTTTATCCTCTTGAATATAAAATCTATTTGGTGATATACATACTTGACCGTTATTTCTAAATTTTGCTGCTATTGCTATATCAGTAGCCTTTTTAATATCTGCGTCTTTAAAAACAATAAATGGAGAATGACCACTTAGCTCCATTGTGACTCTTTGAACTTTATCTGCTGCTTGTTTTAAGATAAGTTTTCCTACTCTTGATGAACCAGTTATAGATATTTTCTTTACTATGTCAGATGCAATTAATTGTTGTGCAATACTTGGAGGATCTCCAGACAATAAGTTCACAACACCTGGTGGAACACCACACTCACTACAAATGTTTACCATTTCCATTACCACTCCCGGAGTAATTACGTCTGGTTTTATTATCACTGAGCACCCAGCTGCAAGAGCTGTTGATATTTTTCTTGCTGATAGGACTGCAGGAAAATTCCAAGGTGATAAAGCAGCAACAACACCGACCGGCTGATAGTAAACATGAACTCTTGTATCCTCAAAACGACTCTCAATAGTCTGACCAAAAATTCTTTTTGTTTCTTCTGCATTCCATTCAAAAATATCTGCTGCTCCATTAATTTCTCCCTTAGCTTCTGCTAGAGGTTTGCCTACTTCTAGTGTCATCCACTTTGCAAGCACATCTTGCTTTTCTCTCATCGTATCTGCAATTCGTCTTATGACGTAAGATCTTTGCCATGGAGCCGTTTTCTTCCAAACCTCTAATCCTTTTTCAGCGGATTTTAGTGCTTTATCAACATCCTCGGATGTAGCTTTTGAAGCTTTACCTAAAACTTCTTCGGTAGCAGGATTAATAACTTCGTAAGTCCCTTTATCAGATGATTGTTGCCATTTACCATCAATGAATTGGCCAAATTTTTCGTACATATGTCTAACTTAGCATTACTGCAGGTTGTGTCTACTGTGTAATTTTTGTCTTTAAAAAATTTGTATATCAATGTTAGCATATAAAATTAACGAAAGGAGACACTATGGCAAAATTTTATGCTTTAGGAAATTATACTACACAAGGCTTTCAAGGTTTCTGTAAAGATCCTGGGTCAGATAGATCAAAAGCTGCGCAAATTGCTGCAGAAGCAGTAGGCGCGAAGATGGTATCATTTTGTGGATTAAGAGGTGCTTATGACTTTATGGCTGTATTTGAAGGTAGCTTTGAGCAAGGTGCAGGAATCAAAATGGCAACAGAAGCAAGTGGAACCTTATGCAATCTAGTGATTTTAGAAGAAACTAATCTAAATGATATTGCTGCTCACGCTGCTAAGATTGCACAGAAGTACAAAGGTGTAGGTCAATAATCAAAATTCATCTGTGCCTGATAATTTTATCAGGCAGGGTGAAAGTTAAGTCGCAATTACTAATGTCAATTTTTTTAAGCTCTAAGAAAATAATTAAAGATTGGATCGATTACAATAACCATCTTAATGTTTCATATTATCTTTTAATTTTTGATAAATATGGTGCTGATATTTTAAATGATAAATTTAAAATGGGAGAAAATTCTGCAAAAACTACTGGTAAGAGTACAATGATTGTTGAGTCTCACATGACTTATAATCAAGAGCTTAAACTAAATGATGAAGTAGATATTAATTTGATTTACTTTGATCATGATAAAAAACGTCTTCA
>CABYZW010000004.1 GCA_902523615.1 uncultured Pelagibacteraceae bacterium | reverse complement strand
CTGAAGAGATAGATCATTGGATAAAAGAGGCAGAAGAAGCAGGAGAGGTAGTTGTGGATACTGAGACTAGTTCGCTTGATCCCCACCAGGCTAAACTAGTAGGTATTTCTTTAAGTTCAAAGATTGGTAAAGCCTGTTATATTCCTATTGGTCATAATTCAAAAAAATGTGTAGGCAAAGATAAAGTTATAAAAAAATTGAAACCTTTGCTTGAGGATCCAAGCATAAAAAAAATAGGTCAAAATATAAAATTTGATTTCATTATATTTTATAAACAGGGTATTCAGTTGTCATCTATGGAAGATACAATGCTTATGTCCTATGTTCTAGATGCAGGAAAAAATAGACATAATATGGATACTTTATCAGAAATCCATTTAAATCATAAAGCAATTAAATTCAAAGAACTTGTTGGGTCTGGAAAAAAAGAAATTAGTTTTAGTGAAGTTGATATTGAAAAAGCGAGAGATTATGCAGCTGAAGACGCTGACATAACTTTAAGATTATACAAAAAATTTTCTAAAAGTCTTAAGCAAGAAAAAATGGTCAACATTTATGAAGTTTTTGAAAAACCAATGATAAAAATTTTGGCATTCATGGAAATAGAAGGAATAAAAATTGATAATAAATTTCTTAAAGTTTTATCTTTTAACTTTGAAAAAAAAATTGAAAAAATCCAAAAAAAAATTTTTAAGATTTCTAAAAAAGAATTTAATATTGCATCTCCAAAACAGCTCGGGGAGATAATTTATAATGATTTAAAGATTGCAGGTTTGAAAAAAACTAAAAAAGGAAGTTTTGCTACTAATGCATCAGTTTTAGAAGATCTTGCATTTAAAGGTTATGAGTTTCCTAAACTAGTTTTAGAATGGAGACAAGTTTCAAAATTAAAAAATACTTATTCAGACTCCTTACCAGAACATATCAACCCTGAAACAAAAAGAGTTCATACATCTTTTTTGCTAGCAGCAACTACAACAGGAAGATTGGCATCTAGTGATCCAAATCTACAGAATATTCCAATCAAGTCTGACGATGGAAAGTTTATTAGAAAATCTTTCATAGCTGAGAAAAATCACATATTAATTTCTGCAGATTATAATCAAATTGAAATGAGAGTTTTAGCTGATTTAGCTGATGTAAAAGAGCTTAAAAAAGCTTTTAAAAATAATGAGGACATTCACTCGCTTACCGCTAGTCAAATATTTAATATTGATATTAAAAAAGTAAATCAAGATCAAAGAAGAAAAGCTAAAGCAATAAATTTTGGTATTATTTATGGAATCTCCCAATATGGATTAGCAAAACAAATAAATGTTTCTAATTACGAGGCTGAGGAGTTTTTAAATGCATATTTTGCAAAATTTCCAGAAATTAAAATTTATATGGATAAAACAATTAAATTTTGTAGAAGAAGTGGATTTGTCAATAATATTTTTGGAAGGAAATCACATTTTATTAATATTAATGACAAAAATTTTAATGTTCGAAATTTTCAAGAACGTGCAGCAATTAATGCCCCTATACAAGGATCTGCTTCAGAAATTATGAGATTAGCTATGATTAGACTTGATAAAAAATTTAAAGAGCAAAAAAATCAAAAAACAAAGATGCTTTTACAAATTCACGACGAATTAATCTTTGAAACTCCAAAAGAAGAGGCTAAAAAAATAAGTAAATTAATAATTGAACAAATGTCTAGTGTAGCTGAGAGTGACTTGTATTCTTTTTCCATACCCTTGACGGTAGATTTAAACGTAGGTGATAATTGGGGTATGCTACATTAATTTAATTTGATTGCCCAAATTAGAACAATTTAGTATTTTTAGTATAAAGTATGGATAAAGAAACAATTGCTCTGGTTGATGATGATAGGAATATTCTCACTAGCCTAAGTATCGCTCTAGAAAAAGAAGGTTTTAAGGTTCAGACATATATTGATGGAGAAAGCGCACTAATTGGTCTAACAAGAACACCACCAGATCTAGCGATAATTGATATTAAAATGCCAAAAATGGATGGTGAAGAACTTTTGAAGAAATTAAGAAAAAAAACTTCTTTACCAGTTATATTTTTAACGTCTAAAGATGAGGAAATTGACGAATTGCTTGGTCTTAAATTAGGTGCAGATGATTTTGTTAAAAAGTCTGGTGGTTTCTCGATAAAAGTATTAATAGAACGAATTAGAGTCCAACTGAGAAAAAAAGATTCAAAAGAGATAATAGAAGAGAATAAAAGTATTATATCTCATGGAAAATTGAAATTAGATCCATCCCAATTAGAATGTGAGTGGGATGGAAAGCAGTTGCCAGATAAATTAACAACGACAGAATTTTTATTAGTAAAAGAATTAGCAAAAAGACCTGGAATTATAAAGGAAAGAGCCCAGTTGATGGATATAGCTTACAGAGAGGATACAGATATAGAGGATAGAACAATTGACAGTCATGTTAAAAGAATTAGGAAAAAATTTAAAAAAGTTGATCCAGAATTTTCAGCTATTGAGACAAGATATGGAAGTGGATATCGGTGGAATGTTAGTTGATGTTTAATAAATTTCTTAAAAATTTATCGATTTTAAAAAAATTTCTGTTAATTAATCTAATTTTTTTTACTATTATCGGCCTATTTACATACATCTATTTAGAAAATGTTCAGCCGAATTTAATAAAAAAAAAATCATCAAATCATATTGAAGTAATCAATAATACGATCGAAAATTTAATTAGACTGGATATAAAGTTTGAGGAAGAAGATGTTAGAAGATTTTTATTTTCCACCAGGTTTCTCTTTCAGAGCCTTGATAGGGTAATTTTTTTTGATAATAAGTTAAATTTAATAGGAGATACTGATACGTTAGATCTTGATCCGAGATCTTTTACAAAAAGATTAGATACTGTAGAATTAGAGATTTTAAATGAAGAAAACACGAGAGAAATTACAGAAAAAAAAAATATAGATATTGGAACAGATCATTCAGTCTCATTAAAAGATATACTACTCGACTATGCAGGTTCCAAAAAATTTGGAATACCTTTCACTTTTACTCAAGAGGAATTTAACAAATTTGAACTTACAACAATAAAAAATGTTATGTTGGATGGAAAAAATATTGGATATTTGGCTATCACAGAAAATGCCAATGATATTAAGGCCGCTATAAATGAACGAAAAACTTTTATACTAAGAACAGCAATAGCAGTTGGAATTGTAATTTTAATATTTTCATTTGTTCTTAACAGATATTTTTTAAAGCCAATAAAAAATTTAGTTACATATACAAGGAGCGTAAAAGATAAAGACTCAAAAATAAATAGCATCGAAGGACTTAAACTGAGAAATGATGAGCTTGGTTTATTATCGAATTCCTTAGATGATATGACTTTAGAACTCCAAAAAAGAATTTCTCATGCAGAAAATTTCTCAACTGATCTTGTTCATGAAATAAGAAATCCGTTAGCATCTCTTAAAAGTGCCTCAGAAATTTTACAAGATACAGATGATATCGATCAGAGAATAAAATTGATAGATATATTGAGTCATGATGTACAAAGGATAGAGAGACTAATAACAGATTATTCTCAAATGTTAAAAGATGAAGTTGCTTTAAGCAAAGAAAAAATTAAAAAATTGGATATTGAACCAATAATTAAATCCGTGGTAGATGATTTTAATAATATTTATAAACTTAAAAGGGGAATTAAAATTACTTATGAAAATGACGGAAAAAACAAATATTATATTAATGGAATTGAAAATAGGATTGAGCAAATATTTGCCAATCTTCTAGAGAATGCAATTTCTTTTAGTGAAAATAACAAAGATATATTAGTTAGAGTTTCAAAATCTACTGATAACAAAGTTGCTGTTAACGTTTTAGATGAGGGCCGAGGGTTCAAAGAAAAAGATACCAAAAGAATATTTAATCGATTTTATAGCAACAGACCAGATAAATTTGGTCAACATTCTGGTCTTGGTTTAAATATCGTAAAAAATTTAGTTGATTTACATAATGCAATTATAAAAGCTTCTAACAGAAATGACAAAAAAGGTGCGAGCATGGAAGTTATTTTTCCTCAAATTTAAAGTGTTCTATTGATTAATTAATCCTTTATTGTTAGAAGACCCACAATGGAAGACTACAAAGTTAAAGATATATTACTTGCAGAATTTGGACGTAAAGAAATCTCAATAGCTGAAAGTGAAATGCCTGGTTTAATTGCCTTAAGAGAGGAATATGCTGGCAAAACTCCTTTAAAAGGTGCGAAAATTATTGGGTGTTTACATATGACGATTCAAACTGCAGTTTTAATCGAAACATTAGTAAATTTAGGTGCTGAAGTTAGATGGTCTTCTTGTAATATTTTTTCCACACAAGATCATGCTGCTGCAGCAATTGCAAAAGCTGGGATACCAGTTTTTGCTTGGAAAGGAGAAACTGAGGAAGAATATCTTTGGTGCATCAAAAAAACTATTAGTGGTAAGAAAGACTGGAAACCTAACATGCTTTTAGACGATGGAGGAGATCTTACTGCCATAATGCACAAAGAATATAAAGATTTATTAAAAAATGTAAAAGGTGTCTCAGAAGAGACTACAACAGGAATTAAGGCTTTAAATAAAATGGAAAAAAGAAAAAACACTTCTTTTACCAGCAATAAATGTGAACGATTCTGTTACAAAATCAAAATTTGATAATTTGTACGGTTGTAGAGAAAGTTTAGTTGATGGAATTAGGAGAGCTACTGATGTTATGATGTCAGGAAAAATTGCTATTGTGGCTGGATTTGGTGATGTTGGAAAGGGAAGTGCAGCCTCATTAAGACAAAGCGGAGCACGAGTTTTGGTCACAGAAGCAGACCCGATTTGTGCACTTCAGGCAGCTATGGAAGGTTATGAAGTTGTACTGATGGAGGAGGCTATAAATAAGGCTGACATAGTAGTTACAGCAACTGGTAATAAAGATGTTGTCACTGCTGATCATATGAGAGAAATGAAAGATAGGGCTATTCTTTGTAACATTGGTCACTTTGACAATGAAATTCAAGTTGAAGCGTTAAAAAATTATAAATGGACTGAAGTCAAACCACAGGTTCATGAAATAGAACTTCCAAGTAAAAAAAGAATTATTCTTTTAGCAGAGGGAAGATTGGTAAATTTAGGGTGTGCTACAGGACACCCTAGTTTTGTTATGAGCGCATCATTTACTAATCAAGTAATTGCTCAAATAGAACTTTGGAATAATTATAGAAACTATGAAAATAAAGTTTATGTTTTACCGAAACATTTAGATGAAAAAGTAGCCACTCTTCATTTAAAAAAAGTTGGCGCAAAACTTACTAAACTATCTAAAGATCAAGCTGATTATATCAGTGTTGGAGTAGAGGGCCCTTTTAAACCTAATGCATATCGCTATTAAAAATGAAAAGATAGATTTATCTACAGAAAATAAAACAGAAAAATTTGCGTCTATAATCTCTAAAAAGCTTAAACCAGGAAATGTATTATTTTTATACGGTGAATTAGGAGTTGGAAAAACTACATTTGTTAAGTATTTGATCAATGCATTTCAAAAAGAAAATAAATCACCTCCGGTAGAAGTAGTCAGTCCAACTTTTGGTCTTTTGAGTGAATATCAAATTAATAAAACTTTAATTAATCATTATGATTTATATAGATTAAAATCAATTAATGAATTAGGGAATTTAGATATGTTTGAAAATATATCAAACAAAATTACTTTAGTAGAGTGGCCACAAATTATCAAAGAAAAAACCAAAAAATTTAATAGAGCTGAAATTTAATTATGAAAATAATTACCAAGGCAGATCAGTTATAATTAAAGGCTTAACCTTATAATTTTTAATGGAAAAATTAAAAAAAATAAAAGGAGATGCCTCAAATCGTAAATTTTTTAGGAAAATAGATAAGGAATCTTCCTCAGTTTTAGTATTTGCAAAGAAAGATAAAATTAAAAATCTCTTGATATATGATGCAGTCAATAAAGTTTTGAATAAAAATAAAATTTTAGCTCCAAAATTATATATCGAAAATTATAAAAAAAATTATTTGGAAATTGAGGATTTTGGTAATAGTACAATTTTAAAAATTATAAATAAAAATCAAGTTAATAAATTTTTTTATTTTAAAAGAATAATAGAAACATTAAATAAAATACAAGTTATAAAAGATAGAAATATTAGAACCTTCAGAAAACAAAATTATATGATTCCTAAATATGATAATCAAATTCTTATAAGAGAAGCTAATCTATTTTCTGAATGGTACTTAAAAAAAAGGTTATCAAAAAAAGAATAAAATCAAATTTATTAAAAGATTTCGAAAAATATTAATAAAGTTAACTTCGGCTTTAAAATTAAAGAATAATACTTTTGTTCATAGAGATTTCCATGTTTCTAATTTAATGTTTGTAAACAATAAAATAGCTGTAATAGATAGTCAGGATGCTTTAATTGGAAATAAAGCTTACGATCTAGCATCCTTAGTAGATGACGTAAGATTTAAAACTTCAAAAACATTTAAAGATAAGGTTTACAACTTTTATATTAGTAAACAAAAGAAAATAGATAAAGTAAAATTCAGAAATGATTTCGAAATATTGTCAATTTTACGTAATTTGAAAATTATTGGTATATTTACTCGTCTAGCAATTAAAGATGGTAAAAAGTTTTATTTAAAACTAATTCCATATGCTTGGAGTTTGATTGATATGAGAATGAATAAGAACAATTTATTTAATGAACTTAGAGATCTTTTAAGGATACATTTTAAAGGAAAAATTAAATGAAGATCAATACAGCACTGGTATTATGTGCAGGATATGGAAAAAGACTATTACCTTTAACTGAGAAGACGCCTAAGCCTCTCCTGGAATTAAAAAATAAAACAATGCTAGAAAGTTGTATTAATCTTATTATTAAATTAGGAATTGAAAAAATCTACCTTAATACTTTTCACTTAAGAAAACAAATTTTTGAGTTTATAAAAATTAAAAATTTTCCGATAAATATAAGTATTATTGAAGATGGTGATGAAATATTAAATACTGGAGGTGGGGTATTTAAAATGATCGGTTATTCTAAAGACAAAAATTTTTTAATTTTTAATCCAGATACCCTTTGGAGTGACAAATACATTGGTGAGATAGTTAAGATGCAAAATTTTTACTTTACTAATAAATTAGATAATATTCTTCTAGTTTCAAAAAAAGAATTGAGTTTTGATCAGAGACTTAAAGGTGATTTTAAATTTAAGGATAATCTTTTGAAAAAAGATGATCGAAAAGAATTTATATATATTGGATGTCAAATTTTGAATAAAAATTTATTTCAAGATTATGAATTAAAAAATTTCTCAATTTTAGAAATTTGGAATGATTTATTAAGAAGAAATCAACTAAATGGTTTTAGAAGTTTTAATAAATTTTATCACTTAACAGATCTTAAAACTTTTAAAAAACTAGAAGATCTTTAGCACGCTCTTTATCAAGATACTCACAATTTTTTATTTTCAATTTATAATCAAGTTCTATCACTAAGGGGTTACCGGTTGGTATTTCTAAACTAGAGATTTGTATATTATCCAATTCAAATAAATACTTACATAGTGCTCTTATGGAATTTCCATGAGCTGAAACTAAAACATTTTTGTTTGATAGTTTTTTTTCAATCTCTTTCTTAAAATATTTGATTACTCTTTCGTAAGTATCTTTCAAAGACTCAGTGTTTGGAATATCTTCTTGGGGTATTTGGCTGTATATCTTAATATTTGTTGGGTGATAAGGACTTTCTTTATTTAGTGGCTCAGGCTTAGAGTCCCAGGATCTGCGAAATTCATGTACTTTTTCTTTGCCAATTTCTTTTATCATTTCCATTTTATTTAGACCTGTTAGTGAACCATAATGTCTTTCATTTAATTGCCAAGCTCGAGAAAATTTTTTTTTATCTTTTAAAGTCTGTTGAATAATTTTTAAAGTATTATTAGCTCTTAGTTGAATTGAAGAATAATAATGATCTATATCAATATTTCTAATTTTGATTAATTTACCGGCTTTTTCTGCTTCATATCTACCTTTTTCTGTAAGATCGACATCTACCCACCCAGTGAACCTATTTTCAAGATTCCAGATACTTTGGCCATGTCTTACTAATATTAAAAAACTCATATTGTTATTACTAAAATAAATTTGTAAATAAAACTATAAAATTAAATGATAAATTTTTTTTCAAATTACAAAATTATTTTTTATTCTATTAATTTATGCTTATTAATTTTGTATCTTTTCCCAGGCAGCTTAATAGGATGTTTTTTTTTGGATGATTGTAAAATTCAACCCAAAATAACGAGAGATTTTATTATTTCATCGAATCACTTTTACTCATTTGCTATAGTTTCTATTGTCGGTTTTCTTACTTATAAAGATCATAAAAAAATTAAACCCTTAATTATCTATTTAATTACAATTTCAATTATTCTTGAGATATTTCACGCTTTTATACCTGAAAGAAGTTATCAATGGTCTGATTTATTTGGAAATGTATTAGGCGTGATAGTTGTAATTTTTTTTCGTAAGTTTATAAAAAATTATGTATTTTATAAAAAATAAAATATTAATTTTAATCTTTTTTTTTATTTCCGCATGCTCTTCAATTCCCAATAATACAGCTAACAGCTGTTTAATTTTTGATCAGAGATATTTGTGGTATAAACATACTACAAATGTTGAAAAAAAATGGGGTACCCCTATTTATATCCAATTAGCAATAATTAAGATGGAGTCTGATTTTGATTGGTTAGCGAAGCCTGCAAGACAAAAAATCTTTAAAGTTATACCTTATAAAAGACCCTCAAGTTCATTTGGTTATTCGCAAGCTGTTAAGGGAACTTGGAAACAATACAAAAGAGAAACAGGAAATAATTTTGCGACAAGAGTAAGCTTTAAGGATAGTGTTGATTTTATTGGATGGTACACAAATAAAACAGAGTCTATTTTAAATATTTCTAAAAAAGATGCTTTCAGACAGTATATTGCTTATCATGAGGGTTGGGGAAATTTCAAATATTATAAAAAAAATAAAAAAGTGATTAATTTAGCAAATAAAGTAAAAAAACAATCTGAGATTTACAAAAAACAATTAATAAAATGTAAAAATTCATTAAATAAAAATAAGTATATTATTTTTTAGACATTTCTCTCTCAAGCTCTATATCTACCTCATCAATCCTTTTAGTATTTTTCGCAAATGCCAAATACATTGATGGAGTAACATATAAGGTAAAGAAAGTTGAAATGATCATTCCTCCCAAAATAGTAGAACCTACTGCTAATCTTGAACCTTCACCAGCACCAGGACCAATATTGCCAATTACAAGAGGCACCATAGCAATCATCGTACTTAAAGATGTCATTATGATAGGTCTAAATCTAACAGCACAAGCCTCTTTAATTGATGACTCAATATTTTTTCCTGTAGTTCTAATTTGATTTGTATAATCAACTATTAAAATACTATTTTTTGTTGATATACCTATGAGTATGATCAAAGCAATTTGAGAAAAAATATTTACTGAACTATTCAGAAATAAAATAAATACTAAACCCCCAAAAATAGCTAATGGTACAGTCAAAATAATTACAAATGGATGAATAAATGAATTAAATGTAGCAGCCATTACTAAGTATGCAGTCAACAAAGCTAATGCAAAAATTATAAATAATTCATTACTTGTTTCCTTAATTTCCTCAGATTTGCCTTTCCAAGTAATTTGGTTTTCCGGAGCAATGTCAGCCATCACATTTTCAAAAAAGCTTATTGCCTGAGTTAAAGTATATCCCTCATTTATATTTGCCGATATTGTAACTGCCCTTTGTCTATTATATCTTGCAAGTTCTTTTGCTGAGCCCTCTTCCTTAAAACTTACTAGATTTGCTAAAGAAATTAGTCTTCCATTTGTTTCCGAACGAACAAATATTTTTGAAACACCTTCTTTGTTTCTTCTATCTGAAAGATATTGTTGAACAATTATAGGGTATTCTTTACCTAACTTATTGAAAGTTGTTATTTTTTTTCCACCATAAAGAGTTTCGAGTGTCTCACCTATTGATCTTGTAGAGACACCTAAATCTTTAGCTTTATTTTTATTGATGATTAATTTTATCTCAGGTTTATTTCGATTATAATCTGACTCAATTCTAGAGAGATTTTTATTTGACCTTAGCTTTTGTATCACTTTTTTTTGTTTTTCCTCAAGATCCTCATAAGTGCTTCCATAAATCACCATCTGAACAGGTTTATTATAATTAGACACTCTTATTGATTGGGGGGAAATAGGAAAAGCTAAAGCCTGAGGTAAAGTTACAATTTTTCCTATAGCTTCTCTTAAAACTACTTGTTGTCCTTTCTTTCTATTTTTCCAGTCGTCGAGTAAAGCAATTATTATAAAACTGTTATATGAATTTGCCGAATTTCCAAATCCAGGAACTCTCATTATAAATCTTGCATAAGGACTATCTTTAGCTTGAAGAAGTGGAATTAGTCTCGCTTCTACTTTCTGGGCTTGTGATTGAGTATATTCGAAAGAACTTCCTTCATCAGTCGAGCCAATAATTAGGTAAGCACCCCGATCCTCTAAAGGTAATAATTCTTTTTTTGAAAAACTAAACAATAGTATTGATGCAGCAATTATTAAGATGATAAAAAAACTTACTGTTTTTATCTTATTAATAGTTACATCTAAAGTTTCTTTATAAAAATTAGCAAAACTTAGAAAGATTTTTTCAAATTTTTGTATAAATTTTTTTTTTGATTTCTTTTTATATAAGAATTTACTAGCTAGCATAGGAGACAACGTTAATGCAACAAAAGAAGATACGATAATTGAAAAAGATAATGCTATTGCTGTTTCTCTAAATAAAGTTCCTGAAATACCTTCAATAAAGATTAATGGTAAAAAAACTGCTACTAAGATTAATGTTGTAGCTATTATTGCAAAAGAGATTTGCTTAGAGCCTTTGTACGCTGCTACCAACGGTGTTTCACCGTTTTCTATTCTTCTATAGATTGCATCAGTCATTATTACAGAGTCATCTGTGATTATTCCTATGGCTAAAATAAAACTTAAAAGGACAAAAATATTTATTGATAGTCCAAATATATATAAACCTAAAAAAGATGCTATTAGACTTACAGGTAGTGCTATAGCAGGCACTATTACTGCCTTTAAATTTCCTAAAAATAGATAAATTATCAATATGACCAAAATAAAAGCTATTAACAAAGTCTTGTAAACCTCCTGAATAGCTGCTTCTACATAATTCGCTCTATTAAAAGAAACTCTTAAATCTAATTCATCAGGTAATGATTTTTTGACTTGAATGATTTTTTTCTCAATATCATTGGAAAGCTCAACTGTCGATGCACCACTCCTTGCGTAGATACCTATTCCGACAGTTTTCAAATTTATTTGATCTTTAGTCTGTGCTTTAAATAAAGTTTTTTCTGAAACTGGACCAAATTCGATATTTGCTACATCAGATAATAAAATAACTTTATTACCAGTTTTTTTTATTGGCAGTAGTTTAATAGAATTAATATCATTATATGATTTGTCCAAATTGAGTGTTAAATCTATATTATCTGCCTCAAGTGTTCCAGCTGGAAGACTTATATTTTCTCCACGCATAGCTGTTTCAACTTCTTTAATTGTTAAATCATTGGCAGCAAGCCTTATAGGATCAATCCAAACTCTGATACTCAACTCTCTTAAACCTCCGACTCTGATCCTTCCAACATTTTTAACGCTAGAAAATTGATCAACTAAATATCTTTCTGCATAATCCCCCAATTCAAGATCACTCCAGGTTGAGGAAGATAACGATAACCACATAGTGGTTGTAAAACCAGCTGCTCTCTTAAGTATTTGTGGAGCTTCGGACTCAGATGGCAAGTTATCAACAATCCTAGCGACTCTCTCTCTAATGTCATTAGCTGCATTATCTAAATCTATACTAGTATCAAATTCCACATTGATTGTGCTTCTTCCATTTTCTGATTTAGAATCAATATTTTTAATCCCTTCAGCCCCTCCAATAACATCCTCAACAACTTGAGTTACCTCTTGATCTACCACTGAAGCTGCAGCAGATTTGTAATCTACTTGTATCTGAACAACTGGCGGCTGTATTCCATTTGGTAATTCTCTTACTGGTAATTTCCAAAAAACAAACAAGCCAAATACGATCAAAATAAGAGACATAACCCAAGAGATAGTTGGTCTTTTTATACTAAGTTCGGTAATAAACATTTATTGATTAATTGGTTTTATTTTTTCTTGAGGTCTAACTTTTCTTAATCCTTCAGCCACAATAATATCTCCTTGGGATAAACCAGAGATTATCTCTATATTTTTTTCACTTCTAAGACCTGTCTTAACTTCTGTTTTATTAGCAATATTTTCATCGTTTATTTTATAAACATACGACCTATCTCCTTCAACCATTACACTTGTATCAGGAACACTTAAAGAGTTTCTTAAATTAAATCTAACACTTACCTCTAATAATGATCCTGAGATTAGTTCTAAATCTTTATTCTTTACTTTTATTCTTGATAATAAACTTCTAGTATCAGCATTTATTCTACTTGAAACAAAGTCAATTTCTCCTTCAAATACTTTATCTTTATAGCTAGCTATTTTTACTTTCACTGGTAAACCTTTTTTTATATATCCCGAATAATTCTCAGGAATTTTAATATCTGAATATATAGTTGAATTATCATCAATTGTTATTATGACTATATTATTTGAAATAAGTATATCTTCTGTAAGTCCAGTATATCCCAACACTCCACTAAACGGTGCTATTATATCTCCACTTTTTAACTTAATCAAAACTTCACCTTTTTTAACAAAATTTTTTAATTTTAGATCTTTAAAAAGATCATTTTTTTTTATTTTAAATGTTTCAGATTTTTTTGAAATTGCTGTACCGAAAGTTTCTATTTTTTCTGAAAACTCTTTTTCAACGACCTCAGTAATTATAACTCCTGGGGGTGGCATTTTACTAAATTTTTTTTTAAAGTGGTTCCCAATCATCATTCTTCCTATTATTACAACAGCTATAATGAAAAAAAATAATGATAGTATTGAAATAATTTTTGTAGATCTTTTCATATTAAATTTAAATTAAGCCGTATTCAGCCCAAGAGCCATCATAAATACAAGGGAGATATTTATCATTTATTAGAGAATAAGCTAGTGCCAAAACACACGCAGTAACTCCAGAACCACATGAAAAAACTATATTTTTATCGTTAATGTTTTTTAAATAAGACTTAAAAATATTTTTAAGTTTTTCTTTATCTTTAAATGTTTTGTCCTCATTAAGACATTCCATGAATGGTATACAATAAGAATTTTTAATATTTCCACTTCTTAAACCCTCTCTTGGTTCAGGTATCTTTCCTTCGAATCTTTCTTTGCTTCTTGCATCAATTACCTTGAATTTTTGTTCTTCTATATTTTGATTAATTTGTCTTTTATTTTTAACTAATTCTTTTTTTTCATAACTCTTATAATTTGATATTTTAATTTTATTTATTATTTTAGTTACTTCTCTTTTTTCTTTAATCCATTTTTTCAAACCTCCATTTAAAACATGGATTAACCTTGGTTCATGTCCATAATAGATAAAATTAAACCAGCATCGACAAGAGCTAATTACATCTGAATTGTCATAAATAACTATTTCATCACTTCTCTTAATACCCATTTTTGATACGATTTTCTCCCATTCATTTATTTCAACTAACATATGAGGGAGCTCAGAGTCTTTTTTTGAATTATTATCTAAATCAAAAAAAATAGAATTTTTAATATGCTGAGTATTATATTCTGTTAAACCATCCCTTTTTGTTTGAGGCATGTGCCATGAACAATCAATAATTTTAACTTTATTAAGATTTATTCCCAGCCAATCAGTTTCAACTAATGGCATTTATCTTTTTTCTAAATATTTTTGATGGTATTCTTCTGCTTGGCAATAATTATTTAACAAAGTGATCTTAGTTACTACTTTGCCGGATAGTCTCTCATTAACATCCTTTAAGACTTTTTCAGCTATTATTTTTTGAGTATTATTAAGATAAAATATTTCACTCCTATATTGCGTTCCAAAATCCGGCCCCTGTGAATTTAATGTTGTTGGATCATGAATTTGAAAAAAAATTTTTAAAATCTTTTCATATGAGATTATCTTTTCATCAAAATCAAGCTTTACGACTTCAGCATGATTAGTATTACCTGTGCAAACTTCTTTATAAGTTGTAGTAGCACTGTTACCACCACAATAGCCAACCTCAGTTTTAATAATTCCATCAATTTTACTAAATTTTATTTCAGGTCCCCAAAAACATCCGAGTGCTAAAACTGCTATTTCCATTGATTATAAAATAAATTAATTTACAAATTATTCCTATGCTCAGTAAAAATCAATTAGGTTTTTTGTACATGTTTATGTCTGTTTGTGCTTTTTCTATAATGGACATTATTGTGAAATGGTCAACTGAGTATCCTATTGGACAAGTTTTATTTTTTAGAGGTTTTTTTGGAATAATTTTTTATTTTTTTATTATACCTAGGGATAGACTCCATAATTTTTATTTAACTAAAAGAGCTGGACTTCATTTTTTAAGGTGCTTATCAGGATTAATTGCTTTAGTCGCTATTTTTATTGCTTTAAGAAGTTTACCATTAGCAACAGTTGTTAGCATCTCTTTTGCAGCTCCAATATTTACAACTATTTTCTCAATTTTCTTATTAAATGAAAAAGTTGGATTATTTAGATGGTTAGCTGTCTTAGTTGGATTTATAGGAATTTTAGTTATCACTGAACCAGGAATAAGTTCTCTTAATATTTATTATATTTTTCCAATAATTTTCTGTTTGGGTCTTTCTTACGTTGCAATAGCAATTAGACAGTTATCAACCTCAGAACCTGTTTGGTTAATTTCTTTTTATTTTTCTTTAGCAATAACTTTATTAAGTTTTTTAACAATTCCCCAGGGGTGGGTAATGCCAGACTTAAGAGATTTTTTATTGTTAACAATGGTGGGCGTTTTTGGTGGAGTTGCAAATTTGTGGCTCGGTCAATCTTATAAATATTCTGAAGTATCTTTAGTTACACCACTAAAATACTTAGCTCTAGTTTTTGCAATATTTTTTGGATATTTTATTTGGAATGAAATTCCAACTATTAAAACATTATTTGGTGCAGCTTTAGTTATAATCTCTACAATGATTATTTTTAGAAGAGAAATTTACAAAAAAAAAAATATAACATCTAAAACGATTAATGACTAAAGTTGTAAAGTATTGGAGTAAGGCAAAAAAAAATTTATCTGGTAAAGACAAAATAATGGCTAGATTGATTAAAAGTTACGAAAGCCCATCAGAAACCATATTGACTTCAAGACAAGATATTTTTTATTCATTATGTAAAAGTATAATTGGACAACAAATAAGTGTTGCCGCTGCTAATTCTGTTTTTTTAAAATTTAAAAGAAAATGTAATAATAAGATAAATGCTAGATCAGTTTCAAGATTAACTTTTGTACAAATTAAATCATGTGGTCTTAGTCGCCAAAAGGTTATGGGTATAAAAAATCTTGCTAATCAAACTTTAGACAAAACTTTTAACCCTAAACTTATAAACAAGATGGATGATGAAGAAGCAATTAAATATTTATCAAATTTAAGACAGATAGGAAGGTGGTCTGCAGAAATGATATTACTTTTCACTTACAACAGATCGAATATTTGGCCAATACAAGACATAGGTCTTTTAAGAGCAATTTCTAAAAATTATAAAAAAAAATATTTACCACCTGATAAGTTTGTTAAATTACTTAAAAAAAGGTTTTCACCCTATTGCTCTGTAGCAACTTGGTACTTATGGAGAAGCATCGATCCTGAACCTATTCAGTACTAAATCCCTCAACGATTTGCATATGTCTTGTTGTTGTTTCTTTAGCTAAATTCCAACCAGCTATATATTCTTTCGACTCATGACATTTTAATGCTTGCTCATAACTAGGAAATTCCCAAATCACTGTTCTAACGAAATTATCTCCATCAAATGTTTTATGACTCCCCCCCCCCTAACTAGAGGCACTCCACCAAATCTTTTTATTATAGGTGTTACTGTGTCTGCGTACTTTCTTAAATTTTCTTGATTATCTATTTTTAAATACAAACTTACCCAATATGCTTTCACGAATTCTCCTTTTTAAATAATTTTAATTATGATAATAGATTTCATGGCAGAGAAATTAATCATCGGATTTGATGAATATACTAAAATTGTTGAGAAATTAGCAATAGAAATTCATAAAAGTTATAAACCTACTGTTCTTGTGGGGATTATGAGAGGTGCTGCACCAATAATTGATATTTTATCTAGAATTTTAAAATTACCAATAGCTTATATAGTCATCCAAAGTTATTCAGGCGAAGGTATTGAGGACAAGCAAGGTCAATTGATGTTTGCAAGAGAAATTAGTTCTTTAGCAAAAAATGAGGATTTTAATAAGGTACTTTTAATTGATGATTTATCAGATACTGGGCTCACTTTAAATAAAAGCATTGAATGGTTAAAAAATTATGCTCCAACTAAAAGTTACATTAAAGAAGTAAAAACAGCATGTTTATGGAAAAAAAAATCGTCATCTTTTGAGCCTGATTTTTGCCCTATAAAATTAGACTCAGACCCTTGGATTGTTCAACCTACAGAGCACTATGAGGAATTATCTATAGATAAATTAATTGAAAAAGATAAATAAGGCCAGACTAATCTGGCCTTATTAAATTTGTTTAAGCAACTGCAAAACTTACAACACTTAATACTGCGATAATCCAAATCGCAGGAGAGGTACTTGAAAATTTTCCAGTAAATATTTTAATTAAAGCATAAGAAACAAATGCCAACGCAATACCATTACTTATACTATACGTTAGAGGCATTGATATCATTGCAAGAATAGCTGGAGCAGACTCCGAAATGTCGTTCCACTCTATATCTGTAATATTTCTAATGAAAAGAACGGACACAAATAGTAAAGCCGCACCATCAATTTGCTTAGGCAAGCTAGTTGCTAAAGGAGCAAAAAATATACAAGCTAAAAATAATATACCTATTACTAATGAGGTCATTCCAGTTTTTCCTCCGGCTTTAACACCTGCTCCAGATTCCACATAACTTGTAACAGTACTAGTTCCCATCATTGCACCGGCAACAGTACCGACACTGTCTGATAACATAGCTTTATTAATATCTTGAACTTTGCCATCTTTACTAACCTTACCAGCTACATTTGCAACTGATGTTAAAGTTCCAGCTGTATCAAAGAAGTCAATAAATAATAAAGTAAATATTACTGTAGACATTCCAGCAGTCATTGCAGCAGATAAATCAAATTTAAATAAGTATGTCATTGGAGGTGGGGAGCTTGCGATCCCATTAAATTTTGCAAGTCCTGCAACCCATGCGATAATACTAAAAACTAAAATACCAATAATTATATTTCCTTTAACATCCATTTTTTCTAAAACTATAATTGCTATAAATGTTGCACATCCTAGTAAAACTAAAGGATCACTAAGATCACCTAATTGTACTAAAGTTACTGGATTATCAACTACAACTTCCATAATCTGTAGACCTATTATTGCTAAGAATAATCCTATACCGGCACCAATTCCTAATTTTAAACTTTTTGGAATAGAATTAATTAACCAGGCTCTAATTGGAGTTAAAGAAATAATTAAAAACAATACTCCTGCAACTAATACTGCACCTAAAGCTTCTTGAGGTGTATACCCCATACCAGCACAAACTCCAAAAGCTACAAATGCATTAATGCCCATTCCCGGAGCAAGACCTATTGGCCAAGTTTTTCCATAAAAAGCCATTATAAAACATGCTAAAGCTGTAGCTAAAATTGTAGCTGTATAAACTGCACCGAAATCAAAGAAACCTTTATCGGGTCCGGCAAACTCTCCCGATAAAATAAATGGATTTAAAAACATTATATAAGCCATGGTTAAAAACGTTGTAGTCCCGGCTATTACTTCAGTTTTAAAATCTGTTTTGTGTTTTTTATAATTAAAATAATTATCAAGCATTTGTCCTCCTAATTAAGCAATAATTATTTGATTCTATATATCATTGCTTTTTAAAACTAAGTTTTATTCACATATTACAACTCACAAGTTTATATTTATGCCATAATTAGGTTGTTATTATGGAAATATGAAAAATTTAAAAATTTTTTTAACAAGCTTTATTGTAATGATTATACTATCCGGATGTCAGACTATTAAGCAAAAAACAGATGCTATTGTAGAAAAAGAAAATCAGAAATTAAGTAAATATATTGGCAAATCCTCAAGTGTTGTACAGTTAGACTTAGGAAAACCAGATGAGGATTACAAAAATGATAAGGGCAATTTCGTATTTGTTTATAATACTAAAAAATATGGGATTCCTTGTGAAAGAAGGTTTGAAATCAACTCAAATTCGATAGTAATTGGATTTGTATCAAATGGATGTTTTTAAAATTACTTGCGAAGAATAGTCTCCGCAAGTAAGGGTGACTTATTTTATATCAATAAGTTTTTTCTTTTTATGTTCTGGAACAATTCTTTCACAAGATATTGTTAAAAGACCATCTTTAAGCTCGGCATCATTCACTTTTACATCGTCAGCGATTGTAAATGATCTTGCAAATTGTCGTTGAGAAATTCCTTTATGAATTATTTCACCATCAACATTTTGGTCATCAGTTTTTTTAATTTGTTTTGTTCTTACAGTTAACAAATTATCTTCAAACTCTACCTCAACATCTTTTTTGTTAAAACCTGCAAGAGCAACTTCAATCGCATAGTTATCCTTACCAGTTTTTCTAATGTTATATGGTGGGTAATTAGACTGCATAGTTAATGCACCATTCCCCAGCATGTTCTCAAATTGATCAAACATATCGTCGAAACCTATTGAAAACGGTCTTAGAGAGTTAAATATAGATAAATCCTTACTTGTCATAATATCCTCCTTTGTTAAGCAAGTTTTAAGTGCAGGCCCCATTAGGCGACCTACATGAATCATATGGGGATTAATTATTATTTTTCAAGACTAGACAATTGAATTTTGTTTGAAATTTTTAATGCAAAAGCATAATCAAAGGCAATTTCCTCTATGGCACCATCCCTTCCCGACTTGCCACCATGACCAGCATTCATCTCAGTTTTTAAAAGTAATAAATTATTATCTGTCTTAAAGTCTCGTAATTTTGCAGTAAACTTTACTGGTTCATCAAATAATACTCTATTATCACTCAAGCTTGTTGTGATTAATAAATGAGGATAGTCCATTTTTCTTATATTATTATAAGGAGCATAAGAAAATATATATTCAAAATGATCCTTGTTATCTTTAGCATTTCCAAATTCGTCAAATTCACCTACTGTTAAAGGCAATGAATGATCAAGATTAGTTGTCAAAGAGTCAACAAAAGGAACGGCCATTATAATTCCTAAAAACAATTCTGGAGCTTTGTTTATAACTGCTCCCATCAGTAACCCTCCTGCAGAACCACCCATTCCAATTATCTTACCTTTTGAAGAGTACTTATTTTTAATTAAATATTTCGCTGCATATATGTAATCTTCAAAAGTATTTTTTTTATTAGTTAGCTTTCCTTCTTTCCACCACCTCATGCCTTTTTCCATCCCACCTCTTATATGGGCTGTTACCCAAATTATATTTCGATTAATTAAACTTAATCTAGTAGACGAAAATCCTGGACTCATTGAATTTCCATAAGACCCATATCCATAAAGTAATAAATTAGCTGATCCATCTATTTTTGTTTTTTTATGTCTTGTAATTGTTAAAGGCACCAACCTTCCATCATGAGATTTGAATTCTACTCTTTCTACAATATAATCATCTGAACTATGTCCTGAAGGAATTTCTTGTTGTTTAACTAATTTTTTTGACTTGTTAGAAAGGTTGTACAAATATACTCTAGAGGGTGTTTTGGGTGAGGAATATCCAATATATATTTCGTCAGTATTTCTATCTTTTTGTCTTAAAGAAATATTTGGCACACAAACTTTCTCATTAGAAAAAAATAATTCTTCCTCTACCCCAGTTATAAGATTTTTTACAAATAATTTATCCAAGGCATCAGAGGTTTCTGATCTTATTATCCAATTATTTAAAAACATACAGTTACCAACCAAAACCTCCTCCTTAGATGGTATGAAAGGTTTCCAATTCTGATCTTCTAAGCTTTCAGATATATCAATCTTAAAATCTTCTGCTTCTTCATTTGTATGATTATAAAATTGGTTATTCCATGAATTGACTGAGTATAATATTCCTTTTTTTCTTTTTCTTATTAGCTTAGGCTCTGGTTTTTTTTCATTAACTTTAAAGTAGTACTGTTCTGATGTATTATGGTCTGAACTCGAGATGAAATAATATTTTTCGTCTGAACTTAGACTAATTGATACTGAAAATGCATCACTTTTTTCCTCAAAAATTAATTCGTCACTATTATCGAAATTTCCAATCTTATGTCTGTAAATTTTTCTCGCTCTATGGTTTTGATCCAATTTCGAATAAAAGATATATTTATCGTCCAAACTAAATGTAATTCCTCCTGATGTATCCTTAATCTCTTTTGTAATAATCTTATTGTTTTTAATTTCTCTTATAAAAATTGAATAATATTCAGAACCTTTCACATCTAGTGAATAGCCTAGATATTGATCATTATGACTAACTTCAAGATCACCAATACCAAAATATTCTACACCTAATTTTTCTTTTTCTTTATCACCATTCCAAATTTCCTCAATCTCATCAGTAATTATTTTTTTTCTTAATTTAATTGAGTAATCACCCTCTTTAGTTGTTTTTGTCCAATACTCGTACGTATGATCTTTAAAGGGAAGAGACTCGTCTTCTAATTTTATTCTTGCCTTTATTTCGTTGAAGAGCTCTTTTTGTAAATTTTGAGTATCTTTCAAGTGATGCTCCGTATATTCATTTTCTTCAATGAGATATTTTTTAACTTCAGGATTAAGTTTATCTTTATCTTTAAGGACCTCCAAAATATTTTTTTGATGTATCCAGCTATAATTATCCTCCCATTCAATGTTGTGACAAGATTTTGTTTCTCTTTTTTTTCTAAGTTGTGGTACTTTCATAATTGAGAAATATATGAATATAATAATTTATACTGCAATAGTATTATTGATTTTATATTTTTTACTTAAAATTATCAGTAATATTTCCTCTAAAAAGATATCAAAAGGTCTCAGAGTAATTATTATTATAGGGTTAATAGCTTTAGCTATTTTATTTGCTATTGGAGGGAGATTTTTACTTACACTACCATTAACCCTCGCAAGTATTGCACTATTGAAACTGAAAGGCTTGTCCATTTTTCAATTGATCTCACTTTTCAGATTAATTCAAACTTTAAGAAGATCGGGCAGATTTTCTTTTAATCAAACAAGTTCTAATAATTTGACATCTATAACTGTATCTGAAGCTTATAAAATTTTAAATTTAGATATTAGAAAAAAAATAACTAAAGATGATGTTAATAAAGCTTATATTAAAATCCAAAAAAAAATTCATCCAGATATTTCACCAGAGACTGCTAGACTTTCCTCAATAGTAAACGAGGCTAAAGACATAGTTTTAAAAGATATTTCTTAATTAATTATCTCAATAATTTTTTCAAAAATTTTTTGTGGATTGATTTTTTCTTTACCCTGAGTGTTGTGAGAGACTGTTGTCTCACCATCTGGAATTACTGGAAACATTTTAGAATTGTAATTACCATAAATTAAAGGAGTATCAGCCATTAGAGTAATAGTTTTAATGCCCAAAGCGGCTGATAAATGACTAAAACTAGAGTCATTACAAATTGCCAAATTACAATTTTTTATTATAGGCAGAGTATCTTTTATTGAATAATCATCCAAAGGCATACAAAGACTTTTGAATTTTGACTCAACAATTTTTTTTAATATAAATTGTTCCTCCTCATCTTTTCCAGTAGCAAGAAAAAACCTACACTTTTTAATTTTAGATATTTTATCTATTACACTTAGAATTATATCATATGGAATTCTTTTTGAGGGTCCTGAACCCCCAATTCCCATCAATATATTCAATTCATCTTTATTTATATTTAATTTTTTACTTGAATTTAAAATCAATTCATCTTCGATATGTATTTCTGGATCTTTATTTACAATCAAATTTAATTTATTTTTTAGAAATATTTTTGGAGTATCAACTATGTGTTGTTTTGATTTTTTAAATAATGGGTATTGATATACATCCGCTATGCCTGATAATTTTGCAATTAAACGGAATCTAATTGAGGAATTAAAAATGAAAATTTTGTCAAAATTATATTTTTTTAAATCTTTGATCAAATTAAAAATTCCAAAAAATCCATTGTGTCTCTTTTGAGTAGTTTTATCTCTTTCCAGAAGTAGAATTTGATCAATATATTTAGTCTGATATAGATATTGTTCAGCTTTTGAATTTTCTTTAACGAGTAAACTTACAGGGGAATTAAATTTTTTTGACAAAGCCTCTATAAAAGGTAAAAAAATAACAGTATCTCCTATACCCATCCTATTTTGAATCACTAATATTTTCATATGGTATTTATAAACTTTACTAGTTATATTTTTTATATAAATTTTTATTATGACAAAAATAAGAGGAATATTTGCGGCTACAATGTCAGTATTAAATTCTGATTTAAGCTTAAATATTGAGAAAACTATAAAACATGCAGAAAAGTTAATAGATCAAGGTTGTCATGGAACAGCAATATTTGGAAGTACAGGTCAGGCTCAGTTGATATCTATCTCAGAAAAAATCAGATTATTAAATAATCTTTCTGAGAGTAAATATAGAGATAAACATATAATAGGAACTGGATTAAATTCAATATTAGAAACAATAAACTTTATGAATGTAGCTATGTCATTAAACTTTACAAAATTTTTGATTATGCCTCCTGCATATTATAAATATCGGGACTTAGAAGTTATAGAATTTTACTCTAAAATAGTTGAGGCTGTTCCTAATTGTAAGATTATTCTTTATAACTTTGAAAAACTTTGCGGATATAAATTTAGTTTAGAGTGTGTTGAAACGCTTGTCAAAAGATTTCCTAACCAAATAGTTGGAATTAAAGATAGCTCATACAATTTATTTGAGAAATTAAAAATAGATAATTTTTCGATTTTTCCTGGGTCAGAATTAAAATTATTAAAAGGTCTTAAACTTGGGTGTTCAGGCATAATAACTGCGACTTGTAATGTTACTGCGGAACTTTCTAGAAAAGTTTATGATGATTTCTTCTCTGGAGATAAACAATCTCATAATCAAAAATTGTGCGATGTAAGGGAAGCTTTCGATAAATATAATTTAATTTCAAGTTTACATACTTTTTATTCTAAAAATAACGATGTTTATAAAAATATTTTACCCCCTTTAAGACTTTTAAACTTAAATGAAGAAATAGATCTGCTTAATAATTTAAAGGGTCTAAATTTCAAACTTAATTCTGAAATGGCGGCCTAAAATGCAATTAGCTAGTTTCTTAAATAAAGTTTTTAAAAAAGGTGGATTTATCTTAATTGATGCAAACTCTAGAGATTATATGATCGGTAATCCTGGTAAGAATCCTATTAAATTAAGGATCCTTAAAAAGAATCTTCATTATAAATTATTATTCCATCCCGATTTATATTTTGGTGAGGCATATACTAATGGTGAAATTGTGATTGAAAACGGTACGCTGACAGATTTTTTGGATCTTGCCTTAATGAATTTTGGAAGGGGAGAATTAAACTTTTTCAATTATTTAATTAATAAATTAAGAGGGTCATATAGATATTTAACTAACTTTAATTTTATTAAAAAATCCAAAATGAATATATCTCACCATTATGATATCAAAGACGACTTGTATGACTTATTTTTAGATCCAAAGAGACAATATTCTTGTGGATATTTTAAAAACGAAAATGAAAGTTTAGAAACAGCTCAAAATAATAAGATTCAACATATAATTAAAAAATTAAATATAAAACCTAATCAAAAAGTTTTGGATATTGGATGTGGCTGGGGGGCACTTGCAATCGATGTAGCCAAAAGTGCTCAATGTGAAGTAACGGGTATTACCTTATCTGAGAACCAACTTAATTATTGTCTTCAAAAAGCTAAAGAATTGAATCTAGAAAATCAAGTAAAATTTAAACTAATGGATTATAGAGAGTTAAATGAAAAATTTGATAGAATAGTAAGCGTTGGAATGTTTGAACATGTTGGTAGAAAATTTTATAAGAAATTTTTCAAACAAATCGAAAAAATTTTAAAGGAGGATGGGGTTTCACTGATACACACCATTGGATCTGTAAATCCTCCAAGAGATCCTCATCCATGGATTACTAAATATATTTTTCCTGGCGGTTATACTCCAAGTTTAAGTGAAGTAACTAACCCTATTGAAAAAGCTGGCTTAATAGTAACAGATGTAGAGGTTTTAAGGCTTCATTACGTACACACGTTGAGACATTGGAAAGAAAATTGCTTAAAAAATAAAGATAAAATTATTCAAATGTTCGATGAAAAATTTTTTAGAATGTGGGAGTTTTATCTTGCTGGTTGTGAAATGGCATTTAAGTGGGGCGATCAAGTTGTATATCAATTCCAGCTTTCTAAAAATTACGAATCAACACCAGTGACTAGAGACTATATTTATCAATAAATTATTGATAGGGTCATTTCTTCTCAGAAATGAAAAAAAAACAAAAAAAATTAAAAAAAAAGTTAAAAACACAAAAGAAAAATAAAGCTACCAAAGTAAAAAGAAAAATAAATAGAATTAAAAAAAGTTCAAAAAAACAAAGAAAAAATAAGTTAATTAAAAATAAGAAAAAAAATAAGTCTAAAAAAACAAAAAAAGTCAATTACCAACCCAAAATAAAAAAAAAACAGAAAGATAGCCTTGTCTTAAAGTTTGTTAAATTCCAATTATCTCTTAAGCCTCAGTTTAAATTTAAATTTAATTTTGGTTTGGAAAAAAGCATTCAGAGTTTTTTTGACAAAATTTCAGAAACAATTTCTATCTACAAAATGTTAAAAACAGATGAAAAAAGAAGAATAAAAATAGAAAAAATTGAGAGAGAGAGAAAAGAAAAAATCGAGGAAGCAAAAAAGAAAGAAGAAGAAGAAAATTTAAGATTAAAGCTGAAGGAACAAACATTAAAAGCAGAGGAAAGATTAGAAAAACAGAGAACCAAAGACATAAAATTATTTTTAAGAAAAGAACAGGCGCTTTTAAGAATCGAACAATCAGAAAAGCAAAAACAATTTTTAAAACAATTAAGATTAGATAAACAAATTGAAAAATTCAGAATAAGAGAAGTCAAAGAATTAGAAAAACTTGAGAAAATTTCATTAAAAGAAAAAAGAGAAGACTATTCAGGATTACAAGAAAGAATTGATAAACTAAAAGAGAAATACAGATTACTCAGGGATCAAAAAATTAAAGAAAGAGTTGAGGCGCTAGGTGTTAAACTTCAAGGTGATGAAGACAGAGAAACTTTATTAAAAAAAGAAAAGGAATATACTTTAGCAAGACAAAAAATTGAATTTGCACTTGAAAGTTTTTATAGAAGCGCAAGCAGTTTAGTATTTCAATTAAATAAAAGACATATTACACGAGACATGTCTATTTTTAGATGTATAGATAGACGATTTGAAACTGGAGAAGTTTTTATTAAATGGGATGAGTCATCTGATGATGAGTGGCTATTATTAATTTATATCAAAAATAATTCTCCAGACGAGGGAATTGTTATTGAAGATAAAACAAATCCTGAAAAAAATCTTTCTCATGAGTTCAGAAATGTAGATATCTTTAAGGCTTCAGACACCATGGTAGACTCTTTAACACAACTCATTGCTAGAAAAAGAGCAAAAAATACCAATTAAATTTTTTGAATTAATTAGGTATTATATTTTATGATTTTAGGTTCAGTTTTTTTAATAATTTTATATTTAGTTTTTAGATATATTATTGCCTGGATTACTTATTTTAATAATTTAGATCCAAGACTTGGTGATAGCACTTGGAGATTTACTTATGATTATCCAGTAACCGGTGAAAGAGATATTTCAGATTTAGATGATAAAGATTTTGTAAGACTTAGAAGAAAAAAAAATAAGATTGTTTTATTAATGTATTCTATAGTTTTAGTAATGTTTATATCTTCAATGTCTTTACTTAGTAAATTTTTATTATTTTTTTTTAGTTAGTTTTTCTTAATTGTTTTTTGTTTTTAAGATAAAGAAAAAATGCAACTATTTCATATACAATAGAAAATAAGTTAAAAATTATTGGAAGCTTAAAAAAATTATAAAGAAATTTATATTTAGGCATTTTTTTCCATAAAAATAAAAATGCCTCTGCACCTCCTAAAACTTTCTCACCATCTTTAATGTGAAGTCTTCTTAAAAGTTGTTTACTGTCTTTAGAAGTTTCTTTTTCAGCCAACTCATTATCTGTAATATCAACCCAATCAATTTCATCAATTTCTTCTTTTTTGTAAAGATCAATTTCAGCCTTACAAATTTTACAAGAATTATTAAAATAAACTTTCATAATAAGAGAATTTATTACTAATTTGTCTCAGATATGTACATGCGTAAAATACTCTAGTTGAAAATTTTATGAAACAATCTATTTAATGTATCTTATGAGTAATTTCTTTGAAAAATCTGACCTATCTAGAAAAGAGGCTGAAACTATTATTTCAGATACTTTGCAAAAATGTGATGATGGCGAATTGTATTTGGAAAATTCGAAATCTGAATCGATATTATTAGACGATAACAAAATTAAAAATTCCAGTTATAATTCAGATTTAGGATTTGGTTTTAGAGCTATATCTGACGAAGTGGTTGCTTATTCTCATTCTAATGAAATTTCTAAGAACTCTTTAAGACAATCTTCAGAAAATTTGAAGTCAACATTAAAATCTGTCAAAGGTACTTACAATCATGAAATTCCTAAATCAAATAAAAAGTATTATGACAATATTAACCCTATTGAGCAAAAATCTCTTAATGAAAAAATTAAAATATTGAATGATGTAAATGATTACTTACGATCTAAAGGTGATAAGGTTAAACAAGTTACGGCTAATTTTTTGGGAGAGCAAAAGTCTGTAGAAATAATTAGATCTGGTGGAGAGACTTTGTCAGATGTCCGTCCTTTAGTAAGATTTAATGTGTCAGTTATGGTGGAGAAAGATGGCAGAAAAGAAACAGGTGTATACGGTGTTGGTGGAAGACAATCTTACGACTCATATTTAAATGATGACAATTGGAAAAGTGTTTGTGATGAAGCTTTAAGGATAGCATCAGTGAATCTAGAGAGTAAACCAGCGCCAGCAGGTGAGATGAAGGTTGTGCTCGGACCTGGGTGGCCAGCAATATTAATTCATGAGGCTGTTGGTCATGGTTTAGAAGGAGATTTTAATAGAAAGAAAACATCAGCATTTCATAATCTTATGGGCCAAAAAGTTGCAAGTGAGGGAGTTACAATTATTGATGATGGTACCATTGGTAAAAGAAGAGGTAGTCTTACAATTGACGATGAGGGAACACCAACAGAAAAAACTGTCTTAATTGAAAATGGAATTTTAAAAAATTTTATGCAGGACAGACTTAACGCACGTTTGATGAAAACAAGGTCTACTGGCAGTGGAAGAAGAGAAAACTATAGACATATAGTTCTACCAAGAATGAGAAATACAATGATGTTAAGCGGTAATCATACCCAAGAAGAAATGATTAAAGCTGTCAACAAAGGTATTTTCGCAGTCAGTTTTGGTGGTGGACAAGTTGATATTACATCTGGAAAATTTGTATTTAATTGTACTGAAGCTTATGAAATTGTTAATGGTAAAATTGGATCACCAATTAAAGGTGCAACATTAATTGGTGATGGTCCTTCAATTTTAAAAGAAGTTTCCATGGTAGGAAATGATATGATGATGGACCCTGGAATTGGGACATGTGGTAAAGCAGGACAAGGTGTGCCCGTAGGTGTTGCACAACCATCAATATTAATCGATAAGATGACTGTAGGTGGTACAAAACTTTAAATGGTTAAAGATCAAGAATTTTTGGAGAAAAAAGCATCATATTGTTTAGCCTTAGCCAGGAAATTAGGTGCAACAGACACAAGTGTTGTTGTAAAAAATTCAGTTTCTGAAACTGTTAATTTTAGAAATAAAAAATTGGATGAAGCTAATAGATCAGATGATCTAGGCATAAGTATCACTACTTACATTGGTAAAAAAAAATCATCAATATCTTCGTCTAATTTGCTTACTGATAATTTGAATATTTTGATCGAAAAATGTGTCGAAACCACAAAAAATACTCCTGAGGATGAATTTAATTCTTTACCAGACAGAGATTTATTAGCAAAAGAAGTTAAAGATTTAGATCTTTATGATAATAGTCATATAGCGAATGAGCAAAAAATAGATTATTTAAAAACATTAGAGGCCGCTGCTTCCGGAGATAAAAAAATTGTAAACACTGAGTCTAGTTTTACTCAAAATAAATCTAATTTTGTTTTAGCTAATAGTGAAGGTTTTTGTGATGGTTACAAAACATCTTCGTTTACAGCATCAAGTGTAACAGTTGCAAAAGATGAAAAAAGCATGGAAAGGGATTATGAATATTCTAGTAAATGTTTTCTTAAAGATCTAGATGATGCAGAGAAATTAGGAAATCTAGCTGCTAGTCAAACTATTAGAAAATTAAGTCCAAAAAAAATAGGAAGTGAAAAAATTGCTATAATTTTTGATAAAAGAATAGCTAAGGGATTGTTAAGTACTTTTGCAAGCGCTATTTCTTCATCAGCAATATCAAGAGGGACTTCTTTTTTAAAAGATAAAGTTAATCAAAAAATATTCTCAGATAAAATTAATATATTTGACAAACCTGATATGCTCAAAGGATTAGGCTCAAGAAATTTTGATAGTGAGGGAGTAAAGACCGACACACTCAAACTAGTTGATCATGGAATTTTGAAAAATTATTTGATTGATACTTACAATGGAAAAAAATTAAATCTTAAATCCAATGGAAGATGTGGAGGAACAAGTAATATTTATTTTGAAAATGGAAATATTAGTTTTAAAGATTTACTGAATTCAAATTCAAAAAGTCTCTATATTACTGAAACCATAGGGCATGGGAGTAATATTGTGACTGGAGATTATTCAGTTGGAGCAACAGGGTTTTTAGTTGAAAATGGTGAGTTTAAATATCCAATAAATGAAATTACCATAGCAGGTAATTTTAAAGACATGTTTCAAAATATCACCTTAGCAAATGACTTGGAGTTCAAATATGCAACTAACTCACCAACCATGTTAATAGAAGGAATGGTTGTTGCCGGTAAATGAGTGAATTTTGTATAATTGGCTCTGGTATATCTGGATCCACAATTGCAAATCTTCTAAATAAAAAATATTCGGTAATTCTATTCGATAAAGCAAGAGGTCCTGGGGGTCGTGCATCTTTTAAAAGAATAAAAGGCAAAACAGGTTTTGATCACGGTACTCAATATATTTCACCAAAAACAAGGAAATTTAAAAAATTTACTAAAGATTTAATAAAAAAAAGAATTTTAAAGGTTTGGAGTGGTAAACATGTTTTTCTTAATTCAAAAAAAAAAGAGGATAAAAAACATCTGAAAGTAATCGGTAAAAATGGAAACAATGATATTAGCAAATATTTACTAAAGAATATTAGTTGCAACTACCAAAGTGAATTAAAAAAAATTTATTATAAAAATAAACTCTGGTACTTGTTATTTGACGATAGAAAATTGAGATCCTTTAAAAACCTAATTTTGACTTGTCCTTTTCCACAATTAAAAAAACTTTCTAAGAAATTTATCAATAACTCTTTTGTAAGTAAATCTATAAAAATGGATGCAAATATTACCACTATGATTGCAATAAAAAAAAGTAAGAATTCAAATAGTAGCTATCTATTTGATGATCCAATTCTTGGTTGGGCTGGAAATGAAAACTCAAAAAAAAGGTTTAAATCAAAATATGATTTATGGACTCTCCAAAGTACATTTGAATGGGCAAATAAAAAGATTAACAAAAACAAGAATAACACAAAAGAAAATTCAAAAATTATGATTGATAAATTTTTTAAACTTTCAAATATCAAAAAAACAAAAATTTATTATTCACTTAATCACGGTTGGAGATTCTCTTCAAATTCGAGACCGTTTAAAATTAAAAGTTATTGGGATCCTAGGAAAAGATTAGGTGTTTGTGCTGATTGGTTTGTGGGACCTAGATTAGAGTCAGGATGGATAAGTGCACATGATTTATTTAAAAAAATCTCAAGATGAATTAGTTAAAATTTTTTAGTTTATATTCCCAGTTACCCATTTTTGAATAGGATACTTTTAATATCATTAAATTTTTACGATCGTACCAAACATCAAAATCTAATCTTTTATCTTTCGGTACATTTATATCTTTAGACTTCAGTGTAAAATGATCAACATCATAAACTTTTCCATAAAGATTTATTTTTTCTTTACCTAAAAAAGTTACCACTTGATCCTTAATGCTCCCTGAGATCGGACTTATTTGAGAACTCGCTTGTAAAATTTTGTGATTCCACCAATTTCCAATCACGTTACTAGCTGAGGCTTCTCCATTATATGAAGAGCCTTTGATATCAAATTTTTTATTTTCTTGATTAAATGTTAAATTAACGAACTTCTTTTTATCGTTTTGTAAAGTTTTAGAATTATAAGAAACTAATTGATCTTTGAAATATTTTTCCTCGCTATAACCCTCAACTTGGAAAACTGTTGCTCCCAAAAGTTTAACTACAAATTTAATTTGATTGGTAACAATAGTTTCTGATCCATTTCTATTGAAAATATAATGATTAAAGCCAATAAGCTCACCATTTCGAAAAATCTCCATCTCAATTTTGTTGTATTTAATGTAATGTCCAATATGAGCGATTGAATTTATTGGATAAATAAAAAGAAATAAAATGACTATAATTTTTTTCATTTAACAACTAGTTTAATAGACTTTATTAACAATAGAAATAACTTATTAAAATGTTTTTAAAAATTAAGAAAATACCAAGGGTTAGTTGGAGTTCCGATAAGCCTTATAATTTTAAACCAACATTCTCTACATTTTTTTTTTTATGTTTTGGTTTGATGTTATTTGGTCTTGGAGAAGGTTTATTAATTGTATCTTTTACTGGTGCTTCTCCATGGAGTGTTTTAGCTCAAGGTATCTCTTTAAATGTTAACTTAAGTATTGGAACAATAACATTTTTTATTAGTGTTGCAGTTTTAATTTTGTGGATACCGCTCGGTCAAAAACCAGGGATGGGAACAATACTTAATGCAATCATTATTGCATTGATGATAGATCTTTGCATAAAATTTGTTCCAACCCCATCTAATTACTTTTATCAATTAATTCTAGCAATAATTTCAGTAATAACTGTTGGGATTGGTGGAGGTATTTATCTAGTATCTAATCTTGGAGCTGGACCAAGAGATGGTTTGATGATTGGTCTGCAAAAAAAAACAAATTTACCAGTTGCTGCCGTAAGGGCATTTTTAGAGATCTCTGTTGTAAGTATTGGATGGTACTTAGGTGGAACTGTGGGAGTGGGAACTTTATTATTTGCTTTTGGAATTGGTCCTTGTGTTGCCTTAGGCCTTTATTTAGTCGAAAAAATTTTCGATTAAGCTGCAGCGCCTGATTTTTCACTTCTCTTTCTTTCATGCGGATCGAGAATAGCTTTTCTTAATCTACAAGAGTCTGGAGTGATTTCCAAAGCCTCATCAGTATTTAATATACTTAATTGCTCTGCGATGGACATTTTTCTTACTGGCGTTAGAACGACATTTTCATCTGTACCTTGTGTTCTCATATTCGTTAATTTTTTTCCTTTCATAACATTAATAATCATATCTCCAGGTTTAGGAGATAATCCCACAATCATGCCTGCATAAACAGGATCATTATGAGTTACAAACATTTCTCCCCTAGCCTGTAGATTAAATATTGCAAATGCAACTGCTTTTCCTTGTTCCATTGAAATAAGTGCACCATTTCTTCTACCTTCCATTTCACCCTCAAATGGTCCATATGCATGAAAAATTCTGTTAATTACTCCATTACCTTTTGTAAGTGTTAAAAACCGACTTGTGTATCCCATTAAACCTCTTGTTGGTGCATGAAAGAGTAATCTTTTTTTATTTTTACCAGTATCTTTTAATTCTATTAATTTGCCTTTTCTTCTATTCATGGAGTCAATAATTTTTGAGGAATATTCCTCATCTAGGTCCATAGTTATTTCTTCTATTGGCTCAAGTTTGTTACCATTTTCATCTTTTTTATAGAGAACTTTTGGTGGACTAACAGTCATTTCAAAACCTTCTCTTCTCATTTGAGTGAGTAAAATTTCTAACATTAATTCACCTCTACCGCTTACAACAAAAGAGTCGTTACCTTCATTTTCTGTAAAAGTAATTCCAACATTATTTTGTGCCTCTAGAACCAACCTATCTCTTATTTGAGTACTTGTAAGCTTTTTACCCTCAGTTCCTGCAAGAGGAGATGTGTTTACAGTAATTGTAATAGACATTGTTGGTGGATCTATTGGAGTAGCTTTAATAGGATTATTTACCTCAAGATCACAAATTGTGTCAGCGACATTTGCTTTTTCTAAACCAGCAACAACCACAATATCTCCCGCCTCACCAATTTCAATGGGTACTTTTTTTGTACCCTCATATCTAAAAATTTTAGTAAGTCTTCCTTCATCCACTTTTTCACCTTTTAGATTTATAGCTTTGATCGATTGATTAGCTTTTGCAGTTCCTTGAGCAATTTTCCCAACTAAGCTTCTCCCCAAGAAATTGTCTGCATAAAGAAGAGTAGACAACATTGCAAATGGCTTTAATTTATCAAGTTTAGCTGGTTTTACATGGTCAATAATTTGATCTAACAAAGGATTTAAATTTTCCTTTGGACCATCAATTTCTTTATCAGCCCAACCAGATCTTCCACTTGCGTATAAAACAGGAAAGTCCAGTTGTTCTTCATTTGCATCTAAACTTACAAATAAATCAAAAGTTTCATCTAAAACTTCATCAGCTCTTTGATCTGATTTATCTAATTTATTGATTACAACAATTGGTTTTAAACCTTGTTTCAGAGCTTTAGATAATACAAATTTTGTTTGAGGCATAACTCCTTCAGCAGAGTCAATTAAAAGTAATGCGCCATCGGCCATGCTTAAAACTCTTTCGACTTCTGCTGCGAAATCTCGGTGTCCTGGAGTATCGATAATATTTATTCTTGAATCTTTCCAATTAATAGATGCTGGTTTCGCTAAAATTGTTATTCCTCTTTCTTTCTCAAGTTCACCTGAATCCATTAATCTTTCATCAACAACTTCATTTTCTCTAAATGAGCCACTTTGTTTCATCAGATTATCAATTAAAGTAGTTTTTCCGTGATCGACGTGTGCAATTATAGTGATGTTTCTAATATCTTTGCTCATAAATTCTGGCTCTTATACCTTAAAAATTTTTTTTGAAAACTTTAAAAAAGCCAATAAATATTAGGATTTTGAACAAAAAATGTCGTTATTTTGTTTTTTTTTTTCTCTTTTTAATCTTCTTTTTTCTTTGAAACTTAATTTTGGTTTTTTATTTACACTTGAATCTTTAAATGATTTTCCACTGTATCTTTTTGACATAAGAGATATTTTAGTTATATCAAAAAAAAAGGCCATCAAAAGATGGCCTTTAAATTTCTATAATTGAGGTTGGGCTACATTCCCATTCCACCCATGCCACCCATACCACCCATGCCACCCATGCCTCCTGGCATTGCTGGGGCTGAAGCATCTTTTTCCTCTGGTTTATCTGCAATCATAGCTTCCGTAGTTACTAATAGACCAGAAATTGAAGCTGCGTCTTGAAGTGCAGTTCTTACTACTTTGACTGGATCAATAATACCCTTAGCGAACATATCGCAATATTCCTCAGTTTGAGCGTCATATCCATGAGTTTTTTTATTTTGTTCTAACAATTTTCCAACTACAACTGAACCATCAACGCCAGCGTTTTTTGTAATTTGTCTGATAGGTGACTCTAACGCTCTTCTAACGAGATCTACTCCTGCTTTTTGATCTTCACCTTTCGCTTTAACTTTTTCAAGGTCTTGAGCAGCATATAACAAGGCACAACCACCTCCTGTAACAATACCTTCCTCTACAGCAGCTCTCGTGGCATTTAAAGCATCTTCAACTCTATCTTTTCTCTCTTTAACTTCTACTTCTGTAGCACCGCCAACTTTGATAACTGCAACACCTCCTGCTAGTTTAGCAAGTCTCTCTTGAAGTTTTTCTTTATCGTAATCTGAAGTTGTTTCTTCAACTTGTTGTTTAATTGAAGAACATCTAGCTTCAATGTCGGCTTTTTTACCACTACCATTAACTATAGTGCTGTTATCCTTATCCACTTTAACTTTTTTACAAGATCCAAGGTCCTCGAGTTTAACATTTTCAAGTTTAATTCCTAGATCTTCTGAAATAACCTGACCACCTGTTAAGATTGCAATATCTTCTAACATGGCCTTTCTTCTATCACCAAAACCAGGAGCTTTTACCGCAACAACTTTTAATCCTCCCCTTAGTTTATTAACTACTAAAGTGGCTAGCGCTTCTCCTTCAACATCTTCAGAAATAATCATTAATGGTCTTCCAGCTTGCACAACTGCCTCTAAAAGTGGAACCATAGGTTGTAAATTTGTTAGTTTTTTTTCATGTAGTAGAATGAAGGGATTTTCAAGCTCAGTAGTCATCTTATCACTGTTAGTTATAAAGTATGGAGATAAATAGCCTCTATCAAATTGCATACCTTCAACAACATCTAGCTCAGTCTCGATTCCTTTATTTTCTTCAACAGTAATAACACCCTCATTTCCAACTTTTTGCATTGCTTTAGCAATCATTGTTCCAATTTCTTTATCGCCATTAGCAGAAATGGTGCCTACTTGAGCTATTTCATCACTGTCTTTTACTTTTTTCGCAGATGATACAAGATTTTGTTTTACCACATCTACAGCTGCATCAATTCCTCTTTTAACGTCCATAGGATTCATTCCTGCAGTTACATACTTCACGCCCTCTCTAACGATAGCCTGGGCTAAAATAGTTGCGGTCGTTGTTCCATCACCAGCCTCATCATTCGTTTTGCTAGCAACCTCTTTAACCATTTGAGCTCCCATATTTTCAAACTTATCTTCAAGGTCGATTTCCTTAGCAACTGAAACACCATCTTTAGTTATTCTTGGAGCACCATAAGATTTATCCATAACAACGTTTCTTCCCTTAGGGCCAAGAGTAACTTTTACGGTATCAGCTAAAATATTAACACCCCTTATCATTGCTGCTCTAGCTTCAGCATCAAACTTTACTATTTTTGACATTTTAATCTCTCCTTTGATTATATTATTTACTTGAAATTCCCATGATGTCAGATTCTTTCATTATGCTGTATTCTTTACCATCAATTTTGACTTCAGTTCCAGACCATTTACCAAATAAAACCTTGTCTCCAACTTTAACATCCATTGGAATTTTTTTCCCATCTTCAGTTTTTGCACCACCTCCAACAGCAACAACTTTGCCTTCTTGGGGTTTTTCCTGTGCAGTATCTGGTATGATTATTCCTCCAGCAGTTTTTTCGCTGCTATCTAAAACTTCAATTAAAACTCTGTCATGTAACGGTCTAAATTTCATAATTCTCCTTTATAATATTTACTTCATATAGATATTGGACCCACTATTTCAAGATAAAGATCCAAATAAGTTTGTTAAAAATTAAGGGAATTTGGGGATTTTTTGGGTTATAGATTATTTTAATGACTAAAAATTTAGATAAAGAGGGGTTGAGCTCCATAGCTGATAATTATCAATTGTTTTATGTGGACCTATGGGGAGTAGTGCATAATGGAGTCTTTCTTCATAATGAGGCTATAAAAACTCTAAAAGAGTTAAATAAAAAAAAAAAGGATTATGTTTTACTAACAAACGCCCCAAGACCAAATAGTACCGTAAAATCTTTTTTAGAAAAGATGGGAATGGAAAAAGAAATTAGAGAGCATGTTTTTACCTCAGGAGAGGCTGCATTGAATTATCTTAAAAAGAACTTATTAAACCAATCTTTTTTTCATGTTGGCCCACCCAGAGACTTTGATTTATTTAAAGATTTTGAAAAAATGAAATCTGACAATGTAAAAGATAGTGAATATTTTTTATGTACCGGACTATTTGATGAACATAATGATGATTTGAGATATTATAAAAATTTATTTGAAAAAAATTTTAAAAAAAAAATGATCTGCACAAACCCTGATTTAATAGTGGACAGAGGAAATAAAAGAGAATTATGTGCAGGTTCTGTAGCGATGATATATGAAAAAATGGGTGGAGAAGTTGTATATTTTGGAAAACCTTATCCTGAGGTTTACCATCAGTCTATTGATAATGATAAAAAGAATAAAAAAATATTATCAATTGGTGATAATTTAAATACAGATATAAAGGGAGCAAATCTTCTAAATTTTGATTCTTTGTTAATATCTAATGGTATTCACAAAGAGGAAATTAAAAAAAATGGCATTGAAGAAACAACAAAATCTTATGAAACAATCTGCAATTATATTCAATCAGAACTTAAATGGTAAAAATGATTAATATATATAATAATTTAAATATTAAATCTAAACACAAACGCTCTATACTTTTAATTGGGAATTTTGATGGGCTTCACAAAGGTCATCAAAAATTATTTAATTTAGCAAAAAGTTTTAAAAAAAAATATTCTACAAAAATTGGTGTTTTAACATTTGAGCCAATGCCAAAAATGTTTTTTAAAAAAAGTATTAAAAATTTCAGAATATCTAATCAAAATCAAAAAATTAATCTTTTAAATAAATTTAAAGTTGATTTTATCATTATCAAAAAATTCGATAAAAAATTTTCTAAAACTAGATCGATGGATTTTATAAAAAAAATTTTGAAAAGAAAATTAGAGGCGAAATTTATATTTGTTAGTAATAACTTTCGATTTGGCAATAAAAGGGAAGGAGATGTTAAACAATTAATTAAATATGAAAAGGAATACAATTATAGAATAGTAAAACCAAAACCACTAATTAAAAACAAAAAAATAGTTTCCTCATCTTTAGTAAGAAATTACTTACAAAGAGGCAAATTAAAAGAGGCAAATTTTCTTTTAAATAGAAACTGGTCGATCGAAGGTAAAGTTCAAAAAGGAAAACAGTTGGGAAAAAGGATTGGTTTTCCTACGGCAAACATTGATATACATGATTATGTTCTAGTATGTCCTGGAGTTTACGCAGTAAGAGTTAAAATAAAAAATCATATAAAAGTTATTAAAGGTATAGCAAATTTAGGGTATCGACCCACTTTCAATGGAAAAAAAATATTATTAGAGGTTCATTTATTTAATTTCTCTGGAAATTTATATAATAAAGATTTATCAGTTGAATTTCTGAAATTTATTAGAAAAGAAAAGAAATTCAAAAATGTAGATCAATTAAAAAAACAAATTAAAAATGACTTATTAGTTGCAAAAAAAACAAAATGAGCAAAGAAGAAATAAATCTACCAAAAACAGCTTTCTCTATGAAAGCGAATTTACCAATTAGGGAACCTGAAATACTTGAATTGTGGAAAAAAATTAATCTTTATAAAGAATTGAGAAGTTCAAATAGAGGCAAAGAAAAATTTGTACTACACGATGGTCCTCCATATGCAAATGGAAATATTCATATGGGTACTGCTTTAAATAAAATTTTAAAAGACATAATTGTGAAATTTCATCAAATGGATGGTAAAGACTCCGTTTATGTTCCAGGCTGGGATTGTCACGGATTACCAATTGAATGGAAAATAGAGGAACAATATAAAAAAAATAAAAAAAATAAAAATGAAGTGCCTATTGTTGAATTTAGAAAAGAATGTAGAGCTTTTGCCGAAAAATGGATAGAGATTCATAAAGAACAATTCAAAAGACTAGGTGTAGTGGGTGATTGGGAAAATTATTATTCAACAATGAGTTTTGATGCTGAGGCTCAGATAGTTAGAGAGCTAGGTAAATTCTTAAAAGAAGGTAGTCTTTATAGGGGATTTAAACCAGTATTGTGGTCCACTGTTGAAAAAACAGCTTTAGCAGATGCTGAAGTGGAATATCAAGATCATAAGTCTGATACTGTTTATGTATCTTTTCCAGTAAAATCCTCAAAAATTAGAGAACTTGAAAATAGTGATATAATTATCTGGACAACTACTCCCTGGACAATCCCTGCAAATAAAGCTTTAGCATATAATGAAAGTTTAGACTATTTGATAATTGAAATAAAAGATGACGGTGATTTTAAAAATAAAAAAATTGTTTTAGCAGAAGCCTTGTCAGAAATTGCCCTCAAAGACTGTGATATTAAGAATTACAAAAAGCTAAAAAAATTTAAAGGCAAGGATTTTAAACATACAATTTGTAAACATCCATTTTTAGACTCAGGTTATGATCATGACATACCAATGCTAGAAGCTCATTTTGTTACAACAGAACAGGGAACAGGCATTGTTCATTGCGCACCAAGTCATGGACCAGATGACTTTAATCTTTGTTTAAATAATGGAATTAAAGCAATAGAAACAGTTGATGGAGATGGTAAATATACCAAAAATGTATCTTTGTTTGAAGGAATACATATTTTTAAAGCCAATCCAATTGTAATAGAAAAATTAAAAAAACACCAAAAACTTTTAAAGAATGGTGAACTTATTCATTCTTATCCTCATTCATGGAGATCCAAAGCCCCTTTGGTTCACAGAGCAACTCCTCAATGGTTTATTTCTATGGAGAGTCATAAACTTAGAGATAAAGCTTTGAAAGCTATTGATGAAACAAAATTTTATCCTAGCAAAGGTAAGGAAAGACTAAAATCAATGATTGAGACTAGACCTGATTGGTGTGTTTCTCGACAAAGAGTTTGGGGGGTTCCATTACCTATTTTTGTAAATAAAAAAACTAAAGAAATTTTAATTGAAAATGAATTGTTTGAAAATATCGCAAAAATTTATGAAAAAGAGGGCTCTGATTGTTGGTTTTCTGATGATCCCCAAAAATTTTTAGGAAAAAAATATAAAGCAGAAGATTTTGAAAAACTTAGTGACATTGTAGAAGTATGGTTCGATAGTGGATCTACTCATTCTTTTGTCTTGGAAAAAAGAGAAGATCTTAAATGGCCAGCTTCAATGTATTTAGAAGGTTCTGATCAACATCGAGGATGGTTTCATTCATCTTTATTAGAATCTTGTGGAACAAGAGGCAAAGCTCCATTTGAGTCAATCTTATCCCATGGTTTTGTGGTTGATGGGAAAGGTCTTAAAATGTCAAAATCTCAAGGAAATGTTATAGCTCCTGAAGATATTTTAAAAAAGTATGGGGCTGATATCTTAAGAATTTGGGTAGCCTCCTCCAATTATGAAGAGGATTTGAGAATAGATTATTCAATACTAGATCAACACTCAGAATCATATCGTAAAATAAGAAATACTTTTAGATATTTGTTAGGAAATCTTAATGATAAATTTGAGAATAAAAGCCTTGAAAAGCTTGATATACAAAATTTACCTGAGCTTGAGCAATTTATGCTTCACAAAATATTTTGTTTAAACAATAAATTTAATGATTATTTCAAAAACTACGATTTTCATAATCTTTATAAGGAATTGTTGAATTTTTGTACTGTAGACTTATCAGCATTTTATTTTGATATAAGAAAAGATACTTTATATTGTGATCCTGTCGACTCTGTTAAAAGACAATCTTGTATTACCGTTTTAAATGTATTATTAGACTCTTTATTAAAATGGTTTGCTCCAATCCTTTCATTTACTACAGAAGAAATTTACCAGTTAGTATCAAAAAAAAATAAAAGTATTCATTTAGAAAATTTTATAGATTTCCCAAAAAAATTTGAAAATCATGATCTTGCAGAGAAATGGTCTGAATTAATAAAGATTAGAGATATTTGCAATATTAGCATAGAAGAAAAAAGAGCAACTAAAGAAATAGGCTCAAGTCTGGAGGCTGAGCTACAAATTAAACTAAATAGTAAATTTAAAGAAATCGTAGGAAATTTAGATTTATCAGAGTTATGCATAACCTCTAAAGTAGAAATTAATTTTGATGATAAAAACGATGTAACAGTCATGACTCAAAAGGCATCAGGTAAGAAATGTCCAGTATGTTGGAAAATTAGTCCTGACCCATGTGAGAGACATCCTTAATGCCAGAATATCTAAAAAAAAATTTTTTTGTTTGTATCTTTATAATAATAATTATTTTTTCTTTAGATAGAATTTCAAAATTCTATGTTATTTTAAAAAGTGAAACAAATTTATCCTCTAATTTGTTCACATCTAAATTTTTAAATATAAATTTAATATGGAATGAGGGTATTGCCTTTGGACTACTATCTTTTGATCAGAAATTATATTATGATATCTTAACTTCTTTTATTATTTTAATTACTTTGATAATTATTTTTTTAATGGCTAAGTCAAAAGGTTTTGAAAAACTTAGTTATGCAATTATTGCTGGTGGCTCGTTTGGAAATATTGCAGATAGACTTTATTACTCAGCTGTACCTGATTTTATAGATATATATATTAATAATTTTCATTGGTTTATATTTAATGTAGCTGATATATTTATTACAGTCGGAGTAATTTTAATAATTTGCTCTGATTTATTTAGAAGGAAAAATGTTTAAATTTTTTATAATAGTCATAATTTCGTTTTTTTTAGCAGGTTGTTCATCAATGAAAGACGGACTATCTTTAAAAAAAAAATCAGAGGGAGCAGATGAATTTTTAGTTGAAAAAAAAAATCCACTTGTTTTACCACCAGAATTTAACGAATTGCCTACTCCAGAGGGGAGTGAAAAAAAACAAGTAACAATTTCGTCAAATCAAATTCAGGAACTTATTAATAAAAACAGGAGTATAGTAAACACATCAAGCAACAGTAGTGATTTTAATAAAATCGAAAAGAATATTTTAGAAAAAATTAAGAATTAATGAATATATCTAAAAATATTTATTTGAAAAATTTTAATAGTAGAAAACCTAAAAAAAAAATAGTCGATCTAGTTAAAGAATTAATTTCTACAAAAAATCCACTGATAGAGTCTTTTAAAAATTCATATAAAAATTCTTATAGTAAAAACTTAGTCACTAAATTAAAAAAATATAAAAATATAAATTTAATTGGGATCGGTGGTTCTTCTTTGGGTACTCGCTCGATTTATAATTTTTTTAAAGGATGTATCAATAAAAATTTTATTTTTATTGATGATTTAAGTGATGATAAATTTAAAGCAAGAAAAAAAAGTTTAAATCTTATAGTTTCTAAATCTGGAAATACTCTTGAAACAATTACTAATGTAAATTTTTACTCGAAAAAAAATCAAAAAAATATTTTTATAACTGAAAATAAAGAGAGTTATTTGAATTCACTGGCCAAAAAGTTAAAGTCTGAAGTAATACATCATAATAATTTTATTGGTGGAAGATATTCAGTTCTTTCTGAAGTTGGAATGCTACCTGCTGAAATAATGGGCCTTAATTGTCTAAAGTTTAGACAATTAAATAATTTAATAAAAAACAAAAAGTTTTTAAATTCGTTAGTTAAAAATGTTTCTAGTATATTAGATTTACAAAGAAATAATAAAACTAACTCAATTATTTTAAATTATGATCAAAAATCTTCAGACTTATTTTATTGGTACCAACAATTAGTAGCTGAGAGTTTAGGAAAAAGTAATAAGGGAATACTACCAATTGTTTCGAACATGCCAAAAGATAACCACAGCTTAATGCAACTTTATCTAGCAGGAAAAAAGAACAATTTTTACACATTTTTTTTTGTTAAAGAAAATGTAACTAATAAAATAAGAAATAAAGAAATATTAAATTCTCACTCATATCTTAGAGATAAAAATATAGAGGATATTAAGTTAGCACAATTTAAAGCCACTCAGAAAGTTTTTAAACAAAAAAAAATGCCTTTCAGAAGTTTTTTTATTTCAAAAAGAAATGAGGAAACTTTGGGAACACTGTTTACTTTTTTTATGTTAGAAACAATATTAATTGGAAGAGCAATGAATATTAATCCTTATAACCAACCAGCTGTAGAACTAATTAAAACTGAAACAAAAAAATTATTTTAAATTATAGTTCCTATAATAATCTTTGATATACCGTATGAACGTTGATCTAAAATCTTTAATTTATTTAATATTTCAATATCGTCTTTTTGATGTCTATGAATAATTACTAAACCATTGTTATTTAAAATTTTATTTATAGAAATTTTATCTAATAAGAAATTTATTTTTTTTTCTTTATAAGGTGGATCAATAAAAATTAAATCAAACTTATCCTGGATTAAATTTTTTTTCTCAAAAATGGTGAAGCAGTCTTCCTCAATAATTTTACAACTTTGCTCTCCACTAATTGACCTAATATTCTTTTTCAAAATTTTTAGAACTTTTGGGTAATTTTCTATAAAAAGAACTTTTTTGGCACCTCTTGAGTAACACTCTAAACCAAAAGATCCAGAGCCTGAAAATAAATCTAAGATATTTGCACCTTGTGTTTTACAATTTAAGATTTTGGAGTGAACAATTAGATTAAAAATTGACTCTTTTACAAGATCTCTTAATGGTCTTGTATTTTTATCAATAGGTAGAGTAATTTTTTTTCCCTTAAAATTTCCTCCAATAATTCTCATTTGTCTATCACTTTATGCCCTATGTCCTTCCTAAAAAACCCATTCTCCCAGTTTAATTCTTTTATTAGGTCTATGGCTTTTTCTCTGGATTTTTTAAAGTCATTTGATTTTACTACAAAGTTCAAAACTCTACCACCACTGGAAAAAACTTTAGAGTTAATTACTTTAGTACCTGCATGGAAAATATATTCATTATCTTTTAAATTAATTTGGTTTAAATTTTTAATTTCTACATTATCTTCGTATTTATCTGGATAACCTTTTGAGCAAACTACAAGACATAAACTTTTATCATCACTCCAATCGATATTTAGTGAGTTTAATTCCTCAGTTACAACTGCATTGATGATTTCTCCAAAATCATTTTTGAGTCTTGGAAGAATTGTTTGGCATTCAGGGTCGCCCATCCTGACATTATATTCAATTAAAAATGGTTCTCCTTTGACTATTATTAGACCTGCATATAAAAAACCTTTATAACAAGTATTTAATTCTCTTAATGCTATAAGTGTTGGTTCAATTATCTTATTTAAAATTTTTTTTCTCAATTCATCAGTCTCTAATCTTGAAGGTGAATAAGCCCCCATACCACCAGTATTTTTACCCTTATCTCCTTCTAGTACCCGTTTGTGGTCTTGGGCTGTTCCAAATTCTTTGTAAGTTTTACCATCAGAAACAATAAAAAAACTCATCTCTTCACCTTCTAGAAACTCTTCAATTAAAACATTTTCAGCTTTTCCAAACTTACCTTGAAAAATTTCCTCTACAGCATTTTTTGACTCTTTTGTTTTTTCACAAATATATACTCCTTTACCCGACGCTAACCCGTCTGCTTTTACAACAATAGGATGTGAACATTCATCTAAGAATCTTTTTGCTTTATCCGATGACTCGAAAATACCAAATTTTGCTGTTGGTATACTATATTTTTCACAAATTTTTTTCGTAAAAATTTTTGAACCCTCTAATTGCGAAGCTACTTTACTAGGCCCGAATACTTTAATTTTATTTTTTCTTAAAAAATCTTCAATTCCATCTACTAACGGTTTTTCTGGACCAACAATAACAATCTCAATTTTTTCATTTATTATAAAATTTTTTAGCTTTTCAAAATTTTTGATGTCTAAATTGACATTTTCTGCTAATGAATTTGTACCAGCATTTCCTGGAAAGCAAAAGATTTTGCTAATTTTACTCGATTTTTTCAATGATACACACAAAGCATGCTCTCTACCGCCACTTCCTATTATTCCTACTTTCATATAAGAATATATAAACTAAAAATGTTGAAAAAATTAGCTAAATTAAAATATTTACCAAACAATTTTGAGGTAATAGAACGTGGAGACCATGTTATTTGTGCTATATCTGGAAAAAAAATTCCCCTAGAAAGTTTAAGTTATTGGAACGTAGATTTGCAGGAACCTTATTATTCTTATATTGAAGCTTCAATTAAAAGAGAATCTTAACCTTAAGTTATTTCCATCTATTATGTGTCCAAATCCATTGTTCAGGATTTTTTGTTATCATTTCCTCCAAAATTTTGTTTAATTTATGAGTAATCATCTCTATAGAGTCCTCATTTTCAAATACTAAAGGTTTATGAACCTTTAGCTTAAATCTTTTTTTTTCATTTTTTCTTTCAATATAAATAGGAACAACTTTAGCTTTAAATTTTTTTACAAATTGAGCAGGAATAGTTGTAGTTAATGCGTCTTTATTGAAAAAATCAGCCTTAATTCCCTGGGAAACTCTTTGATCAATCATTAAAGCTATAGATGTACCATTTTTAAAATTTTGAAGAAGTTCTTTGGTGCCTGAAATGCCTTTTTTAATTTGTTTTTTGCAAATATATTTTTTTCTTATTTGCTCCATTATTGGATTGAGAAATTTATTGTTTAATGGTCTGTATACTGCTGCAAGATCTATTCCTGTTTTCTCGATATGCATTGCCATTAGTTCAAAATTATTAAAATGACCAGAAATAAAAATCACAGGTTCGGAATTCATTTTAATTGAGTTTAAGATTTCTTGATTTTCTACAATAATGTTTTCTGATTTTTTAAAGTCTTTAATAAAAACATATTCTGCAAATATTTTTCCATAGTTAGACCACATCTTGTTCAGGATATGTTTTCTTTGCAGTTTATTTAATTTTGGAAAAGCTATCTCTAAATTTGAATGACTAATTTTATTTGACCTAAACAATGGTCCTATAAAAGTAAAAATTTTTCCTGACAATAAACTCGAATATTTTAATCCTAATATTTTATAGATTAAAAGTAAGGTAATTATAATTATGAATTGTAAAAAGTATTTGATATTATTCATTTATTTTTAATTTAATAAAATCTATTAACTTTGTCCTATTTTTTACTATTAAATCTACCTCTATAAAATCTATATCGGTATTTTCAGATTTTGAAATCCTTACATAATCTTTCTCAGTAGTGATAATTTTTGCATTTATTTTTTTTGCTTGTAATTTAATTTTTTTAATATCATTTTGATTATAATTATAATGATCTGGAAAAATTATTACTTCCTTAATATTAAAATTATACCTTAATAAAGTATTTTTAAAATTATTTGGGTTTCCTATACCTGAAAATATCAAGTAATCATCTGAAGTATCAAAATTGTCTATATTTGAGATTTCATAAAATATCTCAAAAATTTCGATATTTGGATTTATCATCTTAATTGTTTCAATAATTTCCTTTTGAACTTCATTGTTGCTTTTTAAGAAAACCGCATCATATTTTTTTAAGCTTGAAATTTTTTCTCTTAAAGGGCCTGATGGAATTAGATGACCATTTCCAATCCAATTTTCTGCATCAAAACATACAAATTCTAAATCATATGAAATATTTTTATCCTGAAGACCATCATCAAAAATTATAATATTTTGATTAGTTTCTATCCCCTTATTAATTATGCCCAATCTGCTCTTTGAACATATTAATTTTGATTTTTTTTCTAAAATTATTTTTTCATCAATATGGGATTTATAAAATTTTTTTCCCACAGAAACACTAAATTTTAATTCACTTAGCAGTTCATATATCTTTAAAGCTACTGATGTCTTACCTGTACCTCCAATGTAGATATTTCCAACACATATAGTTTTTAAATTTTTCAATTTTTTTTTTATTTTTTTTTTTAGAAAATAATTATTAATTCTGACAGGAATAGTTAAAGGTAATAAAAGATAAGATAATAGATTTGGTTTTTTTAAATCCCAAAATTTAGGTTTTTTAAATTTCATTTTTTATTAACAAATTAATTTCTTCATAACTTCTTTTTAAAATCTTTTGACCAATTTCAACTATTTTTTTTTGCATTATTTTAGTATTAGTTTTTTTACTTAAAAGTAAATTTAAAGAATGGATTAACTCTTTTTGGTTATTTATCTTTTTTGATAATCCATTTTTTTTTAAAAATTTATATATTTCCTTAAAATTATTAACATTCGGGCCATGAAGAATTTTGCAACCATGTCGTGCAGCTTCTAGAGGATTTTGTCCTCCATGGTTTATTATTGATCCACCTAAAAACACGGTTTTACAATAATTATAAAAAGAATTAGATCTGCCGTAAGTGTCAACAATAAATATATCCGTATCTTTACTAATCTTTATATTTGATTGAAAAGAATATGTTTTGAGATTTATTTGATGTAATTGCGTTTTTATTTCATCTAATCTTTCAATATGTCTAGGTATAATTATTGTTAAAAGATTTTTATGTTTTTTTTTAAGTTCTTTATGAACTTTTCCACACAAATATTCTTCTGTATCGTGGGTACTGGAGGCACACCATATTTTTTTTAAGGAAAAAAATTTTTTTATCTTACTTTTTTGTTCAATCATTATTTCATTAGATTGCGTAAATTTGAGATTACCAATAAATTTCACATTTTTAGCTCCAAGTTTTTGTAAAAATTTTTTCGACTCAATACTTGAAGATAAACATAAACTAAAGTTATTAAACAATTTTTCAGAAAAATTTGGAAACATTTTCCATCTTTGAAAAGTTTTTTTTGTAATTCTTCCATTTACAAGACCAACAGGGATTCTTTTTTTCTTTAAATTTAAAAAAGTATTTGGCCAAATTTCTGAGTCGATAAAAAAAACAAGAGATGGTCTCCAATAATTTAAAAAAACATTTGATAAATAATTTGTATCAATAGGAAAAAATTGATGAGTTATTTTTTTTAAATTTAGTTTTTCAACAATTTTTGATGAACTAAGAGTATTTGAGGTAATTAAAATTTGATTGACATTTTTGTTTTCTTGAATTTTTTCTAAAACTGGAACTATACTTTTAATTTCCCCTACACTAGCTCCATGAAACCAAATTAGATTACCTTTGACCCTTTTTTTTGTAAAAAAACAAAATTTTTCTTTAAATCTTTTAATATCTTCTTTTTTTTTAATTAGTCTTAAACTTATAATTAAAGGTGATAATATGAATATAAAATTAATTAAAAATCTGTAAATGAAGAGCATTATGTTTTTTTAATCTGTTTTTCATAAAAATTTTTATATTCTTTGGAATAGCCTATCAGTTCCTCATGATTTCCCTCACCAATAACATTACCTTTATTTATTACATAAATTTTATCTGAATTTAGAATAGTAGATAGTCTGTGAGCAATAACAATCGTAGTCCGACCTTTTGTTAAAAAAGCAATTGCCTCTTGAATTTTATTCTCAGTTTCAGCATCAAGAGAAGATGTAGCCTCATCTAATAAAATTATAGGACTTTTTTTTAAAATTGCACGTGCAATAGATAACCTCTGTTTTTCTCCACCAGAAAGTTTGACACCATTCTCACCAATTAGAGTATCATAGTTTTTTGGCAGTTTATTTATAAATTCATCTGCAAAAGAAAATTTTGCTGCTTCTTCAATTTCATCCTTAGTCGCGTCAATTTTTGCATAAGATATATTGTTTCTAATTGTATCGTCGAACAATGTTGTATCTTGACTAACAAAAGATATATTTTTTCGAAGTGAATAAAGAGTTGTATCGTATATTGATTGGCCATCAATTTTTATATCTCCATTAATAACATTATAGAAACGTGGAATAAGATTAATTATTGTTGATTTTCCAGCACCACTTAAGCCTACCAAAGCGGTCATTTTTTTTCCTGGAATATCTAGACTTATATCTCCTAAAATTTTTCTTTCACCAGATGAATATGAGAACTCAACATTTTGAAATTTAATATCACCATTAGTAATATTAATATTACCAGCACCTTGTTTATCTTTTACTTGGTTTATTTCATCTATGATAGGGATAACTTTCTTTGCACCAGTCAATCCTTGTTGTATGGCTATATTTAAAGTGGCTAGAGATCTAACAGGCTGATAAGCTAACATCATAGCAGCTAAAAAAGAAAAAAAATTACTAACTTCTAATTCACCTTTCATTATTAGTTTTGCTGAAATAAATATTATTAATGCAATCATTAATCCTGTAAGAGACTCCATTATTGGAGATGCTCTAACAAAAATTATATTAATTTTTCTATTTGATTCTTTTAATGTATCTATGAATTCATTAGCTCTTTTTTTTTCATACTCTTCTTTTTGAAAAATTTTGATTAATTTATGGTTTTTAAAAATTTCAATTAAATAAGATGCCAAGGTTCCATGGCGTTGCATTTGTTGATTTGAAACTTTACCCATTCTTTTTCCTAATACCTTAGCTGCCATACTAGCTAAAGGTATCATTGCGATGGCTATCAGGGAAAGTTTCCAATTTTGATAGAACATGACAGCTAATAAGCCTAAAAGCGTAAGACTATCTTTGAAGATATTTAAGATTGCAGTGCTTATTAAGTTTACAATCATATTGACATCATTTAACAAATTCCCAATGAATTTACCTGAGTGTTTATTATCTATCAATTGAGTGTCTGCTTTGACAAGAGATGCGAACATATCGGTTTGAATATCTTTTCTTACTTCCTCAGAAACATTGATCATAATTACTTTAGCTAAATATAATGAGCTTCCTTTTATCAAAAATGCTAAAACTATTAGTCCCGGTATTATAAATATTAAATTTTCTGATTTTTTAATGAAAAGTTCTTTTATAGCTGGATCTAATAAATAAGCCACTGAAGAAGTACTTCCAGCTAAAAGAATAGAAAAAAAAACAGATAATAGAATTTTATTTAAATATTTCTTTGTATAATCCTTGTATAATCTTTTTAATATTTGTTTGTTATTCATTTTATATTTTACCTACAACTAATGTAATGAATATTAAAATCCCTAAAAAATTATTTGATTTAAAAGTTTTTAGACAAATAGGTGCATCGGAAACGTTTAACTTATACAACTGTAAATAAAACATTTGAAAAATTACTGGAACTAGCATGATATAATAAAAAATATTCATCTTTAACAAATACCCAACTACTATTAAGCTAATTGTAAATATTGAATAACATAAGTACAAAAATGTATAAGGATCATTCTTAAATTTTATTGATGTTGATTTAAGCCCAATAATTTCATCGTCTTTAATATCTTGAAACCCATATATAGTGTCGTATCCAAGTGTCCAAAATATGGCTCCAAAATAGAATATTATAGGAATGTACTCAACATTTGAGCTGATCGAAGACCAACCTAAAATTAGTCCATAATTAAAAGTTATTCCTAAAAATAGCTGTGGCCAATAAGTAAATCTCTTCATTAAAGGATAAGTGAATGCTAAAGGCATTGAGGCTAAAGCGATTATTATTGTAAAGTAATTAAAATTAATTAAAATTAAGAAAGCTAATAAGCATAGAAAACTCGCATACAATAGTCCTCGTTTAATAGAAATTTTTTCTGAAGCAATAGGTCTGTTTTTAGTTCTTGATACTCTAGAGTCAAAATTTTTGTCTAATATGTCATTAACTATACAACCAGCTGATCGCATCAAAACAGCACCAAGAAAAAAAAGAAGTAAATAAAAAAAATAAACATTTAATTTTGAGGAAAAATCAAAAACTGCTGTAAGTCCCCAGGCACATGGCCAAAAAAGCAACATATATCCAATGGGTTTTTTAAGCCTTATTAATTCAATAAATAAGTTAAATTGCATCATAAAATTTACTTGTAAATAACAAAGGCAAGATTGATAATCAAACTGATTCGCATGAATATAGATTATACTGTTACAGCTTTAATGTTTCCTGCAATTCCATTAATAATGGGAGTTTATAGCAATAGGTTTCATTCTTTAAGTGCCTTAATTAGAGAATTACATGATGAGCATGTTTATGAAAAACATGTACCCCCTGAATGGAAAAAGCAATTTATTAATTTAAGTGGAAGAATTACCTTACTAAGATGGTCAATACTATTTGGAGCATTTGGTTTTTTATTTAATATGCTTACAGTGCTTGGCCTTTATTTGAATGAAATTTTTATAGCAAGACTAATTTTTGGATCTTGTTGTTTATCAATGATGATTTCAATACTTTTTTTTATAAGAGAAATCCATATTTCAACTAATGCTCTGCGATTGCATATGTCAGATATGGATGTAAGGTTAGATTAAGGTATAATAACTGCTGGTCCTGTTAACAACCTGGCTTCTAAGTCTTTGTGAGCTTGAGGAGCATCTTTAAGAGAATATTTTTTTGAGATTTCGACTGTAAATTTTTTTGTTAAAATAGCATCAAAAACTTTCTTTGCTGAGTTAACTAATTCCTCTCTTTTTACTGTGTAATGTGCAATTGATGGTCGAGTAAAAAACAAACCCTTAGCGTTAATATCTTTTTTAATGTCTAATGTATCTACATAACCAGAGGCATTTCCAAACGCTACCATCATTCCCCTTATTCTTAATGTCTCAATTGATCCCTTGAAAGTTTTAATACCAACGCCATCATAAACAACATCAATACCATTTTTTCCAACAATTTTTTCTACCTCCTTAACAAAATCTTTCTCAGTGTAATTGATTACATGATGACAACCATTTTTTTTGGCAATTTCTTCTTTTGCTTTAGTTCCAACAGTTCCAATAACTTCAGCACCTATAGCATTAGCCCATGGACATAAAATTTGACCTAGAGCACCTGCTGCAGCGTGATATAAAACTTTGTCACCTTTTTTTAGGGTATAAGCTCTATGTAATAAATATTCTGCAGTAATCCCTTTAAGAGTGATACATGAGGCAACTTCATCTGAGATACCATTAGGAACTGAAATTAATTTATCCTCTGGCATAATTTGTTTTTCTGAATAAGCACCGATTGGCATTGATGCATGTGTAACTCTATCACCAACTTTAAATAAACTTACTTCTGAGCCAATTTCTTCAATTACCCCACAAGCTTCAAGACCAATACCACTAGGTAGTGGAATAGGATAAAGACCTGTTCTATGATAAATATCAATAAAATTTAAACCTATAGATAGATTTTTAATTAAAACTTCTTTAAGTCCAGGTTTCCCAACATCTATTTCTTGAAATTTGAGAACTTCTGGTCCACCAAACTTTTCTATCTTTATTGATTTCATTAATTATTTTACAAAGGTACCATTATGATAATCTTGTATAGCTTGCAAGATTTCAGCTTTAGTATTCATTACAAATGGGCCACCCCTAGCTATTTCTTCATTAATAGGTTTTCCTGAAATAACCAAAAATTTTGAATTGGTTTGTGCTCTAATTTTTAAATTCTCACCTTTTGATAATAAAATTAAAGTACTATTTTTAACTTTATCGTGTTTTTTTTCACCAATTTTTATTTCACCATTAATTAAATATATAAATGTGTTGTGAGTAGAGGGTAGACTGTAATTAAATTCTTTTTCTTTTTTTAATTCAACATCAAAATAAGTAGGCTCAACATTATGTTCCTTAACAGGACCTTCAGCTTTTTCAAATTTACCAGCGATAACTTTTACTTGCTTCTCATCATCTTTGTGAATACTCATTTTATCTGCATCAATGTAAATATATTCTGGTTTACTCATTTTTAATTTAGCTGGCATATTTATCCATAATTGAAATCCATGAAGCTTACCTTCTTTCATTGCAGGCATTTCAGAGTGAATTATTCCACTTCCAGTTTTCATCCACTGTACATCACCAGCAGTCATTCTTCCTTTGCCTCCAGTGCTATCTTTGTGCTCAAAGTTACCTGCAAGCATATAAGTAACTGTTTCAATACCTCTGTGTGGGTGAGGAGGAAAGCCGGCAATATAATCCTCACTATTTTCAGAACCAAATTCGTCTAACATTAAAAAAGGATCAAAATAATTTGGTTCAACTCCAATACTTCTTTTTAACTTTACCCCAGCTCCATCAGATGCTGGAATTGGGTCTATAATTTTATCTACTTCGATTGTCATAATTTACTAAAGTAATTGTTAATTCTGAATTTGCAATGTTACTTTTTGTTAAGTGAGCCGTCACAAAAAGGTTAATTGTTAGTCTGTTTACAAACACAAAAAAACATTTTTTTTGTTAATTTAGCTTTATATACCAAAGGATTTAATTCAGTTTCTTTGTGTGAGCCATCGTAGAATGGTTGTTTAGAGCTCTTGCCACAACTGCACCAATAGTAAAACTTCCCTTGATCAACCTCTATTTCAATCGCTCCTTCTCCTGCTCTTTGTCCTTTAGTCATGTTCTTCTTTAATTAATTTTATTAATTCATTCAAATTTCTTATTTCTTTTTTAGGTTTATAATCCAAATTGTCAAAAATACTATTATTTCTATTAACCCAAATTGAGTTAAAGCCATAATTTCCTCCACCTGAAACATCCCAAGTGTTTGCACTCAAGAAAGCAACTTCATTTTTTTCAATTTTATATTTCTTAATAGGTATGTCATAAACTTTTGAATCTGGTTTATAAATTCCTACTTCCTCAATAGAAAATAAATCATCAAATAGATCATCTAAGTCATTACTTTTAACCAACTCATTTAAAAGAGAAGGAGTCCCATTCGAAAGTACAGCTAATTTAAACTTTTTTTCTTTTAATATTTTAAGAGTTTCTGGAACTTCTTTAAAAGGAGACAGAACTTTATACAAATTTAATAATTCGTTTTTCATTGAAGAGTCTATATTAAAAACTTTCATAGATTTATCTAAACTATCTTCTGTAACTTGCCAAAAATCCTTGTGTCTTTTCATTAAACTTCTAAGCCAGGTATATTCTAATTGCGTATTTCTCCAAAAGTTTGCAAAACCCTCCCATTTATCTCCGATTTTATCTTTACATTTTTCAGCAGCCGAATGGACGTCAAACAATGTGCCATAAGCATCAAAAATTATTGCTTTAATATTTTTCATAAATTAACTTAACACATATGAGTAATATTAGATTATTTTTTTCAGCGGTATTATCGACTGACATGACGGATAAATTGGATAAGTCTCAATCACACTACTTAATTAAGGTAATGAGAATTAAAGAAAATGAAGTTTTTTCTTTATTTAATAGCAACGGTGAATGGGAAGCAAGAGTTTTGAATATATCAAAAAATATTGTTGAATTTAAAATAACTAAGCAAATAAGACAAAAAGAAAATATTAAAGAATTATGGTTAGCTTTTTCTCCTATTAAATCAAACTATCAAAACTTTATGATTCAAAAGGCAACGGAGTTAGGAGTTACAAAATTTTTACCAATTATTTTTGATCGAACAGTAGTTAGAAAAATCAACAAAGAGCGATTAGAAAAAATTGTAATAGAGGCAAGTGAACAATCAAATCGTGTCAATGTACCGACAATTGAAGAGTTTCAAAGCTTAAATAATTTTTTGAAAAATAATTCAATAGATTTAATTTTTACAGATTTAAATTCGAATAATAATAAAATCGATAAATCAAAACTTACAGATAGGCCAGTTTGTATTATAATAGGTCCTGAAGGTGATTTTTCCGAGTCTGAAAGAGAAAAGATCCTCACATTTAATGGTGTTCAAGCAATCAAGATTAATGATAATATTTTGAGGTCAGAAACAGCGGTGTTATCTGCAATTTCGATCGTAAATTATGTGATTAATTGATAAATTGTCGCGAAAACTAAAGTGTAATTTTAAGAAAAGAGCTTTATATAGCTATAAAAAATGAAAAAACTTTTAATTATATTTTTTGGTATTTTTGTTGTTCAGACAGCTTTTGCTGATCAACCAAAAGATTGGCAATTGGGCTTTCAAAATCCTGCTTCAGATGGAATGAGAGATATTGTAAACTTTCATAATAATCTTTTACTTCCGATTATAATTGCAATTAGTGTTTTTGTTTTATTTTTATTGCTCTACGCATGTGTGAGATTTAGAGCTTCAGCAAATCCAAATCCTTCAAGTAGAACTCACAATGTTACTGTAGAAATTCTATGGACTTTAATTCCTTGTTTAATTTTAATAGTAATGGCTGTTCCATCATTTAAAATTTTGTATAAACAAGACACAATCCCAAAAGCTGATTTAACTATCAAGGCTGTAGGATATCAGTGGTATTGGGGGTATGAATATCCTGATGAAAATATAATATTCGATTCATATATGATTGAGGAAAAAGATTTAAAAGCAGATCAACCTAGACTACTTTCAGTAGATAATGAGGTTGTTGTTCCAGTGAATAAAGTTGTAAAAGTTTTGATTACAGCTAATGATGTACTACATGCATGGGCATTACCATCATTTGGTGTAAAAAGAGATGCAGTTCCAGGAAGAATTAACGAGACATGGTTTAAAGCAGAAAAAGAAGGAACTTATTATGGCCAGTGTTCTGAACTTTGTGGTATCAAACATGCATTTATGCCAATCGCTGTCAAAGTTGTAAGTGATGAAGATTACCAAGAATGGTTATCAGAAGCACGAGTAAAATTTGCAAAAGAAGAAATTGAAAATGATAAGTTAAAAATAGCGAGTAAATAAATATGTATACACAAACAGCATCACACGATGATCATCACACACCAACAGGTTGGAAACGATGGGCTTATTCAACAAACCATAAAGATATTGGTACAATGTATTTAATATTTGCAATTGTTGCAGGAGTGATTGGAACAGCATTTTCAGTTTTGATGAGAATGGAATTGATGCACCCTGGTGATGGTATCTTAGGTGGAAATTATCATTTATATAATGTGTTAGTAACTGGTCATGGTTTAATTATGATTTTCTTTATGGTGATGCCAGCAATGATAGGTGGCTTTGGTAACTGGTTTGTTCCAATTATGATCGGTGCACCAGACATGGCATTTCCAAGAATGAATAATATTTCTTTTTGGTTGTTACCAGTTTCTTTAACTTTATTAATTTTATCAATTTTTGTTGATGGACCTCCAGGTCAAACAGGTGTGGGTGGTGGATGGACTATTTATCCTCCATTGTCATCTAAAGCAGGTCAACCAGGCCCAGCTATGGATTTAGCAATTTTAAGTTTACACTTGGCAGGAGCTTCTTCAATTCTGGGTGCTGTGAATTTTATCACTACGATTTTGAATATGAGAACACCAGGTATGACATTACATAAAATGCCTCTATTTGCTTGGTCAATTTTAGTAACAGCATTTTTATTATTATTATCTTTACCAGTACTTGCTGGAGCAATTACAATGTTGTTAACTGATAGAAATTTTGGAACCGCATTTTTTGAGGCTCAAACAGGAGGTGACCCAGTTTTATTCCAACATTTATTTTGGTTCTTTGGTCATCCAGAAGTTTATATTTTAATTCTTCCAGGTTTTGGAATGATTAGTCATATTGTTTCAACATTTTCTAGAAAACCAGTTTTCGGTTATTTAGGTATGGCATATGCAATGGTGGCAATTGGAATTGTAGGGTTTGTTGTATGGGCACACCATATGTACACAGTGGGCTTAAGCACAGATACAAAAGCTTATTTTCTTGCAGCAACTATGATTATAGCTGTTCCAACAGGTATTAAGATTTTTTCATGGATTGCAACGATGTGGGGTGGATCAATATCATTTAAGACACCTATGATGTGGGCACTTGGATTTATATTTATGTTCACAGTTGGTGGAGTAACAGGCGTAGTATTGGCAAACGCAGGTGTAGACACTGCAATGCATGACACTTACTATGTGGTAGCACATTTTCATTACGTTTTATCTTTAGGTGCAGTTTTCGCAATATTTGCAGGTTTTTATTATTGGTTTTCAAAAATGTCTGGCTATGAATATTCTGAGTGGTTAGGACATCTACATTTTTGGTTAACATTTGTAGGGGTAAATTTAATTTTCTTTCCTCAACATTTCCTTGGATTAGCTGGAATGCCTAGAAGATATGCAGATTATCCTGACGCTTTTGCTGGATGGAATTATATATCTTCAGTAGGCTCATATGTTGCGGTAGCAGGATTGGCAGTATTTTTTGTAAATCTCATATATTCATTTGCAAAGAAAAAAGCAGCTGCCCAAAACCCGTGGGGAGTAGGGGCTACTACTTTAGAATGGACTGTGCCATCTCCACCAAATTTTCATACATTTGATGAATTGCCAAAATTTGAGGATGATCAGGAAGCACAAAAATCACACAGCTAATAGTATAGCTAAATAAATTAATGAATAATTCAAGGGCTAAAAAAAGAAACTTAAGTCAGGAAGATTTATTTAATTTTTCTGAACTATTTAAGTTAATGAAGCCAAGAGTAATGTCGTTGGTAATTTTTACTTGTGCTGTTGGTTTATTAACATCACCAAATCTTGTTTCAACTAAAGATGCGATAATTGGTATTTTGTTAGTTTCCTTAGGCGCAGGAGCAGCTGGGGCATTGAACATGTGGTATGAGTCAGACTTAGATGCTTTAATGTCTAGAACCTGTCTAAGACCAATACCAACTGGTAAGGTTAATAGAAACCAAGCACTTATTTTAGGTGTTACTTTATCTATAATTTCTGTTGTGGCCTTAGATTATTTTACAAACAGAATCTCAGCTGCAATATTACTTTTAACAATTTTATTTTACGTCTTTGTTTATACAATTTGGTTAAAAAGAAGAACACCTCAAAATATTGTGATAGGTGGAGCAGCTGGAGCCTTCCCACCAGTTATTGGATGGACTATTGCAACAGGCTCTTTATCAATTGAACCATTGACTTTTTTCTTCATAATATTTTTTTGGACTCCATCTCATTTTTGGGCCTTAAGTTTATATAAATCCGATGATTATAAAAAAGCCAATATACCAATGCTTCCACTGACAAATGGTGTGGAAAGTACAAAAATTAATATTTTTATTTATTCTTTGTTAATGCTTCCGGTAATTATATTCCCCTATTTTATAGACTTTGTAGGATTAGCTTTCTTAATACCTTCAATATTATTAACTCTTTATTATAATTTTTTATGTTATGAACTTTATAATTTTAAAAAAAACAAATTTAACCCTAAAAAGGCAAAAGCAATATTTGGATATTCTATTTTATATTTGTTTTTGGTTTTTGTCCTTTTTCTGATAGATAAGATAATATGATAACCCCAGATAAAAAAACGAAAAGAAAAAATATTTTTACTGCTTTAGGAATTATTGCTTTTATGATTTTTCTTTTCTTTTTTACGTTATATAACACAGGTGTATTTGATAGGGCGATATGATACAAAAAAAAAACTTAACACCTTTAATACTAGCAGGAATTTTTGTCTTAATGCTAGGGTTGTCGTATGCAGCAGTGCCACTGTATGATTTATTTTGCAGAGTGACAGGGTTTGGTGGAACAACTCAAGTATCTAATAGTGCTCCAAAAATTGTATTAAATAAGATAGTAAGTGTGAGATTTGATACTAATGTCAATAATTTGCCATGGGATTTTAAGGCCAAATCCAATGTCATTGATGTAAAAGTTGGTCAGGTAAACAAAATAGAGTTTGAAGTAGAAAATTATGGTAACGAGCCTACAGCAGGAGTAGCAACCTTCAATGTTTCACCGTCTAGTTTTGGAAAGTATTATAGTAAATTAGGCTGTTTTTGTTTTGAGAAACAAGAATTAAAAGCTGGAGAAAAAGCAACATACATAATGACTTTTTATTTAGATCCTGAAATGGTAAATGATCCTACAACAAAAAATTTACAAGACGTAACTATGTCATATACTTTTTTCTCGACAGATTACTATAAACAATCATAATTCAAAAAATGTCAGCTGAAAAAAAACATGATTATCATTTAGTAGACCCAAGTCCCTGGCCTATTTATGTTTCATTTTCATGTTTAGTATTGGCATTAGGATCTGTTTATTATCTTCATACAGATGTTTCGTGGGGCATGTATCTTGGTTTTGCTCTTTTAATTTATGGCGCCTACATGTGGTTTAGAGATGTTGTTATTGAAGCTGAACACCAAGGTCATCATACACCTGTAGTTCAGATTCACCACAGATATGGAATGACATTGTTTATCGCATCTGAAGTAATGTTCTTTGTTGCGTGGTTTTGGGCATATTTTGATGTAAGTTTATTTCCAAATGAATTTGTTGGAAATGTTTGGCCTCCAAAGGACATTGAAACTTTTGATCCTTGGGATATACCATTAATTAATACATTAATTTTATTATTATCAGGAACGACGGTTACTTGGTCTCACCATGCTCTTTTAGAAGATGATAGAAAAAGTTTTATTCAAGGTTTGTGGTTAACTGTTATTTTGGGTTTTTGCTTTACCCTTTTACAAATATATGAGTATCAGCATGCATCATTTTCTTTTTCAGATCATATTTATGGATCGGTATTTTATATGGCAACAGGATTTCATGGTTTCCACGTACTTGTTGGAACTATATTCTTAGCTGTATGTTTGTTTAGAGGTAAAAGAGGTCATTTTAATAAAGATCATCATTTTGGATTTGAAGCTGCAGCTTGGTATTGGCATTTTGTTGACGTAGTGTGGTTATTTTTGTTCGCTGCAATCTATATTTGGGGAAGTTAATTTATATTCTTTGAAACATAAGTTTTTATTTTCAGTATTTATAATTTTTTTTATTTTAGTTTTTGTTGCCCTAGGTTCATGGCAAATTGTTCGTTTAAATTGGAAGAACAATTTAATATTAGAAATTGAAAATTCCTTAAAAAATCCACCTGTAGAATTAACAAATTCTAACGTAGAAAATTATCTTAAAATAAAAACATCAGGGTCAATAGATTTAGAGAAACAAATTTATTTGTACAATCTAAATGATACTGGAACACCAGGATTTGAAGTTATAAATCCAATTTTAATTAATGATACAAATTATTTGATTAATAGAGGCTGGATACCTTTTGAAAAAAAAAACTCTCAAGAGATTAATGATTTTGATGAAAATGATATAATTGGTACTTTAAAATTACAAGGAAGAAAAAATATTTTTAAACCAGATAATGATTTAGAAGAAAATTATTGGTTTAGTCTAAATAGAGCAGACGTATTAAAGTTTACAGGAAAAGAATTTTCTAAATATATAATTTATTTAAATGGAAATTATCAAGTTCCTAAACCAAAAAAAATTACTGCAAATATTTCTAATAATCATAAAAAATATGCTCTTACTTGGTTTTCATTAGCGATTTCAATTCTTTTGCTATATCTATATTTTAGAAAAAAGAATTATTAAATGAATTATATTAGTACAAGAAATAATCAGAAAAACTTTACTTTTAAAGATGTTTTCCTCAAAGGTTTGGCAGATGATGGAGGACTATTTGTTCCCAAATCAATTAAACTCTTTAAAGAGGAAGAATTAGATAATCTAAAAAACCTTAATTATAATGATTTAGCTGCTGAAATAATTTATCCATTTATAGGAGATTTCATGTCTAAAAATGATCTAATCTCTTTAATTTCAAAATCATATTCAAATTTCAGATCCGACGATGTTGTTAAAATATCAGATCTAGGAGATTTAAAAGTATTAGAATTATTTCATGGACCCACACTTGCTTTTAAAGATATCGCAATGCAACTAATAGGTAATTTTTATCAATATCATTTAAACCGTGATCAAAAAAAAATTAATATAATAGTAGCAACTTCAGGTGATACGGGTGCTGCTGCCATAGACGCTTTAAAGGGAAAAAATAATTTAAATGTTTTTGTATTACATCCCAACAATAAAATTTCGCCAGTGCAAAGAAGACTAATGACAATACATGAGGAGAGCAATGTATTTAACATCGCGGTGGAGGGTAATTTTGACGATTGCCAAAATTTAGTAAAAGCAATGTTCAATGACGAAAAATTTTCTAAAGCAATTAATATGTCAGGTGTTAATTCAATTAATTGGGCAAGAATTATTGCTCAATCAGTGTATTATTTTTACGCTTACTTTAAAATTGGAAACGGCCAACCAATATCTTTTTCTGTTCCAACAGGAAACTTTGGTGATATTTACGCTGGTTATTTAGCGAAAAAACTAGGTCTTCCAATTGATAAACTAATCGTAGCTACAAATAAAAATGACATACTGCACAGAGCTATATCTGGTGGTGATTATAGTCAAAAAAAAGTAGAGGAAACAAATACTCCAAGTATGGATATACAAATAGCAAGTAACTTCGAAAGGCTTTTATACGACATCAAAGATTGTAATTCAGAAGTAACAAAAGATGTAATGGCTGAAATTAAAAATAATACTTATAAAATTAATAAAAATGACTTAGATAAAATTAAAAAGAATTTTATTTCTGAAATGCTCGACGAAAACGAAACTGTTGAAATGATAAAAACTATAAATGATGAACATCAGATGGTAGTAGATCCGCACACTGCAGTTGGTATTGGTGCGGTGAAAAAATTAGGATTAGAAAAAAATTGTGTTGTATTATCAACTGCACACCCATGTAAATTTCCAAAAGCAACAGAAGATGCAATTTCAAAAACTGAAAAATTACCAGAAAGTCTCAAATATGTTAATGATCGAAAAGAAAAATTTGAACTACTATCAAATGATATTGAAAAAGTTAAAAAATATGTAATGAATTCGATATGAAACTTAAAATAAAAGATCAACTACCAGACGCAGAGATTTTTCAACTTGTTGATGGAGAGCCTCATAAAAGTAAATTAAGAGAAACTATAGGTAATGGTAAAGTTGTTTTGTTTGGTTTACCTGGGGCATTTACATTAACTTGCTCCAAGCTTCACTTACCAGGCTTTGTAGCAAATGCAGATAAAATCAAGGCAAAAGGAATAGAAAATATATTTTGTTTATCAGTAAATGATCCTTATGTGATGAATGGCTGGGGAGAGATTAATAATACTGGAGATAAAATTAAAATGTTATCTGATCCATATTTATTATTTACGAAAGCAATTGGTGCAGAAGTTGATCGTAATGCAAAAGGAATGGGGATTAGATCAAATCGTTATTTAATGGTGATTGAAAATTTCACAATTGTTAATATTCATGTTGAAAAAGAAACTAAAGAATGTGGTTTAACCTCAGCAGAAAACTTATTAAATAATCTAATCTAGGTAGGGCAGTTCTATTGCTAGGTGCTCCAACTTTATAATGATTTATTTTTATAATACTTTTTCAAAGCCCTCAAAATTAGGTGGACCAATATACAAATCTCTATGTTTTCCAGCATCTTTATGCGCAAGTCTAAACGCTTCAGATTTTGTCCAATTCCAAAAATCTTCTTTTGATTCCCATATACTATGAGATGCATAAAGAGTATGATCATTGCTACTGTCACCCTTAACTAAATTAAAGTTTTTAAAACCTGGTACTTCTGCTAAATGAGTTTCTCTATTTTTCCAAACATTTTCAAACTCAGGTTCTCTCCCTTTTACGATTTTAAATCTATTCATTGCGATATACATTTTTTCTCCTATAGTTTTCCTATTCCGAAAAAAGCACCCGCAATTATCAATAACCAAATAATTCCTTTTATTAAAAAAAAAGAAAAACTACCTATTAATAAGTACTTTTTAAATTTATTTTTCACAGATATAAATTATCAATAAAGATTTTACAATCGATGCGATATTTAGACATTCAAAAAATAACACCAATAAAGGCCTACAAAAAAAAATTTTACACTTAAATTAGATAATTTAGGATAATAAGAATCCTTATTTTTTCAGGTGCCTCAACTATAAGTTAGCGGCATCTTTAGCGAGTAAATCTACTTCATTATTTAATTTGTCAGTTGAGTGTGCTTTTACCCAAATCCAACTTACTTTAAATTCATTATTTAGTAGATCTAATTCTGTCCAAAGTTCTTTGTTGCTTACCTCTTTTTTGTTTGCAGTTTTCCATCCATTTTTTTTCCAATTTTGTATCCATTCTGTTATCCCAGACTTTACATATTTAGAGTCTGTAAAAATTTCAACTTCGCTACCTTTTGGAATTTCTTTAAGAGCTTTAATAGGCGCTAATAATTCCATCTGATTATTTGTAGTATCTTTTTCGCTTCCTTTTATTTTTGTTTTTTTTCCGTCATTTAATATGATTGCTGCCCAACCACCTTTACCTGGATTTCCAATACATGAACCATCAGTGTATATCTTAATCATTACTGTAAATAATCTTTATAAGTTTTTAAATTATTGTGTATTAAGAGTTTTTGATAATATTCTATTGGATCCTTTATTTTAATGAGTGCTGTTTTAGGCGTATTTGAATAGTCAAAAAGTCTAGTTAGAAAATACCTCATTGCTGCACCACGACATAAAATATTTAATGATTTTTTTTCTGCATTTGAAACTTTTTTAACACTTTCATATCCTTTAATTAAATTTTTTACCTTTTTTTTATTTAAGAAAAATTTAGACGCTCTTTTGTCAAAACATAGTGCATTAACACAAATAGCTATTTCATACATAAAATAGTCATTTGCAGCAAAGTAAAAATCAATTATTCCTGATAATTTATCTTTTTCAAAAAAAATATTATCTATAAATAAATCTCCATGAATTATTCCACTAGGTAATTTTTTTGGCCATTTCATTTTTATATCTTTAAAATTTCTCTTTAGAAATTTTTCTATATTAGTAAATTTTTTTGATTTAAATTTAATACTATTAAGTAACGGATTTAGGTATTTAATACTCATGGAGTTTTTCCTGGAAAGATTTATTTTTTTTGTTGATAAATGCATTCCAGCGATCATTTTGCCTATTTCGTGACAATTTTTTAAATTAAGTAACTTTTTATCTTTTCCCTCTAAAAAGGAAACAATACAAGCTGACTTTTTTTTTATTCTGACTAGGTAGTTTCCGTTTCTATTTTTTTGAGGTTTTGGGCAATTTATTTTTGAATTATTTAATTGATCCATTAACTTCATAAAAAAAGGTATTTCATTTTGAGAGACTCTTTTTTCAAAAATTGTAAGTATAAATTTTTTATTTTTTGATCTTAATAAATAATTAGTATTTTCAATCCCTTGTTTAATACCTTTAAAACTTGTAATTTTATCTATTTCAAATTTTTTATTGATATAAGAAATATCTTTTTTATTTATTTTTGTGTAAACAGCCATTTTAATTTAATTTTTTTGGAGCCTTGAAAACAACGTTTTCCTTAATAATTTCTACCTCATCTATACTAACTGTAAATCTATTTTTTAGCTCATTGATAAAATTTTCAACTAGAATCTCAGGAGCAGAAGCTCCAGAGGAAACACCAATTGTATTAGCGCTTTTGATTAAATCAAATGGGATTTCACTTTGTGAATGAATTAATATTGAATTAGAGCAGCCGGATTTTTTTGCTACCTCCACCAATCTAACTGAATTAGATGAATTTCTACTACCTATCACAAAAAATAAGTCGCATTTTTTTGCAATATTTTTAACTGCCATTTGCCTGTTTGTAGTGGCATAACAAATATCCTCTTTCAAAGGTTCTTTTATATTTGGAAATTTATCTTTTAATATTTGGATTATATCTTTTGTATCATCAACTGATAATGTTGTTTGTGTAACATAAGAAATTTTTTTGTTATTTTGTATTTTATATTTTTTGGCTTCATCTTCGTTTTGAATAAGATCAATTGATCCTTTAGGTAATTGCCCCATAGTACCAATTACTTCAGGGTGATTTTGATGTCCTATTAAAATTAAATGATATCCAGCTTTATTTAGATTTTCAGCTTCTCTGTGTACTTTAGATACTAAAGGGCACGTAGCATCAACATAAGTCATGTTGTAGTTTTCAGCGTCCTGTGGTATTTTTTTTGGGACACCGTGTGCTGAAAATATTACTGGCCTAGATCTATCTTTTATTTCCTCTAGTTCCTCTACAAATATAGCGCCTTTGTTTTTTAAGTCATCCACTACATATTTATTATGTACTATTTCGTGACGAACATATACGGGGGCACCATATTTCTGAATTGATTTTTCAACAATCTCTATAGCTCTTTCTACACCAGCACAAAAACCTCTAGGAGCAGACAATAATATTTTTAATTCTTTATTTTTCATTTTTTTCTATTAAATATTCGAGCAATATATGTGGAAAGGTTAAAGACGCCAAACCTATAAATATAACTTTTAGAATTGAACTATCGAAATTGTATGCATTATTTAATAAATAAAGCCCAAGTAAACAAAAGATAGCGGTAAGAATGGTCAGAGGTAGAGCTTTTTTTATGAAAATTTTTAGCCCATTCTTTAAATCCTTCTTATCTAACTCATGCATTAAAGTAATACCGTGTCTAATAGAATGTAAAAAACAAAAATAAAGTGTAAAAGCTATCAGGGGTGACAAATAATAATTTATAATTAAAATTGAAAAATAATCAAAAAAAATAGTAAACTTTTTTAATTCAAATTCTTTGGTAAATAATAGAATACTGGATAATGTACTTAAAATAATACCAAAAAGTATAAGGTTATTCATTTCAATAAAATTTAAAGTTTTATAAAAAGACTCGTTATCAACAAGTAATAATTTGAATATGGATATTGTTTCTTCAAAATGAAAAAACATAGGTGCTAAAATTACGAGAAAACCTTTCAAGAAAAACAATAATTGGTTGTTATATGAATTTTTAGCTATTAAAAACTGAGTATCTTCTTTGCCAAAGTGAAATGAAGCAACTATTAGAAAAATTGTTAATGAAACTGATGGCATGATTGTCCATAAAACTATTACAGTTGAAGCAACAAAAATATATACCAAATAAAAAACATATATACTTCTTATTTCAAAAATTTTCAGAAGTTTTTTTCCTTTTATATGATCAAGTGAACCATGAGAGACCCCAATAGTTAAAATTAAAAGTAAACAAAATAATGGTGAAAATACTAAATTCTCAAATTTTAAAATTGTTAAAGAAAAAAAATTACAAAATAAAAAAAAAATGAAAGAATGATTAAAATTTATTTTTTTTAATTGGTTTTCCATTTTTTAATTAAATCAATAAAATAAAGCCTTAATAAAAGTCAATTTTGGCATTCTAAAAATAATAGATAAATCTTCAAAAAAATTACTTTTATTAGACAAAAATTTTATAACAGTCTTTGGAGAGGCCTTAAACATTTTAAAAAATATTTTAGGCATTTTTTCTGGGTGTTTTTCAAGGACTCTAAGAAATATATCATCTAAAAATTGATACTTATTACCAATTTTATATTTTTTAGCATGTGCAATATTTTCGATATTCTCTCTTATATATCTACTGTGTTCTTGAATATTTAGAAAAGTGTAACCTGTACTTAATCTCGTCATACCTCCAGCAGTTCCAATATTTATTTTGTTTCTAACTTTTTCATTTATTGGGTAGAAAAGAGGTATTGCACCTTCTTCTTTATAAATTATTTTGTAATCTTTTAAATTTAGATGATTTTCAATATAATCTTTAATTTGTGTGTCGTAGTCTTTTTGAGAGTCGTCATTCATTTTCGATAACCATGTAGTTTCAATTAAAGCCGTAGTCTTTGAATAGGGTAGAGTATAAAAAAAATGCACACTTTCTCTTTGATCACAATCAAAATCCATAAGATTAAAAATTTCATCGTCAAAGAAATCATTTTTAGTTTCAACTTCTACTCCACAAAAATGCTGCCAAAGGTTATGATGTTTTTTTTCGATTGCTGGAACACTATTAAAAACAAAAGAATTCTTTGAATTAATTTCGCTCATATCTTTAAAAAAAGAAATATTATTATTTTCTTTTAATTTTCTGTTAATTTTTTCGTAGAATAGTCCACTATCAATACTTTGGTATGGATAAATTTTACATTCTAAATGTTTAGTTTTTTTTGGTATGTTAATTGAAAAATTTTCCCAATTTTTTTTAACACAATCATCAAAATTGTGTGCTGCTACTTTCCAAAAAGACCAAGTTTTGTCTCTTTTATATTTTGCTCTTGGTTCAATAATAGCTAAAGTTTTATTTTTTAATTTTTCATTAATCTCAAGTTCATAAGCAAGTGATAATCCTGCACAACCACCACCAACAATAATATAATCAAATTCTTTCATTTAAATCTATTTCCTCATTTATTAAATTATGATTATGTTGTATTTCATTATCTAATTTATGACTAAACGATAGTCTAATTAAGTCAAAAATTGATAGAAAAGTCTCTATAATTTTTTCAACGTTCGATACATATATCTTTCCTGAATTTAGATAATTTTCTAGATTTTTTTTATTTGTTATCTTATGTCCTATTTTTCTGTAAACTCTTCTAGCTACCAGAATAGAAAAACGTAAACTAATAGGTATATCCTTAATCGAATAAAATGAATTTTCATAAAAAGTTTCAGCAAGATTGATAGTAGATAAAATTTCCTCAAAATTTTCATTTATATAAAAACGATTATTTTTAGAATCTTCAATTACATCTCTCGATATATTAGTAAGCTGCATCGCAATTCCTAGATCGATTGCTGATTTAAGAGAACTTTTTTTATTAACTTTGAAAATTTTTGCCATCATCAATCCAACGGTTCCAGCCACTCTGTATGAGTAAACTAACAGATCTTTCTTTGTATCTAATTTAACCTTATCTTTAATATCTGATTTTATTCCCATCAGTAAATCTTGAACAATTTTCAAGGATATATTGAATTCTTCAATAAGATCCCACATATTTTTGATAATAGGATCATCAAAGTTTTTTTGATTAAAATTATTTTCAAAATGATTAAATTTTTTTTTTTTATTTTCTATTTTATCGTTATCATCTGCAATGTTGTCTGCAACTCTACAAAAATCATATAAAACAGAACATTTTTTTAACGTTTTTTTGGGCAAAAAAAAACCAGCCCAATTGAATGATTTAGCGTAGACAGATAAGTAACTTTTATCAGACATTATACAATTTTATCTAATACTTTTGCTGAAGAAAGTACCCCAGGTACACCTGCCCCTGGATGAGTACCTGCTCCTACAAAATAAAGTCCATCAAATATCTCTGACTTATTATGAAATCTAAAATAAGCTGATTGAGAAAATTTTGGCTGGATTGAAAAACCAGAACCATATTTTGTATTTAAATCTTTTTCAAAGTAATCTGGTGTTAAATAAAAATCTTCAATAATATTTTCTCTAAGATTTGGCATTAAATCTTTTTCCATTTTATCAATTACCAAATCTTTCATTTTTCCACCTTCAATAGACCAATCAATTTTTGATTGATTGTTAGGCACTGGAACAAGAACATAAAAACAATCTTGGCCTTCTGGTGCCATAGATTTGTCTGTAGCGGAAGGTCTATGAAGATAGTAACTAATATCATTATTTAATTTTTTATTATTGAATATGTCATCAAGATGCTCTTTGTACTTGTTTCCAAACTTAATAGTATGGTGTTCTATATTTTCATACTTTTTTTTTGTTCCAAAATAATATACAAATAATCCCATAGAATATTCCATTCTATTTTTTTTCCAATTAAACATGATTGAATTATTTGAATTTCCATTTAACATTTTTTCATAAACAGCAGGTGGGTCTGCATTACAAATAACATTATTAGTTTCAATATAATTTTGATTATCTAATTGAATACCAGTTATTTTATTCCCATTTGAAATAATTTTTTTAACTTCATGACCTTTAATTATTTTTATACCAACTTCATTCATTAACTTTTCAAAACCTTTTATAATATTTCCCGTTCCACCCATTGAATAATAGATACCCCATTTTTTTTCTAAATATAAGATAAGTCCATAGATAGAGGTTGTAGTAAAAGGATTTCCTCCGACTAAAAGTGGATGCATACTCAACATTCTTCTTAATTTTTCATTTTTTATATAAGACGAAACCAACGAATAAACTGATTTATAACTTTTAAGTTTTAATAAAGCTGGTAGTTGTCGCATCATAACTAAAGGTTTATCAAATGGAACATCAGCTAATTCTGTAAACCCTTTGTCAAAAATTTTTTTCGTAAAGTTTACTAATTTCTCATAACCTATAACATCATCTTTACTCATTGCTGCGATTTGATTTTTCATCTCTTTTTCATTACCTGAATAGTTAAATTTAGAATTATCCTCAAAAACAAATTGATACCAAACCTTGAGTGGAGATAGTTTAATATAATTTTTTGGATCTTTTTTAAATAATTCAAATAATTCATTTATTAAGTATGGTGCTGTAATAACTGTTGGGCCTCCATCATAGGTAAATCCATTTCTTTTGAACACCCTTGCTCTTCCTCCAAGGTCAGGATGTTTTTCAATTAAAGTAACATTGTGACCTTTAGCTTTTAGACGAAGTGCAGCAGCTATACCACCAAACCCGGAACCTATTACAACAGAATTCATGGTTATAATTTATAGTTTTTTAAAAAAATTGTAAGGTTATTGTGAATTAATTTTTTTTAATTCTTCTTTAGTTTCTTCTAAATTTTTTTGAAATAATGTGTCTAACTTAGATTTATCAACTGAAGTATTGATAATTTTTTTAACTGAATCAACAGCAATTTTAATTGAAGTATCCTTAATTTCTTTAATAGCGGCCTCTTTCATCTGAATTATTTTATTTTCTGCGAGGTTTTTTTTGAGCTCAGAATTTTTATGAAATTTGTCATTTAAATCTATAATCAACTTATCACTATCCTTTTTAGCTTGGTCTAATATTTCTTTACTTGCTGTTTCGGCAGTAGCTAATTTTTTTTGAGCTTTATCTAAAAGTATTTTAGCTTCAGTTCTAAGTTTTTCACTTTCATCAATCTCATTTTTAATATCAGAAATTAATTTATTGAGTATCTCATTTATTTTCTGTGGAACTTTTAAATATATTAAACCTCCAAAAAAAATAATAAATGAAACTGCAACCCAGAATGTAGAGTCAATTACCATAATATTTATCTCCATTCTTTTTGGATAAATCATTTACTATTGCAGAAATACTACTATGATTTACATCTGCGCCTATTAGTTTTTTCAGTAACTGTGAGGATGTTTCAATCGCAATTTTGTTAATTTTATCTCTAGCACCTGTATGAAGGATTTCAATTTCTTTCTCAGCTTTTTGAATTTCCTCATTAATTTGTTTATCTAAAGTTTCTTTTTTAAAATTAATATCTTTTAGTACCTTTTCCCTTGCATCTTTAAAAATGTTCTTTGCTTTTGACTTGCTGTCTAAAATAATACTGTCATACTCTTTTAACTTAATTTCACTGTTTTCTCTCAGTCTTTCTGCAGCCTCAATGTTTTCTTGTATTTGAGATTTTCTCAACTCCAAATTAGCACTTATTTTAGGCAATATAAGTTTCGATAAAACTATATAAAGAATTCCAAAAGTAAGTGAAAGCCAGAATATTTGTGAAATCCAAAATTCAGGATTTAATTGAGGCATTCCCTCACTTTCAGCAGCAAAAACTTCTATAAAAAAGAAATTAAGAAAAATCGACTGAAAAAAAATTTTTTTAATCATTAAGTTTAAAATGCAAATAGAATGATTAACGCAACTACTAAACCAAATAACCCTGTAGCTTCCGCTAAAGCGAAACCCAGAAGTAAATTAGGAAATTGTTTTTGTGCTGCTGATGGATTTCTCATTGCACCAGATAAATAATTTCCAAAAATTATTCCAATGCCAACACCAGCACCAGCTAAAGCTATGGCTGCTAAACCTGCTCCGATCATTTTTGCTGCTTCTAATTCCATTATGTCCTCCTTATTGTTTAATGGTGTAAGTTTAATGCATCATTTAAATAGATACATGTTAAGATTGCAAAAACATATGCTTGAAGAAAAGCAACTAAGATCTCCAAACCAGTTAAAGCAACCGAAAAACTCAGTGGAAGCCATCCACCGACAATTCCAAGGCTTACTACAAAGCCTCCGAAAACTTTCATCATAGTATGTCCTGCCATCATATTAGCAAATAATCTAACAGATAAACTTATTGGTCTACTTAAATAGGATATTATTTCAATAACTACTATTAAAGGAAGCAGCACTATTGGAACTCCACTAGGTACAAATAATTTGAGATAACCAAAACCATGCTTGATAAATCCAATAATTGTTACTCCAATGAATATAAATGAGGCTAATACAAAAGTTACTATTATGTGACTTGTAACAGTGAAAGTATACGGGATCATCCCAAACATATTACAGAAAAGCACAAACATAAATAAAGAAAAAATAAATGAAAAATATGGTTTTGCTTTTGAACCTGCTGTATCATTAATCATTTTGGAAACAAAAGTAAAGCTGAGTTCAGCTAAAAGTTGAATTTTATTAGGAAACATATAATTTTTTTTGGATCCTAAATTAAAAATAATTAAAATTGCCAACGAGCTAACAACCATAAACAAACTTGCGTTAGTAAATGAAATATCAAAAGCACCTATTTTAATTTCAGGACCAATTCTGTAAACTTCGAATTGTGTCATTGGATTTGCTGCCATAAGTTTACATCTATTTTTGCATATTCTTTGCAGATCTTATTACATTAGTTATTCCTGCAATTACACCTACAAAAAAAAAAATTAAAATTAACAATGGTTTAGTACCAAAGGTCTTATCTAAAATAAACCCAATAATTGTCCCTACAGCGACAGCAGAGACTAACTCAGTGCTGAGTTTAAAAGCGGTGCCAATTGGGGATGGATTGTGTTTTTTGTTATCTAGGTTTCTTTTTGAAAACCTCTTCTTTGCAATCTCTAAGCGAGTTTTGAATTGATCTTTTGACATTTATTTATTTAAGCAACCATACTTTCCGCTTTTTGTAAATCAACAGCAACTAATTGGCTAATACCTTTTTCAGGCATAGTAACACCATATAGCCTATTCATTTTAGACATTGTTAGAGCATGATGAGTGACGATTATAAATTTAGTGTTAGTGATCTTTATAAGTTCCCCAAGCAAGCTACAGAATCTTGTGACATTTGCATCGTCTAATGGTGCATCTACTTCGTCGAGCACACATATTGGTGAAGGGTTTGTTAAGAAAACTGCAAAGATTAATGACAGTGCTGTTAATGCTTGTTCACCACCAGATAACAAAGTAATAGATTGAAGTCTTTTTCCTGGTGGGCTTACTAACATTTCCAAACCCGCTTCAAGTGGATCATCAGAGTCAACTAATTCTAATTTTGCGCTACCTCCATTAAATAGTTTTGTATATACTTCATTAAATTTTCTATTAACTTTATCAAAAGCCTCAATTAGTCTTTCCCTACCTTTTTGATTAAGTTTATCAATGCTTTCTTTTAATTTTACAATTGCAGTGACCAAATCAATTCGATCTTGTTCCATTTTTTTAATTTCAGCCTCATATTTATTTGTTTCTTCATCAGCTTTTAAATTAACTGAACCCAATTTCTCTCTTTCTTGTTTTTTTTTATCCATTAAATCTTCTTGATCAACCGCATCTGGAAGTTCTTCTTTTCCAAAAAGGTTTGAATTTTCTAAAATATTTTCTTCTGTCAAATTCAATTCTGAACTAATTCTATCTATCAAATCATTTTTTCTTTTTTTTAGTCCATCAACAGTTGCAGCAGAACTAGCTTTTCTTTCTCTGATTTGTATCGATTGTTCTTGAATTTCATTTAATTGAGACCTTAAAGTTTCTATTTTTTGATCGGTTGAATTAATAATTAAGTCATTCTCTATTTTTTCTTCCTCGGAGATTCTTAGCCCTTCAGAAATTTGACCTTTTTTTTCTGCTTGTAACTTAGGTTGATTATCTAACTTATCTAATTGTAATTTTAACTTATCTTTTCTTTCGCTTAGTTCAGTTAACATTCTTTCAGAATTTGTTAATAAATTTTTCCAGCTTTCTATTTCTTTTTCGATTATATTTATTCTTTCGTTCCTTTTTACAGACTCTTTTTTGATATTTTCATTT
>CABYZW010000003.1 GCA_902523615.1 uncultured Pelagibacteraceae bacterium | reverse complement strand
TGTAGGTACACAAGCTACTGTTAAAGCCTGTAAAATTGATGATATAAAAAAAACAGGATCTGAAATAATTTTAAGTAACACTTACCATCTAATGATTCGTCCTGGTTTAGAGAGAGTAAAAAGATTAGGAGGTTTACATAAATTTATGAATTGTGAATTGCCAATTTTAACAGACTCCGGTGGCTTTCAAGTTATGTCCCTCGCTAAATTAAATAAAGTTGATCTTGAAAAAGGAGCAATTTTTAATTCACATATTGATGGAAAAAAATTTAATTTGAGTCCAGAAGAAAGTATTAGAATTCAATTAGGATTAAATTCTGATATTGTAATGATAATGGATGAATGTCCAAAAAAAACTGACAATTATGAGTTAATTAAGAATTCTATGAAACTGTCATTAAATTGGGCGGAAAGATCAAAAAAAGCTTTTGGAAAAAATCCTCACAAAGCAATTTTTGGTATTATTCAAGGAGGTCTTTTTAAAGATCTTAGGATTAAATCACTAAAAGAATTATTAAGAATAAATTTCGATGGTTATGCTATCGGAGGATTAGCCGTTGGTGAAAGTCAGAACGAAATGTTTACAGTTTTAGATGGATTAAAGGATGACCTTCCAAAAGATAAACCTCATTATCTTATGGGTGTAGGAACACCTTCCGATATATTAGGGGCTGTTAAAAGAGGCATTGATATGTTTGATTGTGTTTTGCCAACAAGATCAGGCAGGACTGGGCTAGCATTTACTTGGAATGGGAGAATAAATATTAAAAATAATAAATATCAAAATGATGACACTCCACTGGATGAAAATTGTACAAATTTAGATTTAAATAAATACTCTAAAAATTACCTAAATCATCTTTTTAATACGAATGAAATATTAGGATCAATGTTATTGACACTACATAACATAAATTTTTATCAGGAGTTGATGTCTTCAATTAGGGAGAATATAAAGAGGGGTACTTTCGAGGAATTTCACGATAAATTTAAAGATAAATTATAGACCTTACTATTTGTCTCATAAATTCCTATTTGAATTATCAAAATAAATATGTATATACATTTATATTTGTGGGCCCTTAGCTCAGTTGGTAGAGCAATTCCCTTTTAAGGAATGGGTCGATGGTTCGAGTCCATCAGGGCTCACCATATTTAATCAAAGCTTTAAATCAGACTTGAATACAATAAAAATTTATTAATAAATTAATTTTTTAAATCTAAATTGGCGGATATTCTAAAATTATTTTATTTGTCCATTCATTAATTTTTTTTATTCTATTTTCAGCAGACGGATGTGTACTCATAAATTCTGGTGGAGCTTTGCCTTTATTAAGTTTTTTCATCCTTTCCCATATTTTAGGTGTTTCTCGAATGTCATATCCAGATAGTGAAGAAAAAATCATTCCTAAATAATCTGCTTCACTTTCCTGTTTTCGATTAAAAGGGTTCATTATACCTAATTGAGATAAAAGCCCTACTGTGTTCATACCAGTTGCTCTGTTTACTTGAGATAATTTACCCCCACTTAATATATCAACAATTTGTGTTCCAGTATTAAGTACAAAACTTCTGCTAGCGCGTTCAACGGAGTGTTTAGCAACGGCATGGGCAATCTCATGACCCATTACGGCAGCTAAGCCATTTGTATTTTTAGTTACATCTAGAATACCGGTGTAAACAGCAATTTTACCTCCAGGCATACACCACGCATTTTTCATTTTTTTATTGTCAATCAGTATATATTCCCAATCAAAATTAATAGTTGGATCAGCAATTTCACTTTGGGCAAAATATTCAGTTATTGAATTTTCCATTTTTTTTCCAATTTCTAAAATCTCATTAAGAGTTTTAGTATCATTACTTAATTTTTCTTTTTTTTTAATCTTCTCATAAATTATAGCAGCCTGATTGTTCAATTTAGTTTCAGATATAATTTTTAGTTGTTTTCTTTCAGTAATAGGGGTTGTTGCACAAGAATTTAGAAACATACCACAACAGCTACAACCTATATACGATAAAAATTTTCTTCTATTCATTTTGCTTCAATATTGATATTATATTAATTAATGAATCTTGATAATAAAATTTTATTAATCTTATTCATAATTGCAATATTATTCGTAATATATTCAAGTTTTAAGTAATTTTATGACAAAAACTAAAAAAAAAAGATCTATCACATTAATCCTTAGAAACTATTTTATCACTGGTGTAGTAGTTTTAATTCCTATTGGTTTCACTTTATATCTAAGTAAAGTATTAATTGGACTTTCTTCTAAATTAATCCCAGAAAATATTAATCCGAACAATTATTTACCTTTTGCAATTCCCGGCATTGAGATAATTATTTCAGTAATTTTCATTACTGTAATAGGTGGTTTATCATTTTCATTTTTAGGTAAAAGGGTTTTGAAAATAATCGATAATTTGTTTAAACGAATACCACTATTGAGAACAATTTATTCAGCTATATTACAAATGACTGAGACATTTTCTAATAAAGACAATGATAAAAAAAGTGTTGTTCTTATTGAATATCCTCGAAAAGGAGTCTGGGCAGTAGGTTTTGCTACGAAAGAAAATATAGGTGAAATGGCACAAAAAACTAATAAAAAACTAGTCAATGTTTTTGTTCCAACTACTCCTAATCCAACTAGTGGTTTTTTATTAATGTTTCCAATCGAGGATGTTATTTATCTAAATATGACTTTTGAAGAGGCATCAAAATTTATTGTCTCCGCTGGCACTTCATCAGGTAAAAGTTAAGCAATATCATTTATAATATCGGCTCTATCGTATAATTTAATTAAAGGTTTGAATTTACTTATATTTTCATTTGATTTTTCAATTCTTTTAATTTCTTTTTCAGCCAACATAAATAAATCTTTATCATGAATAGGATCTGCTAATTTAAAATTTTTAATTCCACTTTGTTTAAAACCTAAAATATCGCCAAACCCTCTAATTTTCATATCTTCCTCTGAAATCTTAAAACCATCATTAGACTCTTTGAGAATATTTATTCGTTTTTTTGCGTTATTACTAAGATTCGATTTAAACATTAGTATACAAGAAGACTCTTTATTTCCTCTACCAACTCGCCCTCTAAGCTGGTGTAATTGAGAAAGACCAAATTTATTTGCATTTTCAATTATTATTACATTTGCATTTGGAAAATCTATACCCACCTCAATGACTGTAGTAGAAACAAGAATTTTAAATTTATTTTTAAGAAAATTGTTTAATATAATTTCTTTATTTTCGATGCTTGTTTTTCCATGTATAAGAGATACTTGATTTGGAAATATTTTTTTTAAATATTCAAATTTTTTTACCGCTGAAGAATGATCTATTTTTTTTGACTCTTCAATTAAAGGACAAACCCAAAAGATTTGATTTCCTAATCTGATTTCTTTTTTAATAAATTTTAAAACATCCTCAATTCTACTCTCTAATTTACTATATGTTTTTATTGGTTTTCTGTTTTTTGGTTTTTCACGAATGATAGAAAGATCCATGTCGCCATACACTGTCATAGTCAAAGTTCTTGGTATTGGCGTAGCAGTCATCAACAAAACATCACAATTATTTCCTCCTTTATCTGATAATTTTTTCCTTTGATTTACGCCGAATTTATGTTGTTCATCAATTATAATAAGTCCAAGTCTTTTAAAATTAACTTTTTTTTGAAAAATAGCATGAGTACCAAAAATTAAATCAATTTTATTATCTGATAGTCTTGTGAGTATGTCTTTTTTTGTTTTAAGGTCTTGTTTACCCGATATCATCTCAATATTTAAATTTTTTGGTAAAATATTTTTAGCCAAATTAAAATGTTGTCTAGCTAAAATTTCTGTTGGGGCCATCACAGATACTTGAAAACCGGAATTAATGGTGTTGAAGGCTGATAAAATCGAAATTATTGTTTTTCCACTACCAACATCACCTTGTAAAAGTCTAAACATTTTAGTTGAGGAAGATAGATCTTTATTAATTTCATCTAGTACTTTTTTTTGATCAGATGTAAGTGAGAAAGTTAATTGATCAATTATTTTTTTTTGCTTTATTAAATCAAAAACTTTATTTTCTTTTTTTATTTTTTTAATTTTTTTTCTTATTTCTGAATTTACTAAAAAAGTTGAAAAAATTTCATCAAATGCGAGTCTCTGGTAAAAATTTTTTTTGTTTTTACCTATATTTTCTGGTTTGTGTAATTCCTTTATCGAGTCATTCCAACTTATATTATTAAATTTATTAAGGATTTTTTTTGGATGCCATTCACTTAATATAGGTAAATCATTAATAATTTGATTAATTATTTTGTTATAAATTTTTTCTGATATTCCTTCTGTTAAAGAATAATTATTATGCTTTTGTTTGATTAGTGAAGAGTCCTCAGAAACATACTTTGGGTTTGCCAATTGATATTTATTTTTAAATATTCCTATTTTCCCGCTTATTGTTATTTGTTTACCTAACGGTAGGATTTTTCTTATATAACCCTCATAGCTGTTAAAAAAAACACATTCTATTTCGCCAGTTTCATCATTGCATAATACTCTATTTGGAAGGTTTCTCACTCTTGGAAAATTATATTTTTGAGGTGTAATTGTTATAGTATGATTCTCTCCAATTCGTAAGTCTTTAATTTTTGAAGACAAACTTCTATCTGTATATGTTTTTGGTAGTTTCCATAATAAATCGAAAATATTGTTTATTTTTTTCCTTTTTAGTAAATCTGTTGTTTTTTTTCCAACACCCTTTAAAATTGTTAAATCAGATGTTAAATATTTGTATTCACTTTCATTATGCATTAACAATTAATATATTCTAATAATGGAAAAGGACATAGACCAATTAAAAAAAAAAATTATTTATCGTTCAAATTATCGTGGTACAAAAGAAATGGACAAGCTTTTAGGATCTTTTACCAAAAAATATATCCACAAATTGTCAGTCAAAGATCTTTTAGACTTAGAGCAATTATTAGATATTGATGATGATAATTTGTATAATTTCTACAATGGTTTAAGAACTAATGTAATTCCAGATATTAATAAGGTCAGCACTTTATTTAAAAATTTTAAATATAATAATGATTGAGATTGGCGGAGAGACTGGGATTCGAACCCAGGAAAGAGTTGCCCCTTTGCCGGTTTTCAAGACCGGTGCTTTCAACCGCTCAGCCATCTCTCCTCAAGAAACTTTTATAATTAAAAATATTTAATTCAACAATAAAATAGTTTATTTAGCATATACTTAGCAAATAATTCTATTTAAGAATGAATAAAGAATTTAATAAAGGTATAATCTTAACTTCACTTGGATCTTTTTGGTGGGGATTTATTGGTGTAATATATTTTGAATATGTCTCATTTATTGGCCACATAGAATTAGTTGTTCATAGATGTTTATGGACAACTATAATGTTGATTTTAACAACATCTTTTTTTTCAAAATGGAAAATTTTTTTTAAACTTATTTCTAATATAAAAAACTTGTCGTACCTTTTTTTATCTGGAGGATTGATTTTTATAAATTGGTCAATATGGATATATGCTGTAGCTACAGATCGAATAATAGATGCTAGCTTTGGTTATTTTATAATGCCAATAATTAGTATATTACTTGGATACATTTTCTTTAGGGAAAATTTAAATAAAAAAAGAATTTTCTCTATTGTATTAGTTTTTTTTTCAATTTTAATTTTAATATTATTTAATTTAAAAACCCTTCCTTGGGTTGGTTTGATAGTGGCATTTAGTTGGGCATTTTATAATCTTGTGAGAAAAAAAATTGATATCGATACTGATATAGGATTGCTTATTGAGAGCTTATTTATATTTCCTTTTGCTCTGATAGCTTTTTACTTTATTTGGAAAAATGATTTAAATGATTTCAATTTATCAAATCTAAATCTTAGTTTGTTTTTAATTTTAGCTGGACCAATGACTGTAATTCCTCTTTTTTTATATGTTAGGGGCGTTGAATTGATAGGTTTGGGGCCTACGGGTATGGTTTTCTACATAACACCAACTTTACAATTTTTTTTGGGTTATTTTTACTACAATGAGGCTTTTTCATTAGTAAAATTTATAAGTTTTATTATTATTTGGATTGCAGTAATTATATATCTTAAAGATCTTTATGAAAAAAATTAATTTATTAATTTTAGTCTATATAATTTTATTTTCAAATTTATTTGCTGAGGAAAATTTAGAATTCTTAAAATGGAAAAAGGATTTTAAATCTTTAGCATTATCAAAAAATATTTCCGAAAAAACAATTGATAAGGTGATGTTTAATGTCAAGTTTTTACCTAAAGTAATAGAGTACGACAGGTACCAACCAGAATTTTATGAAGACACTAAAACTTATATTTCTAAACGAACATCAAAAAAAAAAGTTAAAAGTGGCATTGATTTTTACAAGAATAATAAAAATTTAATTAACGAAATAGAAAAAAAGTATAATATCGAAAAAGAATTACTTTTGTCGTTAATGGGTATTGAAACTAATTATGGTGCTTATATTGGTAAAATGGATATATTATCTTCATTATCTACTTTAAGTTTTGATAAAAGAAGATCTGAATTTTTTACAAAAGAACTCTTAATTTTACTTGAGTTGATTGATAAAAATCAAATAGATTATGAAACTTTATATGGTTCTTGGGCTGGTGCATTTGGTTTTTTTCAATTTATGCCGTCTACAATAAAAAAATATGCAATTGATTATAATAAAGATAATTATATTGATCTTAAAAATTCAATCGATGCATACGCCTCAGCAAGCAATTACTTAAAAAAAATGGGATGGGATAGTAGTTCACATTGTTTTTATAGAATAGATTTAAATAAGAATATTAAAAATAAATACCTAAACGTTTCGGCTAAAAAATTGATTAATAAAAAAAAACTTAGTTATTTTAAAAAATTTATAAAGAATCATGAAAAACTAAATTTTATTGATGAGAATTTAAAAGTTGCAATAATTACACCTGATAAAGATATTATACCCGATGCAGAAACATTGAACCCAGCTTATGTAGTTTTTGATAATTATGAAATTATCTTGAAATGGAATAGATCATTAAGATTTGCATTGGCAGTATGTACTTTAAAAAACAATATACAAGATGAATTATAAATTTCTAATTTTAATTTTAGTAGGTTTGTTTCTTTCTAACTGTGAAAAAAATATAAATATTACTCAAAATTTATCAACTAACAAATATAAAAATTCCGGATTCGCTTTAGTTTATAATGATAATTTAAATTTAAAAAAATTGGAAACGAGGTCGCTTAATATTTATCATAGGTTTTTGAAAAAAAAATCAATTGTAAAAATAACAAATAAGAAAAATGGTAAATATTTGATTGCAACTGTAATATCTAATAGGGTTAAATTTTCTAATTTTTATAATTCTGTAATAAGTTCAAGAATAGTGGAAGAACTTGAATTAGATATAGCCGAACCATATATCGAAATACTTTTAGTTTCCAAAAATTCAATGTTTGTTGCTAAAAAAACTAAAATGTTTGAAGAGGAAAAATCTGTTGCAGATAAAGCTCCAATAGATGGTATTCAAATAAATGATCTAAGCACCAAAAAAATTAAAAAAGATATCATAGAAAATAAAGATTTTTCATATTCTATCAAAGTTGCTGATTTTTATTATAGAGATACGGCTCAAACGATGCTCGATATGATTAAGAACAAAACCTCTATTAAGAAACTAAAAATAATTAGATTATCTGAAACGAATTATAGGGTATTAATAGGTCCTTTTAATGATATAAAAAGTTTAAGAAACTCGTTTGAAAAAATGAACCTATTTTATTTTGAAAATTTAGAAATTTTAAAAAATGTTTAAAAAATTACTATTAATTGTTTTTACTTATATAATTTTTTATCCGGTCTCTTTTGCTAACATAGAGATCAAGGCTAGAACTGCAATTTTACAGGATTTTTTATCTGGTGAAATTTTATATGAAAAAGAACCTGACAGATCAATTTATCCAGCCTCTATGACTAAAATTATGACAAGCATTATTGCATTCGAATTAATTAAGTCTGGCGACTTAAATTTAAATGATAAATTCATAATTTCTGAAAAAGCATGGAGATTATCCACAGCTGGTTATTCCTCTATGTTTGTGATGGTTGGAGATGAGGTGTCAGTAGAAAATCTACTTAAAGGTATTATAGTAGCATCAGGTAATGATGCGTGTATTGCACTAGCAGAAGGTATAGCAGGAACCGAGGAAGAATTTTCAATTATGATGACAGCTAAGGCAAAAGAAATTGGTATGGAGAATACTAATTTCGCAAATTCATCTGGAATTAATGACCCAGACAATTATTCAACCGTAAGAGATATAATGATAATGTCAAACTATCTTATTAAAAACTATCCTGACTATTATATGTGGTTTAGTGAAAAAGAATTTACTTGGGATCGTACTGGTGGTGATCCAATTACACAAGGAAATAGAAATCCTCTTTTATATAAAAACATGGGTGCTGATGGAATTAAAACAGGTTATTTGGCTGTAGAAAAATATTCATTAGCTTCTTCAATAGAGAGAAAAGGTCGAAGATTAATCGCAGTTGGTAGCGGTTTTGATAACAAAAAAATTAGATCAAAAGAAAGTTCAAAATTGTTAACTTACGGACTAACTAACTTTGATTTGGTAGAAATTTCAAAAAAAAATCAACCGTTCGAAAGTGTGGAAGTTTGGCATGGAAAAAAGAATATAGTGAAAATTTATTCTAAGAACGATATTTACAAAGTAATAAAAAAAGGCCAGAAAAAAAAACTAAAAGTAATGGTTAAATATGATGGTCCTATTGAGGCTCCAATTCAAAAAGATCAATCTTTAGCTAAATTGAAAATTTTCTATAATAATGAACCAGTGGGCGAATATGATTTATTTGCGCTCAACGATGTAAAAAAAATAAATGTTTTTTCTAGACTTATCAAATCTCTAAATTATCTTATTTGGGGTGATGTCTAAAAATCCTGTTATAGTCTTCGAGGGTATCGAGGGAAGTGGAAAAAGCTTCCATATTGCTAATGTAGTTAAATATTTAAAAAAAAAAAAAAAAAAATTTATCAAATTACGTGAGCCAGGAGGTAGTTTAAATTCTGAAAAAATAAGAAGTTTAATATTAAATAAAAGAATCGAATTTAATAAAAATACAGATTTATTATTATACCTTGCGGCAAGAAGTGAAAATATTGCTTTATTAAAAAAAAATTTTAGAAGAAAAATAATTTTGATTGATAGATTTGTTGACTCAACAATTGCTTATCAGCATTATGGTTTTGGAGTTAATAGATCGTTAATAAATTCAATTAATAAGCATCTTTTAGGAAATTTAAAAGTTGATTTTACTTTTTTGAATATTGTTGATAAAAAAAATATGCTTAAAAGACTTAATAAAAGAAAAAATCTTAATAGATACGATAAATTTGATAATTTTTTTTATCAAAAAGTACAAAAAGGTTTTCTTAAATTGTCAAAAATGGATCAGAATAAGTATCAAATTATAGACTCAAATTTGAATAAAAATTTTAACAAATTATTGATAATTAAGAAGATTGATAAATTGATATGAGAAATCTAGAACCATTCAACCAAATCAATTTATTTGGTTTAAGTAAATTTATTAATGAACTTATTAGCTTGGACATAAAAAACTCTTTACCAAATAAAATTTTACTGAGTGGTCAAAAGGGTATTGGTAAAGCTACTCTAGCTTATCACTTTATTAATTATGTATTATCTAAAAAGGAGAATTTTAAATACAATCTAAAAAATTATGAAATTCATCAAGAAAATTATTCTTTCAAAACTATTTTAAATAAATCAAATCCAAATTTTTATCTCATTGATACTGATATGGAGAAAAAAAATATTGATATCAACCAAATAAGAAATCTTATAACAAATTTAAATAAATCTTCTTTTAATAATAAACCAAGATTTGTTTTAATTGATAATATTGAGTTCCTAAATATCAATTCAATTAATTCATTACTTAAGATTTTAGAGGAACCATCTACACAAACTCATTTCATTTTAATTAATAATAATAAAAAAGTTCTGCCAACTTTGTTATCACGTTGTGTAAATTATAAAATATTTCTATCCAACAAAGAGATGATTTTTGTTTCAGAAAAATTGTTAAATAAAAAATTAAAAGATGTGATAAATCATGATTTGATTAGTTACTATACTACCCCAGGAAGTATTTATTATTTATCAAAGTTTGCTGAAGATAATCATTTAGAGTTAAAAAATATTGATCTAAAAAGTCTCATCTATCATTTACTTGATAACAAATATTACAAAAAAGATAAAATAGCTAAATTTTTAGTTTTCGAATTAATTGAACTTTATTTTAATAAAATTAACTCATCTATTTCAGATAAAATTTACAATAAATATAGTTATTTTTTGAAAAAAATATCTGATACAAAAAAATTTAATTTAGATGAAGAAACCTTATTTTTAGAATTAGAAGAAAATATATTAAATGGATAAAAATTTTTTTATTACAACTCCTATCTATTATCCTTCGGCAAAACCTCATATGGGTCATGCTTATTCAAGTATTATTGCAGATTTTTTTGCCAGATTTAAAAAAATTGATGGGTTCAAAGTTCATTTTTTGACTGGTACAGATGAACATGGACTTAAAATACAAAGAGCTGCCGAAGAAAAAAATATTAATACTTTAGATTTTTGTAATGAAATAAGTTTGACATTTAGAAATTTATCAAAGACTTTGAATTTAGTAAACACTGATTTTATTAGAACTACCGAAGAAAGACATAAAAATGCTGTTCAATATTTGTGGAATGAATTAGTAAAAAATGATGAAATTTATTTATCAAAATATTCAGGCTGGTATTCTGTTTCTGATGAAGCGTTTTATAATGACGATGAATTAGAAATCGTAGATGGAAATAAAGTTGCTATCTCATCTAAATCAAAAGTAGAGTGGGTTGACGAAGAATCTTATTTTTTTAGACTGTCAAAATGGGAAAAACCTTTATTAGATTTTTACAAGAAAAATCCAAATTTTATATCTCCTGAATCAAGGAGAAACGAAGTTATCAGTTTTGTAAAAAATGGTTTAAAGGATTTATCAGTTAGTAGAAAAAGTTTTTCTTGGGGTATAAAAGTTCCGAATAACGATACTCATGTTATATATGTTTGGTTGGATGCATTAACAAATTATATAAGCGCATTAAACTTTCCAAATAAAGATGACGATTTGTTTAAAAATTTCTGGCCTGCATCTATTCATTTAATTGGTAAAGATATAATTAGATTTCACGCAGTTTATTGGCCTGCTTTTCTTCTAGCTGCTAAAATTGATCTTCCTAAAAAAATTTATGGTCATGGCTGGATACTCTCTGATGATGAAAAAATGTCTAAATCAAAAGGCAATATTCTTGATCCTTTAGAAATAATTGATCGGTATGGATTAGATCCCTTGAGATATTATCTAATTAAAGAAGTTTCTTTTGGAAATGACGGAAGTATATCTCAAGAGAGATTAGAGGATTGTATTAACAGCGATTTAGCGAATAATTTCGGTAATTTATGTCAAAGAGTGACTGCATTTACTATTAATAATTGTGGTGGGAGGGTTCCAAAAAAAATTGAGTTACAAAAAGATGACATAAAAATTTTAGATAATTTTAAAAATAATATCAGTTTAATAAGAGAAAAAATTGATAATCAAGATATTAATTTTTATATAAATTTTATTGTAAATTCATTATTTGAAGCAAACAAATACTTTAATGATCAGGAGCCTTGGAAAAAAAAAGATGACAAAATCAGATTAGATACTATTGTTTATACAACTCTAGAAATTGTTAGAAAAATAACATTTTTATTATATCCCATAATTCCGAAAAGTACGCTTAAAGCACTTGAAATTTTTAGTTTATCTGAAAATGATATAAATATTACCTCAATAGAAAATAATCAATTTTTAATGAAAGTTGATAAAATTAATAAAATAGATATTCTTTTCAAAAAAATTGAAAAAAACTAATGATTGATTCACATTGCCATTTAGACCATGAACCTTTATTAAGTGACTTATCCAACGTCATTAAACGTTCAAAAGCTGTAGGAATTAAAAAACTTTTGACCATCTCAACGTCATTAGAAAGCTTCGGAAGAATAAAAGAAATCATAAATAAAGATGAGATTATTTATGGGACTATTGGCGTTCATCCTCACGAAACAAACACTAAACAAATCACTTCAGAAAATATTATCAAAAATTTCAATGAAAATCCTAAGATTATTGGGATAGGCGAAACAGGTTTAGACTTTTATTACAGTAATAGTGATAAAGGCAAGCAGATTAAGAGTTTTAATGAACATATCAAAGCATCAATAGAGACAAATGCCCCTTTAATAATACATTCAAGAAATGCTGAAAAAGATACATTTGAAATTTTAAATGATTATAAAAATGAAAATCTTAAAATTTTGATGCACTGTTTCACTGGTTCAAAAATTTTTGCAGAAAAACTTCTAACCTTAAATGCTTTTTTTTCTGCAAGTGGGATAATAACATTTAAAAACTCAACAGAGTTACAAGAAACTTTTAAATTACTTCCGTTAGATAAAATTCTTATTGAAACTGATAGTCCATTTTTAGCACCAGTTCCTAATAGAGGTAAAAAAAATGAACCTTCTTTCATTGATTTTACTGCAAAAAAACTTTCTGAAATCAAAAATATAACAAAGTCTGAAATAGTTAAAATAACCACAAATAATTTTAACAGACTCTTTAATTAAATCTTTGAATGAAGTTTATTATTTTAGGTTGTGGTAGTTCAATGGGTGTTCCAAGACCAGATGGTTTTTTTGGAAATTGTGATCCCAAAAATAAGAAGAATTATCGAACAAGATGTTCAGCATTACTTAAAACCACAAATGAAAATATTTTAATAGACACATCTCCTGATTTAAGACAACAACTATTACGTCATAGAATTAAAAAAATTAATAAAGTGCTATATTCACATATGCATGGTGATCAAACACATGGAATCAATGATCTTCGATCTTTTTATATAAATAGTAAAAAACAAGTTAATGTTTATGCAGATAAATATACTACAAAATATTTAAAAAATACATTTTCTTATATTTTTAAAAGCTACTCAAAAGAATATCCAGCAACTTTGAAAATTAATAATTTGGAAAAAAATTTTTTTATTAAAGACAAAAATAAAAAAATTAAGATAAAAACTGTAGAAGTAGAACATGGTAATGTTAAATCAAACTGTTTTATTATTGACAGTAAACTCGCGTATATAAGTGATGTAAGTAAAATTTATGATAAAGATTATCGTTATTTTAAAAATCTTAAATATTTGATTCTTGACTGTTTGTGGTACAACTATCATCCATCTCATTTTAATTTAGAAACGTCTTTATCAATCATTAAAAATTTTAAACCTAAAATTGCTATTTTGACAAATTTATCGCCAGTTTTAGACTATAAAACACTTAATAAATTACTTCCAAAAAATGTTTTTCCTGCTCATGATGGGCTTACAGTAAAGCTATAAAATATTTTCAATTTTATTTATTATTTTTTTTGACATTGGTTTGGTAAAAGATACAAAAGTGTCCTCAATTTTTCCCTCTTTATTAATTAAGATCTTATGAAAATTCCATTTAGGTATTGCAGATTTACCATGATTTTTTTTGGCCCATTTAAATACTTCGTGAGCATTTGCACCTTTTACATCAGTAATACTAGATAGTGGAAAATTAATATTGAAATTAACTTCACAAAATTCTTTGATTTCTTTATTATTACCCTTTTCTTGATTAAATGAATTTGAAGGTATTCCAAGTACGATTAAACCTCTTGATTTATACTTATCCCATAGATTTTGTAGTTCGTTATATTGTTTTGTGAAACCACAATAACTTGCTGTATTAACAACTAAAACAACTTTATTTTTAAATTTATTAAAATTGATGGTTTCACCAGAAATACTTTCTATTTTAAAGTCATAAAAAATTTTATCGTAGTTTGCCATTGCGAAATTCTTAAAAAAAGACATTAAAAAGATAACTCCAATTAAAATAAGTTTTTTCATTTATTATAATTATTTATTAGGAGTTAATAATATTAAAAAATAACCAAATAAAGTTGATAATAATGACCCAGTTAATACTCCAATTTTAACACCATCCATATATTGAACATTTTCAACAAATGCTAAATTTCCTACAAATAGGCTCATAGTGAATCCAATTCCAGTTAAAACACCAACACCATAAAAATTAAACCAATTAGCATTGTTTGGCATTTGTGCAATCTTTGTTTTAATGGACAGATAAGAAAATACAAATACACCTAATTGTTTTCCAACAAATAATCCAAGTAAAATTCCTAAAGGTACTTTATCGAGTAATGAATCAATTGATAAACCTTCTAATGAAACTCCTGCATTAGCAAAAGCAAATAAAGGCATTATTCCGAAAGCAACATATGGACTAATTGCATGTTCAACTTTGATTAATAGTGAAAAATCTTTTTCTTTTTTTCTATGAGGAATTGTCATTGCCATTAAAACCCCCGCTATTGTGGCGTGAATGCCTGAGTTATGAGTAAAGTCCCATAAAAAAATTCCAACAACTAAATAAGGTAAAAATTTTTTAATATTAAATTTGTTTATTAAGAGTAAAATTATAAATGCTAATAACATTAGACTTAAATATTTAATACTTAGATCACCTGAATAGAATAATGCAATAATAAGTATCGCTCCAAGATCGTCAATAATAGCTAATGCTGTCAAAAAGACTTTTAAGGATAGTGGAACTCTTTTTCCTAAAAGGGAGAGAACTCCTAAGGAAAAAGCAATATCAGTTGCAGAGGGTATTGCCCATCCATTAATGGTTTCACTATCTCCATAATTTATAAAAACATAAAATAGTGCGGGTACTACCATGCCACCGATTGCTGCAATTATTGGAAGTAAAGCTTGCTTCATATTTGATAGCTCGCCTTGTAAAAATTCTCTTTTAATTTCTAGGGTAACAAAAAAAAAGAATATTGCCATTAAGGCATCATTTATCCAGTGTAAAACAGATAACTTTAATCCAAAATTATTTATTCCTATAAATAAATATTGATTTAAGGTTGAAAAATATAATTCTGATAAATTTGAATTGCTTATCATTAGTGCAATTATTGCAGCGAATAATAATACTAATCCACTAGCTGCTTCTAACTCAAAAAACCACTTAAAGGGTTTAGATATATAATTAATCATAATTAAATTAAGTCTTTAACGAATAATTCAATATCCTTCAATGTTTCATATAGATTAAAAAGTAAAAATTCTAAATTGGGAAATAGACTATATAAAGGGTTTTTTAATGTATCTAAAATTAAAATAAAAGCAATTAATGAAATTATAAATACCAAGATATATGATAATAATTTTGAAAAGGTAAAGCTTGATTTAGCTTGATATCTAATTATTTCAGTACCTATATTATCTGATATTTCTGATAAAGGTTTTTCTAAAGGCTTATATGTTTTATCAATAGATTTTAAATGTTTTTTCTCTTTTTTTATTGAGTTAATATTTTCTTGATTATTTTTATTAAAAAACCATGTTTGATCACAAGAGCCACACTTAAGTAATCTTCCAGTTTCTGGTATGAGACTATCTTCAACTTCAAAACTTTTATGACAAGAAGGACAATTAATTATCATAGCGTCTTATATATCAGATTTTTATTAAAATTCTTTTAATTTTGTGCCCCTTTATCCTTTGAAATAATTGACAAGTACTGTATTAGTACATCATTCGGAGTGTAGCGCAGCCTGGTAGCGCATCTGGTTTGGGACCAGAGGGTCGCAGGTTCAAATCCTGCCACTCCGACCATATTTTATGAAAAAAGCAAAAATTTATATACCCAATAAAAGTTCTATGCAGTCTGGATTAGGAAAATTAAGTAAGTGGATTCTTGAATTTGAAACGAAGGACCCTGGTAAAAATCCTTTGATGGGTTGGGAAAGCTCATCAGATACATATACTGAGTTAAGATTAGAATTTTCTTCAAAAGAATTAGCAATTAACTATGCAAAAAAAATGAAAATTGACTATGAAGTGATAGAGCCTAAAAAAAGAAAAATAGTTAAAAAATCCTATGCAGATAATTTTTTGATATAAAAATGTTTAAATTTTTTACTGATAAAAGATGGCATTTATGGAGTATAGGTGGAACTATATTAATACTTTTGGCAACTTGGTATCAAGTTCAATTAGATGTAAGAATTAATGAATGGTTTGGTGAGTTTTATGATACTTTGCAAAAAGCTCTAACTGAACCAAACTCCGTTACTGAAAAAGAGTTTATTGCCTATCTTTTTACTTTTGCGAAAATTGCAGCAGTTTATATTTTAGTAGTAATTTTTAGTGACTATTTTACAAGTCATTGGACCTTTAGATGGAGAACAGCAATGGCTGATTTTTATCACGATAAATGGAATGATGCTTCATCTATAGAAGGTGCGTCACAAAGAGTTCAGGAAGACACATTAAAATTTGCAAGAATTATGGAAGGATTAGGTGCTGAATTACTAAGGAGTTTGATGACGTTAATAGCATTCACTCCAATATTATGGGGTTTATCTAAAAGTATAACTGTGCTGCCATGGATTGGTGAGGTTGAACATGCATTAGTATGGGTGGCTATTCTTTCAGCTCTAGGAGGCACAATAATATTAGCAAGCGTAGGAATAAAATTACCAGGTATTGAATATGACATTCAAAAAGAGGAGGCAGCATATAGAAAAGAATTAGTATTAGGTGAAGATTTTAAAGAAAGCGCGAAACCAGAAAAAATAACTGATCTCTACGGCGGTGTAAGAAAAATTCATTATAAAATGTATTTTCATTATTTATATTTCAATGCTGTTAAATGGAGCTATTTACAAGGTATGGTCATAGTTCCTTATCTAGCACTAGCACCCACAATCGTAACTGGAGCTATTACTTTGGGATTTGTTCAACAAATAATTAGGGCATTTGGTAGAGTTGAAACTTCACTACAATATTTGGTTAGAAGTTGGCCAATTATAGTTGAGTTAATTTCTGTTTGGAAAAGACTAAGAGAATTTGAATCTAAATTAGAAAAAAACACTTCTCTAGAAACAATTAGATAATGTCATTAGATAAAAAGTTTCAGGAGTTATTTTTAAAAGTTTCAAGTAGAGCAGCTTTTTCTTCTTATAAGTTAGTTGGTAAAAAAGATAAAGTTTCTGCAGACAAAGCAGCGGTTGACTCAATGAGATTAGAATTGAATAAGATTGATATGAATGGAGAAATAGTGATAGGTGAGGGTGAATTAGATGAAGCACCAATGTTATATATTGGGGAAAAGTTGGGTACAGGAAATGGACCAAATTTAGATATTGCAGTCGATCCATTAGAAGGAACAAATTTTGCTGCGAATAATTTGCCGGGTGCATTGTCAGTAATAGCTGTCGCTGAAAAATCTAATTTATTTAATGCACCTGAAACTTATATGGCTAAAATTTCAACTAATATAAAAGAAAAAAATGTAATCGACTTAGATTATCATATAAAAAAAAATATTTACAATTTAGCTGAGTTTAAAAATAAAAAACCTGAAAATATAACAGCTTGTATACTTGATAGACCAAGGCACAAAGAAATAATTAATGAACTAACAAATCTTAAAGTAAAAATAAAATTAATTACTGATGGTGATGTTTCTGGCGCTCTTTTAGTGACAGAAGAAAAGTATAATGTTGATATTTTTTTAGGTATTGGTGGTGGGCCAGAAGGAGTTTTAGCAGCAGTTGCTTTAGATGCATTTGACTGTAATTTTCAAGGAAGATTTCTATTTGACACTGAGAAAGATAAAAAAAGAGCCAAAAAAATGGGTATTATCGATTTAAATAAAAAATATAATTTGAATGAAATAGTTACAGGTGATTCTATATTTTGTGCTACAGGTATTACATCTGGTGATTTGGTGTCTGGAATAGAGATTAAGAGTAATGAATTTTTATCCGAAACTCTTGTAACTCACAAGTCATTAGGTTTGAGAAAAAAAATACTTATTAAACAAGATATTTAATGGAGATATATTTAAAACTTTTTGAAGTTCTTTTTCCAGTCTTTTTTGTAGTAGGTATTGGTTATTATTTGGGTAAGAAAAATCCTAAAATTGATACAACATTTATTACTAATTTTGCAGCTAATGTTGGTACTCCAGCAATGATTATTTACGCATTAAATCCAGTAAATATTTCATTCAATATTTTTCTTAATTATTTTTGGTATTATGCATTAGCCATTTGTGGATTTATGATTACAGGTGTAATAATATTATACTTTTTAAAAACAAAAGATATTATTAGGGAATTACCCCCATTAACAATGCCAAATACCGGAAATATGGGGCTACCAATATGTCTATTTGCTTATGGCTCACAAGGTCTTGGTGTTTCAGCAGCAATATCTGCATTGATTATTTTATGCCACTTTACACTAGGTGTATTTTTAGCTGATAGAAAATTTAGTTTAAATGTTATACTTAAAAGTCCTCCTTTTTATGCAATTATAATTTCTGTATTTTTACTTTACTATGATTTAGAACTTCCAGGATTTATTGAAAATACTACTTTTCTATTAATGTATGCAACAATATTTCTAATTTTGATGTCTTTAGGAATTGCTTTAACAAGACTAAAAGTTTTTTCCATTAATAAAGCAGTATTTTCTTCTATAGGTCGCGTAATTGTTGGTCCTATAATAGGATATTTATTAATCCTGCATTTTAATCTAGAAGGATTTGCTGCTGGTGTTTTATTAATTCAATGCTCAATGCCTAGTGCAGTTCTAAATTATCTTGTAGCATCAATATATTCACCAAAAAAGATTGTTGATAGTGTTGCTAGTACCATTGTTGTTTCAACACTTATGTCATTTATTACTGTTCCAATAGTTGTATTCTTTGCTTTAAAATACTTTAATTAATCTATATCCTTCATCAATAGATGAAGGCTATAACTTTTAACTTATTGGCTTGGGTAATGCTTCCCATAATGGATGGATTTGCAAAATATTTAAGTGCGGATTTACCAGTCTTACAAATTACTTGGGCAAGATATTTTTTTACTGTTGCTTTTACTCTTCCAATTATGTTTTTGTTTTTCAGGCAAAATTTAGTTTGGACTGACGAACCTAAATTACAGTTTATAAGAGGTTTAATTTTACTCTGTGCAAATATTTGTTTTTTTTATGCTATATCAGTCATATCTTTGGCTAAGGCATTAACTTTAGCTTTTATTGCTCCATTAATTGTTACTGCTTTCTCACCAATATTTCTAAAAGAAAAAGTTGGTTTTAGAAGATGGGCAGCAGTAATTATTGGATTTGTAGGTACTTTAGTGGTTATTAGACCAGGATTTGTTGAAATTAATTTAGCAAGTTTTGCTGCACTTGGCACAGGAGTTATGTATGGCTTTTATTTAATTATTACTCGTAAACTTAGTACTTCAGACAATCCCTTATTAACTTTATTATTAACCGGTGTAGTAGGGGCCATAATAATATCTGTTGTAATGCCATTCGTATGGGTTAAGCCTAGTTTAAATCAATGGTCTATGATGGCTGCCATAGGTATATTTGCCTGCATTGGGCATTTATTTTTAATACTATCCCTTAAATATGCTGATGCCTCTAAATTAGCCCCATTTAGTTATTTTGAAATCATTACAAATATTATTATAGGTTATTATTTCTTTAGTGACTTCCCAGATAATTGGACTTTCCTAGGATTATTTATCATTGTATTGAGTGGTATTTACATATCAAGAAGAGAAAACTTAGTTAAAAAATTAAAATAATAGGTATTATTTATTTACTAATATATAAAGTATTATATTAAGTATATACATTAAAGCATTGTTTTTATAGCATTTTTTAATATTACATATATTAAAATTAACACTATTTTATAAAATGAATTAATATATTTGCTTTAATAATTTTTGATTTTTGTTGAATAATGAATATCATTAAAAATTCAATAAAATCTGGCTTTTTAACCATACCAAGTATTAAATTAATTGAAAAATAGGTTTGTTTAAAAGTGCTGATATAGTTGATTAGAAGAGAGATGCACAAATTGAATATACCATTTAAAAGGCCATAGAGGGGTCAATTTTAAGTTTAGCCTCATAAATGGTACAACTTGAGGGAGAACTTTACTATTTTTTAAGAAATCAGGTAAAAAAATTGAAAAACGTTGATCTTACTGAATTTTTTAATCAAAAAAGAGCTAAAATTGATCTAAATCACTACCTTTTCTGATCTAAGTAATTTGAGCTTTTGATTAATTCCACCTTTCCCAGAGTAACCTCCAAGATCTCCATCAGATCTAATCACTCTATGACAGGGTATTTTTGGAGCATACGGGTTTTTTGCACAAGCATTAGCAACAGCACGAGCTGATTTAGGGCTTTTTATGCCAATAGCTACCTGCTTATATGTTTTTACCTTACCTTTTGGTATAGTTTTAATGTATTTCCAGACTTTTAATTGAAATTTAGTTCCTCTAAGCATCATTTGCATAAAAAACCACTGTTTCCTTGCACTTTTATGGGTGCAAAGAACAGTTGTTTTGACGCGTCGTTGATCAGCTACCGCCACGTCACCCGCTCTACATGTTCAGCGATGCTTTGTAGAGCTTTCTGCCCCTTGGAATTGTACCTCTCGGCTTTTCTCCAATCGGCCAGTTAAGAGTTGCCCCTTAATTAATATTATCATAACAAATATATATTTATATTAGTATCACTTTTTAATTGATTTTAAAAAAAAGGAAAATTGCTGTGAATTGTGGGGATAAATTAAGCTTTGAACACAAGTATAAAATAACTAATAAAAAAAACAATCGCTAAAGTTGATAAAAAAATTGTTTCAATACTTTTTCCATGATTTTTGTATTGTATATAACTTAAAATTATAAAGCCAAATGAGGTTATTAAAAACCAAACTGCAGGTATTTCTCCATCAACTGAACCCATAATTTTTATATTTAAACTATTGACATTAAAAATCACCTATTATATAATTTCCGATAATTAATGGTTATCGGAAATAAATATGAATGAACTAATAACAGATGTTAAAAGCTTAGAAATTGAAACTTTAAAAAATTTAAAGAACTCCAAAGCTAGCAATACACTGAGAGCTTATCAATCAGATTTTAAAGATTTTTCAAGTTTCTGTGCAAAAAATGGTTTTTCCTCAATACCAACAGAACCAAAAATTATTGCTCTATACATTACTAACCTCTCAAAAACATCAAAATTTAGTACTTTAAAACGAAGAATAGCCTCTATAAGCGTGATTCATAAGTTAAGAGGCCATTATCTTGATACTAAACATCCAATTATAATGGAAAATTTGCATGGGATTAAAAGGAGCTTGGGTTCAAGACAAAAAGCAAAAAAACCTATATTAATCAATGATTTAAAATTAATTATTAAAGCAATAGACAAAGAAAAAATTCGAGATAAAGCTTTAATTTTAATTGGTTTTGCTGGAGGTTTTAGACGATCTGAACTGGTTAATATATGTTATGATGATATTGAATTTGTAGGTGAAGGTGTAAAAATTTTAATTAAGAGATCAAAAACTGATCAAGCGGGCGAAGGAATTGTAAAAGCAATACCCTACTTTGAAAATCAGGAATTTTGTCCTGTATTGGCAATCAAAAATTATATGAATTCTAAATTAACAAACTCAAATAAAGGAAAAATTTTTAATATTTCAGATAAATCAGTAGCTCTAATTATTAAAAAATATACAAATAAAGCAGGTTTAGACTCATCAAGATATGCGGGACACAGTTTGAGATCGGGTTTTGCTACTACAGCTGCTGAGTTTGGAGCGGCAGAACGGAATATCATGGCAATGACAGGTCATAAAACTACTCAAATGGTAAGAAGATATATACATGAAGCAAATCTATTTAAAAATAATGCTCTTAATAAGATCAAATTTTAAATTGAAATCCAATTACTGGGCCAAAAATCAAGATTATTAGAGACATTTAAATCTTTAGGTCTTAAAATTAAAGAGTTTTGGTTAGAATTAAGCCATGCGGGCCACCAATGAAACGATGTTGGTCCAACAATAAAATTTTTACAATTAAGTAGTAAATAAAAATCGCTAAGTGATTTATTTTCCTTATTTTCAATAAAAATAAATTTATTTTCAGGTAAATAATTTCTTAAATCTTTAAAATCGTTGCTCCACACTAAATATTTCATATCATCAAACTTATTGTCAATATAAGTAACTGCTCGAAATATATACTCGATTGTTTTTTTGGTAAAATTTTGTGAGGCAATAATATTATTTTCATTAAATTTATTATTCATTCTTTCCGAAAATCTATTTTGTCTTACGCAAATAGATACAATATTTGGATTATTTCTTATTAATTCAATATATTTATTTTTCTCATAAAAATTTGAATTTTTTAGAGTAAACTCTAATTTAAGCTGATTTTTATAATTTTTAAAATATTTTTCTGACTCATAATGGCCTTCAACAAATAAAACTTTAGAAAAAGAATTATTTGAAAGGTTTGAATATTTTGTTTTTTTAAATTTATCATTCTCTTCTATTAGAAAATTTTTTTTTCGTTTTAAAAAATTTGATTTTATTAAAAACTTTCTTTTAAAGTCCTTTATATAGTTATTAAATTTAAATTTATCTTCACATATATTTGACGATAAATTAAAATTATGTAGTTGATATTTTTCTATGTTCTTTTTTTTAAAATAAGCACTTTCGTCATCGATAAATAATTTATAATTAATTTTTTGGGATAAAGCAAAAGCGTTTGCGTACATAAAAAGTTGGTTACCTAAACCCTCTGCTATTCTTACTATAAGATTATTCATGTAAATACTTTAAAATAAAGATATTTAATTTTATTTATAAAAAGATCAAAAAGCATATTTAATGAAATTTTAGGTGATTTTAATATTCCATTATATTCAATAGTACCTTCTCCTTTAAGATAATATTTTCTAAAGAATCTTGGATTAAAACCATACTTAAGTAAAAAAGTTTTAGTGCCATTGTTTAACTTAATATTACTTTTTCGGGTAGTAATCGAACTAAAGTGATAAACTTTAAATTTAGAAATTGTTTTAAATATTCGTACATTATTTAACCATAATTTCATACATAAGTCAGGATCTGAGCCATCTCCAGGGTTAAATTCTTCACTAAAACCGCCAATTTTATTCCATAAATCTTTATGCATTATATGTGGTGCCCAATGAGATCCTTGCAAATCTTTCGATTTATCAAGTAAACAAAAATTATTAAATTTATCTTCATCAAAATTTGAAGGCGAGGATCCACAATCAAAATTAATCAATCCGTTTTTTACAGAGACATTAGTTCCTGTTAAGTAAAAAAAAATATCTTGATATTTTAAGATTTCATTTCTAAGGTGAACATCCCAATTTTTACAAAAATACATATCATCGTGAGAATATAAAATGTAATCATGAGAAGATTTTTTAGAAGCTAAATTAACTGATTTACATAAACCAATATTCTCATTTGAACGGGTAAAATTAATTTCACATTTTTTAACATACTCATATGAACCATCACTACCATCGTTTAAATGTACAATAATCTCATGATGATAATATGAATTCTTTAAAATTGAATTTAGTGTGAATTTTAGATACTCTAAATTATTATATGAAGGTATTATGATAGATATATTCATCAATATAATTGAACAGATTTACCAAGTGATTTATCAATAATATATTTAGTAGTTCGTAACTCATTAAAAAGTTTAAAATATTTCTTTTTTCCTAGGCAGGCTATTTTCTTTCTTTGTTTAATATTTTTTTTATAAAATTTTACTTTTTGAGCCAAATCATTAATGTTTTCGTACAAAACAATTTCATTTTGATTAAAAAAATCATTTATTTGTGTTTTTTTATCTATAAATGTTAATAATCCGTTACCCATTAAGGATGCAATCCTGTTACTTGAATAATATTTTGTTGGCAGTCCCCTACTTAAATTTAAACCCATTTTTGAATTGACTAAAGATTGATAGAATTGATTTCCCCAAATGGGCTCTTTATTTTTAAAACCATAAAAATCGCAATTTATATTATCTAATTTATTAATTAATTTGTCTAAAAAATTAATTCTTTCATCAGTTTTACCTTTTTTAAGAGTTGCTCTATTTACTCCATGACTCATTGCATAAAAAAGATCCATAGTTGGATTTAATTTGAAAACGTCATAGCACTCAATATTTTTATCAACTGGCACAAAAAAGAAATGTAAATTTTTGATTTTTAAATTTTGTTTTGATATGATACTTGGATCGGTGGTTATAAAGTTATGATCAACTATATCACTATAAATAGCTATATTATTGATGTTTTTTTTAGAATAGCCGAGACTAGGCATAACCGGGTCTTCATTCCACTGTGATATAATTATATTCTTATTAAAATTTTTAATTGTTTTAATAGTATCAATTTCGATATTTCTAGTATGGCCAAACAAAAATAAATCTGGATTATAGTTTTTAAATGTTTCAGTTAAATATTCTTGAAATCTTTCGTTAGTATTTTTAAATGAAAGCGACCTTGATTGTTTAATAAAATCGCGGTCACTAATTTCTAAAACATCATGACCATTTCTTATAAGTCCGTTAGTAAATTTTTTTCCAATTGATATATTATACAGCCTATGATTGAGTTTTTGTCCAGCATTGTAGATATTTATAATTCTTAATTTGTTTCTGATATAATTTAAATTAAAATTATGTATTAATTTATCTCTGATATCATCAATTATTTTTGAGTTGTTAATTGTTTGATGTTTAACATTTTTAAAACCGTTAAGTTGAATTTTTTTTCTTAAAATATCATTTTTGATAAGTTTTTTTATCTCTAAATATAATTCATTACTTGAGAGTTTTTTTAGAATAATTGCATGATCTGTTGTTTCTGGTAAGCCTCCTCTATTTGAAATTATAGTTGCACATGCTCTTGATGAAGATTCTAAGGCAGTCCTACCAAATGGTTCTTCCCATCTTGATGGAACTACAGCAATTTCAGATTTATTTAAATATTGTAGAACTTTTTTATGTTTCATAAAACCTAATTCTTTGTGATGAGGATGATTTATGTATGGTCTTTTTCTGTCTTCATCACCTATAGAATAGGCTTTCCATTCTTTAAATTCGTTTAAAATTTTAATTATTGCCTCTTTATAAATATCATATCCTTTAGACTCATTTAATTTTCCAACAAAAATAATATTTTTATTTTTCTTAATAATCCTATTTTCTTTGTTTATACTTGGATAAACTACATTAGTTTTATCAATTAATTTTTGATCTATTCCAATAAAAAATCTATTTTGTACCCATTTACTTACAAAAATAATTTTATCTACATTATTTATTAGATATAATCTCTCAGAAATTGTTTTTGATCCTTTCATGGTTAAGGGATCATTATGGAAATATAAGATAAATTTTTTATTTATATTTTTTTTGAGGTAAATAAAAACAAGAGGTCTATTATGAATTTCAATTATATCAAAATTATACTTGTAACTAATCTTTATAAAATTATCACAGTATTCATTAGTTGTACTTGCAAACTTTGATTTTTTTTTTTTTAAAGGAACATTTATATAATTTCCTGTAAGATAATCTTTTGAGTCCGTATTTCCAAAAATATAATTATTATTTCTATAATTAGAAAATTTATGGAAGTCATTTACCCATATTGCAGCGGCAAGAGCTTTTTTGTATGTATAATTTTCTTTATAGGGAAGTATTGTTGCTATTTTTGATTTTTTTATCATTTTTTTTTTTTATTATAGATAATCGTTTCTTTCTATCATTTTTAAGTTTATATTCATAAGACATTGCGCTTTTTTTTGAAAAAAATCTCTTTTTGTAAATTATAGACCATTTATAGCCTCTTGTAGATTTAGCACCTTTGCTTGAATTATGTTTTTTAAGTCTATTGAATAAATCATTTGTATAACCAACATATGTTTTTGGAATCTTCTTATTTAGTGATTGAAGCATGTAAACATAAAAAGTCATATTATGGATTATGGCGGTCCCTAGGGGAATCGAACCCCTCTTTCGAGGATGAAAACCACGTGTCCTAACCGATAGACGAAGGGACCAAAAATTGCTTTTTTTTATTGTATAAATTGTTATTAATCAAGCTTTATATGGTCACTTGTAATTTCATCTATTAATCAATAAATACTAATTATAATTATATAGTCTTATCAATGTTGGTTTCTTAATAATATTTTTATTCTTTTTAAAAATTGATAAACATTTTTTTATATTAATCTCAGTTGTTTTATGAGTAATAATTACAATTGTAGCTTTATTATTAATTTTATCAGGTGTTTGTATAATTCTCTTTATTGAAATTTTATATTTAGCAAACGTGTTAGTTATAGAGGAGAGAACCCCAGGCTTATCATTAACTTCAAACCTCAAATATAAAGAATTTGAATAATCTTTATTGTCGAAATATTTAATATTTTTTCTATTTTTATATGAAATTCCAAAAGGTTTTTTAACATCATTTCTAACAATAGAAATTAAATCTGACAATAAAGCTGAAGAGGTTGGTCCTGGACCAGCTCCTTCACCTTGTAAAATGGACTCACCGATTGGTTTTCCGTTTATTATTATTGCGTTCATTACTCCATTTACATTTCCTATATATGTATCATTTCCAACTAAACATGGATGAACAGCTTCAAATAATCGATTATTTATAATTTCCGATATTCCCAATAGTTTTATTCTGAGATTAAGCTGTTTTGCAATCTTAATATCTTTAAGTTCAATATTTTCAATACCTTCCATTAATGCGTTATGTTTTGAAATTTTATTATCAAAAGCTAAAGCTGATAAAATCTTGACTTTTGAATAAGCATCAAAACCATTTAAATCAAGCTTTGGATTACTGGGCTCTGCATAACCCCTGGCTTGAGCTTTTTTTAAAACTATTTGAAATGATTCATTAGAATTTTCCATTTCAGTCAAAATATAGTTTGTTGTACCATTTAAAATACCATAAATTTTTTTAATTTTATTTGTAACTAGACCCTCTTTGATTGTTTTAAGTATAGGAACGCCTCCAGCAACAGATGCTTCGAACTCTAAATTAACATTATTATCCTCTGCCAATTTAGCAAGATAATCACCATGTTTAGCAATTAATGATTTATTAGGTGTTATCACATGAATCTTATTAACTATTGCTTTCTCAACTATTTTTTTTGAGATCCCATCGGGCAAACCAATACATTCGAATAAAATATCAATTTTTCTATTATTAATAATATCAAATGGGTTTGAGCTAAATATTTTTTTATTTATATTAAATTTTCTCTTTTTATTTTTATTTTTAGCAGAAATTCCAACAATCTTAATTTTCTTACCTGTTTTGATTTCAATTTCTTTATTTTTTTTAACAAGTTCATTATATAAATAGCAACCTATTTGACCTAGACCAATAATCGCAATGTTTATATTTTTATTCATTTTTTAGTGTTGGAAAATTACTTTTATTAACATAATCATTCAAATAAATCTCGAATTCATTCTCTGAAAAAGATATAATGTCATTTGACTTATTCACAATTTTTTTAATATCATCTTTTATTTTCTTTTTCTTTATGACATCTTCAGTCCAATATTTTGAATTTGAATTAAAAGAACAATTGGATAAAAATAAGATTGACAATACTAAAATTAATATTTTCATGTCAATCCCCTCTTAATTGGAAAACCGAATTTAGAGTTCATATTTTGAATTGCTTGACCTGCTCCACCTTTAATCAGATTATCTAAGCAAGATAAAATTACAACCTTGTTTTTATTTGTTGTTTTACAAATTAAAATATTACATTTGTTAGTGTTGATAACCCCATTTGTACTCAAAAATGATCCTCCTTTTTGAACACTGATGAATGGGTTCTTCGAATGAAATTTTTTCATAACCTGAAAAACTTTTTTAACATTAATACCAGGTTTAGTAGTAAGATAAATTGTAGTTAGTATTCCTCTAAACATTGGAGATAAATGAGGTGTAAATAAAAAATTTACTTTTTTATTAGTATGATTATTAAGTTCTTGTGCTATTTCAGAATTATGTCTGTGATACCCCACGCCATAAGCACTAATAGTTTCATAAAGATTATCATCTTTATATTTTTTATGAACATTACGACCCGCTCCAGAGTAACCTGATTTGGAGTCAATAATAATATTTTTAGTATCAATAATGTTTTTTTTAATTAATGGCACTATTGGTAATAATATTGATGTTGGATAACATCCTGGACATCCAATTATTTGAAATTTTTTAACCTCTTTTCCAATAAGCTCAGGTAGTGCATAAACACTCTTACTAATATTTTTAATTGAGTTATGTTTTTTTTTATACCATTTGGAATAGATAGTGCTGCTATTTAATCTAAAATCGGCAGCTAAATCTATTAAAGTATTTTTTTTTAATAGAAAATTTGAAATTTTTTGTGCTTCTCCATTTGGTAGCGCAGTAAAAATAACATCCACATTAGATAAATATTCTTTGTTAAACTTTGTTATTTTAGGAAGTTTTTTTTTAACTGATTTATCAAAAAATGAGATTTTTTTTCCTACTGATGTACTGCCACAAATATATTTTATATTTACATTTTGATGTTTAATTAATAATTTTATTAACTGAATACCTATATATCCAGTTGACCCAACTATTAATACATTTAACTTGCGCATTATTTTATTATAGCAATTATTAGTTTAAAAAAAATTATCTTTTAGAAAATTGGAAACTTCGTCTGGCTTTTTTTCTACCTGGCTTTTTACGTTCTACTGCTCTAGAATCTCTTGTTGTTAATTTTTCGGTTTTAAGAGTTGATTTAAAACTGTCATCGAACATTACTAAAGCTTTAGAAATTCCATGAACCATTGCTCCAGCTTGTCCAGTTGGGCCGCCACCTCTTACACTGCATTTAACATCATATTGAGTTGGCTGATTTATTATTTCAAAAGGTCTTATAATTTGCATTTTATGATTATCATTTGGAAAATATTTATCGTAGATTTTACCGTTTACATAAATTTGACCAGATCCTTTTTTAATCCAAACTTTAGCAATCGAAGTTTTTCTTCTTCCAGTAGCATACTTACTATCTTTGAAATCTAATTTTATTTTACGAATTTTTTCTGAAGATTGGTTATTTTCCATATTAGTTTCTAATTATGTTTTTATTATTTAATTTATTTAGATTTATAGCCTGAGGATTTTGAGCAGAATGAGGGTGATCATTTCCTGAATAAATTTTCAATCTTGTAAGTTGTTTTCTTCCCAGAACTCCTCCTGGTAACATTCTTTTAACTGCAAGTTTTAGGATTTCACCAGGTTTTTTGTTCTGTAAAAATTCTGGTGTACTTTCTTTCAAACCTCCAGGGTATCCAGTGTGTTTATAATATTTTTTATTTTGAAATTTTTTTCCTGTAAATTTTATTTGTTCAATATTTTTAACAACAACAAAATCGCCATCATCCATGTGTGGAGTAAAAGTTGTCTTGTTTTTTCCTCTTATTATTTTAGAAATAATTGTAGCCAGTCTTCCAACTATTGCATTTTTTGCATCTATTTCATACCAAGAAGATGATAATTGGTCTTTTTTAACAAATTTTGTCATGGTGCCAGGATTAATACTATTAATAAAACTAAAGTCAAATTGATATTTTTGTTGTTTTATATATTTATATTGGTATAAGTAAATTGCCGATTTGATCCTATTGCGGGCTTAACAGCTAAACAGGAATTTCACCCAAATTCGGTAGGCATTTGAACTATATTGTGCGCCTAGCATAAGCTAAAGTACTAAAAAGGATTAAAATGAAAAAAAAGAGAAATAACCCTGAAACTATAGGTTTGCATGGTGGAGAATATAGAAAAGATTCAGCCACCAACGCTGTAACAGTTCCTATATACAGAACAACTGCATATCAGTTTGATAACACGGAACACGCGGCAAAATTATTTAAACTAGAAGAGTTTGGTAATATTTATACTAGAATAATGAATCCCACTAATGATGTTTTAGAAAAAAGATTAGCTGAATTAGAGGGTGGTTTAGCGTGTCTTACAGTCTCATCAGGTCAAACAGCGTCAACATTTGCTGTATTAAATGTAGCTCAAGCAGGAGATAATATAATAAGTTCAACAGATTTGTATGGGGGAACTGTATCTCTTTTTACTAATACTTTAAGTAAATTAGGTATTGAAATTAGATATGCTGATCCAATTGACCCTAAAAATTTTGAAAAACTTGTTGATGATAAAACTCGAGCTTTTTATGGAGAAACTTTACCAAATCCATATTTAAGAGTTTTTCCTATTAAAGAAGTGTCAAATATAGGTAAGAAGTATAATATACCCTTAATAATGGATAATACTGCTGCGCCAGTGATCTGTAAACCAATTGATCATGGAGCGGCTGTCACGATCCATTCTCTTACAAAATATATTGGTGGTCATGGAACAGTAGTAGCGGGCAGTATAGTAGATGGAGGAAATTTTGACTGGACTGCAGATCCAAAAAGGCAGCCTTTATTTAATGAACCAGATCCAAGTTATGGAGATGTAATATGGGGTAAAGCAGTGCCAGAGTTGACTGGAGCCAATATTCCATTTGCAATTAGAGCTAGGGTCTGCTTATTGAGAGATCTAGGATCATCATTAGCACCTGACAATGCTTTTTCAATCATACAAGGTTTAGAAACTTGTGCTTTAAGAATGAAACAACACTGTGAAAACGCTAGTAAAGTTGTTGATTTTTTATCAAATCATAAAGATGTTTCAAAAGTAATTTATTCAACAAAACATGAAAAAAAAATATCAGATAGAGCAAAACAATATCTGAGTGGAGGAAATGGTGCTATGGTAGGAATTGAACTCAAAGGTGGAATTGAGGCTGGAAAAAGATTTATTGAGTCTTTGAAAATGTTTTATCATGTAGCTAATATTGGAGATGCAAGAAGTTTAGCAACTCACCCTGCTAGCACCACACACAGTCAATTAAATAAAGAACAACTAGCTGCGAGCGGCGTTACTCAAGGCTATGTGAGACTTTGCATAGGTATTGAACATATTGATGATATTATTGAAGATTTAAATCAAGCCTTAAATAAATCATCAAAAGGTAAATTAAAAGCTGTAAGTTAATTTTGTTTGTTCAAATAAAAAAAATAAATAGAAAAGGTTACTAAAAAAATCGAACTAAATTGATGCATGGCTGCAACATATATATGTGCACCATGTAAAACAGTATAAATTCCAAGAATTATTTGTATGATTATACATAAGCCTAAAACAATTATTGAATTATATAATTCATAAACTTTATTTTTAAAAACCTTATAAATCATAAACAAATAAAAAAATGTAATAAAATATGCCAAATTTCTGTGTATAAATTGAACCAATGAAGGATCACTAAATGCAGAGAGCTTAAATAAATCTATAATATTATTGTCATCAGGAAAATAACTATTGCCCATTAGTGGCCAAGAATTGTAAATTTTACCAGCATCCATACCTGATACAAATGCACCTATAATTATTTGTGTAAATACTAGTATCAAAAACAATAATGGAATGAAATTATTTATTTTATTTAAAATTTTCTTATTTATATTTATTTTCAAATAGGACCACAAAATTAAGGATAAAATTATAAATGCTCCTAATAAATGAATCGAAAGTCTAAAATGACTAACATCTACTCTATCAATTAAACCACTGCTAACCATATACCATCCTATAAAACCCTGAAAACAAATAAGAAAAAAGATAAAATAAAAATTTATCAATTTAGAAAAACTAATCTTAAAAGAAAAGTATATTAGAGGAATTAGAAAACTAATCCCAATTAATCTACCTAGAAAACGATGTGCCCATTCCCACCAAAAAATTATTTTAAATTCTTCTAACGACATATTAAAATTTTGGAGTTGATATTCTGGAATTTTTTTATAGAGATTAAAATAGTAAATCCATTCATTTTGACTCAAAGGTGGAAATAAACCCGAAAACAATTGCCATTCTGTAATTGAGAGACCCGAGTCAGTTAGTCTAGTTAAACCACCTACAACTATCATAATCGATATAATTGAAAACATAGCAACTAACCAGATTGATAATTGATTATTAATTCTTTGATTTAATGTATACATAACTGAATAAATATAATAATTTTTTAATTATCCAAATAAATAAATGTCGCCGCTAAAAAGAAAGAAATTAAGTAAAATTAGATACGATCTAGATAAGTTAGATAATTCACTAATCAAAATTATAAAAAAAAGAACAAATTTAGTAAGAAAAGTTTTAGCACTAAAGAGTAAAAAAAATGAAATAGTAGATCAAAAAAGAATAAGATTTATCTTAAAAAATATTAGACAAAAATCGATAAAAAATAAGATAGATCCTAAAATCACAAACAAAATATGGAAAAATATGATTTTCGCTTATATAGACTTTGAAAGAAGAAATTTTAAAAAAAAATAATTATTTACTGTGTGGGGGAAGTTTTTTTTCTACAAAAATTTCATGCTTTCTAGTTGCAGGATTATATTTTTTAGCTTTTAGTTTTATCTTTGCCTTTTCACCACCTGCTGGTTTTTTAACATAATAAAAAAAAGGACTATCAGGTTTTGTTTCGGGAACTAGTCTAACTTTGATATGTGTTTTTTTTGCCATTATCTAGATATCTTTTAAATCTTTAATAATATTTGAAATTTTAGTTAGTTTATTTTTAATATTAGCTGTTCTTATAGAGGAATTTAAAGTCTCGTCAAGTTTTAAAAATTTTTCATTATTTAAAACTCTTTTTACACCTTTAATAGTCATGCCCTTTTCTTTTAGAAGAAATTGAATTTTTTTTAATGTATTGATGTTTTTTTCATCATAATATCTTCGTCTTCCGTTTAGGATTTTTGGTTTTAACTGTTTAAATTCTTTTTCCCAGTAACGAATAGTATGTGTGGATAAAGAACTACCTTTTTTAGTTTTTAAATCTAAAATTTTTACAACCTCTCCAATTGTTTTATAAGCTGAAACTGATTTATTCATTTTGATTGTTGTTTATAAAATCTTTGAACTCTTTGGAAGGTTTAAATAAAACTACATTTCTTTCAGATATTATTTTTTTTTCTTTTGTTTTAGGATTTCTTCCCATTCTTAGATTTTTTTTTCTAACTGAAAAAGTTCCAAATTTTGAAATTTTAATTTTACCCTCCATTTTTAAATTTTTTATTATTAAAGAGAGAAATTCATCTATAAGACTTTCCGATATTTGCTTAGAAAATCCAATTTGCATATAAACAACATTAATTAAGTCTTTTTTAGTTAAATTTATCCTCATTTATTTCATATTCTCATTAATTTTTTTAATTAAATTACCTTTAACAATTCTGTTACATACATCTAGAGAGTTTGCAAAACCTATAAAATCAGTTCCACCATGACTTTTGACCACTGGTGCATCTAGTCCAATAAAAATAGCTCCATTATACAATCTCGGATCTAATCTTTGTTTAAATTTTTTAAGATTAGCATAATTAAGAAACGAGGATATTTTGCCCAAAATAGTTCCTGATAAAGCTTGTTTTAATTCGCTTGTAATAAAATTAGCTGTTCCTTCAGCCGTTTTTAGTGCAACATTACCTGTAAAACCATCAGAAATAATAACATTGACTTGGCCATGCATAAGCTCATTTCCTTCTATATAACCTGAAAAAATAAAATTATCAGATTTTTTTTCATTTAGTGTTTTAAAAGTTTCTTTAATGATTTCATTTCCTTTTAACTCTTCTGAGCCAATATTAAGTAATGCAACATTAGGGGTTTCTTTAGGATAAAGAGATTTGTATAAAGATGCTCCCATAATAGAAAAGTCTAAAAGATTTTTTGAACTGCACTCAATATTGGCACCAAGATCTAAAACCACACTCATTCCTTTTTTATTTGGCCAAAGTGCTGATAAGGCAGGCTTATCAATATTTTCTATCATTTTGAGATTTAATTTTGCTATCACTAACAAAGCACCAGTATTGCCAGCAGATATGACAATATCACTCTCTTTTTTTTTAACACTATCAATAGCTAACCACATACTTGTATCCTTACCCCTTTTCGCTGCCTCCAAAGGAGAGTCAGTGCTTCTTACTACATTTTGAGTATTAACAATTTCGTAAAAGTTTTGATTAATTTTATCTGCTATACAATCTTTAATTTGACTTTCATTTCCGAAAATTTTGAAAAAATTTTCTTTATTTGAAGCATGGTTTAAAATTAAACCATCAATAATTTTTTTTGGAGAACCATCGCCTCCCATTGCATCAACTGCAATTTTAATTAAACTTTGCATTGTTATAAAAAATTATTCTTTAGGGTCTAAAACTTGTCTTCCCTTATACATGCCAGTTTTTAAATCTAAATGATGGGATAGTCTATATTCACCAGATTTTTTATCTTCAATTATATTTTTTGAAGAAAATTTCATATTTTGAGACCTTCTCATACCTGTTCTCGAAGGTGTTTGTTTACGTTTTGGTACAGCCATAATATTAATTAGATACACCTTTTATATAATAATTCAAATTTTTTTTTGATAATTCTTCTTTAAAATCATCAAAATACTTCACTAAATATTCATTTTTATCCATATTTTCTAAGAAAAAAGAAATCTTTTTTTTTTTTTCAATTATAGAGTAGTCTTCCCAAAAATGAATTTCTGAGAGTATTGAATGAAATAAATTTATATAATCTTTCATTTTTTTATTTATAGATTGATCACCATAACCTATCTCACGAACCGATAATTCAATTTGTCTGAAATTAAAATCATAGATTTCTTGTAAAATTTTTTTATTCGTCTGATTTTTAAAGTTTTTTAAAAAAAAGGCAAAATGAATAAGAAATATTATCAATCTATCAGAGAAAACATCTTGCTTATTTAGTCCTTTATAGAGATTTTTATTTGTAGTTAATTTTATTAATTTATTGTAAATATTGATATATTCTGGTTTCATGAGAAAAGTCTTATATGTTATTTTACTATGTTTAATCTCAAATTGTACATTAAATAAAGTAGTATATCACCACGGTGTTCATAATTTAGAAAAAAAACAATTAAAATTAAGGGTTAATCAATCCAACAAAAACGATATCATTAGATTAATTGGCCCTCCATCTACAAAAAGTTCCTTTGATAATGATATATTTATTTACATTGAAACTAAAAAAAGTAGTTCAAAAATTACTAAATTTGGAAAAAGAGAATTATTAGCAAATAATGTTTTGATACTAGAGATTGATAACAGAGGAGTATTACTTGATAAAAAATTCTTTAACAAAGAAGATATGAAAAATCTAAAATTTGAAAAAAAAATTACATCTAACAATTATGAAAAAAGATCATTTATATATAGTTTCATGTCTTCATTAAGACAAAAAATTGATGATCCTTTAGGTAAAAAAAGAATTAAGAATTAACCTGCAATAACTGCTAGCAATAATAAAGCGACAATATTTGTAATTTTAATCATTGGATTAACTGCAGGACCAGCTGTATCCTTGTAAGGATCACCAACTGTATCTCCTGTAACTGCTGCTTTGTGAGCTTCAGATCCTTTTCCACCAAAATTTCCATCCTCAATATATTTTTTTGCATTATCCCAGGCACCACCTCCAGCTGTCATTGATACTGCTACAAAGAGACCTGTTATTATTACGCCTAACAACATGGCACCTACTGAGGCTAATGCTGCCACTTGACCACCTATTGTAAAGATAATGAAATATAAAACTATTGGAGATAATACAGGTAATAATGATGGTATAATCATCTCTTTAATGGCAGCTACAGTAAGCAAATCTACAAGTTTAGCGTAATCCGGTTTTTGTTTTTTTTTCATAATACCTGGATATTTTTTAAATTGTCTTCGTACCTCTACAACGACAGCGCCACCTGCTCTTCCAACAGCTTGCATTCCCATAGATCCAAATAAATATGGTAGCATTCCACCAATTAATAAGCCAACAACAACATATGGATTTGATAAATCAAAAGTAACAATTATACCTTCTAAAGCAGATCCAGCTTCTTTAGAAAAATGCTTTATATCTTCTGTGTATGCTGCAAATAAAACTAAAGCACCTAAACCAGCTGATCCTATTGCATATCCTTTGGTTACTGCTTTAGTCGTATTTCCAACAGCATCTAATGCATCAGTGGTTTTTCTAACATTACTTGGTAATTTAGACATCTCTGCTATTCCACCAGCATTGTCAGTAACAGGACCGTAAGCATCAAGTGCAACAACCATACCAGCTAGAGCCAACATAGTTGTAACTGCAATGGCGATTCCATAAAGACCTGCTATATGGTTTGTTAACAAAATCCCAGTAACAATAATTAAAGCAGGGATTGCTGTAGCTTCTAATGAAATTGCCAATCCTTGTATAACATTAGTCCCATGACCCGTAGTTGATGAGCTAGCTACACTTCTAACTGGTCTGTAGTTTGTTCCAGTATAGTATTCAGTAACCCAGATTAATAAACCAGTTATAACTAAACCAATAATTCCACAATAGTATAAATCCATTCCTGAAAAATTTTTATTTTCAAGATTATATTTATTTTCTAACCCCAAAACATAATCTGTTACAGGATATAGAATTACTAAAGACGTAACTGCGGAAACAACAAAACCTTTATATAAAGCATTCATAACATTTTTACTTTTTCCAAGTTTTACAAAAAATGTTCCTATGATGGATGTCAATATACATGCACCTCCTATAGTAAGAGGGTATATCATCATTGACATATCACCTGGGAAGAAAATCGAAGATAAGACCATTGTTGCAACAATTGTGACGGCATATGTCTCAAATAAATCCGCAGCCATACCAGCACAATCACCAACATTATCACCTACATTATCAGCAATAACAGCTGGATTTCTTGGATCATCTTCAGGTATACCAGCTTCAACTTTTCCAACTAAATCAGCTCCAACATCAGCTCCTTTAGTAAATATACCTCCACCTAATCTTGCAAAAATTGAAATTAAAGAAGCACCAAAGCCTAAAGCAACTAAAGCATTTACAATTTCTCTTTCCTCGACATTGAATTTTAATAGTAAATAGTAATAAACAGCAATTGACAATAATGCTAAACCAGCAACTAACATTCCTGTAACTGCACCGGATTTAAAAGCAATGGAGAGACCACTTGCTAAACTTTTTCTTGATGCTTCCGCTGTTCTTACGTTAGCTTCAACTGAAACTAACATTCCAACATACCCAGCTATACCTGATAAAGTTGCTCCAATTAAATATCCCAAACCAACCAAAGGGCTAAAGGCAATACTTACTATTATAAGAACAACAAAACCAACTATGGAAATAGTTTTATACTGTCTAGCTAAATACGCTTTTGCACCAATTTGAATTGCCGAGGCAATTTCCTGCATTTTAGAATTTCCTGCGCTAGAATTTAGAATATTTTTTCCAGTAAAGTATCCATAGATAATAGAAAAAAAACCAGCTGCAATAGTGTATAATAGAATAGTTTCAACTGCTGTGTTCATATAAATCTTAATTAAGTTCTTTCTTGTTAAATATTAAAATCCGCACAATACAAAAAAGGATATAAAAGGCAATAATTAACTTTTAGAATTGATGATAATAACCTTCATCTTTAAGGCTAATTTTCATCCCTTTTTCATCAATAATTTGTGGTTTTTGAGAGATTGAACAAATTTTTCCTATTTTAGAAATTTTTATATTCAATGTTTTGCTAATTTTATTAATGATTCTGGATTTAGATGAATTAGCTGTAAATAGAATTTGATAATCGTCTCCTTTTGACAAAAAACTTTTCTTATGTAAATTTTTTAATTTAATCAGTTTAACTAGATTTTTAGAAAGTGGGATTTTTTCATAGAACAATTTATATGATAATTTCTGTTTATTTATAAGCTTCTGCAAATCTGTGATTAATCCATCAGAAATATCTATAGAAGTGTTTGCAAATGATAATAAATTTTTTATTAGTTCTGGATGAAGATTTGGTAAATAATATTTATTTATAAAATACTTTTTTAAGTTCTTATTTGTATTAATATTTTTTTTTAGAATCTTTAATCCAGCATAACTATCTCCTAAATTACCTGTAACATATATATCATCGTTTAATCTTGCATTGTTTCTAAGTACTATTTTTTTTGAAAATCCAATAGAAGTAATAGAAAAGCTTAGTTTATTGGAAAATACTGTGTCTCCACCACACAGAAAAATTTTATATTTTCTTTGCTCTTGATTTAAAGATTTAGAAATTTTATGTAAATTGATAGCTGAAAAATTTTTTTTATTACCTGAGCCAGAAATAAAATAATATTGGGGTTTAACACCTTTACATATTAAATCTGATATCGAAGATCTTATGATCTTCTTTATTACTAAATCAGGTTTTTTAAAATCGATAAAATGTACACCTTGAGTATAAGTATCTACAGAAACTACTAATTTTTTTGATTTATCAAAAAAAACATCATCATTAAGTTTAAACGAACCTATATTATTTTTAGATAATTTAGAAAAATATTTATGTATTAACTCAAACTCATGCATTAGACTGTCTTAGTTTCTTGGCGATATTATCTAATAAAGCATTTAGATATTTTGTTTGAGTATCATCTATAAAGAAATTTGACGCATCAAGATATTCTTTAATTATTATTTTTATAGATAAATTCGGTTTATACAAAAATTCATAAGTAGCTGACTTCAAGATGACTTGAAATAATTTATCTAAATTACTAAAAGAAAATTTATCTCCCAAATTTTTTTCTAATTCTTCTATTATTACATCGTTACGTTCTAAGGTACCTGAAACAATATCTTTGATAAATTTTTTAAATCTATGTTTTGGATAGGTAATTTCTTCGTCATCATTAAAAAACTTGCCATATAACTTTTGAATAATTATAACTCTAGGATTATTTTTTGGGCTAAACGAAACTTTCATTATTGTGATAAAACTGATAAAACAGCTTTTGCAGCTTCAGCACCCTTTTTTTTTCTAACTCTTGCTTGCCTCATATTTAAGCAAGTTATTATACCGTTACCAATTGGTTTTTTTGAATTTATTGACAATTTCATAATGGCATAAGTTGATGCTCTTGAAATGAAATCAAAATGTGGTGTTTGACCTTTTATTACACATCCAAGGGCGATAAAAGCATCAAATTTTTTTAAATTTTTAGAAATTGTAACTGGAATTTCAAATACACCAGGAACATTTATTATCTTAATTTTTGAATTTCTAGGCAATAACTTTATTGCACTTTTTAATAAACCATTCGATATTTCCTTGTAATAATTAGCATTGATTATTAAGAAATTTTTTTTCATTAAATTAATTCTTGTTTAGTTATCTTTATATCATAACCTTCTAAACCAATAACCTTTTTTAATGATTTTGTAATTAATATCATTTTTTTTACTTTTAAATCTTTAATTATTTGAGCACCTATTCCATAATTTCTTATTAATTTTTCACTTCGCTTTTTATAAGATTCTTTATTTTTATAATCTTTAAGTGTTTGTGTAACTGACTTAAGATTTGTGTCTTTAATAAAAACCAAGATACAATTATTGAACTTTTTAAAATAATTTAAAGTCTTGTTAAATGAATTGGGCAATTGTTGATTAATCAAATAATTATGTAATATATTTGAGGAGATAACTCTTACTCTTGGGATAGTACCTTTTTTTACATTTCCTTTTATCAGAGCAAAATGTTCTGAACCATCAAGTAAATTTTCATATATCTTAATTTTATAGTTTTGATTTTTAATCTTAATATCAGAAGATTTCTTAAGCTTAATTAATTTTTCTTTTTTTAAACGATAAGAAATTAAATCTTCTATTTTTCCAATCTTTAAATTGTGTTTTTGTGCAAAACTAAATAAATCTTGACCTTTTGCCATCGTACCATCTTCATTCATTATTTCACAGATAACTGCTGAGTTATTTTTTTTTGCTAACTTAGAAATATCTACAGAAGCTTCAGTGTGCCCTGCCCTAACAAGCACTCCACCATCTCTGGCTATAATTGGAAAAACATGACCCGGTGATACAATATCTTTCTTATTTACATTTTTTTTAGATGCGATCCTTATAGTTCTGGCTCGATCTTTTGCAGAAATGCCTGTAGTAATTCCTTTTTTTGCTTCAATAGATATTGTAAATGCAGTTTTGTTTCTAGATTCATTAATTGGAGACATGAGCGATAAATTCAATCTCTTTGCTTGTAAACTATCTAAAGCTAGACAAATTAATCCTCTTCCATATTTAGCCATAAAGTTTATATTTTTTGAGTTAGTATCGCTAGTTGAGATAACCAAATCTCCTTCGTTTTCTCTTTTTTCGTCATCAACTAAAATGAACATCCCACCTTTTTTGGCAATTTTAATAATAGTTTCAATTGTTGAGTAATTACTTTTTTTCATTAAAAAAGTTTTTAACGTATTTTGAGAGAATATCTATTTCTATATTTACTAAGTTACCCTTTTTTACATTTGATAGATTGGTTAATTTGTAAGTATGTGGGATCACCCAAATTTGAAAACCTTTTTTTGTTTTTTTTGAAACAGTTAATGAAATTCCATTCACACATATTGATGCTTTTTCAATGATATTTTTTCTTTCCTTTGAATTAATTTCAAAGTCAAATATGTAGGATTTGTCAACTTTTTTAACACTTAAAGTTTTACCTGTTGTGTCTATATGGCCCTGACATATATGACCTGAAATTTTTTGACCGTATTTAAGTGGTAATTCTAAATTTATTATATCATTAACTTTTAAATGCTTAAATTTTGATCTTTTTATTGTTTCATTGGAAAGATAAAATTCCATAATTTTATTATGAATATTTATCAATGTTAAACATACTCCATCACATGCAATAGAAACTCCGATATCTTTAAAATTTAGTTTGAAGTCTGATTTCACAAAAATATTGATACCTTTTGACCTTTTAGAAATTTTTTTGATATAGCCCTTATTAAATATAATTCCGTTAAACATTTTATCTTTTATAGATTGTAATATTATCTTTTGCTACACTAGATGTAATTCTTGACACTTTTATATATTTATTATTTAAAATTTTGAAGGAAGTAAAACCTTGACTTTTTTTACCTTTTTTTAAGATTTTAGGACTTTGAAATAAATAAAATCTATCTACCAATTTTTTTTTTAATAAATTTTTTGTTATTTTATCACCACCTTCAACTAGTAAATTTCGGACACCTAAAACAAACAATTTTTTTAAAATTATCTTTAAATCAAGCAGTTGCTCATGATCTAATTTAGTTTTAATCAAAGTTATTCCTTTTTTTTTTAAAACTTTAATTTTTTTAAAATTTGGTGTATTATAAAAAAGTATCGTATTATTTTTTTTCACTGAATTAAAAATATAGCTTTTAAATTCAATCTTTAAGTCTTTATCTAGAATTATTCTTTTTGGAGAAAATTTTTCATATCCTTTTAATCTACAATTTAACTTTGGATTATCTATATTAAGAGTTTTACTTGAAATCATTATAGAGTCATTTTTATAACGTAAATAATGAGTAATTTTGTCTGAATTTTTATCAGTTATTCTTTCAGATCCCTTACTATAAATTAAACTATTTTTTGAAACTGCAATTTTAGCAGTAATATAAGGTAATTTTTTGGTTCTATTCTTTATATAAGACTCATAAATTTTTTTTGCACTTTCTTTCAAGAGACCTGTTCTGACTTTAATTTTTTTATTTGATAAAACCTTAAAACTTTTTCCTTTAACTCTATCATCAATATCCTCCATCGAATAAATTAATTCACTAATACCACTTTTGATTATACTTTTTGTACATGGTGGGGTTTTTCCATAGTGACAGCAAGGTTCAAGGCTTACATACATTTTTGAACCTTTTAATTTTTCGAATGAATTTTTTATTGCGCTGTGTTCTGCATGTGGTCTTCCATTAAAACCCGTCTGGCCAATAGAAATAATTTTATCTTCTTTTACAATTAAACATCCAACTGATGGATTGTCTCCGGTTAATCCATTTCGAGCTCTTGCCAGATTTAGAGCAAGTTTCATGTAATTCTTATCTTTCGATGAAAATTTACCTTTTCTTGAAGACATCTATTTTGTCCACAAATTGTACAAAATCTTTTTCTTCTCTGAAGTTTCTGTAAACAGACGCAAATCTGACATATGCTACTGGATCAAGTTCTTTTAAACCTTCCATAACCATTGTGCCAATAGTACTACTTAAAATTTCACTTTGTCCTAATTCCTCCAATGATCTAGATAAACGACTAATGAATTTTTCTGTTGTTTCAGTGTCTATGGGCCTTTTTTTTAAAGCAATAAAAATTGATTTAGCTAATTTGTCCCTATCAAAAGCAGATTTTCTTCCATTTTTTTTAACTACTATTATTTCTCTATATTGAACTCTTTCAAAAGTTGTAAACCTAGCACCGCATACACATAATCTTCTTCTTCTAATAGCAGTGCCATCTTCGGTTGGTCTAGAGTCTACAACTGAAGTTTCTCCTTTCTTGCATATGGAGCAGATCATTTATTCAAGTTTTTATAAATTGGAAAATTAGAGCACAAATTTATAACTTCATTTCTAACTTCATTTTCCACTTTACTATTATCTTCAGGATTTTCAGATAAACCTTTTATAACTTTAGTTATTAATTCACCAACTTTCTCAAATTCTTTTAATCCAAATCCTCTTGTTGTAGCTGCTTGTGAGCCTAATCTGATACCTGATGTAATCATAGGTTTTTCTGTGTCAAAAGGTATTCCGTTTTTATTACAAGTTATGTTTGCCCTACTTAAGCTTTCAGATGCTAAATTTCCTTTTACATTAAAAGGTCTTAAATCCACTAACATTAAATGAGTGTCAGTTCCTCCAGAGTAAATTTTAAAACCATTGTTTTTTAATGTTTCAGCCAACATTTTAGCATTAGCTAAAACATTTTTAATATATGTTTGAAATTCTGGTTTTAATGCCTCAAAAAACCCAGCTGCTTTAGCTGCAATAACATGCATCAATGGTCCACCTTGATAACCAGGGAAAACAGCAGTGTTAAATTTTTTCCCTAATTCTTCATCGTTAGATAAAATTATTCCACCTCTCGCACTTCTAAAAACTTTATGTGTAGTTGAAGTTACAACATGTGCATAATCACAAGGATTTGGATACCCTTTACCTGCTACTAATCCAGAAAAATGTGCCATGTCAACCATGAAATAAGCTCCAACTTTATCTGCTATTTCTCTAAATCTTTTAAAATCAATAACTCTTGAATAAGCACTACCACCAGCAATAATTAGTTTTGGTTTATGTTCTAAAGCTAGTTTTTCAACATTATCATAATCGATGAGCTCAGATTTTTTATCAACATCATAGTTTATTGCATTAAACCATTTTCCAGACATAGAAATTTTTAAACCATGAGTTATGTGACCACCTGAATTTAAGCTCATACCCATAAATGTATCATTAGGTTTTAACAAAGCTAAAAAAACTGCACCATTAGCTTGAGCTCCTGAGTGTGGTTGCACATTAGCATATTTGCAATTAAATAATTTTTTTATTCTCTCTAATGCTAATTGTTCTGCTACATCAACATGTTCACAACCGTTGTAATATCTTTTTCCTGGATAACCTTCAGCATATTTATTTGTAAGAACAGATCCTTGAGCCTCTAACACTGCCTGAGATACGATGTTCTCTGATGCAATAAGCTCAATATGGTTTTGTTGTCTTATTAATTCATCATTGATAGCTTTAAATAAATCAGGATCGGCGTCAGAAAGACTTCTTTCAAAAAAATCTTGATACTCAGAATTTAAATATTTAGTTTCACTTGACATATTTATTATATTTTTTTTATTCTTTTTTTGTGTCTACCACCTTCAAACTTAGTATTAACAAAAACTTCAATACATTTAAAGGCTATATTTTTTTTTGTTAATCTAGACCCTAATGTAATAATATTTGCGTTGTTATGCAATCTAGATAATTTTGCGTTTTTTACCGAATAACACACTGCAGCTCTTATTTTTTTGTGTTTATTTGCCGCCATAGACATTCCCATGCCTGAACCACAAACTAGAATTCCCAAATTTTTACTATTATTAGATACCTTTTTGGATAATTTATGAGCGTAATCGGGATAGTTTACAGAAGTTTTAGAGTTGTTGGTGCCCAAATCTTCAAATAAAAACTTATTATAAAATTTCTTTTTAATCTGTTCTTTTAAATTATAGCCAGCGTGATCTGATGATATATATATTTTTTTCAATTTAATTAAATTTATGGTCTAATACGCATGCTACCAAATGAATTCTATTTTCTTCACCACCATTGAAGGCATTATGGTACTTTGTATTATTTGTTATCCAAACAGACCCATCAGCTGGTAAATGTTTTGCAACATTATCAATTACCATTATAGAACCTGGGTTAGTAATTATAGGTATGTGAAGTCGAGGCTCTGGATCTCTATGCCAGCTTAAAGTTGATCTGGGCTCTTTTAATAATATTCTTACTCTTCCTAATTTGTATTTTGATGACAAAACTTCAAAAACTTCTTTGAAATATGTTTCTTTATAATCTTCAATAAATTCTGAATAAGCTGCTTCGTCAATTATTTCATCTCTTACAACTTCTCTCCCTGACTTATCTGGTTTTGTCCAAAAAACACCTCTAGCTTTGTTTCCTTTAATAGAATCAGGATCTCCAGGTATTTGAGTTAAAGAAATAGCTCCAAAATTTGAAACACCATCTACTCCACTAAAATCTTTTATTTTTAGTATCTCTTTATAAGCTTTTTGAAGTTCATTGATGTCAAAACTGACTTCTTGTTTCTGAAAATCGTCAAAATTTAATTTCATAAGATTGTTTAATATCTTTTTTAAGTTATATTTGTATATAACATTTGTCGCATATTATAAATATATTTAAAGATGATTACAGGTAAATTTCCAAGCTTAAGACTTAGACGCAGCCGAAAAAATGATTGGTCAAGAAGATTAATTGAGGAAAATAGTCTATCTCCAAATGATTTTATTTTACCAATTTTTTTAATTGAAGGAAAAAATAAAAAACAATCAATTAAATCAATGCCTGGTGTTTATAGATATACTATTAATAAATTAGATTTGGTTATTGATAGGGCCATAAAAAATAAAATCCCTATGGTAGCTTTATTTCCATATACTGAAAATAAAAAAAAAAATTCTTTAGGAACTGAAGCTCTTAATGAAAATAATTTAGTTTGTCAGGCATTAAGATATATTAAGAATAGATATAAAAATCAAATTGGTTTAATGTGTGATGTAGCATTAGATCCATATACATTACATGGTCATGATGGTATTTTAAAATCTAATTATGTTTTAAATGATGAGACAATTGAAGTCTTAATTAATCAATCTTTGCTTCAAGCTGAAATGGGTTGTGATGTTTTAGCACCATCCGATATGATGGATGGAAGAATTGGAAGAATACGCACTTCACTTGATAAAAATGGATATAAACTAACTCAAATTCTTTCATATGCTATCAAATATGCCTCAAGTTTTTATGGACCTTTTAGAGATGCTGTTGGATCAAAAAGGTTACTTAAAGGAAACAAAAAGAATTATCAAATGGACTTTAGAAACAGTAACGAAGCTCTTAGAGAAGTTGCTCTTGATATAAAAGAAGGTGCCGACATGGTTATGGTTAAACCAGGTCTACCCTATTTAGATATAATCAGTCTAGTTAAAGAAAACTTTAAAATTCCTGTAATGGCTTATCAAGTTTCAGGAGAGTACAGCCTGTTAGCAAATGCCATAAATAAAGGTATTATCGATAATGGGGCTGTTGTAGAAAGTTTAATTGCTTTCAAAAGAGCTGGAGCCAATGCAATTGTAAGTTATTACGCGGATAGATTAGATAAAATTTTAAAATGAATACTTTAAAGAACTTATAAACTGAAGTCTATTAGTAGGTTGGCTAAGATTATTTGGTCTTAAAATTGTTTTTTCAAGAAAATCACCAAGTATTTTTAAGCCATTTAATAAATTTGCCAATTCTTCACTATTATTATTTTTATCAATAAGAAAATTAGGTATAATTTTTTTTTGTGATTGTGATTTAGATACATATCGAAAATTATTATCTTGAATTTTTTTATCAACTAGTTTTTCAAAGTCTAAATCATATCCAATTAAACTAAATAAATCTAATTCCCAAAAAATATAATGTTTTATCCAATTATCATTATTTAATAAATCGTAAAAATTATTAATAAGTAGGTAAATATCTTTATTAGTTTGTGACTCTGCAGTGAGTAGCTTAATCAATTGCATAGCTGAAGAAATACAAAATAGTTTTTTTTGATTATCAAAATAAAGTGGGGAAAGGGCTTTTAATATTTCTATTTTAAAGTATCCAATTTTATTTTCAGATTTTGAACTATAATTTACGTAAACTTTGTTTCCAATTTGAAGATAATTTTTAATTTTTCTAGATGTACCACCGAAAATAATTCCAGTTACCTTACCATGATTTTTAGTGAACACCTCTGCAATCAATGAGTTTTCATTAAATTTATTTTTATATACTAAATAACCAGTATCGTCCCAAATCATGTTACTTTCATATTCTTTAAACATAAAATTGCAGCATTTTGTTCTGCATCTTTTTTCGATTTGCCTTGTGAAATAAATAATTTTGTATCAATAAGTTTAACTCCCACTTTGAAAAGTGGCCGATGTTTAGGTCCCGTGTTTGAAATAAGTTTATAAATTGGCAAAGATTTGAATTTTTTTAATGAAAATTCTTGCAATTTTGTTTTTGCATCAATTTGAGTAACAACGCTATTTTTGATATGTTCTGCCCATAAAAATAGTATAGTCTTTTCAACTATACTAAATCCCTTCTCCAAATAAATTGAACCAATTAAAGCTTCACAGCAATCTGACAATACTTTATCTTCAATAACATTTTTTCTGTTCTTAACTTCTAAAATTAAGATATATTTGTTTAACTCAATTTTTTTTGCAATTTGCAAACAGGTTTTTTTATTAACTAAAGATGCAAATTTTTTATCTAATATTCCCTCCTTCTCATCTGGATATATTTCTAAAAGTTTTTTAGCAATTACTAAACCTAGAACTCTATCACCCAAAAATTCAAGTTTTTCATTGTTTTGTTCTTTGTTAATACTTTTATGGGTTAATGATTTGATCAATAGTTTTTTATTTCTAAAATTTACTTTTATTTTTTTTTCTAATAATTGATAATCTATTTTCATTAATTAATTTTTTTAAAAAATCTATCAAAACGAACTATCTTTTTCCAATTCCAAAATGAAAAAATACTACCTTCAGATATATCTGAAGAAAAGAAAATGAATTGAGCTTTACCAACAAGATTGTTTTTATGAACATAACCGACACTGGTTAAAAATCTACTATCTTTTGAGCAATCTCTATTATCTCCTAAAAAGAAATAATGATCCTCTGGAACGATAAATAAATCAGAGTTATCGTAAGAAAAATCCTTTAAGTAAACAGTAACATGCTTTTTTTTGTTAGGTAACAATTCCTCAAAAGTAAAAACATCAATAATATTATTTCCACAAAAAATTTTATCTTTTTTTGAAATTCTTGATTTAAATACTTCACTATTATTAATGTATAAATTAGCATCTATAAACTGTATTTGATCACCTGGTAATCCAATTAATCTTTTAATATAGTCTGTTCTATTATCTGCAGGAGTTTTAAATACCACGACATCACCTCTACTAGGTTTTTGAAATAAAATTCTGTTCTTAAAAATAGGAGGACTAAAAGGAAATGAGTGTTTACTATAACCATAAGAGTATTTTGTGACAAAAAGTCTATCACCAACCAATAAATTAGGTTCCATTGAAGAGGAGGGTATATAAAATGGTTGTATTAACAGAGATCTTATAATTATAGCAATAGCTAGGGCATAAATCAAAGTTTTAGTATTATCTACAAAAAATTTTTTATTTAAAATCATTTTGATTGTAAAATTGTAAATGCTATTGAATAATCTTTTTCATCTGAGATTGAAAGATACAATTCATATTTTTTTATCTTAAATCTATTATTTATAATTTTATCTAATTTTTTGGATTTCTGATAATAAGGTTTACCATTATTATCATTTAATATTTGAATATCCTTAAAATTAAGATTATTTCTAAAACCAGTGCCAATTGATTTAGTTAATGCTTCTTTTGCTGCGAATCTTTTTGCAAAATAATTAGTCTTATTTCTTAATTTTTTAGATAGGTCAATTTCTTTATTACCAAAAGTCCTTAAAATAAATAATTTACTTTTAACTAAAGATTTAATTCTTCTATTTTGAATTATATCTACGCCGATCCCTAATATACGCATCTTACTTTTTTTTAATAATTTTTCTAAAATTTTTAATTACTTTGGAAAGTCCATAAAAAACGGACTCTCCAACAATGTAATGTCCGATATTGAATTCACTAATTTCATTTATTTTAGCCAAAAGTTTAGTAGTTTTATAATCTAATCCATGACCAGCATGAACTTCTAAACCCAAATTAAAAGCAAGTACCGAACATTTCTTTATTTTTTTTAATTCTTTTGAGTGATTTTTTTTTGATTTAACTAAATTTGATATTTTTCCAGTATGGATTTCTACACATTCAGCTTTCAAATTCTTCGAGAGCCTTATATCCTCAAAGGATGGATTTATAAATAAACTGGTTCTAATACCTTTTTTTTTAAATCTTAAAATTATTTTTTTTAATTTACTTTTATTTTTTTTAAGGTTCAATCCGCCTTCAGTAGTAATTTCTTTTCTTTTTTCTGGCACTATACAAATAAAGTTTGGGTTTAATTTGAGTGCAGAATTGATCATTTTAGGATTAGTTGAAATTTCTAAATTAACTAGAAGATTTTTAATTGAGCATATACGTTTTGCATCATTATCACTAATGTGTCTTCTATCCTCTCTTAGGTGTATTGTAATGGAATTAGCACCAGATTTTTTTGCAAATTTCGCTGCAAAAAAAGGGTCTGGATGATATTCACCTCGTGCATTTCTAATTGTAGCTACATGATCAATATTTACTCCTAAACGTTTCACTAAATAAATCTACTTCCAGGTTTTGTAACTGGTATTGATAATAAATCTTTTGGCAATTTGTTTTTTTTATAAGTAGGAACACTTATTTTTAATTGAGAAATAATTTTTTTTTTTAATCTTAATGTTTTTTTTGAGGATCTATCTATTAATGAGGCAAATCCTAAAAGTTTAGCTTTGAATTTCTTTATTAGTCTAACACATTCTAAGCAAGATTTACCAGTGGTTATCACATCTTCGACAACTAAGACCCGCATCCCTTTTTTTATATTAAAACCTCTTCTTAACATGAACTTACCCTTTACTCTCTCACAAAAAATAGTTTCCTTCTTCAAAATTCTACCTAATTCATAACCAATGACTATACCTCCAATTGCTGGGGCTAAAATTAATTCGATTTTTTTGAAATTCTTATTTATCTTACCTGCCAAAGATTTGCATATCTTTTCAGCTTGATGAGGATGACTTAATAATTTTGCACATTGAATATATCTTGGTGAATGAAGACCCGAGGATAGAACAAAATGACCTTCTATCAAAGCATTAGTTTTTCTTAAAATATTTAAGGATTTTTTGGGTGAAAGCATTTCTTTTATCTTCGTGTCTAATTATCTTAAATTTTATACCTTTTTGCTTAAGCTCTGCAATAAAATTAGTAAAATTTTTGAGATCTCTTATTATTAATTGAAACTTAAAATTAATATAATTAGGGTTTTTACCTGCCATTTCTAGATTTGAAATATTTAGCTTATGTTCACCTATCAAAGAACTTACATTTCCTAGTTGTCCAGGTTTATCAGGTAACGATATCCACAATGTAGTGTTATATTTTTTAATTCTCTCCTGTTTTTTTTCTCCTCTATCATGCCAATATCTTCTAATAGCTGCCCTCGCCTTTCCAGTTTTTGTTGTTGGTATCCAATGTAATGAAGGAGATTGATTTTTTGAGGTTATTATATTTATTCTATCTCCATTTCTCAATATAGATTGTAATTCTTTCTTATTACCATTAATTTCACATCCAGTTGCAGTATCACCAATCTTTGTATGAACTGCATAAGCAAAATCAATTGCCGTGGCGTCTTTTGGTAATTTAATTACTGATCCCTTAGGAGTAAAACAAAAAACGTTTTCCTGAAACATCTGGAGCTTAGTATATTCATAAGAATGTTCTGGATTTTCATTTTTTTCGATAATCTCAACTAAATCTTTCAACCAATCATACTCTTTCCATGTTAGTGAATTAAACTTTTCTGAAGATTTATATTGCCAATGAGATGCTATACCTCTTTCAGCAAACTCATGCATCTGATTAGTCCTTATTTGAATTTCAACAGGTTTTTTGTAAGAGCCAATTACTGAAGTGTGTATGGATTTATATCCATTTATTTTAGCAGAAGAAATATAATCTTTAAATTTACCAGGTATACAATTATAATATTTATGAATTATGCCTAAAGTTTTATAGCAATCGTCTGTATTACTAACTATAAACCTGAAACCTATAATGTCAGTAATCTGCTCTAAAGAAACTCTTTTTTTTTGAACTTTTCTCCAAATAGAAAAAGGAGTTTTTTCCCTACCATAAATCTTTGACTTAATATTATTTTCAATTAATAATTGATTAAATTCTGAGGATAAACTTTTAAAAATATCTTTTTTATCTAACTTAATTTCCTCAAGTCTTTTTTGGATCAAGGATCTTGCCTCATTATTTAAAATTTCAAATGATAAATCCTCCAGTTCATCTCTTATTCTATGCATACCCATTCTATCTGCTAAGGGTGCATAAATTTCCATTGTTTCTTGAGCAATTCTTTTTCTTTTTTCTTCTTTGCCAATAGCTTTAATTGTTCTCATATTGTGCAAACGATCAGCAATTTTAACTAATAAAACCCTTATGTCTTTTGAGGTTGCTAAAATCAGTTTTCTAAAATTTTCCGCTTTAGAATTTGGAGAAGCAGTATTTTCTAAAACTGAAATTTTTGTTACCCCATCAACTAAGTCTGCCACCTCTGATCCAAACTCACCTTTTATTGTTTCATAAGTAGCATAAGTGTCTTCTATGGTATCATGCAAAAGTCCTGTAGTTATTGTGGCACTATCTAATTTTAAATCAGTAAGAATATTTGCAACTTCGATAGGATGAACAGAGTAAGGATCACCAGATGCTCTTTTTTGATTACTATGAGCTTTGACTGCAAAATCATAAGCCTTATTTAGTTTTTCTGGGTTTAAAAACTTATTATAGATTTTAACTTTATTTATTAATTCATTTGAATTTAACATGCTTTATTATATCATTTTTTTATATTTTATTAATAGTTCTAATGTCACTATTTGATAATGTGGATATTAGTTGTTTTATATTAAGTTTTAAAATTGGATGTTTCCAATCTTTATTGATCTCGAAAAGTGGGAAAAGGACAAAATTTCTTTCATGCATTCTGGGATGAGGTAAAATTAGTTCACCATCTATCTTCTTACTTTTATAATCAATTATATCAATGTCACATTTTCGAGGTGAATTTTTTAGCCTTTTTTTTCTACCAAGTTTTACTTCAATTTTATTGCATTTTCTAATTAATTCTAATGGCGATAAATTAGTTTGAATTTTAACAACTATATTTAAAAATTTGGGTTTTTTAGGGTCTGGCCACGATAAACTTTCGTAAAAACTTGAGGTCTCTAAAATGTTTATATTATTTTTAATTAAGATTAATTTAGTTTTCTCAATATTTTTTTTTTTATCTCCTAAATTTGATCCAATTCCCAAATAAATTTCTTTAGCTTGATTTTCTGACATATCTTGCTCTATCACGATTCCAATCTCTATTTTTTTTGACAACTCTTTTATCGTATTGTTTTTTTCCTTTAGCAACAGCAAGTTCTAATTTTGCTTTTCCTTTTTTAAAGTACATTTTTGTTGGAACAATAGTCAAACCATCTCTTTGCATTTTTCCAATAAGTTTATTTATTTCTTTTTTATTTAATAAAAGTTTTCTTTCGTCCGTTGGTTTATGGTTTGAGTAGCTAGCTTGTTTATAAGATGCAATATGAGAATTTATCAAGATTATTTCTCCATTTTTTTCTATAGCATACGAGTCAGCAATATTTACTTTGCCATCTCTGATTGATTTTATTTCAGAACCTTTGAGAACTATACCTGCTTCTAATAATTCCTCAAAAAAATAGTTAAAACTCGCTTTACGATTGATACAGACAATCTTTAAACCAGAGTTGGTTTTTTTATTCATTAAAGTAGCTTTGCAGACTGGAGTGCTTTTTTTACAATCTCTTTAGTATGATCTGTGGTTTTAACCAATGGAAGCCTCACATCATCATCACAGAGATTTAATAATTTAGCTGCGTATTTTACAGGGCTAGGATTACTTTCAACAAACATAGAGTGATGCAAGGGTTGCAAAATTTTATCAAGTCTTTCTGCCTCAGATATAGAATTCTTATCATTTATGATTGAAAATTTTTGAAATTCTGAACAAAGTTTTGGTGCAATATTAGCAGTAACACTTATTGCTCCAACACCTCCTCTTTTATTAAATTCTAATGCGTTATCATCGTTACCAGTCAATTGCAAAAAATCTTTACCCATCTTCTTTAATGTTTTGTCCACTCTATTTAAATCACCAGTAGCATCTTTCACTCCAATAATATTTTTTAATTCATATAATCTGGCCATCGTGTCAACTGTCATGTCTATAACTGACCTACCAGGTATGTTATAAATTATAATTGGAATACCACATTTATCATTTATAGATTTATAGTGTTGATAAAGACCTTCTTGAGTTGGCTTATTGTAATATGGAGTTACGATTAAAGCTCCAGTGGCACCAATTTTTTCAGCATGAGATGTTAAAGAAATTGCTTCTTCAGTAGAATTAGAGCCTGTGCCAGCAAATACTGGTAATTTTCCCCCACTTTCTCTTACACATAACTCTATAACTCTTTCATGCTCATTGTGGCTTAAAGTTGGAGACTCACCGGTTGTTCCAGCAGGAACTAAACCATTTGTCCCATTTTCAATATGAAAATGGATTAACTTAATGTAAGTTTCATCATCTAGTTTATCATTTTTAAACGGAGTGACTAAAGCAACATTTGATCCTTTGAACATAAATACTTATAACATAGTTTGTGGATTCATATACTAAAAGATTATGCTAAAAAAATTCATATTTTTTATCAATTTATTTTTCTTCTCTACTATTACTATTTTGTTTTCTGCAGAAATAATACCTATAAAAAAACCAATCCAAACTAAAGCGGAAAAGGACCAGAAATTATTAATCGATGTAATAAAGCCTCTGCCAAAACCAATTCCCAAAAAAATAGTAGAGGAAATTAAAAAAAAGCCTGAGAGTGAAATAAAGTTAAAAGCTGAGAAAGACTTAGGTATTATTTTACCAAAAAAGAAACCTTTAATAGCTGGAATCAAAAAAACTGATACAGCGAAAAAATCCAAATATTATAACAAGAAAGATTTCGAAATTGCGAAAAAGGCTATTTCAGAAATGAAACAAGCAAAATGGCCTGCAGCATTAAAAACAGCAAAAAGAGCCAGAGATAAATCAATCTATAATTTCATACAATGGAGACATCTGCTAACTAAAGGAAACAAAGCATCATATTACGATTATAAAACTTTTATAGACAAAAATGAAGATTATCCACGATTGGGAAGAGTAAAATATTTAGCAGAGCATAAACTTTCTACAGACACTATTTCACCAAAAAAAATTATCGATTGGTTCGGTATTGATGAACCTCTAAGTGGTTTTGGAAAAATGATACTTGGAGAAAGCATAATTCTAAATGGTAATACACAAAAAGGTATTTCTTATATTAAAGAAGGATGGATTACCGCTGAATTAAGCAAATCTGAATTAAGATTCTATAGAAAAAAATTTAAAAAATATCTCAATGCGGATGATTATATTAAAAGAGCAGATTACTTGGCTTGGAATAATAAATACTGGGATTTAAAAAGATTATTAAGATATTTACCTAAAGATTATGAGTTGCTTTATACAGCACGACAATTGTTAATGAGTAAATCGTATGGTGTAGATAACGCTATTTCAAAAGTTCCAGCAAAATTTAAAAATGATGGAGGTTTAAATTACGATAGATTAAAATGGAGAAGAAAAAGAGGAAGGGTTGATAGTTCTGTTGAAATTTTAGTAAAAATTAAAAATACCAAAGATTATTTAGTCAGACCAGATAAGTGGTGGTTTGAAAGAGAAATCATTTCAAGATCATTAATTTATAAAAAAAAATTTGCATTAGCCTATAAAATTGCAAGTAATCATGCTTTGACTGATGGACCCGAGTATGCAGCAGCGGAATGGATGAGCGGATGGATAGCATTAAGTTTCTTAGATGATCCTTTATTAGCTAAGGATCATTTTGAAAATTTTTATAATAACGTTGGTTATCCGATAAGTACTTCTAGAGGAGCTTATTGGTTAGCTAAAACTTATCAGAAACTTGGTAAAAATGAATTAGCTAATGAATGGCTTGGTAAAGCATCTAATTTTCTTACTACATATTATGGTCAGTTAGCATTTATAGAGTTAAATCCCAATCAACCTTTTGAACTATCTAAGGATATTGAAGTTTCAAAAGAATATAGAGACTACTTTTTTAAAAAAGAATTAGTCAAAACAGTTTATCTTCTTGATGAGCTGAACGAAGACAAATATACAAAATTCATTTTAAGACATTTGGCTAATGATGATATAAATAATGGTAGTGAAGTTTTAGCAGCAGAATTAGCAACAAGCATTGATAGATTTGATTTTGCTATTCAAATAGCAAAAATTGCATCATATGAAAAAAGATTTCATAACAAATATAATTATCCAATTATAAGTACTCCAAATTACATAAATGGTAGAAAAATTCCTGGTACTGCATTTATACTGTCAATAATAAGACAAGAAAGTGAATTTGATTTAAGAGCTAATAGTCGCGCAGGAGCAAAAGGATTAATGCAGCTCATGCCTTACACAGCAAAAGTAGTTGCTAAACAAGCAAAACTTCCTTATTCAAAATCTAGATTAACAAGAGATGCAGAATATAATATCAATTTAGGTTCTCACTATATAGCTGGCCTAATTTTAGAATATGATGGTGCTTATCCGTTTGCAATAGCGGCTTACAATGCCGGACCTAAAAGAGTCAGATATTGGAAAAAAATAAATAAAAATCCACAAAAGAACCAAATTGATTATGTAAACTGGATTGAATTAATCAAATTTAAAGAAACAAGAAATTATGTACAAAGGGTACTGGAGAACTACAACGTCTATCGTTATATTTTAGCTCAAAAGCCAGTTACAATGATAAACTTCTTTAAGGATGATCCATTGTACTAAAAATGGCGGAAGAGGAGGGATTCGAACCCTCGGTACAAGTTTCCTCGCACGGTCATTTAGCAAACGACTGGTTTCAGCCTCTCACCCACTCTTCCATTAAATTTGTCACTTTTGATTGTATTGAATAATCAGTATTTATAAAGTAATTATTCAATAATTATGAAAAATAAGTATTCAATATTTTCACTTATTAAAAACGCTTTTTCTTATCATGAAAATTGGGAGAAAGCTTGGAAAGATCCCGAGCCAAAAAAAGAGTATGAAGCCATAATAGTTGGTGGTGGAGGACACGGTCTAGCAACAGCCTATTATTTAGCTAAAAAACATAACATGAAGAATATTGCAGTTGTTGAAAAAGGTTGGATAGGAGGTGGAAATACCGGTCGGAATACTACAATAATAAGATCAAACTATTTATGGGATGCAAGTGCTGGTCTTTATGATCATGCTCTTAAAATTTGGGAGGGCTTATCTCAAGAGTTAAATTATAATGTTATGTTTAGTCAAAGAGGTGTTATAAATCTCGCTCATAATTTACAAGATGTAAGAGATTTAAAAAGAAGAACTCATGCAAATAGATTAAATGGGATTGATGCAGTTTATTTAAATACTGAGGGAGTCAAAAAATTTTGTCCAATTATAAATACCTCACAGGATATTCGATATCCAGTTTTAGGTGGGACTCTTCAACGAAGAGCAGGTACGGCAAGACATGACGCTGTTGCTTGGGGATATGCAAGAGGTGCTGATGAAATGGGTGTTGATATTATTCAAAATTGTGAAGTAAAAGGGATAAAAAGAAATGGTGATAAGGTCGAAGGTATAGAAACAAATAAAGGATTTATCAAAGCTAAAAAAATAGCTGTTGCAGCTGCTGGTCACTCTAGTGTTATAGCAAATATGGCAGGATTAAAATTACCTTTGGAAAGCAAACCTCTTCAAGCTTTAGTATCTGAACCAGTTAAACCAATAATTGATACCGTTGTAATGTCAAACGCAGTTCATGCTTACGTAAGTCAATCTGATAAAGGAGAACTCGTTATTGGAGCTGGAACAGATGATTATATATCTTATTCCCAAAAAGGAAGTCATGATATTGTGGAAGGTACTTTAAATGCAATACTAGAATTGTATCCAATTTTTAGTAGAATGAGAATGCTCCGTCAGTGGGGTGGAATTGTTGATATATGCCCTGATGCAAGTCCAATAATAAGCAAAACATCAATAAAAGGTTTGTATTTTAATTGTGGTTGGGGCACTGGAGGATTTAAAGCTACACCAGGTTCAGGAGATTTATTCGCTCATACAATTGCTAACGACGAACCTCATAAACTTAATGCTGCATTTAATTTAAATAGATTTGTAAGTGGTGATTTAGTCGATGAACATGGAGCTGCTGCAGTTGCACACTAATGTTTTTAATTAATTGTCCTTTTTGTGGTGAAAGAGAGCAAAGCGAATTTAAAGCTGGGGGTGAAGCTCATATAGAAAGACCGAAACAACCAACAGAATTAAGTGATGACGAATGGGCAGAGTTTTTATTTATGAGAAAAAATATAAAAGGAGTTCAATTCGAAAGATGGAACCATGCTCACGGTTGTAGAAAATGGTTCAATATTGCTCGAGATACTTCAAATGACCAAATCAAAGCAGTTTATAAGATGGGTGAAAAGCCACCTGTAAAATAATCAATGTCTAAAAATTTAAGATTTAAATCAAGTAAACTAGTAGATGAAACTTATCGAATTTCATTTAAATTCAATAATAAAACATATTACGGTTATAAAGGTGATACTTTAGCATCCGCTCTATTAGCTAACGATGTTCATCTTGTAGGAAGAAGTTTTAAATATCATAGACCTCGTGGAATTATGACGGCTGGTTCAGAGGAACCTAACGCAATTATTCAGTTACATGATAATACTTCGAGAACCGAGCCAAATGTTAGGGCTACAGAAATTGAAATTTATGAAGGTTTAGTTGCATCAAGTCAGAATTGTTGGCCAAGTGTAAATTTTGATATTGGCGGAATTAATAATATTCTGTCCCCTATTCTACCAGCGGGTTTTTATTATAAAACTTTTATGTGGCCTAAAAGTTTTTGGGAAAAATATGAGTACTTTATAAGAAAATCTGCAGGTTTAGGAAAGTCTCCAAAAGAAGCTGATCCTGATATTTATGAGCATAAGTATATTCACTGCGATGTTTTAATAATTGGGGCTGGTATATCGGGAATAATGGCAGCTAAAATGTCAGCTAAGAATGGTTTAAAAACTCTCTTAGTGGATGAAAAATCATTTTTAGGTGGATCAACGATTTATGATAACTCAGAGTTTTCAAAAATTAATAACCAAATAACAAGTTCTTGGTTAGAAAAAGAAATTAATGAAATATCTAAATTAGAAAATTTAGAAATTAAAACAAGAACTAGTGTAGCAGCTTTTCATGGATACAATTTTTTGTTAGCTCGTGAAAATCTCACTGATCATTTACCAATTAATCAAAGAGAAAATAAAATTAGACATAGACTATTAAAGATTAGAGCAAAAAAAGTAATTAGTGCTACTGGCGCAATGGAAAGACCTCTAATATTTGATAACAATGATCGTCCAGGAATTTTATTATCTTCTGCAATAAAAAAATACATTGATTTATATGGCGTAGCTTGTGGTGAAAATAATATTCTTTTTACAAATAATGATACTGCATACGAAACTGCTATGAGTTTAGTTCAACGAGGGATTAAAGTTAATGCAATCATTGATAATAGAGAGCAAATAGATTCAAAGCTTTCTTATGAGGTGGAAAAGAATAATATTAGAATTTTTAAAGGTTACACTGTTGTTGATACATATGGTTATAAAAGAATCAATGGATTAACAATTATGGAACTTTCGAAGGATGGCCAAAAAGTAATTGGTAAAAAAATAAAATTAAGTTGTGATTCTTTGGGTGTGTCCGGTGGATGGACACCAGCAGTTCACTTATTTACACAATCAGGGGGAAAATTAAAATTTAGAGAGGATGATCAAGTTTTTATTCCAAACAAATATCCTTCAGATCAATTAAGTGTTGGATCCTGTAATGGAGATTTAGGTTTAGACGAAATTACAATAAATACCGTATTATCTGTCAAAAAATTTCTTAATATCAATAATACCGATTATAAAACTTTTGAAATCGTCACTGCAATAAATAAATCAAAAAGAAATATCTGGTTGTTGCCATCAAATAAAATATTAGGAAAAACCAAATCCTTTGTTGATTACCAAAATGATGCAACTGCTAAAGATATAAAATTAGCTCTAAGAGAAGGTTTTAGATCAATAGAGCATGTAAAAAGATATACCACAACTGGCATGGGCACAGATCAAGGTAAACTCGGTAATATGCATGCATTAGGGATTATTTCAGAAACTGCAGGGACTAAAATGGGTGAGCACGGGACAACAACTTTTAGACCACCTTATACACCACTTACCTTTGGAACTATCGTTGGAAGAAATGTAGGAGAGTTTTTTGATATAATTAGGCGTACGCCTATCCATGATTGGCATGTTGCAAACAATGCAAAGTTTGAAAATGTGGGTCAGTGGAAAAGAGCTTGGTACTATCCTAATAAAAATGAAAATATGCATCAAGCAGTACAAAGAGAGAGTAAAGCAGCCAGAGACTGTGCAGGTATCCTAGATGCATCTACTTTAGGAAAAATTGATATTCAAGGAACTGATGCTTCAGAATTTCTTAACCGTGTTTATACAAATGCTTGGTCAAAACTCGCTATTGGTAAATGTCGTTATGGTTTAATGCTCAATGAAGATGGCATGGTATATGATGATGGTGTAACAACCAGGTTAGATGAAAATCATTATATAATGACTACTACTACTGGAGGGGCTGCAAACGTATTAGGAAAACTTGAAGATTATCTTCAAACAGAGTGGCCTGAACTAGATGTTTATTTATCATCTGTAACAGATCATTATGCTACAATAAGTGTTTGCGGACCACATAGCAAAAAAATTGTATCTAAAGTTATCCCTGATTTAGATTTTTCTGATGAAAAATTTCCACATATGTCGTTTAAAAACACAAAAATTGGTCAAATAAAATGTAGAGTTATGAGAATTAGTTTCACTGGGGAACAAAGTTATGAAATTAATATTCAATCAAATTATGGAAAATCTGTTTGGGAAAAGTGCATGGAGGCAGGTAAAGATTTTAATATTACTCCTTATGGGACAGAAACAATGCACTTATTAAGAGCTGAAAAAGGTTTTATAATAGTTGGGCAAGATACAGATGCAACCATGACACCAATTGATTTACAGATGAACTGGATAGTGAGTAAGAAAAAATATGACTTCATTGGAAAAAGATCATTATATAGGTCAGACACAATTAAAGATAACAGAAAACAATTAGTGGGTTTACTTACTGAAAATCCAGAGGAAGTTTTAGAAGAAGGTGCACAGATTGTTGCTGATATCAAAAAATTACCTATTGAAATGTTGGGCCATGTTACTTCAAGTTATTATAGCCCAAATTTAAATAAATCTATTGCTCTTGGAGTAGTGAAAGGTGGAAAAAAAATGCTTGGACAGAAGTTAATTATTCCAATGGAAAATAAAAATATAAATGTAACTGTTGCCGATCCAGTTTTTTTAGATAAGAAAGGTGAAAGATTAAATGCTAAATTATAATCAAGTAATAAAAAAAGAAAAATCGTATCAAGGTCTACAAATGAATGAGATTAGACCTGTCATGAAATTGATCGTAAGGGGTAAAAGCAGAGAATTTTTATCAGCTATTGGTAAATCTTTAAATATGGTTTTACCTACAAAATCAAATACTTCGACACAAAGTGAAAAGTTGACCGCCTTATGGTTGAGTCCCGATGAATGGATGATTTTTTCAAATGGTGTCGTTGAAGAAAATACAAATACATACGATACAGAAATAATTCTCAACAAGAATATTTGCAAATTAAATTTAGGAGCTATCATAGATGTTACTGACCAATATGTTAGAATTATATTAAAAGGAGATAAAATCTTCGATTTATTTCAAACTGGATCACCCTTTAATTTTAATGAATTTAGAAACAAAATTGGATCTGTAACTCAAACAATTATTGCAAAAATCGATGTTATTATTCACAATCAAAATCAAAATGAGGTCAATTTGTTCGTAAGACGCTCTTTTTCTGAACATTTATTCTCATGGATGAATGATAGTGCGTCAAGATTATAGTCTCATTTAGATCTCAAATAAGTTAAATAAAAATTATGAAAAAAATATTATTGTTAGCATTATTTGCTTTTTTACCCTTCTCATCAAACGCAGACTCTAATTTAGATAAAATTTTATCATCTGGAGTATTAAAAGTTGGAACTACAGGTGACTGGGATCCAATGACAGTTAAAGATCCTGCAACAAATAAGTATAAAGGTTTTGATATAGATGTGATGAATGAACTTGCCAAAGACATGGGCGTTAAAATTGAGTTCGTGCCAGCTGAGTGGAAAACGATTGTATCCGGAATAACATCAGCAAGATATGATATATCAACCAGTGTTACAAAAACTCCAAAAAGAGCAGAGGTGGCTGGTTTCACCGATACATATTACAAATATGCAACTGTACCACTTGTACTAAAAAAAAATTTAAAAAAATTTCCAACTTGGGATTCTTTAAATAATTCAAAAGTGACTATTGCAACTACACTTGGTACCTCTCAAGAGGAAAAGGCGAAAGAATTTTTTCCAAAATCAAAATTAAACTCAATTGAAGCTCCAGCAAGAGACTTTCAAGAAGTCTTAGCAGGTAGAGCTGATGGTAATATTACTAGTTCAACAGAGGCAAATAAGTTGGTTATTAAATATCCTCAATTAGCAATCGTTCCAGATGGTGGAAAAAATCCAGCATTTTTAGCAATGATGGTTCCTAAAGGTGATAATAAATGGAATGAGTATGTGAATAGCTGGATCAAGGAGAAAAAATCATCTGGCTTCTTTACTAAATTGTTATCTAAATACAATCTAAAAAGTTTATAATAAATTAGTATTTAATTTTTTATTCTTTATAACATAAAGAGTGAGAAATTTAGCTTTTTTACTTTTAGTCCTTCCTTTAACCTCATGTGGTAAAAGTGAATTAAACTGGTTGATATTATCTCCTCAGAACGTTGAGGGTTTAACAAATCTAAAATTTCTTGTAAGTGGTTTAACTACCACTATATATATTTCGATAATTTCGATTTTTATATCAATATTGATTGGTCTTTTAATTGCTATACCGTCACTTTCAAAAAATAAATTCTTAACTTATCTTAATATTGGTTATGTAGAAATTGTAAGAGCAATTCCTTTACTAGTTTTAATTTTATGGATTTATTATGGACTACCGATAATGACAGGAATTAGCTTTAGCCCATTTGTTTCAGGTATTATAGCATTATCTATAAGCGAAAGTGCATTCCAAGCTGAGATTTTTAGAGCCGGAATAAACTCAATAAAAAAAGCGCAATGGGAAGCTGGAAGTTCTTTAGGTTTGGGTTTTTTCAGAAAATTAAGATTTGTTATATTACCTCAGGCAATTAAGAATATTTTACCAGCTATAGGGAATCAATTTGTTTACGTGCTTAAAATGTCATCCCTTGTATCAATTATCGGGATTGGTGATTTGACTAGAAAAGCTAATGAATTAGTTGTAACAACTTATAGACCATTAGAAATATATACTTTTCTAATTCTTGAATATTTAGTCTTAATATTAGTTGTTTCTTATCTGGTAAGAAAGTTAGAAAAAAAACTACAAAAAGATTAACTTTTTCTTCTGTAATTCCAAGGATACTCAAACCTCATTGACCACATCCCTTTTTTATTTTTTTTCGCATAGTCCTCATCTTCAATAAATTTTGTCGAATATTTTCTGTATGCAAAAGCAAATCCCTCCCTAACAAGGGACTTAGATAAACTTTGATTATTTACAAAACATTCAGCCAAAATTCTCTTATATCGATCTACACCCTCATTGACACATTTTACTTTATTACTACCAATTATTTTAACAAGTAATTCTTTTGCCAGTATCCCGCATTTAATTACCTCATCATTCTTATTGCATACTTGATTAATCTCAGGAGAATCAATGCCACTAAAACGAATTTTTTGTCCATTTAAATGAATAGTATCTCCATCAATAACCTTTGCTTTGTTAGATTTAAAATCAAAAGAGGTGATTAAAAAAAATATTAGACAAATGCTAATAAGTAAAAAGACTTTTATTTTGTTTGAAAACATTATTTAAAAAATAACCAATAAACATAAGAACTGCAATTCCTATAAACCAATTTGTTACTAATATTGTGTAAAAAATGTCCTCATAACCTCCCCCTTTAATATTAATTACATACCACAAACTTAAAAATGGAAGTGCTGTTAGTCTTAAAATACTTAAGTAAAGACTATATAATGGTCTTTTAACTGCTTGGAATACTGCAGTAGTTATAAAAAAAACAGGATAAATTGGACCAATTAATGCAGCAATTTTTAAATATATTGCACCATGCTTTATAGCCTCTGAATTATCAGTAAATAATGAAACTAAGAATTCTGCACCCAAAAAAATTATTATTCCTGCACAAATCATAAAAGATGATCCAAAAAAAAGAGCCTTTTTATATAGTTCTCTTAATCTGTCGAAATTTTTTGCACCAAAATTTTGTCCTCCAATAGATAAAACTGCAGTATTTAAACCAATTACCGGAAGTAAAAAAACTTGCTCAATTCGCAAAGCAGCACCGTAACCAGCAGTGGCTAAATCTCCAAATTTACCAATGAAATAGAGAATATTGAATATACCAACACCAATCAATAACATGCTAAACATTACAGGAATTGTTTGATAAAGGAGTTCTCCTAGAAGGTTAAACTTTGGTATAAAACACTCAGGCTTAAGATATCGCATTAATTCACAACAATAAACTTTATACGCTAAGTATAGAAGACCTATAAACTGTGCTACAACGGTAGCAATGGCAAGTCCTGCTATGCCAAAAGCTGGTACAAAACCATAACCAAATATAAATAATGGATTTAAAATAATGTTTAAAAAAAAACTAAAAATTAAAACGTTTCTATAGCTTTTTGTATCTCCTTGTGCATTTAAAGTTCCATTTAATGAAATCTGGATCAAAACTATTATTGTCCCATAAAAAATTATATCAAGATATTTTCTAGTTAAAATAATTCCCTCCTGGTCTGATCCCATTAATGAAAGTAAAAAATCTGAAACATTTAAACCAAAAAAAGTTACTAGAACCGACAAAAAGATCGCAAATAAAATTGACTGTGCAACAAATAATGACGCCTTTCTCTTATCCTTAGCACCTATACTATTTCCAATTAAAGTATTAGTCCCTGCAGTTAGTCCAACTCCTATAGCAATAATAGTAAAATAAATTGGAAAAGATTTTGCAATTGCTGCTATTGCTTCAGCAGATACTCTTCCTGCAAACCAAGTATCTACTAAATTATAAAAAGTTTGAAATAATGAACCAACACTTGCTGGGATAGTAACTTTTCTGAGTAAAAGCCATATTGGATCTTTAGTTAATTTGAAAGATTGAGACAAATAAATCCTTAATTAAATTCTTTTTGGAAATTATATTTTTTTCCTGATAACTTTGCTTTGTATATCTGACTTTGTCTCATTCTAAAACGGGATTTTTGGATTTTTGTGAGTTTATTAAAACAATTAGGGCAAGTTACCCCTTCTTCATATTTTTTAGATTTTTTATCCTTGACTGAAATTGGTTGTCTGCATCCACCACAAATTGAATATGTTCCTTGTTCAAGACCATGCTTTAAACTTACTCTGTTATCAAATACAAAACATTCACCTTTCCATAAACTATTTTTTTGTTTTACTTTCTTTAAATAATTCAGAATTCCACCTTTTAATTGATAAATATTCCTAAAACCCTTTTTCTCTAAATATACAGACGCTTTTTCACATCTTATTCCACCAGTACAAAACAAAGCTATAGATTGCTCTTTTTTTAACTTTTTTAAATACCTAGGAAAATCTCTAAAGTTACCTATTTTAGGGTTTACTGATTTTTTAAAAGAACCAACTTTATGTTCAAAAGGTTTTCTTGTATCTAATAAAAGAGTTTTTTTATTTTTTATTAACTTATTCCATTCTGTTGGCTCTATATGACTATTCTTTTTTTTTAATCTATTTGTCATTTTTAGGTCCATCGGTACAACTTCTTTTTTTATTTTTACTTTCGGTTTATAAAAAGGTTGAAATTTACTTTTACAATTATTGAAACTATCAAATTCTTTTATATTTAAACTTTTTTTAATTTGAATAATTGCGGTTTTAATATCCTTATTTATTCCAGATATTGATCCATTTAAACCCTCTTTGGATATAATAATTGATCCATTTATGTTTTTATCTAAAAGGATATTATTCAATTTTACTTGATTTTTTTTTAAATTATTTATTTTTTGAAATTTGTAAAAACCGAGTATTCTGAACATTAAATCCTCCTACATACAGTCATTCCATCACCGAATGGTACCATGACTTTTTCAATTCTCTTATCTTTAGAAATAAAATCATTCAAATCTCTTATACTTTTAGTAAATTTATCATTTATATTTTTATTCACAACTTCTCCATGCCATAATACATTATCAATTATCACCAAACCCTCTTTATTCAATAGATCTAATGAAATCTCGTAATATTTTTGGTAATTCATTTTATCTGCATCAATAAAAACTAAATCAAATTTCTCATTCCTAATACTCATCAAAGTTTCCAATGCTGGTCTTATAATAGTTTTAATCTTATGATCTTGATTGGCTTTTTTAAAAAATTTTTGGGCAATAATGTTGGTTCCCTCATTTTTATCTAGCGCGAGTATACTACCTTCATCTGGTAATGCTAGAGCCATAGACAACGTGCTTAAGCCTGTAAAAGTTCCTATCTCTAAGACTTTTTTAATCTTAGAAACTTTAATAATTAGATGTAGAAATTGACATTGAGAAATAGATATTTGCATTCTTTTTGTGTCACCAAGTAATAAGTTATAATCTATTATTTCTTTTTGAACTGGATGTAATTTCAAACCATTTTTTAAAATATAATCTTGTAAATTTTTTGTAATATTAAGGTCTGAGCCCATAACATTATAATTTTTTCTTTAGGATCTCATTGATTAATTGCGGATTAGCTTTTCCACCTGATGCTTTCATTGCTTGACCAACAAAAAAACCAAATAATTTTTCTTTACCTTGTTTATATTCAATGGCTTTTTGTCTGTTATCATTAATTATTTTATCGATTAAAGCCTCTAAAGCCTTTGGATCACTTTGTTGCTTCAATCCTTTTTCTTCAACAATTTTTTGGGGATCATTATCTCCATCAATCATTAATTCAAAAACTGTTTTTGCTATTTTTCCTGAAATAGTTCCATTCTTAATTAGATTAATCAATATGGCAAAATTCTTAGCACTCACTGGACTTTGAGAAATTTCTAAACCTTTGCTATTTAAAACAGCAAATAGTTCTCCTGTAATCCAATTGACTGCCAACTTAATATCTTTGTTTTTACCCATTTTAGCTACAACTTCTTCAAAGTATTTCGCAGTATCAATATCAGACACCAAAATATTGGATTCATAAGGAGACAATTTAAACTCTTCAATAAATCTTTTCTTTTTATCATCTGGAAGTTCTGGAATATCATTTTTAAGTTCTTCAATAAATTTTTCCGAAACCACTAAAGGTAATAAATCAGGGTCAGGAAAATATCTATAATCATGAGCATCTTCCTTTGATCTCATTGATCTTGTTTCATTTTTCTTTGTATCAAAAAGTCTTGTTTCTTGATCAATTGTTTTGCCCTCTTCTATTAAATCAACTTGCCTATTAGCCTCATATTCTATTGCCATTTGCATAAACTTAATTGAATTAACATTTTTAATTTCACATCGAGTGCCAAATTCTTTTGAGCCTTTTGATCTTACAGAGACATTAACATCAGCTCTTAAAGAGCCTTCTTGCATATTTCCATCACAAGTTCCTAGGTATCTCATTATAGATCTTAATTTTTTGATATAAGCATTAACCTCATCTGGAGATCTTAGATCAGGCTTGCTCACTATTTCCATTAAAGCTACTCCTGATCTGTTTAAATCTACAAAAGTATTTTGTGGGTCAAGATCATGAATGCTTTTTCCAGCGTCTTGTTCTAGATGTAATCTTTCTATGCCAATTTCTTTTCGACCATTAGGCATATCCAAAATAACTTTGCCCTCACCTACTATTGGGTCTTTAAATTGTGATATTTGATATCCTTGAGGTAAATCAGCATAAAAATAATTTTTTCTATCAAATACTGAACGTTTATTAATTTTTGCGTTAAGGCCAATACCAGTTTTAATTGCTTGTTTAACACAAAATTCATTTATTACTGGTAACATTCCTGGAAATGCAGCATCAACTAAACTAACCTGCGTATTAGGTTCTGCTCCAAATTTAGTTGCTGAAGTAGAAAATAATTTCGAATCAGATAAAATTTGAGCATGAACTTCTAAACCAATTACTACCTCATACTGATTATCTTTTCGATTGATCAAATATTCTGAATCTTTTTTACTCATTTTATCCACCAATCAGTAATTTTGTTTTTAAAATTGATCTTTTCTTCCATGGCATAAGCTATGTTCAATATATTTTGTTCATCAAAAGCTTTGCCAATAATTTGTAAACCTAAAGGATAACCTTTTGAGTCATGTCCAGCAGGTATTGAGATACCTGGAAGTCCAGCTAAGTTAACAGGAACTGTAAATATATCATTAAGATACATTGAAACTGGATCATTTGTTTTTTCACCTATTTTAAATGCTGAACTAGGTGTTGATGGAGTTAAAATTGCATCGACTTTTTTATATGCCTCATCAAAATCATTTTTGATAAGTCTCCTTACTTTTTGAGCTTTAAGATAATATGCATCGTAATAGCCGGAAGATAAAACATAAGTTCCAATCATAATTCTTCTTTGAACTTCAGCTCCAAAACCTTCTGATCTAGTTTTTTCATACATATCAATTAAATTTTCACCTTTAGCTCTAAATCCATACTTAACACCATCATATCTTGCTAAGTTTGATGATGCCTCTGCTGGAGCAACTATATAATATGTTGGTAAAGCATAACTTGTATTTGGCAGAGAAATATTAATAATTTCAGCACCACAATCATTAATATATTGGATACCTTTTTGCCAAAGATCTTCAATTTCTTTTGGCATACCATCGACTCTGTATTCTTTTGGTATTCCAATTTTTTTTCCTTTTATGTTATTTGTAAGTTCTTTACTGTAATGACTTCTTTTAAAATCTATTGAAGTAGAATCTTTAGGATCATAGGAACTGATCACTTCATGCAGTAAAGCACAATCATTAACATTTTTTGCCATCGGTCCTGCTTGATCCAATGATGAAGCAAAAGCAACTATTCCATATCTTGAACAACTTCCGTATGTAGGTTTCAATCCAACAATTCCAGTGAAAGAAGCTGGTTGTCTAATTGATCCACCAGTATCAGTTCCAATTGTAACAGGAGTCAATTGTGCAGCTAAAGCTGAAGCTGAACCACCAGATGATCCACCTGGGACTAAATTTTCATCAATAGGACTTTGAACATTACCAAAAAAACTTGTTTCATTTGATGAACCCATTGCAAACTCATCACAGTTTAGCTTACCTAGAAGTATTGCACCTTCATTCCAAATATTTTCAGTTACTGTTGATTCATATGTTGGTACAAAATTATTTAAAATCTTACTACCAGCAGTTGTTTTAATATTTTTCGTGCAAAATAAATCCTTAACTGCCACTGGAATACCAGGCAATTTTAAATCAAAATTAGGATTTTGATCAAATTTTTTTGCTTTATCCAAAGCTGATGTAAAGTCATTTGTAATATAAGCATTCAATTTCTCAGATTTTTCAGATCTATCAATAAATGCTTTGGTCACATCTGTTGAAGAAAGTTTTTTATTTTTTATATTTTCAACAAGTTCCGTAAGGGTTTGCTTTGTAATATCTGACATTATTCAATCACCTTGGGCACTACAAAATAGTCCTCGTTATTCTGAGGAGAATTTTTAATAATTTGTTCTCTGATATTTTTACTTTTTACTTCATCTGATCTTAATTTTAAGGTTGTTTCTGCAATAGAAGTTAACGGTTCTACTTTTTCAGTTTTTAATTCATTAAGTTTTTCAATAAAATCAAAAATAGAATTTAAATCATCAGCTAATTTTTTTGCTCTTTGCTCGTCAACTGAAATTCTTGCCAATTTTGATATATGTTTTATTGTTTTAAGATCTATACTCATATGCTATTTAAATATGAGGCAAAGTATCACTTAAGTTTAAAATATACAATATGATCACTTTAGAGGAATTTAAAAAAAAACACTCAGATAAGTGTAGATTGATAGGTTTAGACCTTGGATCTAAAAGAATTGGTGTGTCAATCTGTGATGACAAACAATTGATAGCTACCCCGTTAAAAACAATAAATAGGAATTCACTTAAAGATCTTGTTGATGAACTCAGATTAATTATTAATGAGAATGATATAAAAGGAATCGTTGTTGGGTATCCTTTAAATATGGATGGATCCTCAGGTAAATCAACTCAATCAGTAAAAAATACAACTGAAAATATTGAGAAAAACTTAGATATTCCGATTTGTCTCTGGGATGAGAGACTCTCAACTGTTGGTGCTTTTAATCTGTCTAGCCAATTAGATATTAATGTGAGTAAAAGAGAAAAAAAGATAGATGAAAACGCTGCTGCTTTTATATTACAAGGAGCTTTAGATTTTTTGAATAATTAATACTTGCTATTATAGAGGTTTATAGTTATAGAGTTGGTTTTAATGGCAATTAAAAAAAATCAAGCTATTAAAATTTCTCAAAAACACCTGTTAGGAATTCAAGATTTATCAATTAATGATGTTAACCTAATACTTGATGAATCAAATTCATTTATAAAAGTAAATCAAGGTAAAAATAAGAAAGTTGATGTTTTAAAAGGTAAAACTCAAATTAATTTATTTTTTGAACCTTCCACTAGAACTCAGAGCTCCTTTGAGTTAGCTGGTAAAAGACTTGGAGCTGATGTTATGTCAATGAATATCAGCAACTCGGCAATTAAAAAAGGTGAAACATTGATAGATACAGCAATGACACTAAATGCAATGCATCCTGATATTATTGTAATTAGACATCAAGATTCAGGAGCATGTAATTTACTTTCACAAAAAGTAAACTGTGCAGTTCTTAATGCTGGTGATGGAAGAAGAGAGCACCCTACTCAGGCTTTATTAGATGCATTAACAATTATTACTCGTAAAAAAAAAATACAAGGATTAAAAATAGCAATCTGTGGAGATATACTTCATTCAAGAGTTGCTAGATCAAATATTTATTTACTAAGTATGTTAGGAGCAGAAGTGAACATAATTGCTCCAACAAATCTTATGCCAAAAGAAATTGAAAAATTTGGTGTCAATATTTTTACAGATATGAAAAAAGGATTAAAAGATTGTGATATTGTTATGATGTTGAGATTACAAAATGAAAGAATGACAAGTTCATATCTTTCATCCAATAGAGAATATTACGAATATTATGGATTAACTCCTGATAAATTAGAACATGCGAAGTCTGATGCTTTAATTATGCATCCTGGTCCAATGAACAGGGGTATAGAAATAGATACAATACTAGCAGATGATATCAACAAAAGTGTGATTAAAGAACAAGTTGAATTGGGTGTCGCGGTGAGGATGGCTTGTCTAAAAATATTTTGTACATAATGAAAAAACAATATTTCATAAACGCAAATATAATTGATCCTTATAACTCCATTAATGAAAATGGCGGTCTGATTATAAGTGAAGATGGAAAAATTGAAGCCATAGGAAAAAAAGTAAATATTAATAATTTACCGAGTAGAGATAAACCAATCGATTTAAAAGGTAAGTATGTTTTCCCTGGATTAGTCGATATGCGAGTTTTTGTTGGTGAGCCAGGCTATGAGTATAAAGAAAATTTTAGGACTCTAAGTAACGCTGCACTCTCAGGTGGTGTCACTTCAGTTGTAACAATGCCTAATACAGATCCAGTAATTGATAACGTTTCTATAGTCGACTTTCTAAAAAGAAGAGGAAGAGACAAATCAAAAATAAATATTTTTCCGTGTGCTTCCTTAACAAAAAATACTGAAGGTACAAATATGACTGAATTTGGTTTGTTACAAAATAAGGGAATAATTGCATTCACCGACGGTGTTAAAACAATCCAAAATCCAAGATTGATGTCTAGAATAATGAACTCTGCAAGAGATTTAGGTAGTTTAATAATGCAGCACGCTGAAGATTACGAGCTAGCAAAAAATGGTATGATTAACTCTGGGATAATTGCTTCAAAATTAGGACTATCTGGTATACCTGAAATCGCTGAGCGTATTCTGATCGAAAGAGATTTAACATTGCTGGAAAAGGTTAAATGTAGATATCATATCTCTCAATTGTCGTCACAAAAGTCTGTCGAAGTAATTAAATCAAGAAAGGAAATAGTGAAATTCACATGTGGTGTTTCAGTAAATAACTTATCTTTAAATGAGAACGACATAGGAGATTTCAAAACATTTTTGAAATTATCTCCACCATTGAGAAGAGAGGAAGATAGAATAGCTTTAGTGCAAGGTTTAAAGGATGATTTAATTGATGTAATAGTTTCAGATCACAAACCTGAAGATGAAGAATCAAAAAGATTAACATTTGCTCAAGCAGCAACTGGTGCGTCAGGTATTGAAACTTTGCTGTCTCTAAGTTTAGAATTATATCATAACGGTTCACTCAAATTAGAGACAATAATTAAAGCATTAACATCAAACCCTGCTAAAATTTTAAAAATAAATAAAGGGAATCTATCTATTGGAAATGATGCAGATCTTTGTATAGTAGATATAGATAAACCCTGGATAGTGAAAAAAGATAAGCTTATCTCAAAATCAAAAAATACATCTATCGAAAATAAAAAACTTCAAGGTAAAGTCACAAATACATTTGTAAACGGTAAAGAATTATTTAAGCTATAGCATGGATGTTTTAATCATAGGTATAATTTCATATTTGATGGGTTCAATTCCATTTGGATTGATACTAACAAAAATTTTTTTGAAAAAAGATATAAGAGATATTGGGTCTGGAAATATTGGAGCTACAAATGTACTTAGAACTGGTAACAAGGCAGTGGGTTACATCACATTGTCTCTTGATATTTTAAAAGCTGTTATCCCTGTAATATTTGTTAAAATTTATTACGCAGATTTTTTATATTTGGCATCATTATTTGCATTTATGGGTCATGTATTTCCTGTATGGCTCAAATTTAAAGGAGGGAAAGGTGTTGCAACATACGTTGGTATTCTATTTGCTATAAATATTTATTTTGGAATTATTTTTATTTTATCTTGGTTTATAATTTTTGCTATTACAAAATTTTCGTCTTTATCATCATTGATTGCTACTATATCAGTTCCTGTTTATTTACTGGTTACGGGTCAATTTAAAGGTATATTTTTTTTTATTATCATGTTTGTATTAATATTTTTTACTCATCGAGAAAATATTAAAAGATTGAAAAATAAAGAGGAAACCAAGACAAAAATTTATTAATTTGACTATCTAACTCTTTTAGGTAGTTTGTCATTTATGAACCTGGTTATTGTAGAAAGTCCAGCTAAAGCCAAAACCATCAATAGATATTTAGGTGATAATTATAAAGTATTAGCTAGTTATGGGCATATAAGAGATTTACCTTCTAAGAATGGTTCTGTTAATCCAGATCAAGATTTTAAGATGGAATGGGAAATTGATAGTTTTTCTAAAAAATATCTAAAAGAAATTACTGACGCAGCTAAAGATTCTTCAAAAATTATATTAGCAACCGATCCTGATCGAGAAGGAGAAGCAATAGCTTGGCATGTAAAAGAGTATCTAAATGAAAAAAAACTTCTAAAAGATAAAGAAATAGAAAGAGTTGTTTTTAACGAAATTACAAAAAAAGCAGTAATTCATGGTATTGAAAATCCAAGACAAATTGAACCACTTTTAGTTGATGCTTACATGGCTCGAAGAGCCTTAGATTACTTGGTTGGCTTTAATATTTCACCAATATTATGGACAAAACTTCCGGGCTCTAAATCTGCAGGAAGAGTTCAGTCAGTAGCCTTAAAATTGATAACTGAAAGAGAACACGAAATTGAGTCCTTTAAACCTGAAGAATTTTGGACTTTAAGTGTAAAATTTAAAGATGAAAAAAATCAAAATATCTTCGCAAGTATTAATCAATTAGATAACATCAAAATTGAAAAATTCTCTTTTAGAAATAAAGATGAAATAAATAAGGCCATATCCAGTATCAATCAAAAAAAATTTAGTATTTCTGATATATCAAGTAAAGTGGTAAATCGTAATCCATCAGGACCATTTACTACATCAACTCTTCAACAAGTAGCTTCTAGTCGATTAGGTTTTGGAGCATCAAGAACTATGCAAATTGCTCAAAAACTTTATCAAGGAATCGAAATCGAAGGAGAAACTATAGGTTTGATAACATATATGAGAACAGATGGTACTAACTTATCAAAAGATGCTGTTGAGGCTTTTAGAGATTACATCAAAAAAAAAATTGGTAATGAATATTTACCTGAAAATGCTTTAAACTATTCTGGTAAAAAAGCGAAAAATGCACAAGAGGCACATGAAGCAATAAGACCTACGGATGTAATCAGAACTCCCCAAAGTGTAAAAAAGTATTTAAGCACAGATCAAAATAAACTTTATGATTTAATATGGAGTAGAGCTTTATCTTCTCAAATGCAATCTGCTAAATTTGATAGAAATACTATAACAATTACATCAAATAATAATGATACAATATGTAAAGCAAGTGGATCAGTTCTCAAATTTGATGGGTTTTTAAAGATATATAATAATCAAGGTAAAGATGATGATGAAAACATGCTACCCTCAGTGTCTAAAGGACTTGTAAATATTGAGTCCTTAATAGATGAACAGCATTTTACACAACCCCCTCCAAGATATTCTGAGGCTAGCTTAGTAAAAAAACTAGAGGAATTAGGAATAGGAAGACCATCTACTTACGCAAGTATAATTTCTACAATAGCAAATAGAGGTTACGCAGAGATATTGAATAAAAGATTTTTTCCTACAGATAGAGGAAAACTTATTTCAGCTTTTCTTGAAAAATTGTTCTCAAAATATGTGGATTATAACTTTACTGCTGGTTTAGAGGATCAATTAGACGAGATTACAACTGGTAAAGAAAGCTGGATAAAAGTTTTGGAGCTGTTCTGGAGAGACTTCAATAACAATGTGACTGAAGTAAAGGAAAAAAGAACAAGAGAGGTCTTAGATCTTTTAAATGATAGTTTAGGAGATTTGGTTTTCGATAAGGATGATAAAGGAAATATTGTAAGAAAGTGTCAATTATGTAATTCAGGAACACTTAGCTTAAAAAATAGCTTTAGGGGCGGTGCATTTATTGGTTGTTCAAATTACCCTGAATGTAAATTTACAAGACCTTTATCTAAAGCTAAAGCAGCAGCCCAAGCTCAGTTAGCTGAACCAAAATTTATTGGAAAACACGAAAATGGTAATGATATTTATCTCAAAAACGGTAGATTCGGTCCTTATCTTCAATATGAAAAAATTCCTGAGGATATAGAAATCGAAAAATCACCAAAGAAAAAAAGAAAAATAAAAAAACTTAAATCAGATGTAAATGAACTTTTAAAAAATGTATCTATTCCAAAAGGTTTGGCGTTGGAAAATATTGATCTAGAAAAAGCACAATTTTTATGCTCACTACCAAAATCTTTAGGAATAAATCCCGATAATCAAAAAGAAATTACTTTAAATACCGGAAGATTTGGTCCTTACTTAAGGTGTGAAAATAAATCGGCTCGAATAGAAAATATTGAGGAAATTTTCTCTATTGGTTTAAATAGAGCCATAACATTAATTGCTGAAGCTAAACCAGGAAGAATGTCTTCATCAATGATTAAAGATTTAGGTCAACACCCTGAGGATAAAAAACCAGTTAGAATTATGAAGGGTCAATACGGTCCATATATCAAGTATAAATCTCTAAACGCGACAATACCTGAGGAAAAGGATCCAACAGAACTCACAATGGAAGAAGCATTAATATTGATTGAGAAAAGAAAAGAATACGATAAAACCAAAAAGAATAAGAAGAAATGAATTATCAAAAAAATTTAGAAAAACTTGGGTTAAAACTTCCTGATGCTAAAGCTCCGGTTGGAAATTATGTTGCAACTAAAATAACAGGTAAAATGTTATTTGTGTCAGGACAAATTTCAATTAATGAAAAAGGTGAATTAATTAAAGGGAAAGTTGGAAAAGATTTAAATGTCGACACTGGATATAATGCCGCAAAAAGATGTGCTTTAAGTATTATTTCTCAAATAATGAAGGCATGTGATAATGATCTTACAAAGATTAAATCTTGTATTAAACTAACAGGTTTTGTTAATTCTACTGATAATTTTCAGGATCAACCTAAAGTAATAAATGGTGCATCTGATTTAATTGCTTCTGTTTTTGGAGATGCGGGAATACACACAAGAGCAGCTGTAAGTGTTAATAGCCTTCCCTTAGGTGTTGCTGTAGAAGTTGATGCTATATTTGAACTTAATTAAAATTTATCTCCCAATACTATAATATTTGAAACCTTGATTTTTAATTTTCATTGGAGAGTATATATTTCTCATATCATAAATAATAAATTTTTTACCCCTTACTAAATTTTTAAAATTGATTGATTTAAAATCATTCCATTCTGTATGAATAATTACAAGATCTGAGCCCTGTACAGACTCCTTGATATTATCAATATAAAAAACATTTTTTAACTTTGAGAACTCTTTTTTAAGACCTGTTGGATCAAAATAATTTATTTTAGCACCCTTCTTTGATAATACAGGTATCATTTTTAAACTAGAGGAGTCTCTCATATCGTCTGTATTAGCCTTAAATGTGACACCTAAGAAAGTTATTTTTTTATTTTTTATTTTATTATTCAAAATTTTATAGACTTTATTGAGTAAAAAATCAGATCTGTTTTCATTTGATTTTATTACTGATTTTATTACAGAAAGATTTATTTTAAACTTATCAGCAGTAGAAATTATAGCTTTAGTATCTTTTGGAAAGCATGATCCACCATAACCAGGCCCTGCTCTTAAAAAACGACTCCCTATCCTTTTATCTAAACCCATCCCTATTGAAATATCCTCGACATTTATTCCTGTTTTTTCACATAAATTTGCGATTTCATTAATGAATGTAATTTTAGTGGCCAAAAAGGCATTGGATGAATATTTGATTAATTCTGCAGCCCTTCTTGATGTATGAGTATATTGAGCTCCTTTAGAAATTAAAGGTGCATATAAATTATTCATTAAACGGTTAGACTTTTTATCATTAGATCCAACAACTATCCTATCAGGAAAAATAAAATCTCGAATAGCTTCACCTTCTCTTAAAAATTCTGGATTTGATACAACAGAAAATTTATTCTTATTACTCTTTTGTTTTAATATAATTTTTTCAATTTCATCACCTGTTGTTACGGGAACTGTTGACTTAGTTACTATAATTTTAAACTTATTAATTGATAAACTTATCTGTTTTGCTACTCTAAAAATTTGGCTTAGATCTGCACTGCTACCTCCTTTTTTAGTTGGTGTTCCAACACATATAAAAATTATATCAGATTCTTTTATTGATTTTCTTAAATCTGATGAAAATTTTAATCTTTTATTTTTATAATTTTTATTCACTAATTCAGCAAGCCCAGGTTCATAAATAGGAATTTTTCCACTGGAAAGTAAATCTATTTTCTTTAAGTCTTTATCAACACAAATCACATTATTGCCTAGATCAGCAAAGCATGCACCGCTAACTAAACCTACATAACCTGTTCCTATCATACAAAGTTTCATGATTTTATTATTTCTAATGTTGATTTGATATAGCCATTCATACTTCCACAATCCAAATATTTCCCAGTAAAATTATGAGCAATAAATTTTTCATTGTTTTGTATTAATGATTGTATTGCGTCAGTGATATGAATTTCTCCACCTTTACCCGGTTTTTGTTTTAATAATTTAAAAAATATCTTTTTTGGAAGAATATATCGTCCTATTACAGCTTTATTTGAAGGTGCTGTTGAGATTGAAGGTTTTTCAACAACATCTTTGATAACGTAATTATTCTTATTTAATTTTTTTCCTAATTTATAAATTCCCCATCTTGAGACAGTTTTTTTTGGAACATTAATACTTGCCATTACACATGATTTATAGCGATTATGTATACTAATCATCGATTTAGAGCAATTTTTCTTAATTATAAGATCATCTGGTAATAACATCAGAAAAAAATCATCTGTGATAAATTTTTTTGTTTTTAATACTGCATCACCTGTCCCTAGAGGTTTGTTTTGGTAAACAAATTTAATCATCTTTTTATATTTTAAAATTTTTTTATATTCTTTAATAACCCTAGGATCTTTTTTTTTTTTTATTATTTTTTTATAAAAGCTATCCTTGTAAAAATAATCTTTTATCATTTGTTTTTTTTTTGAAATTATAAAAACTATCTTTTTAATACCAGCATCTGCACATTCATCTAAGATATACTCAATTCCTGGTTTTCCATTAATAGGAAGAAGTTCTTTGGCAAATATACTCGTTAAAGGCAATAACCTTGTGCCTAGACCAGCTAACGGAATAATTGCTTGTTTAATCATTTAAATGTTTTACTTATTAAAATGGTTTATACAAATGAAAATTTTATTAAACAATATTGATTTAAATGAGGCATTATTTGACAACTCAAATATTGGATTTGTGCCGACTATGGGCAGCCTTCATGATGGTCATATCTCATTAATCAAAAAATCTCTTAAACTATCAGATAAAACCATTGTAAGTATATTCATAAATCCTAAACAATTTAATAATAAAGAAGACTACAAGAAATATCCTAGAAATACAAAAAAAGATCTAAAAATTTTAAAAAAGCTAAAAGTAGATTTTGTTTATTTACCTAAAATTAAAGATATCTATAAAACTAAAAACAAAATAAAAATTAAACTAAACAAGCAAGATAAAATACTTTGCGCAAAGTACAGAAAAGGTCATTTTGAAGGGGTGATTGAGGTAATGACTCGTTTAACAAAAATAGTAAATCCATCTAAAATATTCATGGGTGAAAAAGATTTTCAACAATTATTATTAGTAAAAAGATATGTTGAAAATAATTTCAAATCTAAAATTATTTTTTGCAAAACAGTAAGAGATAAAAATAAATTAGCTTTATCATCTAGGAATATTCTTTTAAAAAAAGACGATTTAAGCAAAGCTGGAAAAATTGCAAAAAATCTTATTATTTTTAAAAAAAAATTACGAGATAAAAAAAATTTAAAAGATTTAATTTTTATGAAAAAAAAAGAGCTCAAAAAAAAATATAATATTAAGATAGATTATCTTGAATTGAGAAATACAAAAAATCTTAAATCAACTTATAAAATCAAAAATTCTAAAATTTTTATTGCTTATTATATTAATAAGGTAAGGCTAATAGATAACCTTTAATATTTACAAAAAGTAAGCTCCCACACCTAAAAAAGAGACGAAACCGATCACATCAGTTATAGTTGTAACAAAAACACTTGATGCTATCGCTGGGTCTATATTCATTTTTTTTAGTGTGACTGGTACTAATATCCCAAACAAACCTGCAACGATCATTGTCAAAACCATTGAAATAGAAATTATTAAAGAGAGCTGAATATCCTGAAACCATAACTGGACAATGACAGAGCTTATAATTGCAAAAATAATCCCATTTAAAATACCAATATTAAATTCTTTAAGAATATTTTGATTAAAATTATTTTTTGTTAAGTCATTAGTGGCAAGAGTTCTAACAGTTACAGCTAATGTTTGCATTCCAGCATTACCACCCATTGATGCAACTATTGGCATCAAGAAAGCTAGAACAACCATTTGCTCAATCGTTGCTCCAAATAAACTAATACAATATGTAGCTAAAAATGCAGTGAAAAGATTTAATAACAACCAATTAAATCTTCTTTTTGTTTTTGTTATTACGCCATCTGTAATTTCTTCATCTCCTACACCTGCTAATCTTAATGCATCTTCTTCTGCCTCTTCCTTTAAAACTGTAAGAACATCATCCGAGGTAATCATTCCAACTAATTTATTATTCTTATCAATTACACACGCTGAATTTAAATTATAATTTTCAAATGAATTACCAACTTCTTCTCTATCCATGTCTACTGGCACTAAAAAAATAGAATCATCCATTATTGATGACATCTCTGTTTCTCTTGGTGTTCTTAGAACTTTTGATGATGGTACAGTACCAATAGGTTTAAAATTTTCATCTACGATATAAATTTCTAAAAATTGTTCTGGTAAATCTTTATTTTCTCTTAAATAATCAATTGTTTGACCAACAGACCAGTTACTTGGTATTGCAGTAAATTCTCTCTGCATTATTCTAGCTGCACTATCTTCAGGATAACTAAGACCTTCCAGTAAAGCAAAACGATCTTTAGGTGGTAGTAAGCTTAGAATAGAATTTTTATTTTTTTCATCTACATTTTCAAGAATTGCTATAGCATCGTCAGACTCCAAGTTTTTCAATATTCTTACTATCGCATCTGAGGAAAGATATTTTGTAATTTCAGTTTGAACTGACTCATTTAGCTCAATAAAAACCTCAGGATCTATTTTGAAATTGTTAAGTTTAATTAAATTTTCCCTATCGTTTTGACCTAAGTGCTCTATGATATCAGCTGCGTCGGCAGGGTGCATTTCTTTAAAAGAATTAGTGATAAAATTTGCGTCATTATTTGAAATTTTATCAGTGACTACTTTTATGTATTCTTTATTAAATTCAAAATTGACTTTTTTATCTTTGATTTTTTTAATTAAAGTCATAAATTTTCCTATTATTAAGGTCGATCTTTTAATACATAATGAAAAGATTACAATTTTTAAATGAGTATAGAAATTAAAAAGTCTGAAAAACCTATAATTTATGAGGATGCTAAAAAAATTATGGAGGAAAGATTGTTAAATCTACATCTAAATAAATCAAATGAATTAATTTGGACTTTAGAACATCCAAATATTTATACAGCGGGAACAAGCTATAATAAAAATGATGTTTTAGATAAATCAATTAAGATTTTGGAGACAAATAGAGGTGGTAAAATTACTTATCATGGACCAGGTCAATTAATTTGTTATTTTGTAATAGATCTAAAAAAAAGAAAAAAGGATATTAGAAATTTTATTTCAATTATAGAAAAGACAATAATTGATACGTTACAATTCTTTGATATAAAAACTTTTTCAGATAGGGAAAATATTGGAATATGGTACAAAGATAACAAAAAAATAAAAAAGGTTGCTGCAATTGGAATAAGAATTAGTAAATGGATAGCTTATCATGGTTTTTCAATTAATATTAATAACAATTTAGATAAATACAAAGCGATAATTCCATGTGGCATTAAAGACAAAGGAATAACAAATCTAAAACAAATAAAAGATCAAAATTATAAAGAATTAGAAAAAAAATTAGTAGAAATTCTTATTTCAAATTTAAATAAGTAAGTCTTTTTGTTTTTAACAATTTTTTGAAATAATCAGGAAGTAAAGCTTTATACGTAAATTTTTTATCCTTAATCATAAATCTTATTTCATATGCATGCAGCATTAATTCTTTATTAATACCAATCGTTTTAGTAAAAGATTTATATTTGTTATCTCCATAAATTGAGTGACCAATATTGAAGAGTTGTTTTCTTAATTGATGTTTTCTTCCAGTAATAGGTTTCATTTCAACAAGACTAGAATTTGAATTTTTATCAATAACTTTGTAAATTGTTTTTGCTTTTTCGACAATTTTTTTTCCATTATCATAACGTACTAGATTATCATTCCATTCTCCTAAATTTTTTTCAAGCTCACCATGACATATAGCTAGATAAGTTTTATGGACTTTTCTCAACCTAAACAATGATGTTAATAATTGTGCTGTTTCTCTATTTTTAGCCATTAAAAAAACACCAGATGTATCTTTGTCTAATCTGTGAACAGAAAAAGGTTTTGAGTCTGAAAAAATTTGACTTTTTTTGAATATATCAATTAAATTTTTTTTTGATTTTGTGCCACCCTGGACAGAAATACCGGCACTTTTATTTAAAACGATAAAATTTTCATTATTATCTATTATTAGATCTTCATTTGCTTTAATTATTTGATTAGAAGGATTAAAACTTATTTTTTTTCTTAAAATTCTCTCTTCAAATTTAAAGTCATAAAAATCAATTTTGTCATTAAATTTTATCTTATAGGAACTTTTTATTTTTCTTTTATTAACTTTGATTTTGCCTGATCTCAAAGATTTTTCAATTAGTCCTTGAGGAATTCTTCCTACTTTATTCCGTATCCATCTATCAACACGCATGTTATTACACGTTGAGTCAACGATGTAACTTTTTAACATAAAAATATTATTTTGATGTTGGTGGTGTTTTTTTATCTTCTTTTTTTTCAGGCTCTTTTAAAGTTGATTTTTTCTTTTTATCTACTTTTTTTGCCTCAACATCTCTATCTACAAACTCAATAATTGCCATTGGTGCGTTATCACCATATCTGAAACCAGCTTTGATTATTCTTGTATATCCGCCTGATCTTTTCTCGTACCTTTTTGATAATGTTTTTTTAACTTTATTTGTAGATTTAATATCTTGTAACTGTGAAACTAATGCTTTTGTGTTATGAAGAGTATCTCTCTTACCTAGTGTAATAATTTTGTCAGCTTGAGGCTTTAAAAACTTTGCCTTTGGTAATGTTGTTTTGATTTGTTCATATTTTATCAGAGAATTAAGCATGTTTTTTAATAATGCTTTTCTATGCTCAGATGTTCTATTAAGCTTCTTATTGACAAATCCGTGTCTCATTTAGATTGCTTCCTCGAGTTTTTTTGACATTTCAGCAATGTTGTCTGGAGGCCAATTCGGTATCTCCATACCTAAATATAAAGACATTCCTGTTAAAACCTCTTTAATTTCATTGAGTGATTTTCTTCCAAAATTTGGTGTTCTAAGCATCTCACCCTCAGACTTCTGCACAAGATCACCAATATAAATTATGTTATCATTTTTCAAACAATTCATTGATCGTACAGATAATTCCAATTCATCAACTTTTCTTAACAAATTTTTATTAAATTCTGGTTCTGTTGAGACTTCTTTAATAGGTGCCTCTACTGGCTCATCAAAATTAATAAACATTTTAAGTTGATCTTGGAAAATTCTTGCAGAATAAGCAACTGCATCCTCTGCTGAAATTGAACCATCTGTTTCAACTTCCATTGTAAGTTTATCATAGTCTAGGGCCTTACCTTCTCTCGCAGTGCTTACAGAGTATGAAACCTTTTTAACGGGACTGTATAAAGAGTCTATAGCAATCAATCCTAAAGGAGGTTCTTCTGGTTTATTTAGTTCTGCAGGAACATATCCTTTTCCAGTATTTACATTCATCTCCATATGAAAGTTTGTTTTTTCATCGAGATTACAAATTACTAAATCTGGGTTTAAAATTTCAACATCTGTAACTGGATTTATATCAGAAGCCTTTATTTCACCTGGTCCTTTCGCGTCTAAAACTAATTTTTTTGTTCCCTCAGCAGAGCATTTTAAAGCCAGAGATTTTACATTTAAAACTATGTCAGTTACATCTTCTCTAACACCTTTAATTGAAGTAAATTCATGGAGAACACCATCTATTTGGATAGAAGTTACTGCAGTACCTCGGATCGAAGAAAGTAATATTCTTCTTAGAGAATTTCCTAAAGTTAAACCATAACCTTTTTCAAGTGGTTCAGCTACAATTGTTGCTTTAGTAAAATCATCACTAATTTTTACATCTAGTTTTGATGGTTTAATTAATGATTTCCAATTTTTTACATTAACATTTTCTGTTTCCATTAAACTCTCCTTTTTTTTGGTGGTCTAGTTCCATTATGTGGCATTGGTGTTGTATCTTTAATTGTTAAAATTTTAAAACCTCTAGCTTGTAATGCTCGTAAAGCTGTTTCTCTTCCTGAACCAGGACCTTTTACTTCGACTGATAAAGTTTTCATTCCATACTCTAGTGCTTTTGCTGCAGCTGAGTCCGCAGCAACTTGAGCAGCATATGGTGTTGACTTCCTTGAGCCTTTAAAACCTTTTTGACCAGCTGAAGCCCATGAAATTACATTACCATTTGTATCTGCAATAGAAATTATAGTATTATTAAACGTTGACTGAACATAAGCTATACCGTTCAACACATTCTTTTTGGATTTTTTCTTTTTGGAATATGAACTTTTGATATTTTTTTTTGAAGATTTTTCAACCTTTTGTTCTTTATTATCATCTTTATCAACTTTTGGCATATCTATTTCTTAAGTGGTGTTAATTTTTTGCCCGCAATAGCGATCGCTTTACCTTTTCTTGTTCTAGCATTACACCTTGTTCTTTGGCCTCTAACTGGTAACTTTTTTCTATGTCTTGAACCCCTGTAACAAGCAAGATCAATCAATCTTTTAATACTTAATGAATAATCTCTTCTCAAATCACCCTCAACTTTAAAATTTTGATCTATAAATTCTCTGATTTTTAAAATTTCTTCATCTGTGAGTTGGTTTACACGCTTTTCTTTTGGAATTTGCAAAGAGGAACAAATTTGCTTCGAAAATTTATCACCTATTCCATAAATATAAGTTAGACCAATTTGGACTAATTTATTTTGTGGGATATTAATACCTGCAATACGGGCCATAAATTTGTGATAATTTTTAGCCTTTTATATAAGAAGATGTTTTAAAGTCAACGTATTAAACATTGATTAAACCCTCTATTTTTGTGGTTATTTCATCAATTTTAAGATTACCATCAATCTCATAAAAGTTAGAATTTTTTGAATAGAATTCTAGTACAGGCTTTGTTGTTTGCATATATGAGTCATATCTTTTAAGAATAGTGCTTAAATCATCATCAGATCTATTTTCTAAAATCTTTCTTTTTTCTATTCTTTTAATGATTGTATCTTTATTAACGTTAAGAAAAAGAATAAAATCTATTTTTTGACCAGAGTCTTTTAATATTGCACTCAAATTTTGAGCTTGAGTTAAAGATCTAGGGTAACCATCAAATATCAATTTATTTTTTTTATCAGGATCAAATACAGCATTTTTAATAAGTTTATTTACTATTTCGTCATTAACGAATTTTCCATCATTCATGTCATTAATAATTTTTTTACCTACTTCAGAATTTTTTTGAATTTCTTCTCGTAACATTTCACCTGTTGAAATTTGATAACCATTGAATTTTTTTACTAAATATTGTGCTTGGGTGCCTTTGCCAGCTCCTGGAGGTCCAAATAAAATTAGATTCACTTTGAATTATCTACCAAATTTAGTTTTTTTTATTAGTTGCTCGTATTGAGAGCTCATTAATCTCGTTTGAATTTGTGTAACTGTATCTATCGCTACAACAACAACAATCAAAATTGAAGCACCTCCTAAATAAAAAGGTATTGGATAATTTGCTATCAAAAATTCAGGCATTAAACAAACTAATGTTAAATACAATGCTCCTATAGTTGTCAATCTTGTAAGAATAGTTTCTATATATAAAGCAGTACTTTCACCTGGTCTAATACCAGGTATAAATCCACCATACTTTCTTAGGTTATCAGCTGTCTCCGTTGGGTTAAATGTTATTGAAGTATAAAAGAATGTGAAAAAGATGATACCTGAAGCGTAAAGTAACATATAAAGAGGCTGGCCTTGAGTAAAAAAAGAACTCAAATTCAAAAATGTTTCATTATCTGAAAAATTAAAATTTGAAAAAGTAATCGGTAATAAGAGTAAAGCTGAGGCAAAAATAGCAGGTATAACTCCAGCTTGATTTATTTTTAAAGGTAAATGAGAAGACTCTCCTCCGTACATTTTGTTTCCCATCTGTCTTTTTGGATAATTGATTAAAATTTTTCTCAAAGCTCTTTCCATGAAAACAACAAACAAAACTGTTAGTATTAACAAAATAAATATGGCTAAAATCATTAATGTTGAGACCGCACCTGTTCTGCCAAGTTCAATAGTTGTAACTAATGCTCTAGGTATTTCAGCAACTATACCTGCAAAAATTATCAATGATATACCATTACCAATACCCCTCTGAGTTATTTGTTCACCGAGCCACATTAAAAAAATTGTACCAGCAACAATTGTTGTAACCGTTGAAATTTTAAAAAATAATCCAGGATTAATAACTAAATTAGCTGATGACTCTAAACCCACAGATAGCCCATAACCTTGAACAGTTGCCAACAAAACTGTTCCATATCTTGTAATTTGAGTAATTTTTGATCTTCCTATTTCACCTTGTGATTTTAGATTTTTAAAATAATCTGAAACTCCAGTTAACAGTTGCACAATAATTGCTGAAGAAATATATGGCATGATGCCTAAAGCAAATATTGCCATTCTACTTACTGCACCACCCGCAAAAACATTGAACATACCTAGTAAACCCTTTTGATTACCTTCCATCATAACTTTTAATTGTTCTGGGTCTATGCCAGGTAATGGAACGAATGTACCAAACCTGTAAACTGCAAGAATTGCAATAGTGAATATAATCCTATTTCTAAGATCTGAAGTTGAAGATGAAGAACTCATTTAGTCTTTGATTATTTTTTTAATTTTATAGATCCGCCAACTTTTTCAAGTTTTTCAATAGCAGATTTTGACGCCATATCTGCTTCAATATTTATTTTATCTTTTATTTCTCCAGAACCTAAAATTTTTAAAATAACTGAATTTTTATTGATTAACCTCAATTTTTTAAGAATATTTGTGTTCAAAATATCATCTACTTTGATACTCTTTCTATCTATGTAATATTGAATTTTATTAAGATTTAAAACTGCAATATTTTTTTTTGTTATAGAGTTAAAACCTCTTTTGGGAAGACGTCTATATAAAGGCATCTGACCTCCCTCAAAACTTTTGATTGCTACACCTGATCTTGATTTTTGGCCTTTAACTCCTCTACCAGAAGTTTTTCCTTTACCAGACCCAATACCTCTACCAACTCTTATTTTAGGTTTATTAATTTTTGTTGTGTTATTTAAAGTTATCGTCATCCCCTTTTTTCAATTACCTCTGATATTTTTTTATTTCTAATTATCGAAATTTGTTTTGGTGAATTTTGTTTCAATAATGCTTTCATTGTAGCTCTAATTACATTATGCGCATTGGAAGTTCCCATGGATTTTGCTACTATATCTTTAACACCTAAAACTTCACAAACTGCTCTAACAGGACCACCGGCAATTATACCAGTTCCTTTTGAAGCAGCTCTTAGTACAATTTTTCCTGATCCATCCTTTGCTTTTACGTCATGATGGATTGTTCTTCCTTCTCTCAAAGGTATATGAATTAATTTTCTTCTAGCCATCTCGTTAGCCTTTTTAATTGCATCAGGTACTTGTTTTGCTTTAGCATGTGCTATACCTATTTTCCCAGCTTGGTTTCCTACTACAACCAAAGCTGAAAAGCCAAATCTTCTTCCACCTTTTACTACTTTTGTGATTCTGTTTATATGAACTAATTTTTCTAAAATATCATCATTTTTTTGATCTTTATTTTTATCCATATTAGAACTCCATACCATTTTTTCGAAGTGTCTCTGCAAAAACTTTAACTCTTCCATGATATTTATAAACTCCTCTATCAAAATATATTTTGGTAATTTTTTTCTCTTGTGCTCTATTAGCTAATTTTTCTGCAACAATTTTTGAAAGCTCTGTTTTTTTTACCTTAGATTTAGATTTAAAATCCTTTTCAACTGATGAAGCAGATATTAATGTTATATTTTTGATATCATCAATAATTTGAGCTGAAAAATTCTTTGATGATCTTGATATACTTAATCTTAGTCTATCTTTTGATGCAACTTTTTTTACTTTATTGCTAACTCTAAATCTTTTTCTTTTACTAGTATTCAAATTCATTATTTTTTCTTCCCCTCTTTTTTCAAAACATATTGACCTTTTTCCCTTATTCCTTTTCCCTTATAGGGTTCAATTTTTCTTAGTGTTTTTAGTTTAGATACAACTGCTCCTACTAATTGCTTATCAGAGCCACTTATCTTAAGGGTAGTTTGTTTTTCAACTTGAATTTTAATTCCTTCAGGGATGTCAAAATTAATGTCGTGACTATAACCTAATTGTAAGTTTAACTGATTACCTTTTAAAGCAGCCCTGTAACCAACGCCAATTAATTCAATTACTTTTTCATATCCAGTATTTGAACCAATAACTGCATTATTAATTAAACTTCGTTTCATTCCCCATAATCTCTTGGTATTTTGATCAATTTTTTTTGGTATTATTGATATTTGTTTACCATCTTTGATATCTAAATTGAACATTTCTAAATCTATATCTATTGATTTTTTACCCAAAGGACCTTCTATGTTAAGTATATTTCCAGCCAAAGCTACTTTAACTTTTTCAGGAATATCTATATTTATTTTACCTATTTTAGACATTAAAATACCTTGCAAATTATTTCTCCGCCTAGTCGTTGTTTTCTTGCGTCTATATCTGTCATTACTCCCTTTGGTGTTGACACAATAGCAATTCCTAGACCGTTATTTATTTTAGGTAAACCTTCAGCGCTAGAAAAAATTCTTCTCCCTGGTTTAGATACTCTCTCAATAGCACTTATAACAGGGTTACCTGAATGATACTTTAATTCCAATGACAATGTGGATTTGTTATCTATGACGTTAATCTTATAATCTTTAATAAAGCCCTCATTCTTAAGAATTCCTGCTATTTTTGATTTAAAATTAGAGGATGGTAATTCAACCTTCTTATGATTTCTAGATTGAGCATTTTTTACTCTTGCTAACATATCTCCAATTGGATCACTTAAACTCATATTTTCCTTTCTACCAACTTGATTTAATTAAACCTGGAATTTTTCCTTGTAGACCAAGTTGTCTTAATGCGATTCTTGAAATCTTTAATTTCCTATAAACTCCATGTGGACGACCAGTAATTTGACATCTATTCATGACCCTAGTTTTTGCTGAGTTTCTGGGTAATTTAGAAAGTTTTTGTTGTGCAACAAACCTTTCCTCTAATGTTAGTTTTTTATTCATGATAATTTTTTTTAGTTTTTCTCTTTTTTTATAATATTTATCTGACATCTTTATCCGTCTATTATTTTTGTTTATCGAACTTAATTTAGCCATTTTAATTTTCTCCTTTTTTAATAAATGGGAAATTCAGTTTTTCCAAAAGTGCATAACTATGTTTTTTATCTTTTGATGCTATAACTATTATAATATCAATACCTCTTATTTTGTCAGCCCTATCAAAACTTACTTCCGGAAATATAATGTGCTCCTTAACACCAAAAGTATAATTACCAAATTTGTCGAACCCGTTTGGTGATAGGCCTCTAAAATCTTTAATTCTTGGTAATGCAATATTTACAAGCCTATCAATAAATTCATACATTTTATCTTTTCTCAATGTTACTTTTAATCCTGCATTTGACCCTTTTCTTGTCTTAAAATTAGCTACTGATTTTTTAAATTTAGTAATTATAGGCTTTTGACCTGTTATTTTTGCTAAGTCTTCTTCACAAGATTTTAAAACTTTTGTGTCATTTCCATCTAAACCAAGCCCCATATTCAAAACAATTTTATTTATCTTTGGACCCATATATATATTCTTAAATCCAAATTGTGTTTTTAAAGAAGGTTGTATTTCTTTAAAATATAATTCTTTTAATCTTGGAATCATTATTTTTTAACCTCAGTTTTTTTTTTAGACTTTGTATTAACAAGCTTAAGATTTGATAAATGGATAAAATTTTCTTTAGTTATTATTCCACCTTTTTTTTCTTTTGTAGTTTTAACATGTTTTTTAACCATATTTATCTCTTTAATCTTAGCTTTATTCTGCGCTCTATCTATTTCAATAACTTCACCCTCTTTTTTTTTATCTTTTCCAGTTAAAACGATTACTTTTAAACCCTTTCTAATCATTATAAGACCTCCGGTGCTAATGAAATTATTTTCATTTGACCTCTATTTCTAAGCTCTCTAGTAACAGGTCCAAAAATCCTTGTTCCAACTGGTTCACCTTTATCATCAACCAAAACAGCTGCATTATTATCAAATCTTACCTTTGATCCGTCATCTCTGTGTATTCCCTTTTTTACCCTCACAACAACAGCTTTATGCACTGAGCCTTTTTTAACTTTTCCTTTTGGAATAGCCTCTTTAACAGCTATAACTATTGTGTCTCCAATACTTGCATATCTTCTTTTAGATCCACCCAGAACCTTGATACATTCAATTTTTTTGGCACCGGTGTTATCTGCAACATTTAATTCTGTCTGCACTTGTATCATTAAATACTTTTCTCCATTACTTGAAATTTTTTATTTTTTGAAAATGGTTTACTCTCGATAATTGAAACTTTATCACCATTCTTAAATCTATTATTTTCATCATGCACATTATATTTTTTTCTTACTTTAATTACTTTTTTTAATAATGGATGGGAGTATTTTCTTTCCACCATTACCGTTATTGTTTTATTAGGTTTGTCACTTACCACAATTCCAGTTAAAATTTTCTTAGGCATTTATCTTTCCTTTCAATATAGTCTTAAGTCTTGCTATAGTTTTTTTTGTTTCACCTATTTTTGCAGGGTTAGTAATCTGAGAATTAATTTTTTGAAATCTAAAATTAAATAAATCTTTTTTAAATTTATCTATATTCTTCAAAATTTGATCTTTAGTTAATTTTTTAATTTCTTGTTTTTTCATATTATGTAAATCTCTTAATTGTTTTAGTTTTTATTGGTAGTTTTGCAGACGCTTTATATAACGCTTCTTTTGCCACCTGTTCTGAAACTCCATCTACTTCAAATAAAATTCTGCCTGGTTTAACTCTACATGCATAATATTCTGGAGAACCTTTACCTTTACCCATCCTTACTTCTATTGGTTTTTTTGAAACAGGTATATTAGGGAATATTCTTGTCCAGACTCTGCCTTGTCTTTTCATATGTCTTGTTAGAGCAACTCTAGCAGCCTCTATTTGTTTCCCTGTAACTCGTTCTGGTGAGAGCGCTTTTAATGCATATGCTCCATAATTTATAAAGTTTGCTCTTGAAGCACTACCATGAATTCTTCCCTTATGAGCTTTTCGCCATTTTGTTCTTACTGGTTGTAACATATTATTCTTTTTTCCCTTTAATAGTAGTTTTATTAGTTTCCTGACTAAATTCTTTTGCAAAAACCTCACCTTTGTAAATCCATACTTTTATTCCAATAATTCCATATGTGGTTAAAGCCTCTGCTTCAGCGTAATCTATGTCGGCCCTTAAAGTATGCGATGGTATGCTTCCATCTCTTAACCACTCAGTTCTCGCAATCTCATTTCCACCCAATCTACCACTTATTGAGACTTTTATACCTTTAGCACCCAATCTTAAACATGATTGCATAGCCCTTTTCATTGCCCGTCTATAAGATATTCTTTTTACTAATTGTTGTGCAATATTTTCAGCAACTAAAAATGCATTTGTTTCAGGTTTTTTTACCTCTTTTATATTTAGTGTTACCTCATTTGAAGTGAATTTTGATAAATTATTCTTAATCTTATCTATATCACTTCCTTTTTTTCCAATAACAAATCCTGGTCTAGATGTATAAATTGTAACATAACATTTGTTAGAGGTTCGCTCAATCATGACTTTTGATACACCCGAATTAATTACATTTTTTTTGATATATTCTCTAATTTTAAAATCTTCTATTAAGTAGTTACCAAAATCTTTCTTTTTAGCATACCAAACAGAGTCCCAGCCTCTATTTACTCCTAATCTAAAACCAACAGGATTAACTTTTTGACCCATAACTTTCCACTTTTTTTATTTCAGATAAAATTATTGTAACACTCGAGTAAGGTTTTATTATAGGTGCAGCTCTACCTTTTGCACGAGGTCTAAATCTTTTCATAACAATTTTTTTACCACAATAAGCCTCTTTAACTACTAACTTATCAATATCGTACTGAAAATTATTTTCAGCATTTGCCACTGCAGAATTAATTGTTTTTCTGATTTCTTTAGTTATTCGCTTTTCTGAAAAACTTAAATCTCTTATTGCATTATCAACTTTTTTTCCAACTATACCTTTTAAAATGGGGTTAAGCTTTCTCACACTAGATCGTATATTATTGTTCACAGACCTAACAGTTTTTTCTTTCAATTTATCAATCTTTTTTTTATTCATAATTATTTTTTATCCGTAGCTTCAGCTGGTTTAGCTTTTTTATCTGCTGGAGTATGTCCAAAAAAACTTCTTGTTGGTGCAAATTCTCCCAACTTATGTCCAACCATATCTTCTGAAACAGTTATTGGAATAAATTTTTTACCATTATAAATTAAAAAACTCACACCAACAAAATCTGGAATTATAGTAGATTTTCTTGACCAAGTTTTAATTGGTATTTTTTTGGTATCAATTTTGTATTTATCAACCTTTTTCATCAAACTTTCCTCAACAAAAGGTCCTTTCCAAATTGCTCTAGCCATTATTTTGTATCTTTCCTTTTGTTTCGTCTTTTTATTATAAACTTATCTGTTCTCTTATTATCTCTAGTTTTAAGACCTTTTGCAGATTGACCTTTTGGAGAAACTGGATGCCTACCTCCTGCACTTTTACCTTCTCCACCTCCGTGTGGATGGTCAACTGGATTTTTAACAACTCCTCTAGTATGCGGTCTTCTTCCAAGCCATCTAGATCTGCCAGCTTTACCAATTTTAATGTTCTTTTGATCAGGATTACTTAAAACACCTATAGTTGCTAATGATCTTGAGTCAATTTTTCTTACTTCACCAGATGCTAATTTTATCAAACTATAATTACCATCTAAACCACTTATAGTGACTGAAGTCCCTGCTGACCTGGCAATTTTTCCTCCACCTCCAGGCTGAATCTCAACATTATGTATATCGATACCAACTGGAATATCTTGTAAAGGCATACAATTCCCCACCTTAATTTCTTTTTTTTCTCCGTTTTCTATTTTGTCTCCAACTTTAATCTTTTGTGGGGCTAAATAATAATAGTGTGAGTTATCGTCAAATTTTACCAACATTATATAGCAAGATCTATTTGGGTCATATTCAATCCTTTCAACTACTGCAGGCATATCAAATTTTTTTCTGTAAAAATCGATGTGTCTATACATTTTTTTGTGACCTCCAGCTCTATTTGTAGATGTAATATGTCCATTATTATTTCTTCCTTTCATAGAGTTCTTTGGAGACACTAACGACTTAAAAGGTTTACCTTTCCAAAGACTAGACCTATCAACTAAGATTGTTCCTCTTGTTGATTTTGTGTAAGGTTTAAAAGTTTTTAATGCCATTTAAATTCCTGTAGTTAGATCAATGCTTTGACCTTTTTTAAGAGTTATTATAGCTTTTTTATATCCAGAAATTTTTACTTTTCTTCCTCTCGTTAATTTTGTTCTATTTTGCTTATTAATGATATTTATTTTTATTACGTTAACTTTAAAAATTTTTTCTATATTATCTTTTAAAATTTTTTTGTTTGAAGTAAAGGGAACTTTAAAAACAATTTTATTTTGCTCAGATAAATTTGTAGATTTCTCTGTAACTATTGGAGAAATAATCTTATCATATAAATGTATTTTATCCATTATGTGTATCTTTTTTCTAATTCTTTCACAGAAGTTTCTGTAAAAATAACTTTTTTAAATTTTATTATATCATAAGCACTAAAATGATTTGTGTCTGTAACTTTAATATTTGGTATATTTCTTATTGATTTTTCAATTTTATCTCTTGAAGACTTATCTAAAATTATTAATGAATTTGACATCTCGAATTTTTTAATAATTGCAGTCATTTCTTTAGTTTTTTTAATCTCATTATTAAAATCGCTAAATATTACTAAGTTTTTACTTTTAACTTTCGCACTTATTAATGAAGCAATACCATTTTTCTTTTCACTTTTATTAAGTTTTCTTTTTTTATAAGATAACTCACCTTTTGGACCATGAGCAACTCCACCACCAACAAAAATTGGTGCTTTTCTGCTAGCATGTCTTGCATTACCTGTTCCTTTTTGTGCATAAATTTTAGATGTTGGTCCTGAAACTTCGTTTTGTTGTTTTGTTTTAGCGTGACGACCTTTGTAATTTGCATTGGTTTTATATAGTACATTGCTTATTAACTTTTTATTAATTTTAGCAGAAAAAATTTTATCAAGTACTTCTATAGAACTTTTTTTACCATCTAAGTTTAATTTATCAATTTTCATTACTTCTTCTTTTTATCTGGGGTTTTTTTTGCTTCCTCTGCCGCTTTTATTTTTTCATTCATAGTTAATTTTTTAATATTTTTAACTGAACCCTTAACAATAACCTCTGAATTTTTGGAACCTGGTATAGATCCTTTTAAATAAAGCAACTCATTATCAAGATCAGTTTTAATAATCTCAATATTTTGCATAGTTCTTAATTTATTTCCCATATGACCAGCCATTTTTTTCCCTTTAAAAACTTTACCCGGATCTTGTCTTTGACCTGTTGAGCCATGTGATCTATGTGAAATTGAAACACCATGTGTTGCTCTTAAACCACTAAAATTATGCCTTTTCATAGCTCCGGCAAAGCCTTTACCTATAGTTCTCGATTTTGTATCAACAAATTTAATATCTTTAAATATTTCAAGACCAAATTCGTTACCCTCTTTATAGTTTTCAAGATTTAAAACTCTAAATTCTTTTAACCTTTTTTTCGCTTCAGTATTTTTTTTTGCAAAAAAACCCTTCATTGCTTTTGTAAGTTTTGAATTTTTAATTTTTCCATATCCAAGTTGAACTGCTTTGTATCCCCTTTTTTCTTCATTAATTACATTTATAACTCTAGCTTTTTCCATCTTAATCACTGTTACAGGGATAAGGTGACCTGATTTATAAAATTCTCTAGTCATTCCAATTTTTCGGCCAATTAAAGCAATTTCATTCATAACTATATTTTTATCTCCACATCAACACCTGAAGCTAAGTCTAGTTTCATAAGTGCTTCGACTGTTTGTGGTGTGGGTTCAATAATATCAATTAATCTTTTATGTGTTCGAGACTCGAATTGTTCTCGGCTTTTTTTATCTATGTGAGGCGATCTTAAAACTGTATATCTTTCTATTTTAGTTGGTAATGGTATTGGGCCTTTAATAGTTGCTCCGGTTCTTTTTACTGTATTCACTATCTCTTCAGTAGAAGCATCTAAGATTTTATTGTCATAAGCTCTAAGTTTTATTCTTATATTTTGTTTTTCCATACTAACCTGCAATTTTTTTAGTTACTTCATCTTGAACATTTTGTGGAACTTTAGAGTAATGGTCAAAAAACATTGAGTATTGCGCTCTTCCTTGTGACATTGATCTTAAATTATTTATATAACCGAACATATTTGCTAATGGAACCATTGCAGTAATAACAGTCGCATTACCTCTTTGCTCTTGAGTACTAATTTGTCCTCTTCTACTATTTAAATCTCCGATTACATCACCCATATAATCCTCTGGTGTAACCACTTCAACTCTCATTACTGGTTCTAATAGTTTTAAAGTTCCTTTTGTACAGGCCTCCTTAAAACAAGCTCTGCTAGCAAGTTCGAAAGCTAGGACACTTGAGTCTACATCATGGTGTAAACCATCCAGTATAGTTACTTTATAATCAATCATAGGGAACCCAGCTAAAATTCCACTATCTGAAACTGTTTCAATTCCTTTTTCAACTCCAGGAATAAATTCTTTTGGAATTGCACCGCCTTTAATTTTACTTTCTACTGATCTACCAGCACCAGGTTCTTGAGGTTCGACTAAAAGCTTAACTTTAGCGAACTGGCCAGCACCACCACTCTGTTTTTTGTGAGTATATTCAACCTCAGATGAATTTTCTAATGTCTCTCTGTATGCAACCTGTGGAGCTCCTACATTTGCCTCAACTTTAAATTCTCGTTTCATACGGTCAACAATTATGTCTAAATGAAGTTCGCCCATTCCTTTTATTATAGTTTGACCAGACTCTTCATCTGAAGTTACTCTAAAAGAAGGGTCTTCTTTTGCTAATCTTCCTAAAGCTTCACCCATTTTTTCTTGGTCTGCTTTTGTTTTTGGTTCAACTGCTATTTCAATAACTGGATCTGGAAATTCCATAGGTTCTAGTAAAACAGGTCTTTCTTCATCACACAAAGTATGACCGGTTATGGTATATTTTAATCCTGCCAAAGCAACAATATCACCAGCATTTGCCTCTTTGATGTCTTCCCTTGAATTAGCATGCATTAAGAGCATTCTTCCAACTCTTTCCTCTTTTTCCTTTGATGAATTATAGATGCCTGTGCCAGTTTTGATAGTACCTGAATAAATTCTAATAAATGTAAGAGAACCAACAAATGGATCATTAGCTACTTTAAAAGCTAAAGCAGAAAAACCAGCTCCATCCTCAAATTTCATTTCGATCTCGCCATCTGAACCAGGTTTTGTCCCTTTTATTGAGCCGATATCAATTGGACTTGGTAAATAATTAATAACAGCATCAAGTAAAGGTTGTACACCCTTGTTCTTGAAAGCTGAACCAGTTAATACTGGTACAAAACTAAAATTTAAGGTTCCTTTTCTAATACATTTTATTAAATCTATCTCTTTGATTTCATCTCCATTTAAATAAGCTTCCATCAATTTTTCATCTTGTTCAACAGCCATTTCAACTAATTCTGTTCTATATTTTTGAGAAATTTCTTTCAGGTCATCTGGAATATCTTTGTATTCCCACTCAGCTCCTAAGGCTTCATTTTTCCATATTTGAGCTTTCATTTTAACTAAATCTACTACACCAGTTAAAGAGGTTTCTATCCCAACAGGAACTTGTAATACTAAAGGTTTGGCCCCTAGTCTATCTTTGATCATATCAACACATCTGAAGAAATCTGCACCTGTTCTATCAAGTTTATTAACAAAACAAATTCTTGGAACTTTGTACTTATCGGCTTGTCTCCACACTGTTTCTGATTGAGGTTCAACACCCGCAACACCATCAAACACAGCTACAGCTCCATCTAAAACTTTTAAAGATCTCTCGACTTCAATTGTAAAATCTACGTGTCCAGGCGTATCAATAATATTAATTCTGTGATCTTGCCAAAAACATGTGGTAGCAGCAGAAGTTATCGTAATACCTCTCTCTTGTTCTTGTTCCATCCAGTCCATAGTTGCTGCACCATCATGTACTTCACCAATTTTATGACTTTTACCTGTATAATACAAAACTCTTTCAGTAGTAGTAGTCTTGCCAGCATCTATATGTGCCATGATCCCAATATTTCTATATTTATCTAATGTATGAGTTCTCGGCATTGTAATTACCACCTAAAGTGTGCAAAAGCTTTGTTTGACTCAGCCATCTTATGCACATCCTCTCTTTTCTTAACCGCAGCACCTTTTTTTTCATATGCATCATAAAGTTCATTAAAGATTTTATCTGACATATGTTTATCTTTTCTTTTTCTTGCAGATTCTACTAACCATCTTATTGCTAATGCTTGAGCTCTTTTACTTTTTACTTCTACAGGTACTTGATAAGTCGCACCACCAACACGTCTAGATCTCACTTCTACAGTAGGTTTAATATTATTAATAGCTTCATTGAAAATATTTATAGGTTCATCTTTTGACTTCGTCTTAATCTTTTCAATTGCATCATAAACAATTTTTGATGCAACACCTCTTTTACCATCATACATTATGTTGTTAATCAATTTTGGAATAATTGTGGAATTAAATTTTGGATCAGGAACAATATTTTTTTTTGGCTGTGTTTTTTTTCTAGACATTTTTATTTACCTTTTTTAGTTCCATATAATGATCTTCTCTTTTTTCTATTAGCTACCCCTTGAGTATCTAAGTTTCCTCTTAAAATATGGTACCTTACACCAGGTAAATCTTTTACTCTTCCACCTCTTATTAAAACTACTGAGTGTTCTTGTAAATTGTGTCCCTCTCCTGGAATATAAGCTGTAACCTCAAAACCATTTGATAATCTCACCCTAGCAACTTTTCTTAAAGCAGAATTAGGTTTTTTTGGAGTAGTGGTGTAAACCTTTACACATACACCTCTTTTCAAAGGTTGTTTCTCGAGAGCAGGAACTTTATTCCTATTAATTTGTTTGACTCTCTTTTTTTTTAACAATTGGTTAATGGTCGGCATCGTTTCTAAGTTATATAAGTTGATTTTTGAGTGAAATAACTGACATGTTATTTGTGGCAGCGTTTAGTTCCAAAATGGTACTACATTCCAACCAAAAATATCGCCAAAATACTAATTAATTCGACTTTGTCAAACTAAAACTCTTAAACTGGACAGTTATTTTTATTGATTTACTTGAGTTTCTGCAGACTCAATCTTCTCTTGCTCAGACAAAAATTTATTATCATCTTCTAGAGCTTTTTTGTTCCAATTGTTCTTTATATTTCCAGTCCCCGCAGGCACCAATCTTCCTACGATTACATTTTCTTTTAGACCATGTAAAGGATCAACTTTACCTTTTATGGCCGCATCAGTTAATACTCTAGTAGTTTCTTGGAAAGAGGCAGCAGAAATAAAGGACTCTGTTTGTAATGAAGCCTTTGTGATGCCCATTAATATTCTTTCCCCTGTAGCAGGAGTTTTACCCTCAGATTTTAGTTTCTCGTTGTTACTATCAAATTTAATTCTATCCACAATTTCACCTGGTAGAAAACTTGAGTCTCCAGTGGTTTTTACTTCAATTTTTTTCAACATTTGTCTTAAAATTGTTTCAATATGCTTATCATTAATTACTACACCTTGTAATCTGTAAACCTCTTGAACCTGGTTAACAAAATACTCAGTTAAATCTTTAATCCCCATTATTCTCAATATATCATGTGGTAAAGGCTGACCATCTAATAAATACTCCCCTTTTTTAATCTTTTCTCCTTGATTGAAATTGATATGTTTTCCTTTAGGTATTAAATAA
>CABYZW010000002.1 GCA_902523615.1 uncultured Pelagibacteraceae bacterium | reverse complement strand
ACTTCTCAATTAAGAACTGCTTTAATTTTAAATAAAAATATTAAATCTGCAAATTACCAAATTGATACTTATAAAAAAAAGATATATATCTACGGAATAGCTATAACTTCAGATGAAAAAAAACAGGTAATTGAAGAGGCAAAAGATATCTTAGATGTTGAAAATGTAATTGCGAGTATTTTACTCTTAGAAGATCTTCGAATTCAAAAAAATTAAATTATTTTTTATAATCTATAACATCTGCTGAGTAAGCTGCTATAGATGCTAGGTTTAATATTTCTGAGGTAGAACTTCTTAAAGGGGCAATTTCAATTGGAAGACCTAAGCCTATTAGTAAAGGACCAATTACTTTTGCTCTACTCATAGATTTTATCATTTTATATGAAATAGCTGCACTATGTTGGCTTGGCATTATCAAAACATTAGAATTTCCCACAATCTCGGAAAAAGGATAAAGTTCTTTATACATTTCTTCCAACGCAACATCTGGCTGCATTTCACCATCAAATTTAAAATCAACATTTCTACTTTTTAAAATTTTCACCGCATCACTGATTCTTTTAGTTCTATCTGTTATTGGTTGACCAAAAGTTGAATGAGAAAGAAAAGCTACCTTGGGATCAAATCCAAAAATTCTTACAACTCTTGCAGCAGATGAGGCCATATCTGCTAGCTGATTTGCATCAGGATATTCAATGACTGAGGTATCACATATAAAAATTGTTTTACCTCTATTTACCACTAAATTTAAGCCAAACATTATTTCCCCTGCTCTCGGGTCTACCACTTTAATTACTTTTTCAAGGGATGAAGAATATCTTCTAGTGTTACCAGTTACCATCGCATCTGCATCTTTACAAGCTACCATGCAGGAAGCCCAAATAACTCTGTCGTTTTTGACTAATCTATCACAATCCCATTCAAGCATTCCTTTTTTTCTTTGGAGTTTTTGAAAAAGATACTTAGTATATTTTTGTCTTTTAGATGAGTCTTTTGAATTTACAATTTCAATATCAAAATTTTCGTTATAACCAATTTTTTTTATTTGTTCTTTAACCTTATCCTCTTTTCCAATCAAAATAGGTATTCCTAAATTTGAATTTTTAAATTCAATTGCTGCTTTTAGCATATTTTCATTCTCTCCATCTGCAAAAATAACTTTTTTTGGTTTCTTTTTAATATAAGTATTTATACCTTGCATAATAGTTACGGTTGGATCTAATCGCTGTTTTAATTGTTCTTTATAAATTTCAAAATTTTCAATTTTAATTCTAGCTACTCCAGTATCCACGGCAGCCTTTGCAACAGCCGTCGGTATTACGCTAATTAATCTTGGATCAAATGTAGATGGAATTATATATTCTTTTCCATAATGAGGTCTTTCCCCACCCATCGCAGCCACAACTTCATCTGGTACATCTTCTTTAGCTAGATTAGCGATCGCATGCGCAGCAGCAACTTTCATTTCTTCATTAATTGTTTTAGATCGTACGTCTAACGCACCTCTAAAAATGTATGGGAAGCCCAATAGATTATTAACTTGGTTTGGATAATCTGATCTACCAGTAGCAATTATAGCATCGTCTCGAACTTCCTCTATTTCCTCAGGGGTAATTTCTGGATCAGGGTTAGCACAAGCAAAGATTATTGGTTCATTAGCCATTCTTTTAACCATTTCCTTAGTCAAAGCTCCTTTTGCAGAGAGACCTAAGAAAACATCAGCCTTGTTTATTGCATCATTTAGTGTTCGATCTTTAGTCTCAATAGCGTGACTCGATTTCCATTGATTTAAATTATCTCTACCTCTAAAAATTACACCTTTACGATCAATCATTGTAATATTTTTTTGAGGAACACCACTTTTTTTGAATAAATTTGCACAAGCCATTGCCGACGCACCTGCTCCATTGATAACAACTTTAATTTTATCTATAGACTTTTTAGTAATGTCTAAAGCATTAATTAAAGCTGCTGTAGTTATGATTGCAGTACCATGTTGATCATCATGAAAAACTGGTATATCTAAAATCTCTCTAAGTTTTTCTTCAATAATAAAACAGTCTGGGGCTGCAATATCTTCAAGATTTATACCACCAAAACTTGGCGCAAAATTTTTTATACTATTAATAATTTCTATTGGATCTGAAGAGTCAATTTCTAAGTCTATTGAATCAATATCGGCAAATCTTTTAAACAAAACTGCTTTTCCTTCCATTACCGGTTTTGAAGCCAATGCACCTAAGTTCCCCATACCAAGAATTGCAGAGCCGTTACTTATAACTGCAACCAGATTTCCTTTACTTGTATAGTCGAAAACAGACTCGGGGTTATTACTTATTGCCCTTACTGGAGCTGCCACACCTGGAGAATATGCTAATGCAAGATCTCTTTTTGTTGTCATATTTTTTGAAGAAGAAATTTCAATCTTCCCTGGTTTTTTATGACTATGAAACTCTAAAGCTTCCTTGTCCGTGTAATGATCTATTTTAGTTTTTTTCATTGACGTTAATTAGTTGTACAAATGGGGTAAAATTAAGACTAATATGATTTATGAACTTAATTAAGTCAACAGGGACTTTTGGTTTTTATACCATAATAAGTCGATTACTTGGTTATTTAAGAGATGTATTAATAGCAATATTTCTTGGAACAAGTTTCCTCGCGGATATATTTTTTGTAGCGTTTAGAGTACCAAACACTTTTAGAAGACTTTTTGCGGAGGGAACTTTCAACGCAGCCTTTGTGCCAAGTTACACTTCTGAATTAACAAAAAGTAAATCTAAATCTAATAAATTTGCAAATGAAATATTTAACCTATTATTTTTAAGTCTTCTAGTTTTAGTTTTAATTGCTGAAATCTTTATGCCTTTTGTTGTGAGTCTTATTGCACCAGGGTTTATGGAAAATGAACAAAAAATCCAACTTGCTATTGATTTAACAAGGATAACTTTTCCATTCTTAATGTTTGTATGTTTATCATCGTTTTTTTCAGCAATATTGAACTCACATAATAAGTTTGCTGCTGCATCAGCAGCCCCAATAATCTTAAATTTAGTTTTAGTTGGAATTTTATTTTTAGGAAGTGTCTTAGGAGATAATTTGATATATTATCTTTCATACGGTGTATCAATAGCAGGCCTTCTTCAATTGATTTTTTTATATAAATTCCTTGGAAAATTGTACTCTATAAAATTTAAATTTGATTTCGAAATTAATTATAAAATTAAAATTTTTTTTAGAAAGCTGTTACCAAGTATATTTTCATCTGGAGTTACACAAATTAATATATTAGTTGGAACTATCATAGCTTCTTTTCAGGCAAGTGCAGTTTCATATCTATATTATGCCGATAGAATTTATCAGATAAATTTAGCAATAGCGGGAATTGCAATCAGTGTTGTTGTTTTACCTCAGCTCTCTAAATATGTACAATTAAAAAAAAAAAATAAGATTTTACAAATCCAGAATAAAGCGCTTGAGTTAAGTATGTTTTTAAGCATACCAGCTTCTATCGCGTTATTAATAGGTGCTGAGAAAATTATTTCTGCCTTGTTTGGCTATGGTTCATTTAATGAGGTAGCAATACAAAACTCAGGAAGAGCATTATATTATTTTGGTATGGGTTTGCCAGCATTTGTTTTAACTAAGGTTTTTTCTACTTTTTTCTTCGCAAATCATGATACTAAAACACCTTTTTATATTTCTTTAGTTTCAGTTTTTCTAAATATAATTATTAGCGTTTATTATTTTAAAAGTATTGGTTTCATAATTATTCCGATTGCAACTACAATTTCGTCCTGGTTCAATTCAATAGTTTTATTGATTTACTTGAGTAATAGAGACCTCTTTAAATTCAATAGAATTTTTATATTAAGATTTTTTAAAATTATATTTTCATCATTTTGTATGGGAATTGTTTTTAAATATTTGATTTTATTTTTTGATAATCAGCTAGCTTATGAAAATTATTTTAAATCATTTTATATGATATTATCCGTTGTTTTAAGCATAGTATTTTACTTGTTAATATCTTTATTTATCAAAGCTTTTAAATATGATGATATTAAAATAAGATATTAAATTATGGGAAAAAAAATTTTTTCGGGTGTCCAGCCTACTGGAAATCTCCATTTAGGCAATTATTTAGGAGCTATTAAAAATTTTGTTGATTTAAATAATGATAAAGAAAATAATTGTATTTTTTGTGTAGTTGATTTGCACGCAATAACTGTTGGTCAAATTCCTGACGAATTAAGAGACAATATTAGAGAAACTGTAGCAACTTTTGTAGCAAGTGGTATTGATCCAGAAAAGAGTATTATTTTTAATCAATCACAAGTCAGTGCACACTCTGAGGCGGCATGGATATTGAGTTGTACAGCTAGAATGGGGTGGTTGAATAGAATGACACAATTCAAAGAAAAAGCAGGCAAAGATAAAGAAAAGGCAAGTATCGGACTTTACTCTTACCCTGTATTAATGGCAGCTGATATATTGTTATATGACACAACTCATGTACCTGTTGGAGATGATCAAAAACAACATTTAGAGCTTTGTAGAGATATAGCTGAAAAATTTAACAAGGATTTTAATTCAGAAAATTTTTTTAAATTGCCTGAGCCTTTAATTCAAAAAAATTATTCAAGAATTATGAGTCTCAAAGATGGGACAAAAAAAATGAGCAAATCTGAGTTATCCGATTTAGCACGAATAAATTTAACAGATGAAAATGATCAAATTATAAACAAGGTAAAAAAAGCAAAAACTGACCCGTTGCCCATGCCATCAGATATAGAAGAACTTAATAAAAGACCTGAGGCAAGAAATTTGATAAATATTTATACAAGTTTAACAAACTCATCTTTGGAAAAATCTATAAAAGAATTTTCTGGAAAAAATTTTTCTAATTTTAAGGAAAATCTAGCTCAAACATTAATTGATAAAATTAATCCTATATCAACTGAAATTAAAAAGTTATTAGGTGATAAAAGCTATTTAGATAAGATTCTTCTAGATGGATCTCTTAAAGCAGGTGATATTGCCTCAAAAAAAATTAAAAAAATTCATGAAATAGTGGGTTTTTAAGTTTTTAAAATAATAAGTTTAAATTTTAAAATTATTGATTATATATAAATCATGTTTGTTCAGACTGAAATTACACCAAATCCTAATTCAATTAAATTTCTTCCTAGTAAATTAGTTTCGAAAAGTGGATCCTTCGAAATTACAAAAAAAGATGAAACTAACAATGTGTTAGTCAAAAATTTACTGTCTATTGATGGAGTGCAAAGCATCTTTCTAAGTAAAGATTTTATCTCAATTAATAAATACGATAATGCAACGTGGGATGAGATAAAACATATTGCAATATCGTTAATAAATGATTTTTATTCTGAAGGTAATGAATATGTTATCAAGAAAGATTTAAATGAGAATTCTAAAGACTTAGAAGACATAGAGAGAAAAATTATCAAAATATTAGACGAAAAAATAAGACCAGCTGTTGCTAGAGATGGTGGCGATATCAAATTTAAAGAATTTAAAGATGGAGTAGTTAAAGTTCAGTTACAGGGAAGTTGTTCTGGGTGTCCAAGTTCTACAATGACTTTAAAACAAGGAGTTCAAAATCTTTTGCGTCACTATATTCCAGAAATTAAAGAGGTAGATGCAGTTTAAATATGAAAAAGAATATTAAATTTATAAAATATTTTGATCAAAAAAATTTTGGATCTATTCCAAAAATTTTTTTAAGTTCTCTTATAACTTTAATTTTTTTTTATTGTTTGCCTTTAATCATAAATTATAAAAATAATAAAAATTTAGAATTTCAAAATAATTCTAAAGCTATTCTAGCTTATACATTGAATAATGAAGGTAAGAGTAAAGAGCCTCTAAATGAAAAAGATCTCTTAGTAGATATTTTTAGTTTAAATGACCTGGAGGTAGACTCCGTCAGATTAAATGCTTCTACTATTAAGCAACTATTTGAAGATACAAATTACACGTTAAAAGAAGTAAGAGAAAAAAAATTAGTTAAACCAGTAGCTCTTACTTTATTGCCTAACGAGATTAAAATGATTGAAGATACAAAAAAAAGAAAAGATTTTTTTATTCAAATTGTTTTACCATTAGTTTTAAAGGAAAATAACAACATAAAAATTGATAGGAAGCGACTTTTTAGTATTATAAACAAAAATAATAATTCAAGCTTAGAAAAAAAATGGCTTGAAAGCAAATATAAACAGTACGGTGTTACCTCTAAAGATTTGTCGATTCTCAAAATAAGAATGGATGAAGTTCCAGTATCTTTGGCTATAGCTCAAGCAGCTAAAGAAACTGGTTGGGGAACATCTAGATTTGCCCAAGAAGGAAATGCATTATTTGGCCAATGGACTTGGTCTGGAGAAGGACTCAAACCTAAAGAAGCAGATAAGAATGAGGGTCATAAAGTAATGAAGTTTAATGTTCTACAAGCTTCAGTAAGAGCATATCAAAGAAATTTAAATACACACTCGTCTTACGTAGAATTTAGAAAAGCAAGAGCTAAGCTTAGAGATCAAAAAAAACCTTTAGATAGTATAGTCCTCTCAAAATATTTAAATGAGTATGCCGAAACAGGAGAACAGTATGTTGATGTTTTACAAAAAATTATTAAACAAAATAATCTAAAGGACTTTGATGATGCTAAATTACTTCCATCTAGTATCGATCTTGACAGTCTAATTTAGTTTTTTGCTATAATAAATTGAACTCCAAACCATCTCCATTTATCTCCATCGTTTAAAGAACAATTTATTCTTCCACGTCTAGGCTTAAAAGGTGCCCTAAATATAATTGATAAATTATTACCATCAAAATAAGTTTTTGACTTTTCCCACTTATCTCCTTCATTAGAATAGCAATTAATATTTTTTATATTTTCTTGATCATCAAAAAATTCAACTTTAAATTTAGGTGGGTTTGTTTGATTATTAATTTTTTTTTCCTCAGGCATTAATCTTTTATACTCTAATGGAAATGAATTAATTATAGATTTAAATCTTTTAAGCTCACCATAATTTTCATTAATTGGAAATCTTGGTAACTCAAATTTTTCTTTATTCACGTCTATAACGCCTGAGTGCTGACCAAAGGCAAGTTTAAAATTTTTTGATATATATTCTTTCATGAATTTCGAATATTCTCCAAATGGATAAGAAAATAGAGGAGGTATATAGCCAATTTTTTCTATAAAAATTTTATTAGCTTTTAATATGTCGTCAATAAATTCTTCATCAGTTTTATCTATTAAATAATCATGTGTATGAGAATGATGACCAATAGATGCAAAATCTGTTTTTTCTATTTCTTTAATTTGTTCCCATGTCATATACCCATTTTTGCCTACAGGTTCAGTTGATACAAATAATATGAATGGAATTTTATTTTTCTTTAAATATGGCCACGCCTCATTATAAAAAGATGAAAATGCATCATCAATTGTTAGTAAAATCTTTTTTTTCTTCTTCGTTTGTTTAAAGTTTTTTTCAAATTCAACTGGATTATAAAAATCAAAATTAGAATTTTTTATAATTTCTACATGTTTTTTAAAAATATTCATTTGAATATTTGTAGATGGGTATTTTGACTCGTTAAAACGATGATACATAATTGATAAAACACCCTCATCTGATGAATATTGTTTACTACTATAATCTTCTGCAATAGAATCTGTTACATTACAAAAAAAAGATATGACTAAAATTATAATAGATGCCGCTAAAGAAAAAATTTTTTTAATGATCATTGATAATGGTAATGTTTATAGTGTTAGTCATAAAAATAGTAAAACTAATTATGAAAAATTAATGATCTTAATTAATGATTTTTTAATGTCAAAATCTCTTAAAATAAAAGATATTTCTAGTTTATATGTAAATAGAGGACCAGGTAGTTTTGCAGGTATAAGAAATTCACTTTCTATAATAAAGGCAATACATTTAGTTAATAAAATTGATTATTATTGTTATAGTTTTAAAGATTTTGAGAATGAAAAAGATTTTAGATATGAAAATATTCCCAATCTATGCGATAAATTTAATGTTAAAAAAAATTTGATTAATCCACTTTATATAAGTTAAAATTAAGTATGAATGACACTATCGAAAAAAAATGTTTATCTAAAGGTGTAAAATTAACTGAACAGAGGCGAATTATTGCTAAGGTTATTTCAGAGTCAAAAGCTGCTTATGGAGAATCTGATCATCCAGATGTTGATGAATTATACAGCCGTGTGTCTAAAATTGATTCAAAAATAAGTATAGCCACAGTTTACAGAACAGTTAAACTTTTTGAAGAAGCAGGAATTTTAACTAAACATGATTTTAGAGGTGGTAAAGCAAGATATGAGGAATTAAATGAAGGTCATCATGATCATTTAATTGATATAAAGTCTGGAGAAATCATAGAATTTGTTGACGAAGAAATAGAAAATTTACAAAAAAAAGTTGCTGAAAAATATGGTTACGAGTTAGTAGATCATAAATTGGAACTATATGGCATTAAAAAAAATAAATGAGTTTTGAGATAATAAAACCTTTTGGACCATCAATAGCTAAAGTAATAATACCACCAGACATCATAGATCAAATAAATTCATATATCGATAATTTGGTAAAAGATGAGAAAAAATCTAAAAATCAAGATTATGGATCGGAATTAGTTGGCAATGTAAGTCAGGAATTCATTTTAACAGAAGAATTTATGAGGAAGATTAAGTGGGGAGAATTTTTAGGAGAAAGTTGCCAAAAATGGATTTTAAAAGAAAACAACACAATTTTAAAAAAATTCGATGTTTTGTCTTCTTGGGTTGTTAGACAATTTAAAAATGAGTATAACCCCGTACATTATCACAATGGTCACATTTCTGGAGTGGGATATCTTAAGGTACCTTCTGATATGGGAGAAACTATTCAAAAAAATAAAAAAAAAAATCATAATGGAAAATTAGTGTTAATTGATGGATCAAAAAAACTTATGTGCAATCCTACATATATAATAACTCCAAAAAAAGGTGAATTTTTTTTATTTCCAAGCTACATGATGCACACAGTCTATCCCTTTACCAATACTGAGGAGGAAAGAAGGTCTGTATCATTCAATGCAAGTATAGATAATGAATCCGCAAAATTAGCAAAATGATATGAATAAAAAAATATTTATAAAAACATTTGGATGTCAAATGAATGAATATGACTCGAATCGTATTTATGACTCAATAAAAAAAATTGGATATGAAAAAACTGAAAAAAGTGAGTATGTAGACTGTTACTTGATAAATACATGTCATATTAGAGACAAGGCTAAAGAAAAAGTTTATCATGAAGTGGGTAGAGTTAAAAAAAGATTTAAAGCTAAAAAAAAACCTCTTTTAATTATTACTGGTTGTGTGGCTCAAGCTGAAGGTCAGGAAATGATTAGGAGAGAGCCATATATAGATCTAGTTATAGGACCTCAGTCTTACCATAAAATTAATGATGCTATTTTAAATTACATTGAAAAAAAAATAAAAATTGAAGAAACAGATTTTGATGCTATTTCGAAATTTAAATATTTAAATAATATAAAAAATGATACAGCAAATACTTCTTCGCTTCTTACCATTCAAGAAGGATGCGATAAATTTTGTAATTTTTGCGTAGTTCCTTACACTAGAGGGCCAGAGTATTCTAGACCTTTTAAGCAGATTTTAGACGAAGTGAAATACTTAGAGGATAGAGGAACAAAAGAAATAATATTATTGGGACAAAATGTTAATGCTTATGAGAGTGAAAACTACAAACTATCAAACTTAATATTAGAAATTGAAAAAATATCAGGAATTAAAAGAATTAGATACACTACTTCTCATCCTAAAGACATGTCAAAAGATTTGATTCAAGTTTATAAGCACTCAAAAAAGTTAATGCCTTTAGTTCATTTGCCAATTCAAAGTGGTTCCAATAGAATTTTAAATTTGATGAACAGAAAACATTCTGTAGACGAATATCTAAATATATATGATGAATTAAAAATGATTAATCCAAAAATAAAATTCTCAAGCGATTTTATAATTGGTTATCCTGGAGAAAATCAAGAAGACTTTATCGAAACTCTTAAACTCATTGATAGAATAAAGTTTATAAACTCATATTCATTTATTTTCAGTCCAAGACCTGGTACTGTGGCGGCAGATTTAAAGACAATAGATAGAAAAATTTCATCAGAAAGGTTAAAAAAAATTCAGGATCAATTATTTGAAAATCAGATTAAAATGAATAAATCTCTTGAAGATAAAATTATAAATGTTTTAGTAACAAACTTAAGTGATAATAAAACAAAATTTTTTGGTCGATCAGAATATATGACCCCAGTGCTCTTTGAAGGGAAAAAAGAGGATATTGGAAAAATTATTCCTGTAAAAATAACTCATAGCAATAGAAGTTCTTTGTTTGGCGAAACAATAGATATTCTTAATCAAAAGGTAGCTTAGAAATTGAATAATTTAACAAGAAAAAATATCAATCCATCCCTTAAGTTTGTTTATTCAGAAAATAACTCATTGAGTGTTATATTTCATGATAATGATTTATTTATGGGTGTGGCTGGAGAATTTAACAAAAATTTGAAAGAATTAGAAAAAATTACCCAATCTAGTTTATATTCTAGAGGAAATTCAATCTTAATTAAATCTAATACTCAAAAAAATGAGATAGTCAAAAATGCAATTCAATTTTTAGCAAATCAATTTATTAATAATGGAAATATTGAGAGCAAAGATATAATCTCATCTGTAGATAAATTTATGATTAATGAAAAAGTAAAAAATAACAATATTACAGATATCATTAAAACACCAAAAAAATCAATAATCCCAAGATCTGAAAAACAAAAATTATATGTTAGAGCATTGAGACAAAGTGATATCGTTATTTCTTCTGGACCTGCAGGAACTGGCAAAACGTTTTTAGCTGTAGCAGTTGGTCTTACTATGCTTCTAGAAAAAAAAATTGAAAGAATAATTTTATCAAGGCCAGCTGTTGAAGCGGGTGAACGCTTAGGTTTTTTACCTGGAGATATGAAGGAAAAAGTAGATCCATATTTACGACCATTATACGACTCTCTTTATGATCTTTTTGACTTTGAAAAAATACAAAGAATGATTGAAATTGGAGATATAGAAATTGCTCCTCTCGCATTTATGAGAGGAAGAACACTGAAAAACTCATTTGCTATTTTAGATGAAGCTCAAAACGCTAGTGATACTCAAATTAAGATGTTTTTAACTAGGATTGGTGAAAATTCAAAAATTGTAGTAAACGGTGACCCGACCCAAATTGATTTGCCAAATAAAAATATGTCTGGTCTTGTTAGATCGAAAAATTTATTAGGTAATTTGAGTGAAATAGCGATTATAGATTTTGACCACTCAGATGTAGTAAGACATCCACTTGTCTCAAAAATAGTAAAAGCTTATTCTAAAAATGATTAATGTAAATGTCTTCTCTGAAGAGAAGGCTTGGTCTAAAAGACTTAAGAATAAAGATCTTTTTTTTAAAAAAATTTGTAGAGCATTTCCATCCAAGTATAAATTTATAAATAAAAAGGTAAGCTTTACTCTTATGTTATCTAACAACAAATATATTAAAAAGTTGAATAAAAATTTTAGGAACAAAAATAAATCTACAGATATTTTATCATTTCCATTTAGTAATAAGTTAAAGATATCTAGAGAAAGCTATTTGGGAGATATTATTATAAGTTATAATTTTATAGACAAACCAAAATCTCAATCTCAGAAACTTTTTAAAGAAAAATTAATAAGGATATTCATTCACGGCTTTCTTCATTTGCTTAGCTTTGATCATATTAAAGATAAAGATTATATTAAAATGTTAAGAGAAGAAAAGCGTATATATCAATCGGTAATTTCAAAGTTAAATTAAATTGAATATAAAATTTTATAGTGAACTAGTATTCTTAATTATCTTGGGAATGGCTTCTTCCTTAAGCCTAGCTCCTTTAAATTATTTTTTTATAAATTTTATAACTTTCACTTTATTTTTCTTATTTTTAATAAAAAAATCTGATTTAAATAAAAATAAGAGTTTATTTTTTATTTATGGTTGGCTATTTGGATTTGGCTACTTTTCTACTAACTTATATTGGATATCAATATCTTTAACTTTTGACCAAAACTTTAAATTTTTAATTCCATTAACAATATTTTTAATACCATTTTTTTTAGGTACATTTTATGGCTTAGTCTCTTATATTTTTATAATCCTTAAACCAAAGAATCTTGTCAGCTCACTTTTAGTTTTTTCCCTTACATTTGGAATAGTGGAATTTATTAGAGGCACAATCTTGACTGGTTTTCCATGGAATTTAATCGTATATAGTCTTACCTCCCAATTAGAAATATTAAGCATTACTTCGATAATTGGCACTTATGGATTAAACCTTATATGTATTACTTTTTTTACTAGCCCAGTTATATTAATTTTAAAAAAAACAAAAAAGGACACAGGTATTTTTATTTTTTTTTTAATAATCATATCGATTTTCTATTTTTATGGTCATTTTTATAAAGAGAGATTTTATAAATCTGACAAAAAAATTTATCAATACAAAGTTAGGACAATTGGTTCCAATATCAGTCTTGATAGATTCTATTTAGAGACAGATACTATTTCAATTGTTAATGATTTAATTAAATTGAGTAATCCAAATGATAGTGAAAAAACTATATTCGTATGGCCGGAGGGCATTTTGCAAAATATTTCAGATAAAGATTATGATAAATATAAAACATTATTTATTGAAAATTTTAGTGCAAATCACTATGTAATCATTGGAACTAATAATCAGTCAATAATCGAGGGAAATAAAGAATATTTTAATTCGCTTTCGATATACGATAATGAATTTAATTTATTAGAAATTTATAATAAAAACAATTTAGTTCCGTTTGGTGAATTTTTACCAATTGAAAATGTTTTAGAAAAAATCGGTCTAAAAACTTTAACAAATAACTATAATTCATTTTCAAAAGGCAACAAAAGAGAAATTATTGAAATAAAAAAAAATAAATTTTCTCTAAAAATTTTACCTCTTATTTGTTATGAAATAATTTATACTGGTAGATTATTTGAAGACTCAAAATTTGACATAATTATAAATATATCTGAAGATGGTTGGTTCGGTAATTCATTTGGACCAAAACAACATTTTGATCATAGTATTTTAAGAGCTATTGAAAGTGGAAAATATGTTGTTCGATCTTCAAATAATGGTATTGCTGCAATAATAAATCCGTTGGGTATTATTGAACAAAGTGTAAGCTTTGGTCAGTCAGGATATATTGATCTTAATGAAAAAAGAGAAATACAACCAACAATATTTTCAGTATATGGAAATAAAATTTTTGGATTATTAATTTTAATGTATATTTTCATAATATTTTCATTTAATAAAATCAAGAATGAGTGGACATAAAAATTATCTTTTTACTAGTGAGTCTGTATCAGAAGGTCATCCAGATAAAGTTTCAGATAGGATTTCCGATATGGTTGTTGATAGTTATCTTTCTAAAGATCCATTTTCAAGAGTTGCTTGTGAAACTCTTACTACAACTAATAAAGTGGTCTTAGCTGGCGAAGTTAGAGGCCCTGAAATCAAAAAAGATCATATAATTGAAAAAGTTAGAAATTGCATCAAAGATATTGGTTATGATCAAAAAGGGTTTACTTGGAAGGAAGCCACAAAAATTGAAAGCCATTTACATTCACAATCTGCAGATATTGCCATGGGAGTAGATTCAACAAGCAATAAAGATGAAGGTGCAGGTGATCAAGGTATAATGTTTGGATATGCATGCAATGAAACAGATGTATTGATGCCAGCACCCATTCATTATTCTCATAAAATATTAAGATTAATGGCTGAGGATAGAAAATCTGGTAAATTACAAAACATTGAACCAGACTCCAAAAGCCAAGTTACATTTGAATATGTCGATGGAAAACCAGAGAAAGTAAAATCAATAGTCATTTCTTCTCAACATTCTGCTGATATAAATCAATCTCAAGTTAGAGACTTATTGAGACCTTATATGCTTAAATCTATACCACAAAATTTTCTTAAAGATTTTAAAGAAGATGAATTTTATGTTAATCCTACAGGAAATTTTGTAATAGGTGGCCCGGATGGAGATTGTGGATTGACTGGAAGAAAGATTATAGTTGACACTTATGGTGGTGCTGCGCCACATGGGGGCGGAGCTTTTTCTGGAAAGGACCCCACGAAAGTTGATAGATCAGCAGCTTATGTAGCAAGATATATAGCAAAAAATATTGTTCACTCGAAGATATCAGAAAAATGTTTGATTCAATTAGCATATGCAATCGGTGTATCTAAACCTTTATCAATATATGTGGATTTGTTTGACGATGATTTAGATAAAAATAAATTTGTTGTAGAAAAAATAAAAGATAATTTTGATTTGAGTCCAAGAGGCATTAGAGAGATGTTGAATTTGAATAAACCTATATATGAAAAAACATCTGCTTATGGTCACTTTGGAAGAACACCAGATGATAATGGTTCGTTTTCTTGGGAAAAAACTGATAAAACAGACATTTTTTTGAAATAGTCTGTTGAATTAAAAAAAAACTTTATTATATTCATGACACATTGTTGAAATATCAAAATGGGCATATGCCCATTTTTTTTTGGAGTGGATAAAAATATGTTGAATAAAAGAGCTGATAAACTCGAATTATTGAGAATAGCCGAAGCAGTAGCGCTCGAAAAATCAATAGATAAAGAATTAATAATTAACTCTATGGAAACTGGAATAGCGAAAGCAGCAAAATCAAAATTTGGTCAAGATAACGAAATAAAAGTTTTAATAAATAGAGATAATGGTGATATTGAAATTTTCAGAAAGTTAACTGTTGTTGAAAATCCCGATAATGCAAATCTTGAAATAAAATTAGAGGACGCGATTAAACTTAATGAGTTAAATAAAAATAAAAAAATAGGTGATGAAATATTACAACCTTTACCATCATTCGATTTTGGAAGAATTGCAGCACAAACAGCTAAACAAGTAATAACCCTGAACGTTAGAGAAGCAGAACGCGAGAGACAGTACAACGATTTTATCGAAAAAAAAGATACTATTTTAAGTGGCATAGTCAAAAGATTAGAATTTGGTAATGTGATAGTTGACTTAGGAAGAACAGAGGCAATTATTCAAAAAAATGATCTAATTCCAAGAGAAAATATAAAAGCGGGTGATAGAGTAAAAGCCTATTGTGAGGATGTTAGAAGAGAGACCAGAGGTCAACAAATATTTTTATCAAGAGCTCATCCTAAATTTATGGAACAACTTTTTGTTCAAGAGGTGCCTGAGATATATGATGGTTTAATAGAGATTAAGTCTTCATCTAGAGATCCAGGCAGCCGGGCTAAAATTTGTGTGAAGGCAGTTGACACCTCCCTTGACCCGGTAGGAGCTTGTGTAGGTATGAGAGGATCTAGAGTACAGGCAGTTGTGAATGAGCTTCAAGGTGAAAAAATTGATATTGTTAATTGGTCAGAAGATCCCGCGATTTTAGTATCAAACGCATTATCACCAGCAGAGGTTCAAAGGGTCAACGTTGACAAGGAAAGAAAAAAACTTGATGTCATATTAACAGAAGAAAATTTAAGTAAAGCTATCGGAAGACGTGGACAAAACGTTAGACTTGCAACAAAACTTTTAAATTATGAAATTAACATTATGACCGATCAAGAGGACTCGGAGAGAAGACAACTTGAATTTAAGGAAAAGACAGATAATTTTGTAAAAAATTTAGAATTAGATGAAACACTTGGTCAACTTTTAGTTGCAGAAGGTTTTTCTACGATAGATGATATTAAAGATAGCTCAGCAGAAAATCTTTCTAAGATAGAAGGAATAGAAGAGGATACGGCTACAGCATTAATTGAGAGAGCAAAGGACTTTTATCTAAAGGATCAAGAAGACATTTCGAATAGAATTAAAGATTTAGGTTTATCCGATGATTTAATTAATTTAAAGGGTTTAACCCCGGGTATGCTAGTAACATTAGGTGAACAAAAAATATTAAATTTGACTGATTTTGCTGATTTAGCCTCTGATGAACTCACTGGCGGATATGATGTGATAAAAGGTGAAAAAGTAAAAATTCAGGGTTTTTTAGAGGATTTTGCTTTATCGAAATCTGAAGCTGATGAACTAATTATGTCAGCCAGAAATATTATTTATAAAGATTGAGAGATGAAGAATGGACAACAAAAAGACAAAACTTACTATTTCAGGAAAACAAAAAAAAACATTTAAAAATTTTGAAAATTCGAAAAATCAAGGGAAAAAAACTGTAATTATAGATAACAAAAATAATAAATTTAATAATAGAAACAATTTTAATAAGCCGGTTGGATCAAGAGTAAATGCTAACTTAAAAAGAGGTAATTTTTTAAAATCCAATTTTTCTTCTAAAATATCCTCTGTTACAAGTGATTTTGAAAGACGTAAATTAGCTGAACAAAGGGCAACTAAAAGATTAAAAGGGGATGTTGATAATAAAGAGAAAAAAGGAAAATCTGGTTTAAAAAAAAGAGAACTTAAATTAACGGTATCAAGGGCTTTAAGTGATGAAATAGAGATAAGAGAGAGAAGTTTGGCGTCTGTAAAGAGAGCCAGACAAAAAGAATTAAAAAATTCTAATAAAGAAGTAAGTAAAGAAAATCATAAACCAATCAAAAGAGATATTAAGATACCCGAGGCAATAACTGTAAGGGAGCTTGCTAACAGAATGGCTGAACAATCTAGTAATGTCATAAAATTTTTATTTGGTATGGGAGTTACAGTTACCATCAATCAAACCCTAGCAGCAGACACTGCTGAATATTTAGTAAAAGAATTTGGGCATAATCCAATTCGAGAAGAAAAAGCAGAGGAAATTATTCAAAAAATCAAGGCTTCACGTGCAGAGAATTTAAAGAACAGACCACCTATCGTAACAGTAATGGGACATGTGGACCACGGTAAAACATCAGTGTTAGATGTTTTAAGAAGTGCAAATGTAGTCTCTGGAGAATTTGGTGGAATTACACAACACATAGGAGCTTATCAAATTGAAAGTCAATCTAATAAATTAACTTTTATTGACACTCCTGGTCATGCAGCATTTACTGAAATGAGAGCAAGAGGATCGAAATTAACTGATGTAGTTGTTCTTGTAGTTGCTGCTGATGATGGAGTTAAACCACAAACAATTGAGTCTATTAAACACGCTAAAGCAGCAAATGTACCAATTGTGGTTGCAATTAATAAATGTGATTTACCTGAGGCTGATCCGCAAAAAGTAAAAAATCAATTACTAGAACATGAACTAATTGCTGAAGACTTATCAGGAGATACACTAATGGTAGAAATATCTGCTAAAACTAAACTTAATTTAGATAAATTAGTCGAATCAATAATTCTTCAATCAGAAATTTTAGATCTTAAAACAGATTATGAGTCTAAAGCTACAGGAATAGTTTTAGAATCTAAAATTGACACAGGAAGAGGTCCTGTTGCAACAATAATTGTGACAACAGGAACGCTTAAAAAAGGAGATTTTTTTGTAAGTGGACTAAGATGGGGAAAAGTAAGAGCAATAATTAATGATAAAGGAAAGAATATTGATCAAGCATCACCATCTACGCCAGTAGAAATTTTAGGAATTAATGGTGCAGCTAAATCAGGAGATGATTTTATTGTTCTTGATAATGAAAAAGAAGCAAAATCTTTAAGTGAAAACCGAGCAGAAGAAAACAAAGATAGAAAGAACCCTTTAACATTTGCAACTCAAGACTCTGCATTCTCAGATAAATCTAACGAGGAACTAAATTTAATAATAAAGTCTGACGTTCACGGATCCTCAGAGGCAATTAAAAATGCGATTAATCAAATTAAGCATGATGAAGTAAAACCAAAAATAATTTTATCTGATATTGGAATGGTTACCGAAACAGATGTGTCATTAGCTAAAGCATCAAATGCAGTCTTAATAGCCTTCAACGTTAAACCAAGCAAAGAAGCTAAAAAACTCGCAGAGAATGAGAATATTTTAGTTTCTACTTTTAATATAATTTATGAAGTTTTAGATTTTATAAAGAAAAAAATGTCTGGATTGCTTTCACCAGATGTAAAGGAGTCAATTACTGGAACAGCACAAATACTTGAAATATTTAAAGTTTCTGGAGCAGGTAAAGTTGCTGGATCTAAAATAATTGAAGGTGAAATCACAAGTATTTCAGAGGTTAGAATAATAAGAGATGGTGTAATAATTCACACTGGAAAAATTGGAACTTTATTTAGAGAAAAAAACCAGGTAAAAGAAGTCAGCAGTGGTCAAGAATGTGGAATTACTGTTAAAGACTATATGGATTTTCAAAAAAATGATACAATAGAGGCTTTTAGTGTTATTTCCACTGAAAGGTCAATATAATGGCTGATAGAATAGGAAAACCAATTTCACAAAGACAGCTTAGAGTTGGAGAAATGATAAAGCAGTCTTTAAGCATGATTTTTTTAAGAAATGAGGCTAAGGTTCCGAATTTAGAAACTAACACTATAACGGTTACAGAAGTTAGAATGAGTCAAGATTTGAAAATTGCAAAAGCATATGTTTTGCCATTAGGTGGAAAAAATGCTGAAGAAATAATCCAAATTTTAAAAGAATATTCTTTTTTAGTAAGAAAAATTTTGTCTCAGAAAGTTTCGATGAAATTTTTACCAAAGATTCTTTTTAGAAAAGATGAGTCTTTTGAATATGCAGAAAAAATAGAAAACTTAATAAAACAAACAAATAAATAGGATATTGATAAATGAATAAAAAAGCATCAGAGTTAGCAATACATGATAAAGACACAGGATCCTCTGAGATTCAGATTGCTTTGTTAACGGATAAAATTGAAACTCTTTCCAGTCATATAAAGAAGTTTAAAAAAGATAAACATTCTTCAGTTGGATTGCTAAGAGCGGTAAATAAAAGAAAGAAATTGTTAGAATACCTAAAAAAAAATAAAATGGATTCTTACAAAAATGTACTGTCGAGATTGAATTTAAGAAAATAAAAGATCAAGATAGAACTGAATGGAACGAAACGAACGAAACGAAATGGAAATGAAATGTTTAAAGTATATAAGAAGGAAATTGAAGTAGCCGGAAAGAAAATAAGTTTAGAAACAGGTAAAATAGCAAGACAAGCAGACGGAGCAATCATAGCAACATCAGGTGAGACAGTTATTTTAGCAACAGTAGTAGGAGCAAAGAAAGTAAATCCAGATATGGACTATTTTCCTTTATCAGTTAACTACCAAGAAAAATATTACGCAGGTGGAAAAATTCCAGGTGGATATTTTAAAAGAGAGGCAAGACCAACTGAGAGTGAAACATTAATTTCAAGATTAATTGATAGACCAATCAGACCTTTGTTTCCTGATGAATTTAAAAATGAAGTACAGTTATTACCAACAGTAATTTCATATGATAAAGAAAACCAACCAGATATTTTAGCAATCATTGCTTCATCAGCTGCACTATCTATTTCAGGTATGCCTTTTATGGGCCCTGTGGGAGCTTCAAGAGTAGGTTTCGTCGATGGCAAGTATATTCTTAACCCATCAAAAGCTGAATTAGAGAACTCAAGTTTAGATTTAGTTGTAGCTGGTACTAAAGATGCCGTGCTCATGGTTGAGTCTGAAGCAAATGGCTTAACAGAAGAGGAAATGTTGAATGCAGTTAAATTTGGACACGAGGGTTTTGGTCCAGTAATTGAAATGATAGAGGAACTTGCTAAAGAGTGTGGAAAGCCAGAATGGACTGTTGAGAAAAAAGACTTGTCCGAAGTTAAGAAAAAACTTGAAGCTACATTTACAGATGATCTAAAAAAAGCTTTTGCAACAATAGATAAACAAGATAGATCAAATCAAATTTCAGAAATTACTGATAAAGCTAAAAAACTTTACGAAGAAGATGAAAATTACACTGATCTTGATGTAAATAGCCAATTAAAAAGTTTAGAAAAATCAATTGTAAGAACTGATATTCTAAAAAATAAAAATAGAATAGATGGCAGAGGTTTATCCGATGTAAGAGCAATTTCATGTGAGGTTGGTGTTTTGCCAAGAACTCATGGCTCTGCATTATTTACTAGAGGTGAAACTCAAGCAATAGTTGTTACTACTTTAGGAACCTCTGATGATGAGCAGAGATTAGAAAGTTTGGATGGACAACATAGAGAAAGATTTATGCTACACTACAACTTTCCTCCTTTTTCAGTTGGTGAAACTGGAAGAATTGGAACTGGAAGGCGTGAAATTGGACATGGTAAACTAGCTTGGAGAGCAATTAATTCATCACTCCCATCAAAAGAAGCTTTTCCATATACTTTTAGAATTGTATCAGAGATTACGGAGTCAAACGGATCTTCTTCAATGGCCACTGTTTGTGGAGCATCTTTAGCATTAATGGATGCCGGTGTTCCGATAAAAGAACCAGTTGCAGGTATCGCAATGGGTTTAATTAAAGAGGGTGATGATTTTAGTGTCTTATCAGATATTTTAGGTGACGAAGATCATCTAGGGGATATGGACTTTAAAGTTGCTGGAACTAAAGATGGAATTACCTCACTTCAAATGGATATCAAAATTACTGGTATTACTTTTGAAATTATGGAGCAAGCTTTAAAACAAGCTAAAGATGGAAGAATTCACATTTTAGGTGAAATGAATAAAGCCTTATCAGCTTCAAGAGATGATGTTGGAAAACACACACCTAAAATGGAAAAAGTAAATGTTGATAAAAAAGATATAGCTGCAGTCATTGGAAAAGGTGGCGCAACTATTAGAGAAATTGTTGAAAAATCAGGTGCAAAGGTTGATGTAAATGATGACGGCGTTGTGACAGTTGCTGCTCCTGATGAAGAATCAAGAAATATTGCTCTGCAAATGATTAAGGATATTACTGCGAAAGCTGAGTTGAATAAAATTTATTCAGGTAAAGTTATGAAGATTATGGAATTTGGCGCTTTTGTTAATTTCTTAGGAAAACAAGATGGACTTGTTCATATATCTGAGCTAGCAGATAAACGAGTTGCTAAAGTTACTGATGTTGTCAAAGAAGGTGATGAGGTAAAAGTTAAGGTTATTGGATTTGATAGAGGCAAAGTGAAACTTTCTATGAAACAAGCAGCTGAGCAAATTTAAAACCCACCCCTCCAATTGTTTTTATCGTCAAACTGATCTTTTTCTTTTTTAGAGGTGGGTCTAAACAAATAGTAAACTACAAATACTGCACAAATTAAAAATATTAGTATTTCCATAATTATTTCTATAACGATATCTATGTAATATTTTTAGGATCTGGCATTCCAACTTTATTGTATCCAGCATCTACGTAATGAATTTCACCAGTAACACCATTTGCAAGGTCGCTCAATAAATATAATGCTGAGTTACCTACGTCATGTATATCAACATTTCTTTTCAATAAAGAATGGTCCTCGTTCCACTTATAAAGGAATTTAGCATCACCGATTGCTGAGGCTGCAAGCGTTTTAATCGGACCTGCACTAATAGCATTTACTCTCATGCCTCTAGCTCCCAAATCTCTTGCAAGATACTTAACACTTGACTCTAGAGCTGCTTTGCATACGCCCATTACATTATAATTAGGAATAGCTTTATTTGCTTCATAACTAAGAGTAACTAAACTACCACCCTCTTCCATTACTTTAGAGGCTTCTTTTGCTATCTCAGTAAATGAAAAACAAGAAATTAACATACTTTTTAGAAAATTTTCTCTAGTTGTATTTAAATATTCTCCTGATAACTCTGATTTATCTGAAAATGCTATTGCATGGACTACAAAATCAATTTTACCTAATTGAGATTTAACATTCTCAAATAATTTTGTTATATCCTCCTTCTTTTCAACATCACAACTAAATGTAATTTTTGAATTCAATTTTTCGGCTAAAGGTATAACTCTTTTCTTTAAGGCATCTCCTAAGTAGGTAAATGAAAGCTCTGCACCGGCTTCAGCTAGCTTTTGAGAAATACCCCAAGCGATAGATCTCTCATTAGCAACTCCCATAATCAATCCCTTTTTACCTTTCATTAAACTCATAATTAAACCTTTTCAAAAATTAAAGCTGCGTTAGTACCACCAAAACCAAAACTATTTGACATAACTGTATTTATAGTTGCATCTGTTTCAGTTTTACATACTATAGGAAACTTCTTAGCTTCATCATCTATTTCATTAATATTAGCTGATCCTGCAATGAAATTATTTTTCATCATAATCAAACAGTAGATTGCTTCATGTACTGATGCGGCTCCCAAAGGATGTCCAGACAAAGACTTAGTGGAACTAATTTTTGGCACCTGATCTCCAAATATCTCTTTAACTGCATTTAATTCTGTTATATCTCCCACAGGTGTAGATGTTCCGTGAGTATTAATATAATCAATTTTATTTTTAGTTGTTGTCATAGCCATTTTCATACACCTTACAGCTCCTTCACCAGATGGAGCCACCATGTCGTACCCATCTGAAGTTGCTCCATAACCTGTCAATTCTGCATATATTTTAGCACCTCTTGCTTTTGCATGTTCATATTCTTCTAGCACTAAAACCCCTCCTCCTCCAGCAATTACAAACCCATCCCTCGTTTTGTCGTAAGCCCTTGATGCTGTTTCAGGTGTATTATTATATTTTGATGATAGGGCAGTCATCGCATCAAACATCGCGGTCATAGCCCAATGAATTTCCTCACTGCCACCAGCAAAAACGATATCCTGTTTACCCATTTGAATTAGCTCCATTGAGTTTCCAATACAATGACCGCTTGTTGCACAGGCAGAACTCATAGTGTAGTTAGTTCCTTTTATTTTAAAAGGCACTGCAAGAGTAGCTGATGCAGTACTAGCCATAGTTCTTGGAACAATGAAAGGTCCCATCATTTTTGGAGTTTTAGCTCTAGTTTTATCCGCAGCTAAAATCACATTTTCTATTGAAGGCCCTCCTGAACCCATCACAATTCCTGTTTTAAAATTACTTACTTCTTTTTCTTCTAGTCCTGAATCCTTAATAGCCTCTTTCATCGCAATATAATTATAAGCAGAGCCTGAGCCCATAAATCTAATAGTTTTTCGATCTATGTGATCCTCTAGTTTAATTTTCGGCTTACCATGTATGTGGCTTTTTAGATTATGCTCTTTATATTCTTCACTAAATGATATTCCTGATTTCGAGTTTAAAAGAGACTGATATACTTCCTCTTGATTATTCCCTAAACAAGATACGACTCCTAACCCTGTAATTACTACCCTTCTCATTATTTAAACAATCCCACTTTTAAATTATCTGCTGAATAAATTTTTTTATCATCTGCTAAAACTACTCCATTTGCAAGACCCACAGTGGTGCCTCCAGGAGACATAATTTTTTTCATATCTATTTTATATCTCACCAATTTTATATTTTGTAAAACTTCGCCTGTAAATTTTACAGTTCCAACTCCTAAAGCTCTTCCCTTTCCTGGATTTCCAATCCAGCCAAGATAAAAACCAACTAACTGCCACATGGCATCAAGACCAAGACATCCAGGCATGACAGGGTCATCTTTAAAATGACAATCAAAAAACCAAAGATTTTCCCTAATATCTAATTCTGCCTTTAACGAGCCTTTATTGAAATCACCCTTGTTATCATTAATTTCGGTAATTCTATCAAACATAAGCATTGGCGGTAGAGGTAATTTAGCGTTCCCGGGGCCAAATAACTTTCCATTGCCACAATTAATAAGCTCGTCATAAGAGTAAGCGTTTTTTTTCATAAATTGAGTACCCTTATTTACTTGATTTTACCATTATATAAATATAATTATAATACTACTTTAGAATAATTATAACTAACAATATGGTTAAATAGTGAAATATATTGAAAAATTAAGAAATTCTGGTTTAAGACCCACCAAACAAAGGCTCCAAATATGTGAGGTACTCTTTAATACTGAAAAGACATTTCATTTTACAATTAATGAGCTAGAGAAAAAAATTAAAGATAGAGCTAATAATAAGATTTCTTTAGCAACAATTTATAATACAGTTCACGCTTTTGAAAAAAAAGGATACTTAAAACAAATACCGATAAATTCAAACCAGACATATTTTGACACTAATATTACAGATCATCATCATTTTTACGACCTAAAGGAAGAAAAACTAATTGATCTAGAAAATTCAGATGTAGGACCAATAAACATAAAAAGGAAAATTAATGGTAAGAAAATAAAGTCAGTTGAGGTTCTAGTTAAACTTGAAGATTAAATTTTAGAACAATTAGCGTCATTATTAACCAATTGACACTTATTTAGAATCATTATAAACTACTAAAATATCAAAAAATCCTAGGGGAACTATATGAGTACTGAAAATTTCAAAAATAAATCTTTTAAGTCTAATGAATTAAGTAAATGTCCTTTCACTGGAACAGGAACTCCAGCAAAATTTTCAGCAGGTAGAGGGCAAACTGTTAGAGATTTTTGGCCGAATAGTTTAAATCTTAAAATTCTAAGTCAGCACTCTAATTTATCTAACCCTATGGATAAGAAATTTAGTTATGCTAAAGAATTTAAAAAACTAAATTATAATGGCTTGAAAAAAGATTTAAAAAAATTAATGACAGACTCACAAGAATGGTGGCCAGCTGATTATGGTCATTATGGTCCATTATTTATTAGACTTGCATGGCATGCAGCAGGCACTTATAGGACTGGTGACGGAAGAGGTGGTGCTGGTACAGGAAATCAAAGATTTGCGCCTTTAAATTCTTGGCCAGATAACGTTAATTTGGATAAAGCAAGATTACTTTTATGGCCAATCAAGAAAAAATATGGAAGTAAAATTTCATGGGCAGATCTTTTCATTTTAGTTGGAAACGTAGCTTTAGACTCAATGGGTTTCAAAACTTTTGGTTTTGGTGCAGGAAGAACTGACATCTGGGAGCCAGAGGACGATATTTATTGGGGTTCAGAAAAAGAAATGTTGGGTGTAGAAAGATACAGTGGAAATAGAGATTTGGAACAGCCTTTAGGAGCTTCGCACATGGGTTTAATATATGTTAATCCACAAGGTCCAGATGCAAATCCGGATCCAAAACTCGCTGCACATGATATTAGAGAGACATTTGGAAGAATGGCAATGAACGATTATGAAACAGCAGCGTTGGTTGCTGGTGGCCATACTTTTGGAAAATCTCATGGAGCAGCTCCAGAGTCTTATAAAGGTCCTGATCCTGAAGCTTCAAGAATTCAAGATCAATCTACGGGATGGAATAGTGGCTATAAATCTGGAAAAGGTATTGATGCAATAAGCAGTGGTATCGAAGGTGCGTGGACTCAAAATCCAATTAAGTGGGATATGGGATATTTAGACTGTTTATATGGTCATGAATGGGAGCTTACAAAAAGTCCAGCTGGCGCTCATCAATGGACACCAAAGAAAAATGGTCAAAAAATAAAAATGGTTCCAGACGCACATGAAAAAGGTGTGCTTCATCCTCCGATGATGCAAACAACAGATATATCAATGAAAGTTGATCCTAGTTACGGTCCCATTACTAAACATTTTCACCAAAACCCAAAAGAATTCCATGATGCATTTGCTAGAGCGTGGTTTAAATTAACTCATAGAGATATGGGTCCGAGAGTTTGTTACCTTGGTAGTGATGTTCCTAAAGAACAATTAATTTGGCAAGACCCAATAGATAAGCCAAAATATAAATTAAAAACTAAAGATATAAATGATTTAAAAACAAAAATACTAAAATCAAAAATATCTATTTCAGATCTAGTTTCTACTGCATGGGCATCAGCATCCACTTTTAGGGGTTCAGATAAAAGAGGCGGAGCTAATGGCGCAAGAATAATGTTAGAGCCTCAGAAAAACTGGGAGGTTAATAATCCATCTAGGCTTTCAAAGATTATTTCAGAACTTAAAAAAATCAAAAAGCAATTTGATAATAAAAAAAAATCAGTTTCAATGGCTGATTTAATTGTTCTAGCAGGATGTGTTGGAGTTGAAATGGCTGCAAAAAAAGCAGGTTATAAGGTAAAGGTTCCATTTTCACCTGGAAGAGGAGACGCTAGACAAAATCAAACAGACATTAATTCTTTTGGTTTATTAGAGCCGCAAGCTGATGGTTTTAGAAATTATTTAAGAAATGATAAATCATTTGTATCTGCTGAGGAGAAATTAATTGATAAAGCTCAATTAATGGATCTAACTGCACCAGAAATGACAGTACTAATTGGTGGAATGCGTGTCTTGGACACTAATTTTGATAAATCGAAACATGGAGTTTTTACAAAAAAACCTGGTGAACTCAGTAATGATTATTTTAAAAATTTATTAGATATGAATACGACATGGAAAGAGACTGATAAATCTGAACAAACCTTTATTGGATTGGATAGAAAAACAAAAAAAAGTAAATGGAAAGGCACTAGAGTTGATCTTATCTTCGGATCAAATTCGCAACTAAGAGCTTTGGCTGAAGTTTATGCTTGTGACGATTCAGAAGAAAAATTTATTAACGATTTCGTAACGGCATGGGTAAAAGTAATGAATGCAGATAGATTTGACTTAAAGTTAAACTAATTAGATTGAATATTAAATATATATGACAACAAATAATTTTGAAGATTTTTATGAGGTCCCAGATTTAAGCTTTGATATTTCAAGATTAAAATCAGATCTGGATAAGATTTTAAAAAATAAAAAATTTAATAGCCCGGGAGTTACACATTTTGGTGCAATACCATTAAATCAAATTCCTAATGATGAAAATTCTATAAAAGGAAATAACATTAGAGGAAAATATTGGACAATTGCTGATGATACTGGCAAAGAAGTGTCAAGAGATGTTGATATAGATGAGTCAAAATATACTCAGTTAGTTCCAGAGTTTGAAAAAACTTATTTTAAAGAAGTTTTTGAAATTTTAAGAAAAAAGTTCAAATTAGGAAGAGTGAGACTTTTATTAAAAGAACCAAGATCAACATTAAGTTGGCATAAAGACCCAGAGTGTAGACTTCACGTGCCTATTATAACTAATAAGGGTTGTTCTATGGTTATTGAAAATGTTGCAAAACATCTTCCTGCGGACGGTAAAGTTTGGATAACAAATAATACTAAATATCACAATTTTTTTAATGGAGGGGAACAAGCAAGAATTCACCTAGTAGCGTGTGTTCTAGAGAGTCCTTTTAAAGATTAATGGAATTTACAAACGGTATTTTTAATGCTGCTGGTAGTATTTACAAAAATAATAGAGGCTCGATATTAAGAACTATTGTTTATACAGCAGGTCATTTTGCTATAGCCATTACTGTTTTAATGTTAGTAGCTGATGTATCCTTTGCAGTTGCATTAACAGATGCTATCGTTGAACCAATTGCAAACTCAATTTGGTATTTTATTTTAGATAAATGGTGGGCTAGCAGAAGTAAAAACTAAATTAATTAATTCTTAAAATAATTTCAAAATAATTAAGATTTTGTGTGAAATTTGTGCTAATGATAATTGTTCTCAAAGATTTTTGTTGAATATTTTTTATTCACATTTACTTTCTTTTCAATGCTTACACAAAATTATAATTGTAAAAAATGCGGTTTAACAATTTCTTCAACTTGCTCAAAGTGTGATAAGGTTGTCGATGTTGAAGTGCTTGATGATGGTTGTATTGTGCAAAAAACTAAGTGCAATGATTGTGCAAACATCCCTATCGTTAAAGATATTTGTGCTCAACAAGAATAATTGTTTATCTAAAAATTTTTTAATTAAAATTAATTTTTCCCCAAGTATCGTTGTATCGTATCCATCCTGAGTACTTTCCTGTTTTGATTTTGCACCATTCGCCTTCAAATTTGTGGACAATTAGTAATCTTCCCCTATTTAATTTTACAATAGGTTTCGAAAAGTTTGATGGTTTCTTAAACAAGATTTTATCTTTTAAGGTAATTAAAGAATTTGCTTTTTTTAGCTGTGAAATATGGATCCAGCCACTATTATTTTTAAGATCAATTACTCTCCTAAAATTTTCTTTTTTATCTATCTGTTTTATAGGTAAATTAATTTTTTTATAAATAAATTTTATGGGAGAGTCAAAGCTGGGACCGTATCTGACATTAACCTTGTTTTTTTTCAGGGATAAATAAATTTCTTCAGAATTTACAACTGAGAAAAGAAATAGTGAAAAAAAAACTAATAAAACCTTTCTAAACATTTTTAATTTTTTTTAGTTTTACTTTTCTGAATTCCAAATTTAGTAAATCTAAAATCAGAATAGATCCATTCAAATTTTTTCCGATATTCAAAATTTTCTTTAAAATTTCATTAGCTTGAATGGTCCCAATAATACCTGCTACAGTTCCTAAAATTCCTTCGTATTCACAATTCAATATTTCGTCCGATACCTCTCTTTCTTGAAAAAAACTTCTTATACATGGAGTTTTTTTATCTTTAAAATCAAAAGTAAATACATGTCCATCAAATTTACTGATAGCAGCTGTTACGAGAAATTTTTTTGTTTTCTTGCAAAAGTCATTAACTAAAAATTTAGTTTTAAAGTTATCAGAACCATCTACAATAAAATCGTATTTTTTTAAAATTCTTGGACAATTATTTTTATTTAGTCTAATTTTATAAGTAATAATTTTTGTTTTTGAATTGATTTTTTTTAATTTTTTTTGTGCTACAATTACTTTGGACTTTGTTAAATCATCAGTCTCATAAAGACTTTGTCGATGAATGTTTGATAAATCAACATTATCCGAGTCAATAATACCTAAAGAGCCTACTCCTGCTCTTGTTAAAAATTCAGCAACTGGACATCCTAGGCCACCCATGCCTACGATTAATATTTTTGAATTTATAATTTTTTCTTGACCTGATGGACCAATATTTTTTAAAATAATCTGTCTCGAAAATCTCTCAATTTGTTCTTTGTTTAATTTTGAATTCATTTATTAGTTGAACCAAATCCACCTTTTCCTCTTATTGTTTCAGGCAAATTATCTACTTCATTTAATTCTATTTTTGTAACTGGAGATAATATCATTTGAGCAATACGATCACCGTCATTAATGATAAAATCTTCATCTCCATGATTGTAAATAATTACCTTAATTTCACCTCGATAGTCACTGTCTATTGTTCCTGGGGTGTTTAAAACAGTTATATTATTTTTTAGAGCTAAACCGGATCTTGGTCTTATTTGAATTTCGTAATCTTCTGAGAAGGCAACAGATAATCCAGTAGAAATTAATGATGACGATTTTGATTTAATTATTAAGGGTTTTTCAAGAAATGCAGAGAGATCCATTCCAGAAGCACCAATTGTTTTATACTCTGGCAGTCTAACCTTTGGATTTAATTTTTTTATTAATACCTTGACCATTAATTAATTTGAGCAACTATCCTATTCACAATTTCTTCGGATATTTCTGATTTCTTTCTTAATGAAAGCCACTCTTTTTTATAAGAGGGATTTTTATAATGAATAGTAATTTCATTATAATCAGACTCAAACCCAATATCTTTTTTTGATACATCATTGGCTATAATCCAGTCACAATTTTTATTTTTTAGTTTATAAACTGCATTTTCCTCTAAATTAGATGTTTCTGCTGCAAAACCTATCACTAAATTTGGTCTCATGGAGTTATGGTTAGCAACATAATTTAATATATCTATATTTTGTTCTAAATTTAATGTTAGATTATCTTTTTTTTTAATTTTATCATAATTTTTTTTATTTAACTTGTAGTCAGCAACAGCAGCAGCAAATATTGCAATATCTGTTGGTAAATTTTGTTGAGTAGCCCTTAACATTTCTTCTGCAGTTTCAACCTTTATCAAATTTACATTTTCATTAATCTTCAAGTTTGTGGGCCCTGATATCAGTGTTGTTTGAAAACCCCTCCGAGATAGGCATTTTGCTATCTCATAACCTTGTTTTCCGCTAGATTTATTTGTTATAAATCGTACTGGATCTATATGCTCGTTTGTTGGTCCAGCAGTGACCAATGCTTTTATTTTTTTATTTTTAAACTTTAAAGATAAAAATTCTTTCACTTGATTAAAAATATCTAATGGTTCTGACATTTTACCTTCACCGTATTCTCCACATGCCATATCACCAATTTCAGGACCTATCAGTTTATATCCGTAGTTTTTCAAAATCTTTAGATTGTTTTTTGTCGATTGATGTTCCCACATTTGAACATTCATTGCTGGAGCTAAAAATACTGGTTTATTAGATGCAAGAATTACAGTTGAGGCTAATTCTTCCGCAGATCCTTGGCTTAATTTTGATATCGTATTAGCTGTAGCAGGAGCAACCACTATTACATCAGCCCATCTTGATAAAGAAATATGATCCATTTCTGACTCATTTTCTAAATTAAACAAGTCATCATAAACTTTGCCTTGAGATAAAGATGAAACAGACAAAGGGGTTACAAACTCTTTAGCACTCTTTGTAAGAATGGTTTTAATTTTAGCATTATTTTTTTTAAATAGTCTAATTGTTTCAAGGCATTTATATGCAGATATACCACCACAAATAATAAATAGAATTTTTTTATTTGATAAATCTTTCATTGATTTAATTAAAATACCAATAGTCCAAAAATTACAAGGACTAATAAACCTATTAAAGACTGATTTCTAAAAGCTATCATCTCTGTTTTTTTCGTATTTAACGCAGTATATGAATTTGAATTTTGAGGGATTTGTCCACTAGCTAAATAAGTAAGAGCTTGATTGGCCTTATCCATTATTTCTGGAAACTCAGGCAATTTTTTAATTACCTCTGTTGTACTTTGGATTGTTTCACTAATAGTTGTTCTTGGGTCTTTAGTTTCTTTTAACCAATTTTCAAGAACGGGTTTTGATGTTATCCAAATGTTAGTATTGGGATTTAATTTTCTGGCAACTCCTTCTACTACAACCATTGTTTTTTGTAACATTAGAAGCTGAGGTTGAGTTTGCATATTAAATTTTTCAGTAACATCAAATAATTGTTTTAATAATTTTCCACCAGAAATATCTTTAACAGCTTGACCAAAAATTGGCTCTCCTATTGATCTTAGAGCCTGAGCTAAATCATCAATTTGAACGTTTTTAGGAACTAATCCTGCAACCAAATGTACTTCAGCAACTTTTCGATAGTCTCTTTGAATAAATCCAAACAATATTTCGGCTAAAAATCTTTTACTCATTTTATCTAGTCTTCCCATTATTCCAAAATCTATAGGTACAATATGACCATCGTCATCAATAAATATGTTGCCTTGATGCATATCAGCATGAAAAAATCCATCTCTAACAGCATGCCTTAAGAAATTTTGTATTATATCTTCAGCAATTTTACTAGTATTCAAATTTCTTCTTTTAAGTTCTTCAGTTTCTCTTATTGAAACTCCATTTATCCAATCCAATGTCATCACATTTTCGCTTGTATAATTCCAATATATCTTTGGCACTCTAAATCCAACATCGTTCTTAGTATTTTCTGCATATTCGTTTGCTGCCGCTGCTTCAAATCTTAAATCCATTTCTAGATTTGTTATTTCTTTTAACAAAAAAACTACCTCAATTAATTTTAGTCTTTGGGTTTTTTTAATTAAAGACTCTACTAAAAAAGCAAAAAGCATAATTGCATCTATTTCCTCGTTAAAGATTTTTTTAATATTGGGTCTTAAAATTTTGATTGCTACTTCTTTAATTGTACCGTTATCATTAATCTGAGCTTTATGGACTTGAGCTATTGAGGCCGCAGCAACTGGTTCACTTAAGTCAATAATTGAATTATAAGTTTCTTCTCCTAAATCATTTTTAATTATTTCCTTAGCTTGAAGTAATGAAAATGGAGGTAGTTTGTCTTGAAGGTTTTCAAGCTTTTTAGATAACGCCTCACCAATAATATCAGGCCTCGTAGCTAGAAATTGACCAAGTTTAATAAAAGTGGTTCCCATAGACTCTAAAGAGCTTGATAATCTTTCACCTTCATCTTTATTAACATCTATATTTTTTTTAGATGTCAGAGAAAAAGATAAAATTCTAAACAGAATTTTTATTATTAAGGGTGGCTTTTTAAATTTCGAAGTAATATTTAGTATATCTGATTTAGCAATTTTTCTTCCTATTCTAAATAGCGTAATTATTTTTTTTATCATTAAATTTTCCATCCGCTATGTATTGAAACTATTCCCCCTGATAAATTTCTATAAACACAATTTTCAAAACCGTTTTTTTTCATTAAAGTAATCAATTCATCTTGACTTAAAAAACTCTCGATACTTCTGATTAGATATTCGTATGGTTCTTTTTCACCTACGACTAATTTACCAATTAACGGTATTATTTTTGAGTAATTTTTGTAAATAAATTCTAAATTTGAATTTTGAATTTTTGAAAATTCAAGACATAAATATCGACCACCAGGTTTTAATATTCGATAAGCCTCTGATAAGACTTTGTTAAGATTTTTAGTATTTCGTAATCCAAAACTAATAGTATAAAAATCAAATGAATTATCAGATAATGGGATTTTCTCAGCTGGTGCAATAATCCAATTTAAATTTTTAAATTCGTTTAATTTTTTTTTTCCTTTATTTACCATACCTTTATTTGGATCCAGGCAAGTTATTTGAGATTTTTTATTAACATTATTTAAGTAAAGTTTAGCTATATCTCCAGTACCACATGCAACATCTATCAATTTTTGGTTAGGAGATGGATTCATCATATTTATTAGATTTTTTTTCCATAATCGATGAATTCCAAGGGACATAACGTCATTCATAAGGTCGTATTGATTGTAAACCTTATCAAAAACATTTTGCACAAGACCTTTTTTATTTTGTAAATATTGATACATAAAAAAATATAACTTGAATATAGTATTAAATGCCAGAATTACCAGAAGTAGAAATAGTAAGACAATCACTAAATAAAAAAATTAAACAAAAAAAGGTAAAAAAAGTAATAATTAGAAATAGAAATTTAAGATTTAAAATACCTAAGAATTTTAAAAGCTTATTAGAAGATAAAAAGATAATAAATATCAAAAGATTTTCAAAATATATAATCTTTTGTTTATCTAATAAAAGTTATTGCTTGTTACACCTTGGAATGTCAGGAACTATTCATCTTATTTATAATAATAAAAAAAGTTCTTTAACTAATACAAGTTTTTATAATTCACCTCTTTTGCCAATGAAACATAATCATGTGGAGATAATTTTCAACAACTTAAAGATTGTCTATAATGATCCAAGAAGATTTGGTTTCATTCAAATAATCAATAATTCAAACTCTTTAAAAAAAAGATTACAACATTTAGGACCAGAACCATTTGATAAAAAATTTAACATTGATTATATATATTTTTTTTTTAGAAATAAAAAAAAGAATATCAAAAATTTTCTTTTAGATCAAAATTTTGTATCAGGTATTGGAAATATTTATGCAAGTGAAATTCTATTTTTGAGTAAAATTAATCCATTAAAGAATGCTAGTAAATTAACAAAAAGTGAGTGCAAAAAAATTATTGTAAATTGCAAGAAAGTTCTTTCCAAGGCAATAAAAAAAGGAGGTTCGAGTATAAGAGATTTTAAAAATACATCAGGAATAAAAGGAAATTTTCAAAAAATTTTTAAAGTTTATAATCGTGAAGGGTTTGATTGTAGAGAATATAAGTGTAGTGGAATTATTCAAAAAAAAAATGTTTCAAATAGGTCGACTTTTTTTTGTAATTGTTGTCAAAAATGATTAATTATTTGATTGACCAATATCAATTCTCAAGTTATATCCCTGCCCATGGCAAATACAAAATCAGCAATTAAACGTATCAGAAGAATTTCAAAACAAACCGCTGTAAATAAAGCTAGAAAAAGTAGATATAAAAATGTTTTGAAGAAAATGAATATGCTAATAGATGGAAAGAAAAAAAGTGAGGCTCTCAAATTCTTACCCAAGTTGAATTCAGAGTTAATGAAAATTGCGAAAACTAAAATTATTAAAAAAGAGAATGCCTCAAGAAACGTTTCAAGAATTACTAAAAAAATAGCCACAATATAGTTTTGAAAACTTATAGTTGAATCAACTAAAAGAATACGCACCATATATGCCGTAATGTTTTCCGTTAACAATATTTAGATTTAGTAAATTACTGATATATTTTTTTTCAATCAGGAATTTTATTTTGCAGGTAGCATAAAAATTTTTTTTTAAATGTAATTTTTTTTGGTTTAAATAATAGCACAATCCCAGATTTTATTTTTTTTTGATTCTCATAAATTAATTGTTGCAATAATTTGATTATAGTTCTAACTGAACTCTCCCCTACAAAATGAGTATTACGCATAAAAATAAAGATGTAAGAAATTCAGGAACCGAAAAACTGAAATGGTCACTGGTTCAAGAGGAAATGAGAAACAAATTAGGGGAGGATATATATGAAAGTTGGCTGAAAAAGATTATTTTTGTAGAAGAATTTCACAATTATCTATTACTTTCTGTGCCAACTAGATTTATCAGGGATTGGATTACCTCAAGGTATTTAGATCAAATTTTACATTCAATTAAAAACTTTAAAAAAGAAATAGTAAGAATTGAGTTTAAAATTGAAGAGCAAGTAAAAAATAAAGAAACAAACATTAATCTCATAGAAGATAAAAAGAATGTCTCATTTATTAAGGACTCTTTTCTTCAGTATAATCGAATAGACCCAAACAAAAGATTTGAAAATTTTATAACTGGATCAAGTAATAAGCTTGCATTTGAAGCCTCAATTAAAGTTTCAGAAAAATCATCAAATTATAATCCTCTTTACATTTATGGAGGTGTTGGAATGGGTAAAACGCATCTTTTGAATTCTATTGGTTACGAACTTAAAAAAAATGAGAAAGTTATGTTTATTTCTGCAGAACGTTTCATGTATCAATTTGTAAAATCAATCAAAGCAAATGAAATGGTAAAATTTAAGGAATATTTTAGAAACACAGATGTTTTGCTAATAGATGATATTCAATTTATGAATGGCAAGGAAGCTATGCAAGAGGAATTTTTTCATACATTTAATGCACTATTAGATAGAGGATCACAAATAATATTATCAGCTGATAGAGCTCCAAATAAATTGTCAAGGATACAAGAAAGGATCAAATCTAGATTTTCTGGTGGTCTTGTAGTTGATATTCAAAAACCGGATTATGAATTAAGAAAAAAACTCGTTGAAAAAAAAATAGAGGAGATAAATAAATTTTATCCTGATCAAATTAAAATTTCAAAAGATATACAAGACTTTATAAGCACTGAAATAACTACAAGTATTAGAGAACTAGTAGGTGCAATTAATAGAACTGTGTCTTTTTCAAGAATATATAACAAAATGCCCAACTTGGCAGAGACTAAGGTAATATTAAAGGATTTATTAAATATAGCTGAAAATAAAGTAACAATTGATCTAATTCAAACACTTGTGTGTAAATTTTTTAAAATTAGTAAAAATGAAATGTTATCATCAAGAAGGTCAAGATATTTAGTTAGACCTAGACAAACAGCTATATATTTAACAAAGATATTGACCTCAAAATCGTTACCTGAGATTGGTCGTGAATTTTCTAACAGAGATCATACAACAATAATACATTCAGTTAAAACTATTGAAAAACTAAAAGAAAAAGACACTGAAATGGTTGATAATATTAATAAATTAAAAAATCAGATTTTATACAATAATAAAGATAATGAAATTTAGTGTTAATCAACAAGACCTTCAGCAAGCATTGAGTTACTGTCAAGGTATAGTAGAAAAACGGAGCACTTTACCAATTTTATCTAATATATTATTAGATGCCAAAAACTCAAATTTAACTATTACCGCTACAGACTTGGACCTAATATTTATACATCATTTAAATAATATAGAAGTTTCAGAAGATGGAAAGACAACTACTACTTCTTCAATTATGTATGATATTGTAAGAAAATTTACTTCTGGAAAAAAAATTAAACTCACTTTAAATGACAAGAATAAGTTACATTTAGAGTCGGAAAAATCTAACTTTAATCTCAATTGTATCAATTCTTCTGAATTTCCCTTAACAGATGAGAATTTTAGCAAGCATGAATTTTCGATAAAATCTAAGCAACTATTAAAATTACTTAACAAGTGTAAGTTTTCCATTTCGAATGATGAAACTCGACATTACTTGAGTGGAATATATATTCATAAAACTGAAGTAGAGGATAAAAATTACTTAACCGCTGTAGCTACGGACAGTCATAGAATGTCCATATCTAAAATACGATTAGATCAAGAAATAGAATTTAAACCAATAATTTTGCCAAAAAAAACAATCTTTCAATTATGTGCATTATTGGATAATTACGACGGCGAAGTTAAAATTTCAAATATACAATCAAAAATAAAGTTTGAGTTAAAAGATAGTATCCTAATTTCAAAATTGATAGATGGAAAATTTCCTAATTACGTTCAGGTTATTCCTAAAAATAATCAAAAAAAATTAGAAATTGATTTAAAAATTTTTTTAAATTCTGTTGATAGAGTTGCTTCTGTATCGCTCGATAAAAAAGATGGCGTAAAGTTTCATCTTACCAAAGATGTTTTAAATTTATCTGTAAATAATACAAATAGTGGTGAAGGAAAAGAGACTTTGGGAGTAAAATTCGATTATGATCTTGAGATTAGTTTCAACTCTAGATATTTAATTGATGTAGCTTCACAACTTAATGGAGATAAAATAGAAATTTTCTTTAATGACACTGGCTCACCAGCTTTAATAAAAGATCCAGGAGATTTTGATAGCATTTTTGTAATAATGCCAATGAAAGGTTAATTTATTAAGTCCAATTCTGAATATATATTTTTTTGGATAATTCGATTGAATTCCTCTTTAGATAGACCATTTATAATTGGTTCCAAAATTGAAATAACTATAGTCTTATGGCTTTTTTTTAAACCTTCTTTTGGCCAGACGTAACCTGAATTTATTGCGACTGGTTGACAACAAATATCTAATTCCTGATAAATCCTAGAAACCCCTTTTTTAAAAGGTGGTCTTTCATTCGGCAAAACCCTTGTTCCTTGAGGAAAAATTATAATTGGTCTATTTGAGCTTTGTGTCATTTTTGAAATATTCTGAAAAAAACTAAGGTTATCTTTTGTTACTTTGTTTCTTTCAATTGATATAGAACCAATTTTTTTTAAATACCAGCCAAATATTGGAATTCTTAAAAGTTCTTTTTTAAGAATAAATATTGGAGAATTAAAGATAGTTTGAAGATAAAATGTTTCAAACATTGATTGATGAGAGCAGGCTATAAAAAATTTATCATTTTTTATGATGTTTTCTTTTCCTTTAATAATAATTTTAGTTGATAAAAAAAATCTTAAACAAAAACTTGCCCAGTATCCCATAAGTTTACCTCCAAATAAAACAACTTTTTGAGGTAAAAAAAATGAAGGTAAAAAAATTAAAGAGATTAAAACTATTCCAGCAAAAAAAAATATTGAAAATATTATATTTCTAATCATCTTTTTCAAAAGCTAAATTAATTCTTCATGCTTTTGTCTTTTTTTAATAATTTTGATTTTTGACCCTTTAATTATTAACTCTAAAGGTTTAGTTCTTACGTTATAATTTGAACTTAATGACATACCATATGCACCAACATCACATATTGCTATTATTTCTTTTTCTTTTAATTTCTGAAAATTTTTTAAAGTTCTAAATTTATCTGTGCTCTCACAAATCGGACCTACAAATTCATAAATTTCTTTTGAAATTCTATTTGATTTTGATGAAGGTAAAATTTTATGTTTAGAACCGTATAAAGCTGGTCTCATTAAATCATTCATTGCTGCATCTAAAATGATAAAATTCTTCTTCCCACTATTTTTAATATAAATTACCTTTGAAACTAAAATTCCTGTATTACCAATTACAGCTCTTCCAGGCTCAAATATTATTTTTGATTTATAATTATTCAAAAATTTTTTGATAGCAAAATTATACTTTTTATAGTTAAATACTTTATTTTTATGAGTATATGAAATACCCATCCCACCACCAAGATCAATAAATTCAAACTTATGATTTACTTTATTTAAAATTTTCATTATTACATTTAACATTTTCTCATAAGGTTTATAGTCTAGAATCTGACTTCCTATATGAACACTCAAACATTTAAGTTCAATATTTTTTGAATTTTTATAGAGCTCGACAAGTTTAATAAATGATTTACTATTTACACCAAATTTATTTTCTTTTTTTCCTGTTGAAATTTGGCTTAGTGTTTTAGCATCTGTATTTGGATTTAATCTAATACCTATTTGTACCTTCTTTTTTTTAATTTTTGCGATTTTTTCAATTTCTTTAATTTCACTTTCTGACTCCGCATTTATAAGTAAAATTTTCTTTTCGATAGCGTATCTTATTTCATGAGAAGTTTTACCTACACCTGAAAAAACAATTTTATTTGGTTTTATACCTGCTTTGAGGGCCACCATCATCTCACCAACAGATACGACATCTGCGCCAAGTCCGAATTTTTTAATTTCCTTTAATAAATTTATATTCGTATTAGATTTTACAGCAAAGCATATTAATGGGGAAAAAGATTTAAAATTCCTTTTAAAGTTATTTATATTATTTTTTAATTTACCATAAGAATAACAATAAGTTGGAGTACCAAATTTTTTAGCAATTGTTTCAACAGAAACTTTTTCAATAGTAAGTTTTCTTTTAATATATTTCATTAGATTACTTTTATAACGTTCTCTAATTTTTTTTTGTGTGACTCTTTGTATTCTGGATTTCCTTTTTTACCACAAGAAATTACACAACATAATAAAACTAAAACTAAAGTTATTTTTTTAATCATTTTTGTTTCTTATATTTCATTATCATCTTTTTAATATTTGCAAAAGATGTTCCACCATAAGACTTTTTAGAGGCAACAGAATTCTTTAAATCGAAGACTTTTAAAACATCATTTGTTAGTTTTGGCTCAATTTTTTTCAGATCACTCAAAGTCAATTCATGAAGCGATTTTCTCTTTTTTTCTGCAAGATTGACGATTAGAGCAGTTTTTTGATACGCCTTTCTAAAGGGCATTGAATAATTTTTTACAAGATAGTCAGCTAAATCTGTTGCAGTAATATAGCCAGAATTTGCAAGTTCAAGCATTTGTTTTTTATTAGGACTAATATTTTTTAATACTTCATCAAGTATTTTTAGACTATTTATTAAAGTATCGTTCGATTTAAAAATGATTTCTTTATCGTCTTGAAGATCTTTAAAGTATGATAAAGGTAGCCCTTTTAAAATTGTGAGCATAGAAAATAAATTTCCATAAGAAGTGCCAGATTTAGCTCTTAAAAATTCTAAAAGATCTGGGTTTTTTTTTTGAGGCATTATTGATGAACCTGTGACAATTTTATTGGATAAATTTATCAATTTAAAACCGTCAGAATTCCAAATAATTAGTTCCTCAGCAATTCTAGAGATATGCATAGAACAAACAGATATATTGTATAAAAAATCTAAAACAAAATCTCTGTCAGAAACAGTGTCTATAGAGTTATTGGTTGGTTTTTTAAAACCTAGTTTTTTTGAAGTGTAATTTCTATCTATATCAAAGGAGGTCCCAGTTAAGGCAGCTGCACCCAGAGGATTTTCGTTCAAGCTTTCTAAATTATTTATGAATCTTTTTTTATCTCTAATAAACATCTCTACATATGCCATAAGATAATGTGCAAACGAAATAGCTTGAGCGTTCTTTAAATGAGTAAAGCCAGGCATAATTGTATCAACATTTTTTTCAGCTAGTTTTAGAGAACTTTTAATAACCTTATCTAAATATGAAATAATTTCTTTAACTTCTGTTCTTATCCAAATTTTTAAATCTGTTACAACTTGATCGTTTCGTGATCTAGCTGTATGAATAAAGCCAGCTTCATCACCAATAATTTGAAAAAGTCTTTTTTCAATATTCATATGTATATCCTCATACTTTTTATTGAATTCGAATTTTTTTTTTGAAATTTCCTTTTCTATTTTATTCAGGCCATAAATGATTTTATTTTTAATTTTAAAGGAAATTATTCTCTGTCTAAATAACATCTCTACATGCGCTATAGATGCAGCAATATCCTCCTTATAAAGTCTTTTATCAATAGCTATAGAACTACCAACCTTTTGAAAAAGTGTTGAAGTATCGTTATTTATTCTATTACCCCATATTGCCTGATTGTTTTTATTTTTTGTCATGATAATTAACTATACCTGTTTAATATGAGATTTTTAATAGTATTTATTTTTTTACTGTCCAATTCTTTTGCTAATGAGGTTACTGATATAAAAAATCTCGTTATCAATAAAGAATTAAAGAAATATACTGATTTAACATTTTTAGATAGCAAAAATAAACTAATAAACCTAAACGATTATAAGGGAAACTTGATAATTTTGAATTTTTGGGCAACTTGGTGTGCTCCATGCAAAGAAGAGATGCCGTCTCTAGATTCTTTACAAAAAAATAAATATTTGGATAATCTAAAAATATTTCCAATAAATATAGGTCAAGAAAATTTAAAAAAGGCCTCAGACTTCTTCGAAGATCTGAAGATAAGAAATTTAGATTTATATTTCGATCCACCAATCACTTTAGCTAAAAAGTTTAAGTTAAGAGGTATACCTACTACAATTTTATTTAATAAAGATGGATTAGAATTTGCAAGAATAGTTGGATCAATAAATTTTGAAGAAAAAAAATTTGTAGAGTGGTTAAGTAACTTTAATTAATTTTTAAAAAAATAGGCAAAACACACTAAAGCAATTACAGCTATAAATTGTAATAAAACTCTTAATTGCATTAACTTGTTAGAGTACTTTTTACTAGTTTCACCTCCTTTAAATAAAGTGCCTATACCTAAAATAAGTACTACTCCAACAGCTATTAACAATATCATGGATAAAATTTTAACGAATATTCCAGTAATCATAAATCTATTGTAGGGTGTTTTATAAATAAAAAAACATAATTTATATACCATGACATTTTGTCTAAACTCAACAATTATTAAGCCTGAGAATAATAAAGAAATTAAAAATGCTATCATTTTACTTCATGGATATGGAGGAGATGGAAAAGACATTAGTATACTGTCGTTGAATTGGAAAAGACATTTACCAAATACTATTTTTATTTGTCCTGATGGTCACGAGAAATGTCAAATAAATCCATCTGGTTTTCAATGGTTTGATCTTACGAAAGATGATCCAAATTATATTTTAGAACAATCAATTAATGCTGAAGAAAAACTCAATAAATTTATTGATCAAATTAAAGATAAATATAATTTAGAAAATAGTAGAATTTGTTTATCAGGGTTTAGTCAAGGCTGTATGATGTCAATAAATTTAGGTTTAATATCTAATAAGGAATATAATTGTATTGTAGGTTTTTCAGGAAAGATCATAGATCAAGAAAATCTAAAATCTCGTAAAAAAGCTTCTACAGATACTCTCTTAATTCATGGTGACTCCGATCAAGTAGTTCCAGCAAACTATATGCTTGAAGCGAAAGATTTTTTTATTAGAAATAACATTGAAATTGAAACACATTTAATTAAAAACTGCGACCATCATATTCCTATCGAAGCATCAAGTATTGCTTTAAGTTATATTTTAAAAAAGATTTAATACTCTAAATATTGAAAGTTTTTTTTTTTTAAGTTAAAATTTAATTATGAATAATTTTGTTGAAAGTGATGTTTCTTTAGAAAAATGCCCAGCATTGGTTTTGAATGCTGATTACAGACCTCTAAGTTATTATCCTTTATCATTGTGGTCATGGCAAGATACAGTAAAATCAGTATTTCTAGATAGGGTCATAATAGTTAGTACCTATGATAGAATTGTAAGAAGTCCCTCATTTAAAATGGAACTACCAAGTGTTATCGCGTTAAAAGATTATATAATACCTCAGTCACAGCCAAGTTTTACGAGATTTAATGTTTTTCTTAGAGATAAATTTTCCTGTCAATATTGTGGTAGTAGTGAGGAGCTTACTTTTGATCACCTTTTACCACGGTCCAAAGGTGGACAAACTAATTGGGATAATGTTGTAACTGCGTGTTCAACTTGTAATGTAAAAAAAGGTGGAAAGTTGTTAAAAAAATCTGGTATGAATCTTACGCAACATCCTTACAGACCCTCAACTGAAGATTTACATCGTAATGGGAAGAATTTCCCACCGAATTATTTACATAAAAGTTGGATGGACTATCTATATTGGGATGTTGAACTGGAAGCTTAATATTTAAATTTTTTCAGATATATTTATTGCAATTTTTGAGCCAGTTTTAATAATTCTGTCCATAATTGAATATAAACCTTTTTTGGAGGCTCCTTTTTGATAAGCAATGTCTTTATGATGAATTTCGTCTTCCCTAAATTTAATTATTTTTTTTTTTAATTCTTTTTCATCAGAGCCTAATTGATTAATCTGATCTAAGTAATGTTTATCAATTACTTCTTCTACTGAAGCTGTGCATAACATTGCTGCTTTTTTACCCAAAAGTGTCGAACCAAAACCTAACCCTACTCCCAATAAATCCCAAAGTGGTAAAAATTTTGTTGGTTTAATATTTCTTTTTTTAATTTCTTTCTCAAAAAATTGACAATGTTCTATCTCATGAACTTTCATTTCTTGAATAGTTTTTTTTAAATCCTCATCCTTCACAATAGTGTTTAGTGCTAATAATTGACCTTCGTAGATTTTGACAGCACCACGTTCACCAGCATGATCGACTCTAATAAATTCCTCTACTTTATTATCTGATTTTTTCATTTATATTATTAATTTTTATTAAAATAATTACTATTACAAAACTTAATATCATATTAATACTTGTAAGTGAGAATCCAAAAACCCTAAATGTCACATCTTTACAGCTTATAGTTTTTTCATTTAATAATTTCAATAATTCTTCTTTTGAGATGATATCGCTAGTATTTTTTAACCCACAAGCTGCTGACTCCTTAAAAACACCTTGCTCAATTCCTAAGTGATAAATTGAAATAAAAAAAGAAAAGCTAAATGTTAGAGTTAATAACAATAAAACAAATTTTTGGTCTATCTTAAATATATAATTAGTTAAAATTATAAATATACTTATTACATAAGGTATCCTTTCTATTAAGCATAAATTACAAGGCTTGTGTCCAAGAATGTATTCTATGTAGTATGCGGTAATAATTGAAATAAAACTGATTATTAAAATTGATTTCAAATAATACTCAATTTTAAAATTAGGCATAAAATTTTGAAATTAAGTAGATCATTGTGGCAATCATGACTATCGATATTCCAATAATTGTAAACCATTTAGATCCATGTTTTTCCATAAAGCGTGTAAACATATCTCCAAATTTATATGATAGATAGGAAACTAAAAAAAATCTCATTCCTCTAGATAAAATACTTATCAAAATAAAGATCAGAATGTTAAATCCAATAAGTCCACTCGCTATAGTAAAAACTTTGTATGGCAATGGAGTGAAACCAGCTAAAAAAAGAATCCCAAGCCACGCATAAAAGCCATCACTATTTAACAAGTTGTTTTTTAAGTTAATAACTTTATCATCGTAATTATAAAAGGTCATAATTTGCATTCCAATATCAAGAAATAAAGCTCCAATATAATAGCCAAAAAGACCACCTAAAACAGAAAATATCGTTGCAATTAAGAATATTTTTAGAAAATCTTTTTTTTTAGAAATCACCATCGGTATGATCATAACATCTGGTGGAATAGGAAAAAATGAACTTTCAACAAAAGAAACCACAGCTAAATAATATTTAGAACTTTTATGGGCTGCTAAATTCAAACATTTTTTATAAAAGGTATTAAACATTTTTTAGTTTTAATATAATTTTAGTTCTTATACTATTTAATAAATAATTAAACAATTGAGGGCGAATGGCGGAACTGGTAGACGCGCACGATTCAAAATCGTGTTTCGAAAGAAGTGAGAGTTCGATTCTCTCTTCGCCCACCAAACTATGAAAATAGAGGAAATTAATAGTTTAGTAGAACTTTTTTTTAAAAAATATGAAGAACAGTGTTCTGCAAATTTTAAAAAAATTAATGAAAAAATTTTTTTGGTATCACTTAAAAATAAAGGCTTATATGATAAAAATTCTGGGACCTTTTCTTACTCATGGGAAAACATATATAAAAAAATAGTAACATTATCTAATCATTTAAAAAAAATTATTATTAAAGGTGATAGATGTATCTTATTGTCAGAGAATCGACCTGAATGGCTAGTTTCAGATATAGCAATAATGAATGCAGGTGGTGTGACAGTTCCACTTTTTACGACCTATTCTGAAAGTGATTATAAATATATAATTAGCGATTGTGACCCCAAATTATGTATCGTCTCAAATATGGATCAATTTAATAAGATTAAAAATTTTATTAAAGAAAATACAATTATTATTTCAATAGATAAACTTAACGAAAAAATAGAATGTTTTGAAAATATTTCTCTTGGAAAGAATTTGGAATTTAAAACATCAAAAGAAAATCTTACAACTTATAATAAAAATTTAAAAAGAAATGATCTAGCATGTATAATTTATACATCAGGAACAACCGGGTATCCTAAAGGAGTTATGCTTAGTCATGGTGGAATTTTATCGAATTGCCAGGGGGCAGAGGAAATTTTAAGGTTACTATTTGAAAAAAATCCGCCAGTTTTTTTAACTTGGCTACCATTGTCTCATTCTTACGAGCATACTGTTCAATATGTTCAGATTTTACTTGGTGCTAAAGTTTTTTATGCTGAAAGTTTGGAAAAATTATTACCAAATATGGTTATTGCAAAACCAACAATCATGACGGCTGTACCAAGATTTTACCAAAATTTATTTAGCAAAATTTCTCTAAATTTTTCGAAACAAAAAGGGGTAAAGAAATTTTTAATAACCAATACTATTTTACTTGGGACCAAAATTTTAAATAAAAAACCTCTTACTTATAGGCAAAAATTTCTCAATTTTTTTTGTGAGCTTTTAGTAAGAAGAAAAATAAGAGACCAATTTGGAGGTAAATTAAAGGCTTTTGTTTCTGGTGGAGGAGCTTTGGATCAAAAAATTGGTGAATTTTTGAATTCTATAGGCTTGCCTACTTTACAAGGTTATGGATTAACAGAAACTTCGCCAGTCGTAAGTTGCAACCTTCCTGATAAAATCAGAATTGAAACAGTAGGTCCTCCGTTTAAAACAAATAAAGTAAAAATTGCTGAAGATGGTGAAATATTAGTAAAGGGAGAAAATGTAATGCTAGGCTACTGGAATATGAAAAAAGAAACAGATGACATTATCAAAAATGGTTGGTTGCATACGGGTGACATTGGAGAAATTACTAAAGAAGGGAATTTAAAAATTACTGATAGAAAAAAAGAAATTATAGTCAATTTGGGTGGTGATAATATTTCACCCTCTAAAATTGAAAATTTACTATGTCTCAGTGAAAAAATTAAACAAAGTTTTGTTTACGGAGATAAAAAAAATTACTTAGTTGCCCTTATTGTCAGTGAAACTGAGGAAAATAGAAAAGAAATTGAATTTTATTTAGAAAATTTGAATAAAAGTTTATCTTTAGTTGAAAAAGTTAAAAAATTTAAATTAATTAAAGATGAATTTACAATTGAAAATGGAATGCTAACACCAACTTTGAAATTAAAAAGAAAAAAAATTTTAGAAAAATACAAACAAGATTTAGAAAAACTTTATTAAATTTGTTTAAATATTCGAGTATTAAGCGCATAAACATTAACTTTTTAAGCATAAAAAATAATTTTTTTTTTTTAATTTTTTTTTAAGTTTTTAACTTTAATTAAATAATTGACATAACGCATATAAAAAAATAAAAATAAGTTAATCACGAATCATTTTGATTCGTTTAACTAAAAAGGGAGCTAAAGATGCCTAAGAGAAGAAAAAAAGCAAAGAAGGCTAAGAAAAAAGCTAAGAAAAAAGCTAAGAAAAGAAGAAGAAGATAGTTACTTAGTATTCTTTATTAAAAACGCTTCTCATAACGTTACGTGTGAGAGGCGTTTTTTTTATTCCTCTAAATTTTCATCGTTATCAGAAACAGGCTCGTCACCAGTATCATTTGCTGGAGTCGTTTTAGCTATTGTTTGAGTTTTAGATTGGTTATCTAGGTTTCTCTTTAACGCTTTATCTAGTTTTTTTTGTGTATCCTCTAATGAAACATTTAGAATTATTTTAAACTCAGATAGTATTCTCTCATAGGCTTTCTCAAAAAGCTGTCTTTCACTGTAAGATTGATCAACCATGAGATCATCACCTTTGTTTAAGTCTCTAACAACCTCTGCCAATTCATAAATTTTTCCAGAAGAAATTTTTGACTCATATTCTTGGGCTCTTCTGCTCCACATTGATCTTTTTATCTTTGGCTTGCTTTTGAGAATAGAAATACATTTATTTACCTGATTTATAGTGGCTAATGGTCTAAGATGTAACTGTTTATTGACTGGCACCATTCCATTAGCTTTGTCTTTTTCAAAATTAATTACATAAGTTTCAACATCAATTCCTCCAATATTTACTTTTTTAAATTCAGTTATTTGTCCAACCCCGTGTTTTGGATAAACGACGTAATCTTTGATTTTGTACTCTCTTTTTTCAGTTTCTTGTTTTTTTACTTTCTTAATTTCAGGTTTAAGTTCATTATTTTTTGGAATTCTCAGATTATCTGCTTTTGTTTCTATTTTAGTTTCCTTTTTTGATATCTTTTTTTTTGGAGCAGTTTTAATTTTATGTTTTATTATTTTTTTAGTTTTTAACTTTTTAGATTTAGTAACTTTTTTTTTAATTATTTTTTTTTTAACTTTATTTGTCTTTTTTTTAAATGTTTTCTTTAAAATATTTTTCAAACTTATTTTGCTCATCTTTATATTTTTCATGATCCGCGGGTGGATCTTTTTTTTTATCAATATTTGGCCAGATTTCAGAATATTTCTTATTAATTTCTAACCACTTTTCACTGCCTGGTTCTGTGTCAGCTTTTATTGCATCAACAGGACATTCTGGTTCACAAACGCCACAATCTATACACTCATCAGGTTTAATTACAAGCATATTTTTACCTTCATAAAAACAATCTACTGGGCATACGTCTACACAATCTGTTAATTTACACTTAATGCATTTATCATTTACTATATAAGTCATTTTTGATTTTCTCTTTTTATTTTATCTTTTAAATTTCCCATAACTTTTCTGTCGATGTATAACAAACCTTCTAACCTTCTCATAAGATTAGTTTCGAACATGTCTGCCTCTTTATTTGAATAAATTATTCGCCATAAGGTCTCTACAATTTTAATCTTGTTTGTTTCGCTCATGTTTTTTACTTCTCTAGTAAATTCTAAAATCTGATTATTATTTGCCTCTAATTTTTTAGCATCTTCAATAAGTTCATCAATATTTTTATTTTCTGCACCAATCTCTATTAGGGTTTGCTTTATAATTTTTTCCTCAATAGTTGAATAATTTTCATCAATTTTAGCAGCATGAATCAGTAACGCTGCGATTTTAACGAGATACTTGTTTTCTTCCACATTATCTTTTTTTTTAAAAAACATATTAATTAACTTAAATTAAGATCTTTCAGAATGCCAAATGGACTTTCTTTGGAAATTTTTTTGTCAAATTTTTTTTTGTTTCTTTTTTTTGGCAAATATTTAAAAAAAACTTCATTGTTTTTCTCCTGAATTGTATAATTCATATTTTTAAGAAGTTTAACAAAATTGTCTTTACTACATCCAAGCAAATTTAACATTTCAGAAGTCATTTTTATTTCTTTTTTATTCATAGTTTCTGAATTTATAATTTGTACAAAAAGTCTCTCTAATATATCGACTCTTACATAAACATTATCAAATCTTTCGAAACCACAAAGAAGCATAAAATACCTGTTTTGAATTTTTTTACCATCTACAAAGTTCAAGCCATAAGTTGGAGGTTTTAAATCAAAATATTTTTGATGATAATTTTTCCACAACAAAGTTCTTAAAGATACAGCTTCGGGTTTAATTAGTTTATGTAAAAAAACATGGTATCTTCCAAATTTTACACCAAGTTCTCTAAGAATTTTTCTTTCATTTTGTTCTAAATTTTTAAGGTAATTTGAAACTTGATCTCTTTTTAATACCCCATTGTTTTCATAAATCTGGTATGCTAATGCCTTAACAGAAGAGTTTTTTTCTTTTAAATCCTTTAAATCAATAAGGCTTTTTAATATTGTATTAATTTTATCTTTTAACCATTTTTTTAAATAATTATCCAATTTTTTTTTTTGATTTTGTTCAAGCATATCATCAACTATTAATTCTAAGTTTGGATTAAGGTAATCTCTTCCAGATATCAATCTTGCTATCGCATATTCATCCCAATAAATTTTAAAATCATCATTAAGTTTTATTAGCCCAGTATCAATTATAATTTGAATTCTTTTCTCTAATTCAGGGCTCACAGTTTGTCTTGCCGCCTTTTTGAGAGATTTGATATCGGTTTCAAGAGCTCCTTTTTTTAGATCAAGCTCTAGTTTAAGACCTTTTATTTTACCTATAAACTGTTCATCAATAATTACTTCGTTATTTTTTGAAATTTTTGTATTGAATTCCATATCTTGTTTTAAACCTCGAGCAAGAATACTAGCTCTTTTATCAATAAATGTTTTTGTAAGCTCTGCATGAAGTCTGTCTGAAAGTTTATCTTCTAATAATTTAGTTTTTTCTATCCAATAGTCTTGATTTTCTATCCAATTATTTTTATTTGAAACATATGACCAAGTCCTTACATTTGCAATTCTATTTGATAAAGAATCTACATTTCCCTGCAATTTATCTAGTTTTATTAATTGAAGGCGCATAAATTCGTCTGAAATTTTACCTTTTTTGCTATTCAAATGTCTAAAAACACTTTCTATGACTTGATAATGATTTCCAAAAGTTTTTTTCACAAAATCTGGTATTTGACAACATTCCCATAAAAGACTTAATGTATATTTATTTAATTCGATATTATTAAAATTCTTATAATTTATAAAATATTTGAGAGCTTTTTCATCTTCGCATTCATGAATTTTTCTTAACCAATTTTCTTTTGGTTTTTCGTCTAACGATTTTATCAGAGCTTGAGGATTGTTAAAATTTAAATTCGTATTTCTCCAAAATATAGATTTGACCTCTTCAAACTTGTGATTTTCTAGTAGATCAACCTCATCAGCGTTTATTTCCTTACACTCCCCTGTAATGCCGAAACTTCCATCATTTAAGTATCTACCTGCTCTCCCTGCTATTTGTCCTATTTCAGATAAGTTCAATTTTCTTAATTTTTTACCGTCAAATTTTTTTAAATTTGAAAAATAAACACTATCAAGATCCATATTTATACCCATACCAATTGCATCAGTAGCAACTAAAAAATCAACATCACCAGACTGGTATAATTGAACTTGGGCATTTCTTGTTTTAGGACTTAAAGATCCCATTACAATTGCAGCTCCTCCTTTTTGTCTTCTTATTAATTCGGCTATAGCATAAACTTCCTCAGCTGAAAACGCTATTACAGCAGTCTTTCTATTAATTCTAGAAATTTTTTTATAACCTGAATAAGAAAGTTTAGATAATCTGTTTTTATTAAAAAACTCAATATCATCATTTAATCTTGAGATAATATTTTTAATAGTGCTTGATCCCATAAACATTGTTAGTTTATTACCTCTTAAATTTAATAATCTATCTGTAAAAATATGACCTCTTTCATGATCTGCACACATTTGGATTTCATCTATAGCAACAAAATCTAATTGTTTGTTGATTGGCATAGATTCAACGGTACATAAGAAATATTTTGCATTATTTGGGATAATTTTTTCCTCACCAGTTATTAATGCAACTTTATCTAAAGCGATTTTTTTAATTATTTTATCATAAACTTCACGTGCTAATAATCTTAAGGGAAAGCCTATCATTCCACTATCAAATGATAGCATGGTCTCTATAGCTAAATGTGTTTTACCAGTATTTGTAGGCCCTAAAACAGCATTAATTTTATTTGTTATCATTTCTATTATTAGTGTATTTAAATTTTTACCTACCAGATGTAGTTAGTGCTAAAGAACAAATATAGACTAAAACATGACCGAATCGGATCGCAAAAAGTTCTCATTCTGATTAATAGAAGAATATTTTAGCATAAATAATTAAAATTAAAAAACAATAATTGGAAAGAAATAATTATAGTTTTTTTAAAATTTTCCAAACACCAGACGCAGATGTGATTATTTTATTACTGCATTTAAGTTCACAAAATAAGAAGACAAGTGTTTTTGTTTTTTTAAGAATTTTTACGTTGCCAATTATCTCATCTCCTAACTTTGAAGCGCCAATAAACTTTAAATCTAAAGATATTGTTACACAGGGTGCATTCTCAGCAGATCTATGCGCAGCTGTGCCAGCACCAGCATCTACTAAAGCAGACAAATATCCTCCATGTGTAATGCCAGCTGCATTTAAATGATTTTCATTAATAGTTGATTTGAATTCGTACTCAATTTCCGAAATATTTCTAAACATTACACCACCATTATGTTTCATAAATCCGGGTTTCAAACTAATTTGTTCAAATTTAGTTGTCATCATTTTTTATAATACGAATGTTAAAATTAGTAAAATGACAAAAATAATTATAAAAAAAAAAATTACAGAATTTTGTAAGGAACAATTGATTAAATGTTTGAAATCCATTTTTTTCTTTTCAATTTAATTATTTCGTATGATATAGACAAAATATTATATTTATATAACTATTTAAAATAATTTATGAAAGTAGTCATTTTAGCAGGTGGTTTTGGCACTAGATTAGCAGAATATACAAATACAATCCCGAAGCCTATGGTTAAAATCGGTGATGAGCCAATCTTAAGTCATATTATAAGAATTTTTAAATCCTATAATTTTAATGATTTTATAGTTGCTGCTGGATATAAAAAAGAAATAATAATTGATTATTATAAAAATTCTAAAGAATTTAAAAATCTTAAAATTGTAGATACTGGTGAAAAAACTATGACAGGAGGAAGAATACTTAGGTTAAAGTCTTTAATAAAAGATAAAGAGAATTTTTTTATGACATACGGTGATGGATTGTGTGATGTAAACCTAAATGAATTAGTAAAATTTCATATGAAACATAAAAAAATAGCTACTGTAACCGCAGTACACCCTCCTGTAAGATTTGGAGAGCTAGAAATTAATGAGGAAAAAGTAATTAAATTTGAAGAAAAATCTCAAGCGAAAGTTGGGTGGATTAATGGAGGGTTTTTTATACTAAATACAAAAGTTTTTGATTATATTAAAGATGACAATATTTTATTTGAGAGAGAACCATTAGAAAAATTAGTTAATAACGAAAATCTTATGGCATTTAAACACGAAGGTTTCTGGAAATGTATGGATAATTTAAGAGACAAGATAGAATTAGATAAAATGTTCAAAAACAATCAATTATTATGGAAAAAATGAATAATTTTTACAAAAATAAAAAAATTCTTGTTACTGGCGCTACTGGATTTAAGGGCTCTTGGTTGTGCTGTTGGCTTTTACAAATGGGAGCAAAAGTTTATGGAACAGGATTCAGTCCTAATCAAAATAAAAATTTATTTTACAAATTAAAACTTAAAAAGAAAATAAAACTTGGAATTTTTGATATTAGAGATAAAAAAAAATTAGATAGATTTATAGCTAAGTCTAGACCTGCAATTATTTTTCACTTAGCTGCACAACCTTTGATTATTGAATCATATTTAAGACCTCATAAAACTATTGATGTAAATGTAGGAGGCACTCTTAATATTCTAGAGGCCTCAAAGAATTATAAATTTATAAAATCAGTTGTAATGATTACATCTGACAAATGCTATGAAAATGTCGGTAAACTTACTAGGTACAAAGAAAATGATGAGTTAGGTGGCATAGATCCTTACAGTGTCTCAAAATCTTCCTCAGAGTTGATAATTAGAGCTTATAGAGAAAGTTTTTTTAAGAACAAAAGAAAGTGTGGTATCTCTAGTGCCAGAGCAGGAAATGTTATTGGAGGAGGTGATTGGTCAGCTAATAGATTAATACCAGATGGTATTAAATCACTTCTAAGTGGTAAATCAATTTACTTAAGGAATCCAAAATTTAATAGACCTTGGCAACATGTTTTAGAGCCTCTAAGAGGGTATTTAATTTTAGCTAAGAAGCAATATTTTAAACCTAACAAATATTCTGATGCGTGGAATTTTGGTACAAAAAACAATTCAGTAAAAAGTGTTAAAGAAATAATTGAGTATGTTATTTCATTCTGGGGTAGTGGAAAAATTAGATATAATAAAAAAATTAAATATTATGAACAAAAGAATCTACAATTAGATATTAAAAAAGCTAAAAAAAATTTAAATTGGAACCCAACTTATTCAGTGAAAAATGGAGTCAAAATCACAACAGAATGGTACAAAGATGTTCTAAGACATAAAAAGGACCCATATAAAGTAACTATTAACCAAATTCTTGGATATATGAATGAAAATAAGTGGAGTTAAAAAAATTAAATTAAATATTTTTAAAAATAATAAGGGTGATCTATTAAAATTTATATCAAAAAAAAATAGTTTTTATTCTAAATTTGGAGAAATTTACTTTAATGAAATTAACTTTAAAAAAAGAAAAGGTTGGATTTTACACAAAAAAAACACATCCATAATGACAGTATGTTTTGGAGAGGTGAAATTTAAGTTGATAGATGGAAGAAAAAAATCAAAGACTTTTAATAAGGAAAATGATTTTACTTTGAATAAGAACAATCATGGAGTTTTATTAATTCCACCAGGTGTGTGGTTTTCTTTTACTACTAACAAGAAAAAATCTGTTTTAGCTAATTTTATTAATAGTGTTCATTCTGATGATGAGATTATCAAAGTTAATAAAATTAACAATTATGAAATTAAATAAATTTTTACAAAACTGTTTTAAAAAAGTATTTCAATTTATTTTCAAATTATTTTATGGTGAAATAAAATTAAAATTAGACTTAAATAATTTAGATAATTTAGAAAAAAAAATAATTCCTAATCTTCAAGCAGATTTACCTGAAAAAAAAAACTATTATACATACAAAATTAAAAATGGCAGAATTTATACAGACTATAATGAAAATGTAGCTATCATAAGTGAAAATATGTTATTAGGTCAAATTTCTTATCAACAAGTTTCAGGTAATCTATTGGATGCTTCATATAACGTGGTTTTAAAAAAGGGGACGCCAAGAAAAAAAAAAAATTATAAGGGTAAAATGTTAAGTGTTGTTCAAGGAGCGAGTGGAAATAATTACAGTCATTGGATTTTAGAAATTCTGCCAAAACTCAAGATGTATTCAGAAAATTACCGTTTAGACGATTTAGATTACTTTTATGTACCCTCAATCAATTCATTCCAAAGTGAAACGCTAAATTTTTTAGGTATTAGTAAGGATAAATTAATCGACAGTAAAAAATTTAGACATATCCAAGCAGAAGAACTTTTTATTGTTGATCATCCATATTATTATGAGGGAACGATACTCGAGCAAAATAAAAATTTACCCAAATGGATTATTCCTTGGTTAAGAAATGTTTTCTTAAATTGTGAGAAAAAATTTAATGCAAATAAAAAAGTTTTTATAGATCGAACCGATTCTTCATATAATCACAATCAAATAATTAATAATGAGGAAGTTTTTGATTATCTAAATAAAAAAGGTTTTACATATTATAAATTAAAAGATCTAAATTTTTTTGAGAAAGTTTATCTATTTAAAAATGCAGAATGTATTTTAGGTGTGCACGGCGCAGGATTTGCTAATTTAGTTTTTTGTAAATCCAAAACTAATGTTTTAGAGATAAGGCCTTACTCCTATTCAAATGAGATATATAAAAAAATTTCTGAAGTTAATTGTTTAAATTATCATTTATTAGAAACACAAAGCGTAGAAAGAAAAAGAGATTCAGATGGAGATATTAATTTATCAATAGATGAAGTCGACAGCATATTAAAAAAATTTATTTAAGAATTTTTATTGGTGGTGCGCCTGCTAGGAGTTGAACCCAGAACCTCCTGGTCCGTAGCCAAGCGCTCTATCCAATTGAGCTACAGGCGCGTTTAAATTAATAAGATTATAATATATTTATTTTTAGTGTATTTTAATTATAAGATAAATTTAAATTTTCATGAGTAATAATTTTAACGAAGTGGTAATTATTGAAGCAGTAAGAACCCCTATTGGAACTTACAATGGCTCTTTAAAAGATATTAGAGCAGATCAGCTTGGCTCAATAGTTATTAAGGAAATTTTAAAAAGAGCAAAAATAGATGGTCATGAAGTAGATGAGATAATTATGGGGCAGGTTTTAACTGCAGGCACAGGACAAAATCCAGCAAGACAAGCTGCTATTAATTCAGGAATTCCCGTTTCAAAAACTGCACATGTAGTAAATCAGGTTTGTGGTTCAGGACTAAGGGCAGTTATCTCAGGCTTCCAATCAATTAAATTAGGAGACTCTTCAATTGTTATTTCTGGTGGACAAGAAAATATGTCTATTGCTCCAAACTTAGTTTTGAGTAAAAACTTAAAAAAAAAAAAAGAAAATGAATTTGTAGATACAATGATTTTTGATGGCTTATTAGATGCTTTTAATAATTATCATATGGGTGTAACAGCGGAAAATATTGCAAAAAAATTCAATATATCCAGACAAGAACAAGACCAATTCGCTCTTAATTCTCAGGATAAAACACAGAATGCAATTAATAATAATATCTTTAAAGAGGAATTAATTGAAATTAATTTTAATAATAAACATTTAAAAAAAGATGAGCACCCAAGAGAAAATTTAACTTTGGTTGATTTACAAAAATTAAAAACTGTTTTTAAAAAGGACGGTACAGTTACAGCAGGAAATTCATCTGGTATAAATGATGGAGCTGCAGTGTTATTGTTAACATCTTTAGAAAAAGCAAAAAAAAAATCAATAGAGCCAATTGCAAGAATAGTTTCTTGGGCATCTGTCGGTGTTGATCCCTCTTTCATGGGCTTAGGACCTATCGGGGCTGTTCAAAAAGCACTTAAAATAGCCAAATGGAAAATTGAAGATATTGATTTATTCGAAATTAATGAGGCATTTGCAGCACAAAGTATTGCTGTTATTCATGAATTAAAAATTGATAAAAATAAAGTTAATGTTAACGGGGGTGCTATAGCTTTAGGTCATCCCATAGGAGCCTCTGGCGCAAGAATACTAGTTACACTTTTGCATGAAATGAAAAGAACTAATAAAAAAAAAGGTTGTGCAACACTTTGTATAGGGGGAGGAATGGGAATTGCTTTATGTGTAGAGAGAAATTAAGAATTAATTTTTCCAAACTTTTCCTCTAACAAAATTTTTTGAATCCAAGTTTTTCCATCAATAATGTTAGTAACTTTTGGTCTTATAAGTGTATTTAATAATTTTTTTAACATTTCTTTATCTTTTAATAAAAGAATGTCAAAAAATTGATGAGAATGTGTTAAAATTTGCAATTTACTGTGATTTAATGGTGTATAAAGTTAGTTAAATGATAGAAAAATTGTTAGTTCCCGATATTGGTGAATTTGAAAATGTAGAGGTTATTGAGCTTCTAGTAAAGGAAGGCCAACAATTAAAAAAAAATGATCCAATAATTACTATTGAAAGTGATAAATCAAGTGTTGAAATCCCGTCTACTCTTGAAGGCAAAATAGAGAAAATTGATGTAAAAATTGGAGATAAGGTTTCAAAAGGTGATTTACTTTTAACAGTTATAAACAATGAAATTTCCTCTAAAAAATCAGAGGATGTTCCAAAAAATACAGAAGATTTAATTCAACAAGCTGAAATTTCATTACAAAAATCTAAAAAGGAAATTAATAAAGAGGAAATTAATAAAGAAGAAATCAATAATGAAACTAAAGCTCAATCAATAGGAAATGAAAGCAAAATTGTAGATGACAAGAAAAAAAAGATAGACACAATACAAGTTGTTAACAAAGGAGATATAGATCCTGTAGAAACTAATGAATGGATAGACTCTTTATCAGCAGTTATACAAAAAGATGGAAATCAACGAGCTCATTATCTAATTAAGGAGCTTATAAATAAAGCTTACCGTGAAGGTGCAAATATTCCGTATACTCAAAATACTCCTTATATAAACACTATTCCTATTAGTGAGGAGAAAAAATCTAGTGGAGATCAAAATATTGAAAGAAGAATCAGATCATTGATCAGATGGAATTCAGCTGCCATGGTGGTAAGAGCAAATAAAAAATTTCCTGAGTTGGGAGGACATATTGGAACCTTTGCTTCAGCAGCTACACTTTACGATGTGGGAATGAATCATTTTTGGAGAGCAAAAAATAATAAATTTGGAGGAGATTTAGTTTACTTTCAAGGTCATAGTGCTCCTGGGATGTATGCTAGGGCTTTTCTTGAGGGAAGACTTAGTGAAAAACAACTGGATAGTTTTAGACAAGAGGTTAATCCTGGAGGTTTATCTTCTTATCCTCATCCATGGTTGATGCCAAAATTTTGGCAATTTCCGACTGTTTCAATGGGTCTAGGTCCAATGTTAGCAATCTATCAAGCTAGGTACATGAAGTATTTAATTAATAGAAACTTAATTAAAGATGAAGGAAGAAAAGTTTGGGCTTTTCTAGGAGATGGTGAGATGGATGAGCCAGAGTCATTAGGTGCCATTGGTTTAGCTGCAAGAGAAAAATTGGATAATTTAATTTTTGTGATTAATTGTAATCTTCAAAGATTGGATGGCCCAGTAAGAGGTAACGGTAAAATAATTCAAGAGTTAGAGGGTATTTTTAGAGGTGCTGGTTGGAATGTAATAAAAGTGATTTGGGGATCTTATTGGGATCCTTTGTTAGCTAATGACAAAACAGGTCATCTTATAAAAATAATGAATGAAACAGTGGATGGAGAATATCAAGCTATTAAAGCAAGAGATGGTGCGTTTGTTAGAGAAAAATTTTTTGGAAAGTATTTAGAGACAAAAGAACTTGTTTCAAGCCTATCTGATAAGGATATTTGGAGATTGAACAGAGGTGGACATGATCCCCATAAAGTGTTTGCTGCTTATGATAAAGCATCAAAAAATATTGGAAGTCCAACTGTAGTTATTGCCAAAACCATAAAAGGTTATGGAATGGGCAAAAGTGGAGAAAGTGTTAATACAACACATCAAACAAAGAAATTAGATATAGATGATTTGATGTACTATAGAGATAGATTTGATGTTCCATTAACTAATGATCAGGTTAAAAATATAGAATATTATAAACCAGATACAAATTCAGCAGAAATAAAATATCTTAGAGACCGGAGACTTAAGCTAGGTGGATTTATTCCTGAGAGAACTACATATGCTAAGCCTATAAAAGCGCCACCCAAAACTATCTTTGATAACATGAAAGATTCCACAGGTAAAAAAGAGATGTCTACAACAATGGCATTAGTTAGGATGCTAACTGCTCTTCTAAGAGATAAGAATGTGGCACCAAGGTTAGTTCCAATCATTCCTGATGAAGCAAGAACTTTTGGAATGGAAGGATTTTTTCAAAAAGTTGGAATATATGCTCATGAAGGCCAAAAATACGAACCTGAAGATGCTGCTCAATTGAGCTCTTATAGAGAAGAAAAAAGCGGACAAGTATTAGAAGAAGGAATTACGGAAGCAGGCGCTATGTCATCTTGGATCGCTGCAGGAACTTCATACACAAATCATGACATTGAAATGATCCCTATCTATTTATTTTATTCAATGTTTGGTTTCCAAAGAATAGGAGACCTCGCTTGGGCAGGAGCTGATAGTCAATCTAGGGGCTTTTTAATTGGAGCTACAGCTGGAAGAACTACTCTGGCTGGTGAGGGCTTACAACATCAAGATGGTCATAGCCATTTAATGGCATCAACAATACCAAATTGTATTTCTTACGATCCAACATTTCACTACGAGCTTGCAGTCATTTTTCGAGAAGGTTTAAGAAGAATGCATGAGAAAAAAGAGAATATTTTCTATTATATTACGACCATGAATGAAAATTATCCTCATCCAGAAATGCCAAAAGATAAATCATGTGAGGATGGTATTTTAAAAGGAATGTATAAAATAAAGGAGTTTAACAAATATAAAAAAACTAAAATTCAATTTCTTGGATCTGGCACAATCTTAAGAGAAATGATAGCTGGTGCCGAAATATTACAAAATGAGTATCAAATCGATAGTGAGATTTGGAGTGTAACCAGCTTTAATGAATTAAGAAGGGATGGCCTTGAGGTAGAGAGATACAATCTTCTAAATCCTGATAAAGAGCCTAAAAAAAGCTATGTAGAAAAATGTTTGGGTAATACTGAAGGACCAATTTTAGCAGCTTCTGATTATATGCGAATGAATTCTGATCAGATTAGACCATACGTAAATAAAAGTTTTTATTCATTAGGGACGGATGGGTTTGGTCGAAGTGATACAAGAAAGAAGTTAAGAAAATTTTTTGAAGTTGATAAGGAACATATCACAACATATGGGTTGAGTATTTTAGCTAAGGAACAGCTTATTGCATCAAAATATGCAAAAGAAGCAATCAAAAAGTATAAGATTGATATTGATAAACCTATGCCAACAAAATTATAGAATGCCCAAAAAAGATATAAAAGTTCCAAATATTGGTGAATTCAAAGATGTAGAGGTTATTGAAATTATAGTCAAAAAGGGTCAAGAGATTAAAAAAAATGATCCTTTAATAACAATTGAAAGTGATAAATCGAGTGTTGAAATACCCTCATTACATAATGGAATAGTTACAGAATTAAATTTAAATGTTGGGGATAAGGTTTCTGAAGGTGATAAAATATTAGAAATTGAATTAAAAGACAATCAAGTAGAAACTCAATTAAAAACTGAAGAAATAAAAACAATTAAAAAAGAAAATACTAAGGAAAAAAAAATAGAAATTAGAAGAGAAGTTGGATTAAAAAATGTTATCGTAAAAGATTTTTCTAAAAAAACTGCAGCCTCACCAAAAGTCAGAAAATTTGCAAGAGAACTTGGTGTTGATATTAGTAAAGTTGAAGGTAGCGAAAGACTAGGAAGAGTAACTGAAAGTGATGTAAAGTCATTTGTCGCAAATAAACCTGAGATAAATTCTGAAAAAGAATTCAAAAAAGATGAAACGATAGAACTAGAATATCCTCACTCTGAATTTGGAAAAACAGAAATAAAGGATATTCCAAGAGTGAAGAGACTTTCGTCTAAATATCTTGTGAATTCTTGGACCAATATTCCCCATGTCACGAATCATGATGAAGCAGATATAACTGAATTAGAGGAGTTTAGAACATCTCTTACAGATATTTACACTGGAGAAAAAAAAAAAATTACTCCTTTAGCTTTTATCGTCAAAGCATTAACTGCATCACTAAAAAAATTTCCAAATTTTAATTCATCTATAGATGAAATTGATAAAGGAAAAATGACCTTAAAAAAGTATTACCATATTGGAATAGCAGTAGATACGAAGCATGGACTTATGGTGCCTAAACTAAGAAATGCTGATAATAAGAATATTTCATTAATTGGCAACGAACTTAAAAAATTAAGTGATCAGTGCAGGAATCTTAAAGTTGATAAAAAAGAATTATTTGGTGGTTCCATGACAATAACAAGTCTAGGAGGTATTGGCGGTTCTTTTTTTACACCTATAATTAATTATCCTGAAGTTGCAATTTTGGGAGTTGGCAAATCTCAAAAAAAACAAATTTTTATTGATGGAAAATTTATTACACGAACAATGTTACCTTTATCTTTATCATATGATCACAGAATAATTGATGGAGCTGAAGCAGCTCGATTTAACAACGATTTGAAAGACAATCTTGGAAAAAATTTTGCTTACAAATTAGCTGTGTAAAAATATGTCAAAAACACTCTCATTATTTAGTGCACTATTATGCACTTTCATTTGGGGGACTACATTTATTGCACAAGATACAGGCATGGACGACATCGGCCCATTCACTTTTAATTCAGTAAGATTTTTTGTGGGTTTTTTAGCAATTGTTCCTTTAGCATTAATGTTTGAAGCAAAAAAACTAAAAAAAGAATTTAGGTTTGATACAAAAACATTCGTTATCCTGTCCTTTTTAATCGGACTATCATTATTTTTGGGCTCAGCATTACAACAGGTTGCGTTGCTTTACACTGATGTAGCAAATGCTGCTTTTTTTACAATTTTTTATGTGCCAATGGTCCCAATAATTATTTTCATCTTTAAAAAAGATTTTTTACACTGGAGTGTATGGCCATCAGTAATTCTATGTTTAATCGGCGGATATTTATTAACAAATTTTCAAAATGCAACTGTAAGATTAGGTGATACCCTTGTGGTATTAGGAGCTTTATTTTGGAGTACACATATTATTTTTACTGGTATGATTGTCAAAAAGTACAATCTACCATTGACTATTGGTGCAATTCAAACTCTGCTAGTTGCTCTATTCTCATTTATAATAGGTTTATTTTCTGAAGAATTTGTAATCGCTAATATATTAAATGAAATAGACTCGATTTTATATGCTGGTATTTTATCAGGTGGTTTTGCATTTGTTTTACAAATTTATGCTCAAAGAAATATAACTCCAGCACCAGCAGCAATAATTTTTTCCTTGGAAGGTGTGTTTGCGACAATTGCTGCCTGGTTTCTTTTAAATCAAATATTAGGTATTAATAATTTACTTGGTTGTTTTTTTATATTAAGTGGAGTTTTGTTATCTCAATTAGTTCCATTAATAAGGAAAGCAAGTTAAATATATATTATATAAAATAAAATTAAGCCAAGAATTATCCGATAAATTACAAATACATTAAAAGAAATTTTACTTATAAATTTAAGAAAATACTTAATTGTAAAAAATGAAAACATAAATGATAAAAAAGTAGCAATAAATAATAAATAATTAATTTCTATTGATTGTTCAAAAGCCTCTCTTAAACCTAGGCAGCTTGCTCCTGCTAATGCAGGTATAGACAATAAAAAAGAAATTTTACTAGCGTCTGTTCTATTGAAATTCAAAAATCTTGCTGCCGTAATCGTTATTCCAGCCCTACTAACTCCTGGTATCAACGCTAATATTTGAAATAAACCAATTAATAAAACTGATTTAATATTTAAATCTGTAGAAATATTTCGATCAATTTTTCTTTGGTCAGCAAAAAAAAGTATGAATCCAAAAAATAGTGTTGTTGATGCAATTACTTTTGTGTTTCTTAAAAGATGAATAAACTCGGTAGAATATAAAATATATCCAAAAAATATTAAAGGCAAGGAGCCAATAATTATTAAACTTAATAACCTATTATTATTTCTTAGATCAAATAGCTCTTTTCTAAAATAAAAAATTACTGCAATTAATGAGCCTAAATGTAGACTTATGTCTATTAATAAAGAACTTGTTTCTAAATCATAAAAATTTGATACCAATATTAAATGAGCTGACGAACTTATGGGTAAAAATTCAGAAATTCCTTGAACAGCAGAAAGAATTAAAATTTCTATAAAATCTTGCAACATACATGTGTCGTAGCTTAAAAAATATTCATTTTAAACAATTCGATTTAATCATATTAGGTATGTAAAAATCAGATTAAGTAGATTTTAAGCTAAATATTATTGTAATTAGGTAATAGTAACTGACCTATTTATTTCTTTTACTAATAAAAACTATGTATATTCTGCGATAAATTTATAAAAATTTATGACTGATAAAATGCTAAAATTCGTAAAAATAGGTCAACAAACCCCACCTAAAAGAGGAGTTGATAATAGGAAAGATGATTTTAATGAAATCTATGATGAATTTATCACTCAAAAAGCTCAAGAGCAGTCAAGTAGATGCTCTCAATGTGGCGTTCCTTTTTGCCAAGTCCATTGTCCTTTAAGTAACAACATCCCTGATTGGCTTAAATTGACTGCTGAAGGCAGATTGAAGGAAGCTTATGAATTATCTCAAAGTACAAATAATATGCCTGAGGTTTGTGGCAGAATATGCCCTCAAGATAGACTATGTGAGGGTAATTGTGTTATTGAGCAGTCAGGTCATGGCACTGTAACAATTGGATCAGTTGAAAAATATATTACTGATAGTGCTTGGGAGAACGGATGGGTAAAGCCTATATCAATCAAACACGAAAAAGACCAAAGTGTTGGAATAATTGGTGCTGGACCCGCTGGACTGGCAGCTGCTGAACAACTTAGGAAAAATGGATATCAAATTACTGTTTATGACAGATATGACAGAGCGGGCGGTTTGTTAATTTATGGAATTCCAAATTTTAAATTAGAAAAACATGTGGTCGAAAGGAGAACAAAATTGTTGAAAGATGGTGGAATTAAATTTGAACAAAATTTTGAGGTTGGTAAGGATGCAACTTTAGAACAATTGAGAAAAAAACATGATGCAATTTTAATTGCCACTGGAGTTTATAAACCAAGAGAAATTAATCTACCAGGTAATGATTTAGATAATATTTTTCCTGCTATGGAGTTTTTAACAGCATCAAACAAAAAGGGGTTGGGAGATAAAGTTGATTTATTCGATAAAGGTATATTAAACGCTGAGGGTAAAGATGTAGTTGTTATTGGAGGTGGAGATACCGCAATGGATTGTGTTCGAACATCTGTAAGACAAAAAGCTAATTCAGTTAAATGTTTATATAGAAGAGATAAAGATAATATGCCTGGATCTGCAAGAGAAGTAGCTAATGCAGAAGAAGAGGGTGTTGAATTTGTATGGTTGTCTAGTCCAAAAGAATTTAGAGGAAAAAATAAAATTGAAAAATTAATTGTAGATCAAATTCAACTTGGAGATCCAGATGACTCAGGTAGAAGAAGACCAGAAATTAAACAAGGATCTGAATTTGAAATTAAAGCAGATATGGTAATAAAAGCTTTAGGATTTGATCCAGAAAACTTGCCATTATTATTTGAGGCACAAGAATTACAAGTTACAAAATGGGGAACAATTAAAACAGACTTTGACACTATGGAAACTAATATAAAAGGAGTCTTTGCTGCCGGGGATATTGTAAGAGGTGCATCTTTAGTTGTTTGGGCAATTAAAGATGGTAGAGATGCTGCATTATCAATCAAATCTTATCTTGAAAATATCGAATTAAAAAAATCTAAAGTTGCATAATGAGTATATATAAAAAAAATTTAGAATTACTTACTAAAAACAATGTTTATTCTAAGGAAATGGAACATGATGCATGTGGTGTAGGATTAATTGCATCAACAGAGGGAAAAAAATCAAGAGAGGTTGTAGAATATGGAATTGAAGCTTTAAAGGCTGTTTGGCATCGAGGAGCTGTTGATGCTGATGGAAAAACAGGTGATGGAGCAGGAATACATTTAGAAATTCCCAAAGATTTCTTTATTGAAAAAATAGAGGTTACAGGTCACACACATGATGGCTCTGATATTTGTGTTGGAATGATTTTTTTACCAAGAAATGATTACTCCTCACAAGAAAGCTGTAAAACGATTGTAGAAAGTGAGTTAACTAAAAACGATTTTAGTATCTATGGATGGAGACAGGTGCCTGTTAATCCAAAAGTTTTAGGAGAAAAAGCTTTCCAAACTATGCCAGAGATAATCCAAGTGCTTTTTAAATCGAATGATAAAAATTTGCTTGATAAAGATCTTGAAAGAAAAATTTATGAAACAAGAAAAAAAATTGAGAATAAAGCATTCAATTTATCATTAAATAATTTTTATATTTGCTCAATAAGTTCTAAATCAATTATCTATAAGGGCATGTTTTTAGCTGAGGCTATCTCAGATTTTTTCTTAGATTTAAAGGACGAGAGATTTATTTCAAGATTTGCAATTTTTCATCAGAGATTTTCAACTAATACCGCTCCAAGCTGGAGTTTGGCACAACCATTTAGAGCAGTTGCCCATAATGGTGAAATTAATACTTACAAAGGAAATAAAAACTGGATGAGAGTTCATGAACAAGAGATGAGTAGCCCTTTTTTTGAAAATGTAGAAAATTTAAAGCCAGTTATACAAAAAGGAGTTTCTGACTCTGCGGCACTAGATAATGTTTTTGAGTTATTAAATAAATCTGGCCAACCTGCACCTTTAGCAAAATTAATGATGATCCCTGATGCTTGGTCAAAAAGAAATAAAACTCTTCCAAAAAGCCATCAACAGCTGTTTAATTTTTTAAATAGTACTATGGAACCTTGGGATGGTCCTGCCGCAATAGCCGCAACAGATAATGAATGGGTCATTGCAGCAAATGATCGTAATGGTTTAAGGCCTTTAAGATACGTAATAACAAAAGATAAGTTTCTCTTTGCCGGATCTGAAACTGGAATGATTGAATTAAATGAAAAAAGAATTCTATCAAAAGGAAGACTTGGACCAGGGGAGATAATTGGTGTGAGAATTGAAAAAGGTAAAGTGTTTACGAATAATCAAATTAAAGACTATTTGGCAAAAGAATATAAGCATTTCAATTCTCAGATAATAGATTTAGATGAGAAATTATCCATTTCTAATGAGAAACATAATTTTGATGGTGAAGACTTAAGGAGACGACAACACACTTTTGGAATTAGTTTGGAGGATTTAGAGTTAATTTTACATCCTATGGCTGAAGATGCAAAAGAAGCGACGGGTTCCATGGGTGATGATACACCTTTAGCAGTTCTATCAGACAAATACAGACCACTTTATCATTTTTTTAGACAAAACTTTAGCCAAGTAACGAATCCACCGATTGACTCTTTAAGAGAAAATAAAGTTATGAGTTTGAAAACTAGATTTGGTAATCTTGGGAATATTTTAGATTTTGATACTTTAACTAAAGAAAATATTTATGTTTTAAATAGTCCGATATTATCGAATTCACAATTTAACAAATTTATTAATTTTTTTGGAAAAAACTCTGTCTCTATAGATTGTACTTTCTCGAATGATCAAAGTTTATTTGACTCTATTAAAAGGATCCAAAAAGAGTCGGAAGTTGCCGTTAGACAGGGTATAACACAATTAGTTTTAAGCGACAAATTTATTTCAGATACAAGGATGCCTATGCCAATGTTGTTATGCGTTGGTGCGATTAATACTTTTTTAATTCATAAAAAATTAAGAGGATATGTTTCAATTAATGTTCAATCTGGCGAAGCTTTGGACACCCACTCTTTTGCAACATTAATAGGTGTTGGAGCAACAACAGTTAATCCATATATAGCTTTTGATAGTTTATACCAAAGGCATGAGAAAAAGTTATTCGGCCAGTATAGTTTTGATGAATGTGTTGAAAGATATATCAAATCAGTGAATGCAGGATTATTAAAAATCATGTCAAAAATGGGTATATCTGTTTTAAGTTCGTATAGAGGTGGATGTAATTTTGAAACTGTTGGTCTAAGCAGATCAATAGTTGATGATTATTTTCCAGGAGTGACTTCAAAAATTTCGGGTATTGGATTGTCAGGAATTGAAAAAAAAATACGTGCAATCCATAAAGAGGCATTTGAGAGCACCGATACAGTTTTACCTATTGGTGGAATTTATAGATACAGAAAGAATGGAGAAACACACCAATATCAGGGCAGATTAATCCACTTATTGCAAAGTGCTGTAGGATCAAACTCATACACAGCTTATAAAAAATATGCTGAGGGAATATATAATTTGCCGCCAATTAACTTAAGGGATTTGATAGATTTTAGAAAAAAAAAATTAGGACCATCTATTCAAATTTCTGAAGTTGAACCAATAGAAAAAATATTAAAAAGATTTGGTAGTGGAAGTATGTCTCACGGAGCATTATCCAAGGAGGCACACGAAACATTAGCTATTGGGATGAATAGAATCAAAGGTGCATCCTGTAGTGGAGAAGGTGGTGAAGATGCAAATAGATTTAAGATCATGGATTCTGGTGATAGTGCAAATTCGAGAGTAAAACAAATCGCGTCAGCAAGATTTGGTGTAACAGTTAATTATTTAAACAATTGTAATGAAATTGAGATTAAAATTGCTCAAGGTGCAAAACCTGGCGAAGGTGGCCAATTACCAGGATTTAAAGTAACAGATGAGATTGCCAAGCTAAGACATTCAACACCAGGTGTAACATTAATTTCCCCACCGCCGCATCATGATATTTATTCAATTGAGGATTTAGCTCAGCTTATTTACGATTTAAAACAAATCAATCCTAAGGCAAGAATTGGAGTTAAATTAGTTGCATCTTCCGGCGTTGGCACTATTGCAGCTGGTGTTGCAAAAGCAAAAGCTGATATAATTTTAATTTCAGGACATAATGGAGGAACCGGAGCTACACCTCAAACAAGTGTAAAATACGTAGGTATACCTTGGGAAATGGGACTAACTGAGGCTAATCAAGTTTTAACATTAAATAATCTAAGACATAAAGTTACTTTAAGAACTGATGGGGGTATTAAAACTGGAAGAGATGTTGTTGTCGCAGCTATGATGGGTGCAGAGGAGTATGGTGTAGCAACTACTGCTCTAGTAGCGATGGGTTGTATTATGGTAAGGCAATGTCACTCTAATACTTGTCCTGTAGGAGTATGTACGCAAGATGAAAAATTAAGAGAAAAATTTACTGGAACACCTGATAAAGTTGTAAATTTATTTACGTTTATTGCTACAGAGGTAAGAGAAATTTTAGCTTCACTTGGTTTTAAATCTTTAAATGAGGTTATCGGTCGAACTGATTTATTAATGCAGGTAAGTAAAGCCTCGCCTAACCTAGATGATTTAGATCTTAATCCATTATTCGTCCAAGCAGACCCCGGCAATAACAAGAGGTATTGTGAGATATCAGAAATTAATCAAGTTCCTGATACACTGGATCAAGAAATTTGGCCTCAAATAGAAAAGGCTTTAGATAACTCAGAAAAAATAAATAACGAGTTTTTAATTAAAAATACTAATAGAGCTGTAGGTACTAGAATTTCACATCACTTATATAAAAAGTATGGTTATGAAAAATTAGAGGAAAATTTTTTAACTCTAGATTTTAAAGGTTCAGCTGGACAATCGTTTGGAGCATTTACAGCAAAAGGTCTTAAGCTTAATTTAAAAGGCGATGCAAATGATTATGTTGGGAAAGGTTTGTCGGGAGCAACCATTTCAATAAAACTACCTGATGAAAGCAATTTAATTTCGAATGAGAATACTATTATTGGGAACACAGTTCTTTATGGTGCAACGTCAGGTAAGCTTTTTGCTGCAGGCCAAGCTGGAGATAGATTTGCTGTAAGAAATTCTGGTGCTATTACAGTTGTTGAAGGATGCGACTCAAACGGTTGCGAATATATGACTGGAGGTACAGCTGTAATACTAGGAGAAGTAGGAGACAACTTTGCAGCTGGCATGACAGGAGGTATGGCTTTTATTTATGATAAAAATAAAGAATTTGAAAAAAAAGTTAATCCAGACTCGGTTATATGGCAAAATGTTGAAACAGAATATTGGATTAATTTTTTAAAAGATTTAATTAGTGAGCATGCAAGAGAAACAGGATCTTTATTGTCAAAAAATATTATTTCTGACTTTGAAAAAGAAATCGAAAATTTTGTTATAGTTTGTCCAAAAGAAATGTTAGATAAACTCAAAAATCCAATAACATTGAAATCTAAAATTAAAGCTGTTAGCTAACAATTAAACTCAACTCTTTTTTTAATAATTTTAGATTTTTGTTAGAAGATAGGCTGTGATCACCATTTTTAACTATTACCAATTTTCTTGTGGCATTCTTAAAGATTTTAAGAACTTTTCTTGAATAAGACACTGGAACAGCTTCATCATTTTTCCCGTGGATCATAGTAACTTTAATTTTTGATTTTATTTTTTTATTTAATACTCTATTTTTTCTGCCATCTTTAATTAATTGATGGGTAATAGGATAAATATAACTGCCATGTTTTAAATCATAAACTCCTTTTTTGATAATCTCTAATTTTATTTTTCTTGAAAACTTTTTCCACATTAAATTTTCTAAGAATTCTGGAGCAGAGCCAATCCCTAAAAATCCCTTTATTTGTTTTTTAAAAAATTTAAATTGATTTAAAGAAATCCATGCTCCCATACTAGATCCGATAAGGATTATCCTATTTGTTTTAACGTTTTTTTTAATTAATAAAGATGTTTCTTTTGTCCATTTAGAAATATTCCCATTTATAAATTTGCCAGATGATTTTCCATGGCCTGAATATTCTAGAGCTAGAAAACCAAGGTCATTTTTTTTTGCAAAATTTAAAAAAGTTTTAGGTTTTTTTCCCTCTAAATCAGACATAAAACCGTGCAAAAAAACGATATAGTCCTTATTTCTTCGATTATGTTTTAAATATCTGATCCTTTTTTTGAGACCTAATCTTAAGTATTTGTATTTAGTCATTAAAGTTTATTAGTTTTGTCTATTATTATATAATCTTATTCAATGTCGTCTAATATAAATGTTTTGCAGGTTATACCGAAGTTGGGATATGGTGGAGCAGAAACTGGATGTTACGATATAGCTCATTATTTGTCAGAAAATAATTGCAAATCATTTATAGTAACCAGTGGAGGCGAATTAATAAAATTCATTAATAAAGAAAAAGTAAAATTAATTAGACTGCCAGTACATAGTAAAAATCCATTATTAATTTTTTTAAATGCATTTTTTTTAATGGGTATAATTATATTTTTTAATATTTCAATCGTACATGCTAGAAGTCGTGCTCCAGCCTGGTCTTGTCTTTTAGCAACAAAATTAACAGGAAGAAAATTTGTCACTACTTTTCACGGAACTTATAATTTTAATGGTAAGTTAAAAAAATTTTATAACTCTGTTATGGCTAGATCTGATTTGATAATTGCAGGATCTAACTTTATCTTTTCACATATAAAAGAAAATTACTCTGAATTTTTAAAATCTAGAAAAAAATTTTTAGTGATATTTAGAGGAATTAATATTGATTATTTTGATCCCTCAACAAAATTAGATACTGATGAAAAAAAACTTCTTAATAGATGGGGAATTAACAAAGAAAAGAAAATTGTATTAGTTCCTGGCAGACTTACTTCTTGGAAAGGACAAGAGTTGTTAATAGAAGCAATTAATTTAGTGAAAATTGAGCTAGGATATGAGGCTTTTCAAGTTGTGATTTTAGGAAGTGATCAGGGTAGGGACCTGTATAAAAAAAAATTAATTCGTTTAACAGAGCAATATCGATTGAATAATCAGGTCAAATTTATAAGTCATTGTAAAGATATGGCTTTAGCCTATAAAGTTTCAGATATTGTCATTTCACCTTCAATAGAACCAGAAGCTTTTGGAAGAGTCGCAGTTGAAGCACAATCAATGGAAAAAGTAATAATTGCAAGTAATATTGGTGGCTCAAATGAAACAATAGTAAACGACAAAACAGGCTTTTTGTTTAATTCTGGAGATGCAAAATCTTTGAGTAATAGAATTATTCAAGCTATTACTATGGATGAATCAGCCATAAAATTAATAGGTAAAGAGGGCAGAAAAAACATAATAAAGAAATTTAATGTTGAAAAAATGTGTTTTTCTACTTATTCAGAGTATAAAAGATTACTAAATTAAATGCCTATAATTACTTTACCAGACGGGAAAAATTTAGATTTTCCAAAAAAAGTTACAGGATTAGAAGTTGCAGAGAAAATAAGTAAATCATTAGCTCAACAGGCATTGATAATGAGTGTTGATGGTGAATTAAAAGATTTATATTTTTCAATCGATAAGAATAGTTCAGTGAAGATTTTTACATCAAAAGACCCAGAAGGATTACAAGTTATAAGACATGATACAGCACATATTATGGCTATGGCTGTACAGGAGTTATATCCAGGTACACAAGTGACCATCGGTCCGGTGATTGAAGATGGTTTTTATTATGATTTTTCTAGAAAAGAACCCTTTACAGAAGACGATCTAAAAAAAATTGAAAAAAGAATGTCAGAAATAATTGATAAAGATGTGAAAACTAGAAGAGAAGTTTGGGAAAGAAAAAAAGCAATCAATCATTTTAAAAAAATCGGTGAAAAATATAAAGCTGAAATTATTGAGAGCATTCCTGAAAATGAGGAACTGTCTATTTATCACCATGGTGATACCTGGTACGATTTGTGCAGGGGACCACATCTATTATCTTCTAGTAAAATTGGCAAAGCTTTTAAGTTGACGAAGGTAGCAGGAGCTTATTGGCGAGGAGATTCAAAAAATGAGATGTTACAGCGAATCTACGGAACTGGTTGGGCATCTCAAAAAGATTTAGATAACTATTTAAAAAGAATCGAAGAGGCTGAAAAAAGAGATCACAGAAAGCTAGGAAAAGAAATGGATTTATTTCACTTTAGAGAGGAGAGTCCTGGATCTGTCTTTTGGCACGAAAAGGGATGGGCTTTATTTCAAAAATTAATTAATTACATGCGAGCACGTCAAGATGCTGCAGGCTATAAAGAGGTTAATACACCAGAAGTATTAGATAGATTGTTGTGGGAAAAATCAGGACATTGGGAAAAATACGGAGAAAATATGTATACTTCACAAACTCCTGATGAGAAAGTTTTTGCTATTAAACCCATGAATTGTCCAGGACATATTCAAATTTTTAATCAAGGTTTAAAAAGTTATAGAGATTTACCATTAAGAATTACCGAATTTGGAAAAGTTCATCGCTATGAACCCTCAGGAGCACTTCATGGACTTTTAAGAGTAAGAGCATTTACACAAGATGATGCTCACATTTTTTGCTCAGAGGATCAAATTACTAGCGAATGTTTGAATGTTACAAATTTAATTTTAGATATTTACAAAGATTTAGGATTCAAAAATGTAGTTATAAAATATGCTGATAGGCCTGAAGTGCGGGTAGGAGAAGATAAAGTGTGGGATAAAGCAGAGGCATCATTATTAGAAGCGGTTAAAGCTACTAAGTTAGAATATTCTGTTAATAAAGGTGAAGGTGCGTTTTATGGTCCAAAAATAGAATTTGTTTTAAGAGATGCAATTGGTAGAGACTGGCAATGTGGTACAGTCCAGGTTGATTTAAACTTACCTGGAAGATTAAACGCATCATATGTTGATAAAGATGGAACAAAAAAAGTTCCAGTAATGTTGCATAGAGCTTTATTTGGTTCACTAGAGAGATTTATTGGAATATTAATTGAAAATTATGCGGGAAAATTTCCATTTTGGATTTCCCCATTACAGGCAGTTGTTATTCCAATTTCAAAGGACTTTGAAGATTATGCTAAAAAAGTATCTAAAAAAATCATAGAAGCTGGCATGAGTTCAGTTGTTGATTTAAAAAATCATAATTTGAATTATAAAATAAGGGAACATTCTTTAACAAAAGTCCCTCTTTTACTTATTTGTGGGAAAAAAGAAGTTGACAGCAACTCAGTAACCATTAGAAGATTGGATTCTAATAAACAAGAAAATATGGCATTAAACTCTTTTTTAAAAAAATTCTCTGCTTTGAATAAAGCATCTTCAAAATAAGTGGCAGATTTCAAACAAAATTATTTTCAAAGAAGAACTAAGGATCGAGGTCCAAGATCAAATAATAGGATTTCATCTCCAGAAGTTCAGGTTATTACAACTGATGGTGAAAACTTAGGAACAATTAATACGAATGAGGCAATATCAATGGCTAAAAATCAAGGATTAGATTTAATTGAAATTGCACCTAATGCTAATCCTCCTGTTTGTAAAATTATGGATATGGGTAAGTATAAATACGACGCTCAGAAGAAGGCAAACCTTGCTAAAAAGAAACAAAAAATTATTGCACTAAAAGAAATAAAAATGAGACCAGTAACTGAAACCCACGATTATGAATTTAAAGTTAAGAATGCTAAAAAATTTATTGCCAAAGGTGATAAAGTGAAATTTACGATAAGATTTAAAGGTCGAGAACTTCAGCATTCTCATTTAGGGAATGAACTCATGACCAAAATAAAAGAGGACATGAAAGAAATTGGCAAGGTAGAATTGCACCCTAAGTTTGATGGTAAGCAAATGATAATGGTAATACAGCCATTATAAGCTTTAATATGGGTTGTAAATTTTTCTCTTTCTTTGTATAACCTCGCTCAATTATGCCGAAATTAAAAACTAAAAGCTCAGCAAAAAAAAGATTTAAGATATCAGCAAGAGGAAAAGTATTAATGGCCCAAGCTGGAAAAAGACATGGAATGATTAAAAGGACTAATTCACAAATTAGAAAATTAAGAGGCACAACTGTTATGTCTAAACAAGATGGAAAAATTGTTAAGTCATATATGCCTTACAATTTACGAGGATAAAATGGCAAGAGTTAAAAGAGGTGTTACCAGCAGGGCGAAACATAAAAAAGTTTTAAAAGCTGTAAAAGGACAATGGGGAAGACGTAAAAATACTATTAGAATTGCAAAGCAAGCAATGGAGAAAGCGATGCAATATGCATACAGAGACCGTAGAAATAAAAAAAGAGATTTTAAATCTCTATGGATACAAAGAATAAACGCGGGCGTAAGGGCTGAAGGAATGACATATTCTAAGTTCATAAATGGGTTAAATAAATGTGGAATTAAAATCGATAGAAAAATTCTAGCAGAGATAGCGTATGATAGCCCAGAAGCCTTTAAAACTATTGTTCAAAAAGCACAATCTGCTTTAAATTAATCTTCGCTATTGTTTTATTTCACCGAAGAAATAATCTATAGAAATGTCTGATCTTAAAAAAATAAAAGAGGAATTTACTCAAAAACTTAGAGAAAAATTAAATCTTTCAGAAATAAATGAGATAAAATCTAATCTATTTGGAAAGAATGGATTAATTTCATCGCAATTTAAAAAAATAGGATCTATACACGAAAATGAAAAAAAAAAATTTGCATCAGACCTCAATATTGTAAAAATTGAATTGCAAGATTTAATCAATAATAAAATAAAAAAAATTCAGAATTTAGAAATTAATGAGAAATTAGAAAAAGAAAAAATTGATATTACACTTCCAGAAAGATCTTTCGTTAGAGGAAAAATTCATCCAGTTTCACAGACTATAGACAAAATTTCATCTATTTTTTCTGAAATTGGTTTTAGTGTGGAGGAAGGTCCTGATGTTGAAAACGAATATAATAACTTTACAGCCTTAAATACTCCGGATAACCATCCTGCAAGAGATATGCATGACACTTTCTATCTAGATGAAAAAAAAGAGAGACTTTTAAGGACTCATACTTCACCAGTTCAAATAAGAACAATGTTAAAAGACAAGCCACCTTTTAAGATTATTGCCCCTGGAAGAACTTATAGATCAGATAGTGATCAAACTCACTCACCTATGTTTCATCAAGTTGAAGGCCTTCACATTGATAAAGATGTTAATATGGGCCATCTCAAAGGTTGTTTAAATTATTTCATTAAAGAATTTTTTGAGGTTAAAAAAATTAAAATAAGATTTAGACCAAGCCATTTTCCTTTTACTGAGCCATCTGCTGAGGTTGATATTGGTTATGAAATAAAAGATGGGAAAATAGTAATAGGAGAGGGTGATAAATGGCTTGAGATTTTAGGGTGCGGGATGGTTCATCCGAATGTTCTTAAAAATGTTAAAGTTGATCTAGCAAAGTTTCAAGGATATGCATTTGGCATTGGAATTGACAGATTAGCTATGCTTAAATATGGCATTAACGATTTAAGAGCCTTTTTTGATTGCGATTACAGATGGTTGAACCATTTTGGATTCGATCCACTGGATGTACCAACAAACTATAGAGGCTTGAGCCGATGAAGATCACATTCGATTGGCTAAAAGATCATTTAATTACAAATCAAAAAGAAGATAAACTTTTAGATCAGCTTACTAAAATAGGGTTGGAAGTTGAGAGAGTTGAGAAAAGCAATGCGAATGAAGATTTATTCAAGGTCGCAAAAATTTCAAAAGTAGAAAAACATCCAAACGCAGATCGACTAAAAATTTGTGATGTTGATATTGGAGAAAAAGAGTTGAGAAAAGTTGTATGTGGTGCTGGCAACGCAAAAAAAGGATTAATTACAATTTATGCACCTCCAGGTGCGGTAATTCCTAAGACTAAAACAAAATTAATTATAGCTAAAATTAGAGGCGTGGTTTCAAATGGTATGCTTTGTTCAGAGTCTGAATTAAATATATCAGATGAAAGTCAGGGTATCGCAGAACTTTTACCCACAAAATATAAGAACAAAATAGGAGAAAATTATTTTCAACTATCAAAGCCAAGTTTAATTGATTTATCAATTACGCCTAATAGACCGGACTGTCTTGGTATTCGTGGAATAGCAAGAGATCTTGCAGCCTCTGGTTTTGGCAAGATTAAGAATCTAAGAAAAAAAAAAATTAAGTTATCTGAAAAGCATACGTTGAAAGTAAAAATTGAAAAAGAAAAAAATCAAGGGTGCCATATATTTGGAAGTTATTTAATTTCTAATGTAAAAAACACTGTAAGTCCAAAGTGGCTAAAAGATAAATTATTGTCAGTTGGACAAAATCCAATTTCAGCAATAGTTGATATTACTAATTTCGTTATGCTTGATATTAACCGCCCATTACATGCTTACGATGCTGATAAAATTGAAAAAGGGATTATAGTTCGAAATTCTAAATCTGGAGAAAAATTTACAGCACTTGATAATAAAGAATATAGACTTGAGAGTGGAATGTGTGTGATTGCTGATCACAAAGGAGTCCTGGGACTAGGCGGAATAATTGGAGGAACTAGATCAGGCACTGAATTTGATACAAAAAATATATTACTAGAGTCAGCCTATTTTGAACCTAAATCAATAAGGAACACTGCAAAAAAATTAAATCTTGATACAGAAGCTAAGTTTAGGTTTGAAAGAGGTGTTGATCCGTTGTCTATTGAGGAGGGGTTAAATAGAGCAGCTAGATTGATTAAAGAAATTTGTGGTGGTGACATTAGTAGAATTGATATTCAAAAAACTCAACCCCATAAAAATAAAGTTATTAAATTCGATATCAATTTATTCGAAAAAATATCTGGTCTCAAAATCTCGAATAAGAAAATTTTTCAAATTTTAAAAGACCTTGGTTTCAAATTTAAAAAAGGTAAGAAATATCTAAAATTAATTGTTCCACCGTGGAGACCTGATGTTTTACAACAGGTTGATATTGTTGAGGAATTAATAAGAATAAGCGGCTATGACAAAATAAAAACTTTAGACCCAATTAAAGAAAGAACTAAATCAACTTTAAATCAATCTCAGAGATTATTTCATTTCTTACAAAGGTCTATAGCATCAAAAGGTTATTTGGAGGCAATTACTTGGTCTTTTACCGACAAAAAATTTAATGATTACTTCAAAGAGTCTATTAATGAGGTAAAAATTGTTAATCCAATTAGCTCAGAATTAGGTGTTTTAAGAAGTTCTATATTTTCAAATTTGATTATGTACTTAAATAAAAATTTAGATAGGGGTTTTAAAGATCTATCAATATTTGAGATAGGCCCTATCTTTACAGGTCATAACCCAGGACAGCAAAATACAGTCATTTGTGGCTTATCAGCAGGAAAAAAATTTAGATCATCTTGGATTGATGAGGAGAGAAATATTGACGTATTCGATATTAAGAAAGACGTCATTCAAACTTTAGTAGAGGCCGGATATAACTCAAATATTTTTTTTATAGATAACAAAACACCTGGTTATTATCATCCTGGAAAATCAGGTAGATTATTTTTAAATCAAGAAAAAGATAAAGTAGCTGCTTATTTTGGTGAAATTCATCCTAATATTTTGAGAGATATTGATTTAAAAACAGAGTCTTTGGTAGGTTTTGAAATTTTTTTAGATAATTTAAAATTATCAAAAAAGACATTAAATGATCAAAAAATCAGTTTTAATGTTTCAGATTTTCAAAAATCTGAAAGAGATTTTGCATTCATAGTAAGTAAAGATGTAAAAGCACAAGATTTAATTAGTGCTGTTTCGAATGTAGATAAAAATTTAATAAGTAATGTAAAAGTTTTTGATGTTTACGAAGGCGAAAATATTCCAAAAAACCAAAAATCACTAGCCATTAATGTAACAATCCAATCATATGAAAAAACATTGAATGAAAGTGACTTAGAAAATATTAATGATTTGATAATTAAGACAGTTGAAAGCAGAACAGGCGCAAAAATTCGATCCTAAAATTAAATGAGCAATATTGAAAACATAAGAAATTTTGCAATTATAGCACATATTGATCATGGTAAGTCAACAATAGCTGATCGTATAATTCATAATTGTGGAGGACTCTCTGAAAGAGAGATGAAAGCTCAAGTTTTAGACTCAATGGACATAGAAAGAGAAAGAGGAATAACTATTAAAGCTCAAACGGTAAAACTTAACTATAAAGCAAAAAATGGTAAAGATTACATTTTAAATATAATTGATACTCCTGGTCATGTAGATTTTAGCTATGAAGTTAGCCGATCACTTTATGCGTGTGAAGGGTCAATTTTGATTGTAGATAGTACACAAGGGGTTGAAGCCCAAACCTTAGCCAATGTTTATCAAGCACTAGATATTAACCATGAAATTATACCTGTGCTTAATAAAATTGATTTACCAGCCTCAGATTTAGAGAGAACAAAAAAACAAATTGAAGATGTCATAGGCATTGATACTGAGAAAGCTATTCCGTGCTCCGGGAAGACAGGAGAAGGCATAGAGGAAATATTAGAGCAAATTATAGCAAAGTTGCCAGGGCCAAAAGGGAGTTCTAATGAAGCTCTTAAATGCTTATTAGTTGATAGTTGGTACGATACCTATCTTGGAGTTGTAATTTTGGTAAGGGTTATCAATGGTAAAATTACAAAAAATATGAAGATTAAAATGTTATCAACTAATCAAGATTATATTATTGAAAAAGTAGGAGTATTTACACCCAAACCTAAAGATATAGCTGAATTAAATACAGGTGAAATTGGATTTATAACAACTGGAATTAAAGTTTTATCTGAAACAAAAGTAGGAGATACAATTTGTGAGGCATCAAACTCAAATATAAAACCTCTTCCTGGTTTTAAACCAAGTAAACCAGTCGTCTTTTGTGGACTATTTCCTGTTGATAGTTCTGAATATCAAAAATTAAAAGATGGATTAGCAAAATTACAATTAAATGATGCAAGTTTTTCATTTGAAGCTGAGTCATCCTCTGCTTTAGGGCTTGGCTTTAGATGTGGTTTTTTAGGCTTGTTACATCTTGAAATTATTACAGAGAGACTTGAGAGAGAGTTTGATGTGAATTTACTTACTACAACCCCGGGAGTTGTTTATAAGGTCAATTTAAATAATGGAGATATTATTGATTTACAGAATCCATCAAGTCTTCCTGATCCTACATTAATTAAATTTATTGAGGAACCATGGATAAAAGCAACTATTATAACTCCTGATGAATATTTAGGATCGATAATTAAATTATGCCAAGATAAAAGAGGAATACAAACTAATTTAACCTATTCTGGAAATAGGGCAGTTTTAAGTTATGAGCTTCCTCTTAATGAGGTGGTATTTGACTTCAATGATCGTATCAAATCTATGACCAGCGGTTATGCAAGCTTTGATTATGAAATAATAGAACATAGAGAAGGAAATTTAGTTAAACTTGGTATTTTAGTAAATAGTGAACCAGTAGATGCCTTAGCAATGATGATACATAAGGATTTCGCACAAAGAACTGGAAGAGAGGTATGTGAAAAACTAAAAGGTTTAATTCCAAGACATAATTTTATGATACCAGTTCAGGCTGCTATTGGAGGTAAAATTATAGCGAGAGAAACAATTAAGGGTTTTAAAAAAGATGTCTTAACAAAAATTCATGGAGGTGGAGCAACAGATAGAAAAAGAAAACTTTTAGAAAAACAAAAAAAAGGAAAAGCAAGATCAAAACAATTTGGTAGAGTTGAGATACCCCAGGAGGCTTTTATAGGGGTTCTAAAAATCCAAAAAGAGTGATGAATGGAAACAATTAATTGGGGAATTATAGGCCTAGGTGATATAGCTCAAAAATTTTCTGAAGGATTTGCTGAAACAGATAATGCTAAACTTTTAGCTGTAGCGAGTACAAATTATGAAAAGTTGTCAAAATTTAAAAAAAAATTTTTTATCGATGACAAATATTTATTCAACAATTATGATCAAATTCTTAATTGCAAAGATGTTGATATTATTTATATAGCTTTACCAAACTCCTTACACCATGAATGGGTGATCAAAGCTATAAAAAACAAAAAAAATGTGCTAGTTGAAAAGCCTGCAACTTTAAATTTATTAGAAGCTCAGGATATTCAAAAAAATTTAAATGGTACAAATCTATTTTTTGGTGAAGCTTTTATGTATAGATATTATCCCCAATTAAATTTAATTTTAGAGAATATTAAAAATAATGAAATAGGAAATTTGATATCAATGAAATCTTTTTTTGGATTAAACTTATTAACAAAAAAAAAGTTAATTTTTTTTAACAAAAAAAAAAAAATAAATATAGAGGACAGAAAATTCAACAAAAAACTTGGAGGGGGATGTATTCTTGATCTTGGATGTTATACATCTTCTTTAAGTTTATTGGTTGGATCCATAATTAAAAAAAATAACCTTCAAAACTTAAAATTAACTAAAATTAAAAAAGAAATAGGAGAAACCGGTGTTGATATTGATGCTTTTGGGGAACTTAACTTTTTTAACGGTTTTAAATCAGAAATACATGCATCCTTTAAAAATCATTTAGGTCATAGTAGTGTTATAATTGGTGAAAAGGGATCAATTATAATAAATAATCCATGGTTCAATGGTCAAAGTCTCATTAAAGTAAAAGGAAAATCAGATAGAATTTTGGATTTTGACAAAAAAAAAAATATATACTCTTATCAAATAAAAAAAATAAGTAAAAATTTATCAGATGGAATTTTTTATCCAAACTTTCCAGCTATGAATTTAAATGAAACATTATTGAATATGAAAATATTAGATCAGTGGTCAAATGAGCCAAAGTAAAATTTTTGATTGCATAACTTTTTTTGATAATAATTTTATGTTTGAAATTCGATACAATATTTTATCAAATTTTGTAGACTACTTTGTAATTTGTGAGTCAAAATACGATCACAAGGGTGATCTTAAAAAAAAAAATTTTCTTTTGAAAAAAAATTATAATTTTAAAAAAATTAAATATTTTTTTATTGATCAACCTTTTCCTAAAAATACAGATAGATGGGAAAATCAAGCTATACAGAGAGAACACCTTTTGAGTTGTTTGAATTTTGCCGATAATGAAGATTATATTTTTTTTTCAGATCCAGATGAAATTATAAATCCAAAATTTTTAAAAAATTTTGAATTAAAAAAAAAATTTGGAATATTTATGATGGATTGTTTTAATTATAAATTTAATCTTTTTAATCCTCATGAAAGTCCATGGGAAGGTACTCGAGTTACTAAAAAAAAAAATTTATCCTCAATAGACTATTTAAGACAAAAAGTATTATCAAAAAATTTAAATTATAAGTTTTACAGGCTAGATAAGGAAAAGAATATTGAGCTTTTTAAAAAATCTGGCTGGCATTTTAACAATGTAATGTCTCCAAAAGAAATTTCTTTAAAATTAAAAACCTTTGCTCATTCAGAATTTTCTTCAAAAAAATATAGTGACGAAACTATAATTTCTAATAAAATGAAAGAGCAAGTAGATCTCTTTGAAAGAGGACATAAATATCAAAAAATAAATTTTGATGAAAGTTTTCCAAATTTTTTAGTAAATAATAAAGAATATTATAAAGATTGGATATTATAAATTCTTATAATCATTATATGAATAATTACTATAAATTTTTATTAAAGTCTTTAAGGACTTATAAAATGATAACTTTTTTTTTAATTTTAAGACTATTTTTTTCAAGAAAATTCAATTTTTTTAAAAGGAAAAACTCCAGAGAGAGCATTGAAATAAATTTAAACTTTTTAAAAACAAAAAAGAAAGGTACATATACTCAAGATTGGTTTTCTTATAACATTAAATACCTAAGTAGATTTATTCTTAGGTTCAAATTAAGAAAAAAGGAGTTAAATATTCTTGAATTAGGGTCATATGAAGGATTATCTTCAGTCTTCTTTTTAACAACATTGACAAATTCAAAGATCATTTGCGTAGATCCTTATATAGCTTCAGAGGAAAATAAAGATAAAGACTTTGGCTTAGTTTATAAAAATTTCAAATTAAATACCAGTCAATTTAAAGATAGATTAATACATCATAAATCCACATCAGATAATTTTTATAAAAGTTGTAAAGATGTCAAATTCGATTTAATTTTTATTGATGGAAATCATCATTACTCAAATGTGCTTAATGATGCAAAAAATTCTTTTAAACATCTAAAAAAAGGTGGATTCATAATTTTTGATGATTTTATATGGAGTTATTATAAAGATATAAATTCTAATCCGATAGGTGCTATTAAAAGGTTTTTACATGATAATTTTTTTAAATTAAAAATAGTATCCATTAGTTATCAATTGATAATACAAAAGATATAATTTAAATTTTGAAAATAATTCTTCTAAGGAGAGGTGGCCGAGTGGTTGAAGGCGCACGCTTGGAAAGCGTGTAAAGGAGTAATCCTTTCATGGGTTCGAATCCCATTCTCTCCGCCATTAATTTAACCTTATAATTAGGTCTTAATTTAAGATTAAAAAAAAAAATACATAAATATAAACAAGATTTTTTTTATGAAAAATGTTATGATGAAATTTTCCTATAACTAAAAAAATGACAAATAAAAACACATACAAAGCTGACTCCATTAAAGTTTTAAAAGGTTTAGAGGCAGTGAAAAAAAGACCTGGGATGTATATTGGTGACACAGACGATGGCACAGGTTTGCATCATATGGTTTATGAAGTGGTAGATAATTCAATAGATGAGGCTTTGGCTGGTTATTGTAAAAATATTATTGTAAAAATCAATTCAGATGAAACAATTACAGTGAGCGATGATGGCAGAGGAATACCTGTCGATTTACACAAAGGAGAAAAAAAGTCTGCTGCTGAGGTAATAATGACACAATTACATGCCGGTGGTAAATTTGATCATGACTCATATAAAGTATCTGGAGGTCTACACGGAGTAGGAGTTTCTGTTGTAAATGCTTTGTCTGAAAAATTGGAGTTAGAAATAAATAGAGACGGAAAAAAGTATTTTATAGAATTTATAAATGGAAAGTCAAAATCAGCCTTAAAAGTAATTGGAAAATCAAAACAATCAGGAACACAAATTACTTTTTTACCGTCTAAGGAAATATTTTCTTCGATTAAATTTAGTCCAAGTATTTTAATTAAAAGAATGAGAGAACTTGCCTTTTTAAATAAAGGTATCAAAATAATATTCATAGACTCAAGTAATAAAAAAGAAAAGACAGACGAGTTTAAATTTGAAGGTGGAGTTTTACAATTTGTAGAGTTTTTAGACGAAAAAAGGGAAAAATTACAAAATAAAAATGGCAATGATTTATTTAAAAAACCAATTTATATAGAAGGTAAGAAGGAAAATATAGAGATTGAGTGCTCTCTCAAATGGAATGGAGCTTACTCTGAAGACATTTACCCTTATACTAATAACATTCATCAAAAAGATGGTGGAACGCATTTACTTGGATTTCGAAGTGCTTTAACTAGAGTTGTTAATAAATATGCTAACGAACATAATTTGCTTAAAAAGAATAAACTTTCAATCTCAGGTGATGATATTAAAGAAGGGCTCACATGTGTATTATCAACTAAAATTCCAGATCCTAAGTTTTCCTCCCAAACAAAAGATAAGCTAGTTTCATCAGAAGTTAGAATGATTGTTGAAACATTAGTGAGTGAAAAATTATCAATATGGTTTGACCAAAACCCGTCTATTGCTAAGATTATTTTGGCTAAGATTATACAAGCAGCAATGGCAAGAGATGTTGCAAGAAAAGCTAGAGAGAGTGTTAGAAGAAAAGGATCTTTAGAGTTGAGTGGTTTGCCTGGGAAGTTAGCTGATTGTCAAATAGGGACACAACAAGGAACAGAACTGTTTATCGTTGAGGGAGACTCAGCTGGAGGATCAGCTAAACAAGGAAGAAATAGATCAAATCAAGCTGTCTTACCTTTGAGGGGAAAAATTTTAAATACTTATGTTGAGGATTTAAAAATAAATAAAAACGGAAATGGTCATAAAAATGGATCTGATCAAAGAACAAAAGCTTTATCTAAAATGATATCCTCTAACGAAATAGTTACACTAATTAATGCCTTAGGATTAGATCCTAAAGCACAAGAAATAGATATCAAAGATTTGAGATATGGTAAAATTATAATCATGACAGATGCTGACGTAGATGGATCTCATATAAGAGCTTTACTTTTAACTTTCTTTAATAATAAACCATTTAATAAATTGATTGAAAATGGGAATATATATTTGGCACAACCACCTTTATTTAAAATCAATAAAGGATCTAAAGGTATTTACATTAAAGACGAAAAAGAACTTCAAGATTACATAATTAATGAGGATAAAGAATTAAAAAAAATGAAAAAAAACTCAAAAGAGTTTTACAAAACTTTAGAAATCAAAAAATCTAATATGAATATACAAAGATTTAAGGGATTAGGAGAAATGAATCCTGAAGAATTATGGAAAACTACATTAAATCCAGAAACTAGAAACTTACTACAAGTGCAATATTCTAGAGATATTAAAAAAGATCAAACTTTAATACACACTTTGATGGGAAATGATGTTTCGTTGAGAAAAGATTTTATAGTATCTAATGCTATAAATGTTAAAAATCTTGATATTTAGATATGAAGTTTTTTGAAACTTCAAAATACTACACTTTAAAAAAATCAACATACGTATCACTTAGATGGATTGCGATAATTGGACAGATATTCTCTGTCAATGTTGTTTACTTTTATTTCAATCTTGATTTTGATTTCATTTATTCAAACATAGTAATATTTATTGGCATTCTAAGTAATCTTTACTTGATGTTCATTCATGAGAAAACTCAATTATCAGACAGATCAGCCTTAATTTTTTTAATGATTGACATTTTTCAATTGGCTACGCTTATTTATCTTACTGGAGGTATAATTAATCCTTTTGTAATCTTTTTGATAATACCAAGTGTTTTCGCTTCAACAAATTTAGGCCTTAGAACTAATCTACTATTAGTTTTAACAACGATATTTATAATAATATTTTTAACTTTTTACTCTAAAGATTTACCTGGATTCTTAAGTGATCATTTTCATGTTGATGATTATTACTATTTTTCAATACCTATATCACTAATAATAGCACTAGTATTTCTTAATTATTTTGCAATAATTTTTGGAAACGAGTCTAGAATAAGAAAAGAGGCATTAAATAAGATGGAAGAGGTAATGGCCAAAGAACACGAAATGTTATCTTTAGGTGGTCAAGCGGCAGCAGCTGCTCATTCTCTAGGAACTCCTTTATCAACAATCAAGATCATTTCACAAGAACTTAAAAAACAGCTCAAAAATCAAAAAGAAGTGTTTCAAGATATAGAATTGTTATCAAGCCAGGTTGAGAGATGCAATCAAATCTTAAAAAAATTGTCATTAAATCCGAATGAAGAGGATGATTTTATAGATGAAGATTTAACTATTAAGGATTTTTTGATCGAGATAGTTTCTTCATTTAAAGAGACTGGATCTAAAGAATTTGTATTAAATTTCAACCAAGACGCCAATCCAAAAAAAATTACAAAATCAATGGAAATTATTTATGGATTAAGAAATTTTATAGGAAATGCAAATAAATTTAGTTTAAATAAAATTTTTATTACTTTGAAAAGTAATAATGATTTTACAGAAATCACAATAGAAGATGATGGAAAAGGTTATTCAAGTGATATATTATCTAAAATTGGAGAGCCATATTTAAAAGGAAATAAAAATAATAATGATAAAACAGGACTAGGTTTAGGAATTTTTATTGGCAAGACCCTACTTGAAAAAAATTTTGCAACAATTAATTGTAGAAATTCTAAAACAAGAGGGGGTGCTGAGGTAATTATTAAGTGGCGAAATACTGATTTATTTAAAATTTAATGTAATTTTTTTTTATCAAATAAAGAACTAAGTTGTGAAATCATTACATCACCTAATTCATTAACATCAGTTATCTTAATTGCTCTATTATAATACCTTGAAACATCGTGACCAATACCAATTGCTAAAATTTCAATTTCTGTTTTTTCCTCAATAAATTTGACCATTTTTTTTAAGTGTTTTTCTAAAAAATCTCCTGAATTTACGGATAAAGTTGAGTCATCAACTGGTGCGCCATCAGAAATAACCATTAAGATTTTTCTTTCTTCTTTTCTTTTTTTTAACCTACTAAAGGCCCATAATATAGCTTCACCATCTATATTTTCTTTTAATAGGCCTTCTTTTAACATCAAACCAAGATTGTTTTTAGATTGTCTCCAATGAGTATCAGCACTCTTATAAATTATATGTCTTAAATCGTTTAATCTCCCAGGTGTTTCAGGTTTATTTTTTTTGTTCCAAAGTTCCCGACTTTGACCACCTTTCCAATTTTTTGTAGTAAAACCTAATATCTCGACTTTTACAGAGCAACGTTCTAAAGTTCTGGATAAAATATCTGCACATATTGCAGCAATGGTAATTGGCCTTCCTCTCATAGATCCAGAATTATCAATTAGTAAAGTAACCACAGTATCTTTAAAATCTAAATCTTTTTCTTTTTTAAAAGACAAAGAATTATATGGATCCATTATTATTCTAGGTAATTTTGAACTATCCAATAAACCTTCCTCAAGATCAAATTCCCAAGCTCGGTTTTGTTTTGCCAATAGTTGTCTTTGAAGTTTATTAGCGAGTTTAGTAATTATATCTTGAAAACTTAATAATTGTTGGTCTAAAGTTTTCCTTAATTTTATTGCCTCATCTGAGTTTTCTAAATTTTCTGCTTTTGTAATTTCATCAAATTGGTTAGTAAAAATTTTATATTCCAGATTTAATTCATTTATTTTTTTTTGGAGTATTTGCTCATTATTATTTTCATTAGTGTCTGTATCGATAAGCTGTTCATCTAATTTGTATTGATCAATATCATGGTCTGTATCTGAAGTAGCTCTAGCCTCCTCATCTTTATTTTGATCTTTCTTATCTTTAGTTTCGCTCTCCTTATCGTCATTTGATGGATTGCTTTGACCTTCGTCTATATTTTGTTCTTTGTTATTTTCACTGTCCTCATTTTGTAAAATATCCATTTCTTGAAATATCTCTGAAAATTTTGAACTATAGTTTTGTTGGTTTTCAATGTTTTTTTGCAAAAATTCAAAATGTTTATTTATTGAGCTGTCAAAATCTTTTTTCCCAAAAGCTTAACATTTTATTTGTTAAATCATTTAACTTTATATTATGGAATTTTTTTAGCATATATAATTCAAATGCCTCTGATATTAAAACATCTTCTTTTGATTTTAATTTGTCTTTACTTTTTTGGTTGATTATTTGGTTGTAATTTTCTTTAAAATTCTTTTTTATTCCTCTTAGGATTTTACCACCTAAGGACTCATATCTTATTTTTTCAGCTATAGAATAAAGTTTTTTACATGTTAAATTAGAAGGTAAGTTTTTTTTATATATTTGTTCATCAGAAAATTTTTTTTTAAGAGCAGCTGAGTCAAAATCAGCTCTTGCCTTGATAAAATCGTTTTTTGTTTTAAGAGCATCTAAATCTAAAAGATCTAAATTTTTAAGATGAGTTTTTTTGTCAGGTTTACTGTCGACAATAAAATCATCTGAAATCACTCTAAATGTAGATGCTAGAGCTTGCCTGAGTTTTTCTTTTAAATTCGAGATTTTATTATCATTGTTCATTTATAACTGAATATTAGCAAGCGATTCTGGTAGCTCTTCACCAAAACATCTTTGATAATATTCTGCAATAGTATTTTTTTCTATTTCATCACATTTATTTAAAAAAGTAAGTCTAAATGCATAACCAGTATCTTTAAATATTTCAGAATTTTCTGCCCAATGTAAAACTGTTCTTGGACTCATTACTGTAGATATGTCTCCAGCCATAAATCCTTTCCTTGTAAGCGATGCGACTTTAATCATATTAGAAATTTTCTCTTTACCTTTTTGATTATTAAAATTTTTGTTTTTTGCTAGCACAATCTCCATTTCTTTATCGAGACTTAAATAATTTAGTGTTGATACTATATTCCACCTATCCATTTGACCTTGATTAATTTGTTGAGTACCATGATACAGTCCGGTAGTATCTCCTAAACCTATAGTATTTGAGGTTGCAAATAATCTAAAAAAACTATTTTGCTTGATTACTTTATTTTTATCAAGAAGAGTGAAATTTCCCTCTGCCTCAAGTACTCTCTGGATAACAAACATAACGTCTGGTCTTCCAGCATCATATTCATCAAAAACCAAGGCCACAGGATTTTGGATTGCCCAGGGTAAAATACCTTCATTAAATTGGGTAATTTGTTTTCCATCTTTAAGAACGATAGCATCTTTGCCGATCAGGTCAATTCTGCTTATATGACTATCAAGATTTACTCTAATGCAGGGCCAATTTAATCTTGCAGCTACTTGCTCAATATGTGTAGACTTACCTGTCCCATGATAGCCCTGAATTAAAACTCTCTTGTTGAATGCGAACCCTGAAATAATAGCCAATGTTGTATCGCGATCAAATTTATAATTTTTATCTATTTCCGGAACATAATCATTTTTTTTGGAAAAAGCATTCACTTCCATTTCAGAGTCAATTCCGAAAGTTTGTTTAATAGAAACTTTTATATCAGGTTGTATATCTATATTAGGTGTCAATTTTATCTTTATAAGTATTTTTAAGTTGCGTATATGCCAAAGTTATAAGCTTTAGTTTTTCCTCATATTTCTTATTACCAGAATTCATATCAGGGTGAAATTTTTTCACAAGTATTTTGAATTTTTCTTGAACTTTTTGCCATTTAAGACCCACTGAAATGCCTAATATACTAAAAGCTTTAATGTCTTTATGATCAAATTTAAATTGACGCATGTGATTGTAATCACTTCTAAATTTATCACCATCAAGCTCATCTTTTAAGGTATTATTCCATAAAACCTTAAAAAAATTATCAGACGAACTAAAGCTCTGAGTAGGTTTGTGCCAAATCATGTCTGATTTAAGAAAATTAATTACCTGATTATCATTCATACCAGAAAAGTAATTCCAATTTTTATTAAACTCTTTTACATGTTTTAGACATAACATTCGAAATTTTTTACTATTATCTTTTTCCATCGGTGCCTTATATTCACCCTTTTCTTTACAATTTTCCCAGTCACAAATATATTTCATAGTGTATAATTAATTTTAGTTATGGATATAAACCAGTTAATTTCAATTGTAAAAAACAAAATTGAAAAAGAAATTAGAGTAGAGAATATAAGGATAGAAGATAAATCTTATATTCACAAAAATCATTCTGGAAATATAGATGGCAAATATCATTTAAAAATTTCAATAAAATCAGAAGAGTTAAAAAAAATGAGAAAAATCGAGAGTAATAAAAAAATCTATAAAATCCTACAAGATGAAATGAAACAATTTATCCACTCATTACAAATATTTGTCAATTAAATAATTCTCTTTTAAGAAAAATCATTAAAGTTTTTTTGTCAAATATTTTATTAATAATTGGATATCCTATTTTTTTGAGCAATATAAGATTAATCTTATCAGAATTATTTTTCTTATCTTTTGACATAAAGGATAAAATTTTATTTACGTCTTTCAACGAATAGTACTTCTTAATTTCAAATGGCAATTTAGAGGAGCTTATATGATTAGTAATAGAATTATAATCTTTCTTGTTTAATAACTTATTTTGATAACTAAATTTAATTGCACTATTCATACCCAATATTACTGCCTCACCATGATTCAGTTTTTTAGAATAACTTAAGGAGGCCTCATAAGCATGAGCAAAAGTGTGTCCAAAATTTAAGGCTTTTCTTAAGTTTTTTTCTTTTTCATCTTTTTCAACAACTATTTTTTTTATTTTACAACTTTCAAAAATTGCTTTTTCAATAAATGGAGACTTGAGACTAATAACTTTTAATATATTTTTATTTAAAAAATTGTAAAAATTTTTATTCGATAATAAAGAGTGCTTTAAAATTTCTCCATAACCACAAATAATTTCCCTTTTTGGCAAGGTTGTTAAAAAAATACTGTCACTTATTACTATTTTTGGTTGATAAAAACTTCCTATTTGATTTTTACCATAAATTGAGTTTATTCCTGTTTTTCCACCTACTGAGGAGTCAACTTGAGATAAGAGAGTAGTAGGAATATTTACGAATTTAAGTCCTCTTTTAAATATACTTGCAGCAAATCCTGCTACATCACCAGCAATGCCTCCTCCAAGAGCAATTAAACAATCTTCTCTTGAAAAATTTTTATCTAATAAAACTTTTAAAATCTTATTAATAGTTTCCTGATTTTTATTTTTTTCATTAAAATTATAAGAAATTGAATATATTTTTTTTTTTGAAAAAGAATTTTTAATTTTTTTAACAAATTTTGATGGAACATTTTTATCAATTACAATTAAACATTTTTTGAAGCTGATTGAATTTTTTTTTAATAAACTAGATGTTTTTGAAATTAAATTTGAACCTATTATTATTGGATACTTTTCTGTTCTTGTTTTAATTATTAGTTTTTTTTGTTTCATATTTTTTCAAAATTTCGTTAATTATCTCGTTTTTTGATAAATCGTCACAATTTAAAGTATACATCGCCTTAGCATATATGTTAGAGCGTTTTTTAATTAAATTCATTAATTGCTCTTTTGACAATTTCGAGGCCAGAGGTCTTTTTTGACTATTTTTAATTCTTTTAATAATTGTGTCTGTTTCCCATTTTAACCAAAAAGAAATGTGATTAATTAAAATTTCATCTCTGACTTTATTGTTTAAAAAAGCACCTCCGCCTAAAGATATTACAATATTACTTTTTTTAAGTATTTCTAAAGTACTTTTCTCTTCAAATTCTCTAAAAAATTTTTCCCCTTTTTCTTTAAATATTTTTGCTATTCTTAAATTAAGTTTATTCTCGATATAATTATCAACATCAAAAAAATCTAGTTTCAATTTTTTTGAAATTAAGCGGCCTATTGAAGTCTTTCCTGAGCCCATCATACCAATAAAAACTATATTTTTTCTTGATTTCATAAATTTCTTTATTGAAAAAACACAAATATGTCTTAATTTGAAATTATCCAAAACTATATGCAATTTATAAAAAAAACAAGTTCAACGAAAAATATTCTTGGCTTAACAAGTAAATTAGCTTTAGTTTTAATAATAATTATTGGAGTTGTTTTTTTGCTTAATAAAATAGATTTTCCAGTGCCTCAAAAGCAAATAGAAAAAATAATATCTAATGAAAATTTTAAGATTATTAAATAAAATTTTATTTCTAATTATATATTTTGTATTTATAATAACAACTTCAAATGCTGAAGATAAACCTGTAGATATTTGGAAAATAAATGAGGATCAATCTGCACAAGAAACAGTAGATCAAATTAAATCTACGAATGAACAAATTAAAAAAAATCCAAAAAAAAATATATATGATTCACAATCTCAAAATATATCTAAAAAAATAACTTTAGAAAAAAACTTAATTTCTAAGAAAATTAAGATAGTAGGTCTTTTTGATCCTAATGATTATGGTTTGGATATTAATATGTGGTTATATTCAGATGGAGATCAGATAAAAAATATTTTATCTAAAATAGATAAGATTAATCTTTCAGAGGATTCAAATGAATTAATGAAAATTACTTTATTTACAAATGCATATTATCCAGAAAAAAATATTACTGAAAAAGAAATTTTTAAATTTAAATCAGACTGGTTAATAAAGTATTCAAATCTAGAATTTATTGAGGAATATTTAATAAAAAATGAAATTGTAAATGACAATTCTAAACTCACAAGATATTTAGTAGATAAATATTTATCTATCGCAGATCTTGAAAAGGCATGTGAAATTTTTAGTAAAATTAAAGAACCGATTAACGATGAGTATTTATCTAAGTTTAATATTTATTGTTTAATAAAAAATGATAAAAAAGACGAAGCACAAATAATTTTTGACTTAAAAAAAGAATTAGGTTTTAAAGACAAATATTTTGAAACAAAAATTAATCATTTATTAGGATATGATGTTAAAATAGACGGAAAAATTTCCGAAAAGTCAATTCTTGATTTTCATTTAGCACATCAGACAGATCCCAAATTTGAATTTAACCCAACAGATAATACTGATAAAATAATTTGGAAATATCTTTCTTCTTATAATTTGCTTCAATCATTTCAAGAAATTGATATTTCTGAACTAGAAAAAATTTCCACAATAGAGCTCGCAGTACATAACAAAAACTATCCAGAACAAGATCTATTCAATATTTATAAACGTTTTCAATTCAATATAAACCAACTGATTAATGCACAAGACACTTATAAATCTTTGTCAAATATTGAGGCTAGAGCATTAATTTATCAAAGAATTTTATTAGAATCTGAGGTTGTAGAAAGACTAAAACTACTCAAAGTTTTAAAAAATTTGTTTAAAAAGGAAAATCTTCATGATGCCTTCGATAAAGAATTAAAAAAATTTTTAGAAAAAATTGATCCTTTAGAGGTACCAGATAATCTAACGAGTTTTTATTATACAAATATTAAAATTGAACAAAAATTTGATAAAAAAATTAAATTTAACAATGAAATATTGCATCAATCAAAATTAATAAATTATTTTAATGGTGATTATTCAAAATCAAAAATTGAAAAGGATTTGAATAATTTTTTAAAAAAAATTAAAAAAAATAAAGAATATAATTTATCAAAAAAAGATATAATTTTAATAGACTCATTAAAAGCAGACGGTATTTTAATTGAAAAAAAATACGACAACTTATACACTGTTAATCCGTTAGAAATACCAACAGATATTCAAGTTATGATTAACAATAACGAAAAAGGTACAGCTTTACTTAGGATAATAGAAGTTATAGGTGAAGATAGCCTAGAAAGAATGGATGAGGATACAATATATTTTATTATAAGTGCTCTAAACCAGTTAGACATTGATTGGATTAGAAATAAAATTCTTCTTAAAGTTCTCCCTTTAAAAGTTTAAAAATTAGTTTATTTATTTATTTTATGAGTGTTAAAGATATCATTACTGTTCCAAATGAAACTTTAAAAAAAATCTCAGAACCTATAGAAAAGATAGGAATAAATGAGAAAAATTTGATTAAAGATTTATTTGAGACCATGTACCATTCTAATGGTATTGGTCTTGCGGCTGTTCAAGTGGGAATACTTAAAAGAGTTTTAGTTATAGATGTATCCACTAAAAATGAAAAAAAAACTCCTCTTAGTTTTATTAATCCAGTAATAAGAAAATTAAGTGATGAAACCTCTATTTACGAGGAGGGTTGTTTATCAATCCCTGATACATTTATAGAAATTGAAAGGCCAAAAATATGTGAAGTAGATTATATTGATGAAAATGGTGAAAATAAAAATTTAAAATGTGATGGTCTTTTATCAACCTGTCTCCAACATGAAATTAATCATTTGGATGGAAAGTTGATAATTGACCAATTATCAAAATTAAAAAGAGATTTTATTATAAAAAAAATTTCAAAAAATAAAAAAAATCCTGATAGAATAATTGTTTGATCATGGCAAAAAAGATTATTTTTATGGGTACACCTTTATTTGCTGTGCCAATATTAAAATCTCTTTTTCAAAATGGGTTTCCAATAGATTTGGTATATACACAATCCCCCCAAAAATCTCATCGGGGTCAGAAAATAAATAAATCACCAATTCAATGTATTTCAGAAACTTTAAATATAGATTTCAGATCACCATTAAGCCTCAAGAACAATGAGGAGGAATATGAGTTTTTAAAAAAGATGAATGCTGATCTTGCAATAGTTGTTGCTTATGGACAAATTATTCCAAAAGAATATTTAAAGTTAACTAAGAAAGGTTTCATTAACATTCATGGGTCTATACTACCAAAATGGAGAGGAGCAGCTCCAATTCAAAGATCTATTATAAATTTAGATAAAGAGACAGGTATCAGTATTATGAAAATGAATGAAAAATTAGACAGCGGACCAGTAAGTAATGTCTACAAAATAAAGTTAGATCAAAATAAAAATGCTAAAGAAATATCTGAAAAATTATCTTTATTAGCTTCAAATAAAATTTTAGATGAAATAAGTGATATATTAGAGGGTAAAACAAAATTTGTTGAGCAGGAACACAGTAAAGCAACTTATGCAAAAAAAATTTCTAAAGATGAGGGAAAAATAGATTGGACAAATGATGCTATAAATATAATTGGAAAAATTAATGGCCTATATCCTTCTCCTGGTGCTTTCTTTATATTTAATGGTGAAAGATATAAAATTCTAAAGGCAGAAATTGGAAATGGTTTTGGTAAAAATGGTGAGGTTATATCAGATAATCTTGAAATAGCGTGCGGAAATAAAAAATCTATCAAAATCCTTGAAATACAGAGGGAAGGAAGGAAGGTTCAAAAAGTTGGGGACTTTATTCTCGGATCTAAAATTATAAAAGGCAAAGTTATATCCAATGTTTAGGTACCAGGTATTAATAGAGTATGTAGGAACTAATTTTAGAGGTTGGCAAGTTCAAACTAAAGGCAAAACAATACAAGGTCTTATTCAAGATAGAATTTCTAAATTACTAAAAGAAAAAATTATTTTATTAGGTGCTGGTAGATTAGATAAAGGAGTCCACGCACTTGAACAATCTGCGCACTTTGAGTGCAAAAAAAAAATTTTCAATTTGAATAAGTTTCACAAATCCTTAAATTATTTTTTAAACAAAGAGATGATTACAATTATTAAAATTAAAAAAAAGAATAAAGATTTTCATGCAAGATTTTCAGCAAAAATGAGAATTTACAAATATATAATTATTAATCGTTTAGGAGGACCAGTAATAGATAAAAATAGAGTATGGCACGTTACGAATAAACTTGATTTTAAAATGATGAAAAAAGCCTCGAAAAAATTAGTTGGTGTAAATGATTTTTCTACTTTTAGAGCTTCAAGTTGTAGAGCTAAAAGCCCAATTAAGACTATGAAATCAGTAAAAATAAAATCTAAAAACGATAAAATAGAAATTGAATTTCGATCACAATCTTTTTTACAACAACAAGTTCGATCAATGGTCGGTTGTTTGAAATATGTGGGTGAAAAAAAATGGACTTTAAAAAAATTTATTTTTGTTATGAATTCAAAAAAAAGAATTTTGTGTGCACCACCAGCACCACCTGAGGGGCTTTATCTAACAAGAGTTATTTATTAATTTATTCTTATTTTTCATAGCAAACTTCTTGCTTATTCTCCATCTTGACTCTTCCCTCACAATATAACCACAGCAATTTTTTGAGCCACATTTGCAAGGAAATTGTTTATAGTCCTCATCATATCCAAATCCATAATCACAAGTAAACTCTTCACCTTTTTTAATATCGCGAATTGTTGTAATCCACACTTTAAGACCTTTACCATTGTAATCACAATTATTATTGCAACTATGATTTACTAGACCTGCAATATTCCAAGAAAAGTCTCCATCTAGAGTATATCTTTTATTTAATGTAAATAAGTAAATAGGTTTTTTGTTGTCAAATTTAATTGACTCATCTACTTCTTTATTTGTAATAATTTTACCGACGTAGTTTATTATCTTTGTACCCTCTTTGATATCACATGTAGCGTAAAGACCTCTACCTTTTTTATCAATTTTAGATCTTTTAATTCTATAAAGTTTCATGTAAATGAATTATTATTTTAAAGTTTTAAATCAATTGAATTCAACAAGTGCGTTAACATGTTCATTGGCACTTTCAGATAATGCATTTAAATCATAACCACCTTCAAGTATAGAAACAACTTTTCCTTTGGTAAATTCATTAGTTGCAGCCAATGTCCTTTTGGTTATCTCATAGAAGTCTTTGGAGATTAGTTGAAATTGAGCCAAAGGATCATCTTTGTGAGCATCAAATCCGGCTGAAAATAGAAGAAAATCTGGTTTATATTGAACTAATCTTTTTAACACTCTATCAAATGCATTAAAGTATTCCTCTGAGTTTGTACCAGCGGGTAAAGGGATATTCAATGAATTGTTAAAGTCTCCTTTATCTTTATCTGTCCCTCCCCCAGGGTAAAAAGGATATTGGTGCGTAGAAATATATAATGAATTTTTGTTATTACGCATAACATCGTAATTTCCGTTACCCCAGTGAACATCAAAATCTACACAGGCAATTCTTTTGTATTTATATTTTGTCACTAAATAGTTCGTTGCTACCCCTGCGTTTGATATACAACAAAATCCCATTGCTTTATCTTTTTCTGCATGATGTCCAGGAGGTCTTGCCAGACAAAATGCATTTTTAAACTCTTTATTTTCTATTCCATCTATCGCTCTTATTGTTGAACCTGCAGCATCAAAAACTGCCTTTTTACTCTCTGGTGATACAACTGTATCTCCATCTAAAAAATTGAGGCCTTTCTGGGGAAATGAATTTTTTAATTCATTTATATAGCTTTTTGAATGTGTCATAAACAATATGTCATCAGGAACATTATCTGGTTTATCCCAGATAAGATCTTTTCTTTTTTTTAATCTTTCTTTTATAGCAATTACTCTTTTAGGCTGTTCGGGATGACCATCGCCAGTATTATGTTTCTCATAAGAATCAGAATTTATGATCGCTGTTTTCATTTGAAATAATTTATTAAAATATTTTCATAAATTTTTTTTAGATTTTTTAAATCTTTTAAAGATACTACCTCGTCCACGCGATGCATAGTTCGTCCAACTAAACCAAATTCTAAACCAGGTGATATGGCTTTTATAAACCGTAGATCTGAGGTTCCACCCGTAGTCGATAATTTTGGTTTTATCTTTGTGATCTTTTTAATGGTATTTTGTATCATATATGTTGTTTTATTTGGTTTAGTTAAAAAAGCTTCACCAGAAACTCTATAATTGATACTAAATTTTGATTTATATTTTTTATTTATTTTAATAAAGATTTTATTTAATCTTTTTTTAATGGAAGTTGATGAATGTTTGTTATTAAACCTAATATTAAAAGTTGCTTCAGCTGTAGCGGGAATAACATTATCAGCAGTATTATTTATATTTATTTTTGTAACTTCTAAGTTTGTAGGCTGAAAATCTTTCGTACCTTTGTCAAATTTGATATCTTTTAATTCTTTTAAAATTTCTACAATTATCGTTGAGGGATTAATTGCTCTATAAGGATACGCAACGTGACCCTGTAGACCGAATATAGTTAATTTACCAGTTAAACTGCCTCTACGACCAATTTTGATCATTTCACCCAATTTGTTTGGATTTGTTGGTTCACCCACTAAACAAAAACTAATTTTCTCTCTTTTTTTTTTTAAATACTCCACTACTTTTCTTGTTCCATTTATTGCATCGCCTTCTTCATCACCTGTTATCAATAAACTAATCGATCCACTAAACTTTTTATTTAGTGATAAAAAAGTGCTTACAGCAGAAATAAAAGCTGCAACAGAACTTTTCATATCATTCGCACCTCTTCCAATTAAATGACCTTTTCTGATTGATGGTCTAAATGGATTTATTGTCCAATCTTTTATATTTCCTGGAGGCACAACATCGAGGTGACCTGCATAACAAAAATTAGGTTCTTTTGATCCCAATCTTGCATATAAATTCTTAACTGGTTTGAAACCTCTTTCTTTAAACTCTAGTATTTTTGTTTTGAAACCAAGTTTTTTCAATTTTTTTTCTAAAAATTTCATCACCCCAGCGTCTACTGGAGTAACAGTCGGAAACCTAATTAGCTCTTTAGCTAATTGTAATTCATTAATTCTTTGCATGTTTAATCTCTTAAAAGATCATTAATTGATGTTTTTGATCTAGTCTTTTCGTCTACTTGCTTGATTATTACTGCACAACTTAGTGAAGGAGCAGATGGATTTTTTTTATCAGGAAGAGAACCTGGAACTACAACTGAGTATGGAGGAATTTTTCCATACGTAACCTCACCTGTTGATCTATTTACAATTTTTGTAGATTGTGTAATTAGCATTCCCATGCTTAACACAGAACCTTCTCCAACAATCACGCCTTCAACCACCTCAGACATTGCTCCTAAAAATACATTATCTTCAATTATTGTAGGTAATGCTTGAGCCGGTTCTAGTACCCCTCCAACTCCGGATCCGGCAGATATATGACAATTCTCCCCAATCTGGCAACAACTGCCAGCACGACTAAATGTATCCATCATTGTTTTAGCCCCAATGTAAGAACCAATATTTACGTAACACGGCATAAGAACAGCATCTTTTCCTACGAATGATCCTTTCCTAACAGGTGAGTTTGGAACCATCCTAAAACCTGCTTTTTCATGATCTTCTTTTGTCCAGCCAGCTGTTTTTCCTTTTAGTAAATGTGATTTATCATACCAACTACTATAAGGACCATTTAAATTTTCCATTGGGTAAATTCTAAAACTTAACATTATAGCTTTCTTAAGATGCTGATGAGTCACCCACTTTCCATTTACTTTCTCGGCAACTCTCGATTTACCACTATCTAAATCAGAGATGACTTGATTTATTGCATCCTTTAAAGACTGGTCCGAATTAGGACTCACTTGATCTTTATTTTCCCAAGCATCATTGATTATTTTTTCTAAAGACATAATTAATTACTTTTTAATAGCCTTATTTCTTTTAGAAATAAAGACAGATTTTCAATTTTGTGTGAAATAAAATCTTTGTCTGCATCCATTTTTCCAAAATGCTCATCATTAATTAACCAAACGGTTGTACAACCTCGTTCGTGACCTATACTTAAATTTTTAGCTATATCTTCAATGTAAATAGTCTCTTTTGGATTTATACCAAATTTTTTTACCATTAAGTCAAAGGTTTCTGCTTCTGGCTTAGGCACATAACCAGCATCTTTAATATCAAAAACCTTATCTCTTCCAAATAAATCATACACACCCAAGTGAGTTAAAATATTAGCAGCATGTTCAGCGCTACCATTGGTAAAGATAAATTTTTCCATATCTAATTGTTTAAGCTCATTTCTCATAATTTTATCTTCTTTCATAAATGATAAATCGATTTCATGGACGTAAGATAAAAATTCATCTGGTGATATTCCATTATGGACCATTAATCCTCTTAATGATGTATTATATTTATAGAAATAATTTGTTTGTAATTCTTTAGCTTTATCTTTATCAATTTTAAGTTTTTCAGATATAAATTGAGTCATTCTCTTTGAAACTTGACCAAATACGCGCTCTAAAGAATAGTTATTGTGCTTACCATAACAAACACCATCAAGATCAAGTAGCAGATATTTTTTTTCTTTTAAGTTCATTTTCTGATTAATGTACCCGAGCCCTTATCTGAGAAAATTTCCCATAAACATGAATGTTGTTTTGTACCGTTAATTATACCAGCAGCAGTAACTCCATTATTTACAGCTGTTAGGCATGCATTTACTTTTGGTATCATTCCAGAATTAATTGTTTCATCTTTTATCATCTCTAAAATCTCAGAAGAAGAGATTTCTGCTATCAGTTTTTTTTCTTTATTTAAAACACCATCAACATTTGTCATCAATAGTAATCTTCTCGATTTAAGAGATTTGGCTACAGCCATCGCTGCAGTATCACCATTAATATTATGTGTTTGATTATTCTTATCCAAACCTAATGGGGAAATAATCGGTATTTTATTTTGTTGAATTATATTCAATAAAATATCGTTATTAATCTTATTTGGTAGACCTACAAAACCCAGTTCTTTTGCCTCTGGTACTACCTCAATAATATTATCTTTTTTAGTGTGGATGGATACTGCTTCCGTATTTTTTTTGTCCAAAGATCTTACAATATCATTGTTAAAATCTATTAAGACTGACTCAACAATGTTTATAATTTTTTCATCAGTGACTCTTAACCCTCTTATAAATTTTGATTGAATATTAGATTTATCTAACTCTCTTTTGATTCTTGGACCCCCACCATGAACTATAATAATTGAGAGACCTAATTTATTTAAAATACTTAAATCAGTTATAAAATTATCAAAGATATTTCTAT
>CABYZW010000001.1 GCA_902523615.1 uncultured Pelagibacteraceae bacterium | reverse complement strand
AAAAGTTAACAGATAAGTTGGATGAAAAAATTCCACTCGATACAGAAAGAGGATATCATGTACATTTTAAAGATTGTGCCAACCTTTTAAGTAGACCAGTCATTTTCTCCAATAGAGGTTTTGGAATAACACCAATGGAACAAGGACTAAGGGTTGTTGGAACAGTAGAATTTGGTGGTCTAGAAAATCCACTTTCAAAATCTAGAATAAAAAATTTAATAAACAATGCAAAATACATGCTTGGTAGCCTTCCAGAGCACGAGGATGAATGGTTAGGTTTCAGACCAACATTACCAGATTTTCTTCCAGTGATTGGACCATCTAAAAATCACAAAAATGTTTTTTATTGTTTTGGACATCACCATTTAGGATGGACATTAGGCCCAATATCTGGAAAGATTGTTTCTGGAATGATAGCTAAAGAGAACACAAATTTAAACTTAGAACCGTACAGCTCTATAAGATTTAATTAATAAATGCAAAATACCAAAGCATACATAATGCTGGTCTGTGCAACATTATTTTGGGCAGGTAATTTTATGGTTGGTAAGTTTGCGTCTTTTTCAAGTATTCCGCCTATGACATTAGTTTTTTTTAGATGGTCTCTTGTGTGGCTTATATTGTTACCATTTACAATTAAAGATTTAGTCAATAATAAAAGTATAATTTTATCAAATTTACCACTTTTATTTTTTTTATCTTTAACAAGTGTAGGCTTATTTAATTCGTTTACTTATTTATCTTTAGTCCATACCCAAGTAATTAATGCATCTCTTTTTAATACTGCCATTCCTGCAATAATAATTTTGCTTTGTTTTTTGTTCAAAATTGAAAAAACAAATAGATATCAAATTCTTGGTTTAATAATTTCTGTCTTTGGAATTTTAGCAATTATTACACAACTTGATTCCGCGATTATATCCTCACTTGACTTTAATAAAGGTGATTTGATTATGATAGGAGGAGTTATTTCGTGGGGTCTTTATTCATCTTTTTTAAAGAAAAAAAAATTTGATTTACCACTATTAACTTTAGTTCATATTTTGTGCACTTTTGGAATAATTTTTATTGTTCCCCAGTTCCTTTATGAATTATCACAAGGTCAATATATTAAATTTGATATGAATTTGTTTTATCTACTTATTTTTTTAGCTTTATTTCCTAGTATTGGATCCTATTACTGTTGGGCAGGAGCTGTATCCATAATAGGAGCAAATAGAGCTGGTATTTTTTTATCATTGATACCTTTATTTAGCACAATAATGGCAATAGGATTTTATAATGAAAAATTTGAATTTTTTCATTTTATTGGAGCCATTTTAATTATAATAGGTCTATTCTTATCAAATAAGGAAATTAAAAATGCTTAAAGTTGCAATTTTAGATGATTATCAAAACGTCTCACAACAATTTGTTGATTTAGAAAAATTATCAGGAAAGTATGAATTCAAAATCTTTAATAAACCTTTTGATGATGAAGCAGATGCACTCGATCAACTATCTGATTTTGAAGCACTGTTAATAATGCGGGAAAGAACTCCAATTACAAAAAATATCATAGAAAATCTCACTAAATTAAAATTTATTATTACTAGTGGATTAAAGAATAAGTCGATTGATTTAGAAACAGCTAAAAAGAAAAAAATTATAGTTTGTGGTTCCGAGATGAATACTAATCCAACTCCAGAACTAACTTGGGGTTTGATAATTGGTCTTGCTAGAAATTTTAAGGAGGAAATAGACAATATGTATCAAGGTTATTGGCAGACAACGGTAGGAGTAGAATTGAAAGGTAAAATTTTAGGTTTAATTGGTCTTGGAAAAGTAGGGTCTCAAGTTGCTAAAATTGGAAAGGCATTTGGTATGGAAGTTATGGCCTGGAGTGAAAATCTCAACTTAGATACTTGTAAGGAAATTGGCGTTCTTCCTTGTAGTAAAGAAGACTTGATTAAGAACTCAGACTTTCTATCAATTCACGTCCAGGGAGGTGAGAGATATAAAAATTGTATTACAATTAAAGAGATGGATAAAATGAAAAAGACAGCTTTTTTAATTAATACTTCTAGAGGTCCAATAATAAATGAGGATGATTTAATTATTGCTTTATCGACTAATGAAATAGCTGGGGCAGGTATTGATGTTTATGAAAATGAACCTTTGGCAGAAAATAATAAGTTAAGATTTTTACCAAACGCTTTATTAACACCTCATATTGGATATGTAACTGCAGAAAATTATATTATTATTTATAATCAAATGATCGCGGCGCTGGAGGGATGTGTTAATGGTAAACCAATACGTGTTATAGAGTAAAAATGGATTTGCCAGTTGTTAATCATGAGGATTATTTTGCAAAAATTGGTGATGATCATAAATTTCCAATAAATAAGTTTGGAGAGCTTGCCAAATATTTAACCAAAAATAACATAGTAAAAAACTTTCATAAACCTTACCCATGTTCAAACGAAACTTTAAAGAGAGCTCACTCTGAAAATTATATTAAAGACATACTAAACAAAACTTTAAACAAAAATGGAGTAAAAAAAATTGGTTTTCCATTAGTTGATAGCGTTGTTCAAAGATCACTAGTTGCCACTGGTGGGACTGTTTTAGCCTCAAAACTAGCTATTAATAAAGGTTTAGCTTGCAATACTGCAGGTGGGAGTCATCACGCAAACTACGAAGGCGGAGCTGGTTATTGTGTTTTTAATGATGTTGCTGTGGCTTCACTGTATTTATTAGAGAAAAAATTGGCTAAAAAAATTCTTATAGTTGACTTAGATGTTCACCAGGGAAATGGTAATGCAGATATCTTTAACGAAAACAAAAATGTATTTACATTTAGTATGCACTCAAAATCGAATTATCCAGCAAAAAAGTCAATAAGTGATTTAGACATTGAACTTGAAGATAATGTAGAAGATAAAGAATATATTGAGATACTTAAATCACAATTAATTCAATTAAATCAGGAAGATTTTGATTTCATTTTCTATATAGCCGGTGTTGATATTCATTTTAATGATCGTTTAGGTAAATTAAAAATTTCTGATGAAGGCATTAAAGAAAGAGATGAATTGATTACAGAAAATTTTTTCTCTAAAAGTATCCCACTTTGCGGAGTTTTAGGAGGTGGGTATAATAAAGATTTAAATAAACTTGTAGAATTGCACTCAATTCTACACCAATCCTGTGCTAAATTAATGTGATTATATGATAAAAAAAAATCCTAATCTCACAGCAGAACAAAAACTTGTAATGTTTGAAGATGGAACAGAACCTCCTGGCACGAGTGAATTAAATAACGAAAAACGGGAAGGTAGTTATCACTGTGCTAATTGCGGAATAAAATTATTTAATTCTGAAAAAAAATATGAAAGTGGATCAGGTTGGCCTTCATTTTTTCAATCATTACCTGAAGTTTTTGAAACGAAAACAGATCATTTATTAGGTTATGCACGTACAGAGTATCATTGTAAAAATTGTAACGCTCATCATGGGCATATTTTTGAGGATGGGCCACAACCAACTGGTAAAAGATATTGTAATAATGGTATTTGTTTAGTTTTTAAAGAAAAAAAAAAATAAAATAATAGATATAATTATATATGTGTTTATAATCATAGAAAGTTTAAAAAAAGAATGTTAAAAAAAATAATAGTTATATTTTTTGTTTTCAGTTTAGGTTTAGTTTCAACCTTAAACGCAGAGAGTTTAGATACCAAAATAAGTGAGTACATTTCAAATCTTATTCCTGGCGAGGGATTAACTGAAACATCTATAAAATTAAATGACAAGGATGAAGATCAGATAAATTTTTCAATTTTAGGCCTTAGAAATATCCTTGAGGAGGATAATTCAAACTTATTCACGCAATTTAGCTTGAGAACCAAAGAGGTAAATAGTGATGGAAGAATTCATGGTAATTTAGGTATTGGTTATAGAAAATTAAGTGATGATAATTCAATGATGTTTGGTGCAAATACTTTTATTGATGCAGACATATTCGAGGGACACAGGAGATTGGGATATGGACTTGAAGCAAAAGCATCGCTATTAGATTTATCTTTAAATCGATACCAAAAGACAACAAATATGAAAACTATTGATGGAACAGCTGAACAAATACTTAGTGGCTGGGATTACTATTTAACCACTCAAGTTCCTTATACACCTTGGGCAAAATTTAGTTTCAAAGGTTATAAATGGGAGGGTGAAAAAACTTCAAGAGACTCAAGAGGAAATAAATATATTTCAGAATTAAATATTAATCCTTCATTACAATTGAACTTATCAATTGACAACTCTTCTCTTCCTGGTGTAGATGATGTTTTGGAAGCTGAACTATTATTTGTTTATCCACCTAGAGAAAATGTAAGAACGATGGATGAAGGATTATCTGATGTAGCTTTTGAAAAAGAGAACATGCAAGCAAAATTAAATGAAAAAGTTCGAAGAAATAACGATTTAACTATAGAAATCCAAGGTTCAGTAATTATTACAAGTCAATAATATGAGAAATATTTTTTTTATAATTTTATTTATCTTAACTTTTTTAAACACAAAATCTTTTGCAATTGAAGCTGAGGCAACAACATATAAGATTACAATAACAAGAATTGAAATTTGTGACAACTCCAGTACTGATGCCTCATGTAATAATCCTATAGTTTTATATTCTGGTAATTCTGGGTCTATTGATATTGCATCTACTTTGGCTGGAGCATCAGCAGCTAGTTTAGGAGATTTATCAAAAGTTGAATTTGGAAAAACTTATACTTATTTTCAGATTACTATGAACAGAGCTTTTACAGTTGCTGGTAGTGTTACAAGTGGAGCAACAACTTGTTATACTATTGCAAGTTCAACTGGAACTACCAGTAAAAATGGAATTGGAAGCAAAACTTCAGGAGCTGCAGTTGCTGGAACTTATTACGCAGGTATTCCAGCTGGTACAAGTCATGGAGATGTAATGAACAGCACTACAGCTGGTGACGGAACAGGAACAGATTCAGCAACGGGAACAGTTGATGCTGGTGATGCTTTTTTTGAGTACAGAGAAGCACTTTCGGCACCATTTACTATGGAGGCTGGAAAAATTCCAACAGTTAAAATTGCTTTTGGAACATCAACAGCATTGGGATATTTAGAAAAAGCTGGATTAGCAACTGATTGTACTGCAACCGCTGCTGCAGATAGAGGTTTTTATGCAAACCGACCTGATGTAGTTCTTACACTTGAATAATTAATTTACTTTAAAAGATCTTTTAATTTATTTTCTTTTTCCAAAGCTCTAACTTCATCGTAACCACCAATGTGTTGATCATCGAAAAATATCTGTGGAATAGTTCTTTTTCCATTAGCTTTCTTAATCATTTCATCCATTGCACCATCAACAGTTGCAATATTAATTTCATTGTAAGCTGCGTTATTTCTTGTCAATAATCTTTTAGCTGCTTCACAGTAATTACACATTGGACCAGTATAGATTGTGATATTTTTCATTATCTAAAGATAGTCGCCTTTTTTAATTTTACTAGTAATTTGTTTACGAGAATATTCAAATTTTTTTCTATGTTTTATACTTTTTTGATTAACTCTTGCCCTCCATAATCTAAATGAAGAAGGTTTGATAGACCTTCTCATAATCTTAATTACATCAGACTCCTTATAACCAGTCTTTTTTTCAATTTCTTCAAATGTGATACGGTCTGCCCAGGCAGCCCAAATGACCCAATCTGGATCTTCAATATTTGGCTCTGGATTTTTGACCTTGGTGATAGGCCTGTGACCTTTTTTTTTCATAAATCCTTTATATTTGAAAAAAATCGATAATGCATTTTTTTTGGGATGTGTTATATTAGTCTAGATAGTCCTTCTTAGCCATCTTTAGCTCCCGGTTTTTAAGGACTATCTTTTTTTTTATATGCTCCCCTTAGATTTTATCCTTTTTTTACAAATTATAATTTTTCTTTTTATTACTCCTGGTACTCCTCGGATTGTAATTGTTTCATATTCCATGAATTATGGAGTTAGAAATTGTATTTGGACTGCATTAGGAGACATTACTGCTAATTTTACTCAAGCAACTTTAGTTATATTTGTTTTAGGCTCTTTTTTTTCTGATAATCCAAATTTTTTAAATATTTTTAAATGGCTTGGAGTTATTTATTTATTTTATTTAGCTTATGATATTTATAGATCTTCTCCCAAAGATATAAATTCAAAAATAATTATATCAAAAAGTTTTTTTTCTTTTTTTAAAGATGGTTTTTTGGTTGCAGGCACAAGTCCTAAAGCATGGTTATTTTTTCCTTTAATATTTCCACAATTTATTGATTTTAATTCTAATTACATTATTCAATTTTTTATTTTAATAACTACTTATATAGTTTTAGATTTTTTATCTTTGATTGGTTATGCACTGCTTGCACAAAAATTAATTAAGTGGATAAAAGCAAATCCAAAAACAATCAATACAATCTCTGCGAGTGTTTTAGTTATTATTGCTTTGATAATTATTATTTCTCAACAATATTAAAAGAACTAGTTGTGCGTTTTGTCACTTGCAAATGAGGAGTTTTCTTTATTAAATCAACTATTAATTAATTAATTAAAGAGGAAATAAAATGAAAATAAATAAAATGATCATAAGTTTTATTTCTGCAGCTGTAATATTATTGTCAACTTCTGTTGCATCTTTTGCAAAAGTAGTAGGTGATAAAATTATTTTAGGTGCTGCAATTTCATTAACTGGAAAATATTCTTCCAATGGTGTTCATACTCAAAACGGTTACAATATGGCCGTAGATAGAATTAACAGCATGGGTGGAGTGAAAGTTGGTGGTAAAACTTATAAATTTGACATTATCTATTATGATGATGAGTCGAACCCTAAAAGAGCAGCTCAACTTGCTGAAAGATTAATTTCACAAGATGGCGTTGAGTTTATGCTTGGCCCATACAGTTCAGGATTGACGAAAGCAATTGCTCCTGTAACAGAAAAATATGGTGTGCCAATGGTTGAGGCAAATGGCGCTTCTAGATCTTTGTTTACTAAAGGTTACAAATATCTATTTGCAGTTTTAGCTCCAGCTAATTTATATCTTGATGTTGCTATAGATCTAGCAGTTGAAAAGAACAATGGAAAAGGGGTCACTGTTGCAATGGCATTTGAACAGGATGCATTTTCTCAAGACGTAAGATTGGGAGTTTTAGATGCAATTAAGAGAACTGGTTCAAAAAAAGTTATTGATGATAAACTGCCGAAAGAGCTAAACGATATGGCTGCTACATTAGTAAAAGTTAAGCAAATGAAACCAGACGTTTTAGTTGTTTCGGGTCATACAAAAGGTGCTCTAACTGCTATCAGACAAATTTCTGAGATGAAAGTAGATGTTCCAATGTTAGCAATGACTCACTGTGATGCAGCTAAATTATCAAAGCAACATGGTAAAAACTCACAATATGCTTTATGTGCTTCTCAGTGGCATAAAACACTAACTTATAAAGATGACTTTTTTAAAGATGGTATGACTTATGATGCAGACTTTACTAAAGAGTTTGGTTATGCGCCACCATATCAAGCAGCAGAATCATCAGCTGCTCTATTGGTATTTAAAGATGCATTTGAAAGAGCAAATTCTTTTGATCAAAAGAAAGTAAGAGATGCTCTTGCAGCCACTAACATGCAAACTTTTTATGGAAACATAAAATTTGCTGAAGGTGGTCAGAATGTTGATAAGCCAATGGTACTTTTCCAAGTAATGTGTGATGATGGGGGAAAATGTGAAAACAAAGTTGTTGCTCCAACTAAATGGGCATCAGCTAAGTTAATACACCCTATTCCTTCTTGGTCTAAAAGATAAAACAAATCTATTAATACCCCCTAATATATTATATATAGGGGGTATTTTTTAAATAGGTCTATATGGATTTCATGGTCTTCCAATACCCAATGATTTCTGTTCAAGCATGTTTGGATGGAATTTTACTTGGAATTTTATTTGCATTGATAGCTTATGGCATGGCACTCCAATGGGGAGTAATGAATATAATTAATATTGCTCAAGGAGATCTGGTTATTTTAGGAGGGTACATTGCTTACTTTATGTATTTATATGGAATTCATCCAGCTTGGGGAGTAATTGTATCTCCAATAATTATGTTCTTTGTGGGTATAGCAATTTACAAACTCGTAATTAATAAAGTAGTTGATAGAGATTTATTTATCTCTATTTTAGCAACTTTTGGAATAAGTATTCTTTTTATGCAATTAATGAACTTTGCATTTGGAGCCGATGTTGTTCTAGCAAATTCAGGTTATGGAACAACCATGTTATTTAACAGCAATGTGGTGTTACCAAATTCAAAAATATTTTCAGCTTTTATAAGTATTTTATTTGCAATTTGTTTAGTAATTTACATGAAAAAATCTAAGCTTGGTCGTGCAATTAGAGCTACAGCACAAAATGCAAGAGCAGCAAAGATTTTGGGTGTAGATACAGAAAAAGTTTATGCAGCAACTTTTGGAATTAATGCAGCTCTTTGTGGTGTTGCTGGAGCACTAATTTCAATTACTTTTACAATTCATCCTTATATGGGATTACCATATACAATTCGGTCATTTATGATCGTTATTGTTGCAGGATTAGGAAATTTACCTGGTGTTGCAATGTCAGGAATGGGTTTAGGTGTATTTGAAGAATTTGCAGATTATATACTTGGAACTGAATTTAGAATTGGATCAGTATTTTTGTTGTTAGTTTTAATACTTGTCTATAGAAGATTTAAACTTTCTAGAAAAAGAGAGTACTTAAAATGAAAAAAATATTCTTTTTAATATTCATATTTATTTCAACTAATTCTTCATACGCTAAAGAAAGGTTTATCCCTATTGAATTATGGCTTGGAATATCATCAACAGGATCAAATGAGATTAAATTTTACGAGGTAAATAACAAACAACATGGCGGTAAATTAAAGGTTTCAGGACCAATTAATTGGAAAAATAAAAAAACAGGTAAAACAATTCAAGTTTATGAGAGAAAAAGAGGCTCAAAAATTCAATACTTTACTATTACAAATAATGGTCAATGTTTAGGCAGAGTTTGGGACAGTAGAAAAAGAAAAAATGGCGTTGTAACTGCCATAGATAGAGGATGTAAATTTCCTCTTGGAGTTTGGAAAGAAGGAGAAACACGTGAATTTTTTTCAGGTTATGATTATCCAAAAAAAAGAATAGGGATGAAGAAAAAATTAACTATTAAAAAGATAGGTGATGAAAAAGAATGTCTTACTTTTAGATGGGTTCTTGTTCCTATGGGAGGAAAAAAATCAGGAAAAATAATAGATGATAATGATTACACTTACTGTCCAAATAAAGGATTTACAAAACTGGTATCTAGAAAATAATGATAAGAAAAATTATACTTTTAATTTTGTTTTCAGTGACTCTGTCTTCGACAGTTCTTGCTTGCGAAGGTCGTAAAATAAAAAAAAGTGGATTTTTATACTATAAGGATGGCAAAAGTAAATTTATTGAAGGTTATGAAATTGAAAATCCTCAGGATAAAATAATTATGGTTTTTAATCGTGGAGCATGGCAAGTAAAAAAAGATTCTTATTTTTGTATTCAAAATAAGGAAAGTATGCAAAGTGTATTAGCCCAACTTTCAGGAACAATTATAGATGGTAAAGAACTAGTAGTTTGGATAAATCAAGAGTTATGGAAAGCTGGACTTTATACACATGAAAATAAATGTGTATCAGGGGAACATAAGTATAAAGGTAAAAAATTATATTACACCCCACCATATTGGAAATGTATGTGGGGACCACCAACTTATATTAAAAAAGTCAAGACATCTAAAGATGATATTTTACAAGTTCCAGAATATGTTAGTAATTTTCCCTTAAAAAATAGAGCAGCAATAAATAGTGCAATCGCAGATATATTTGTTGAGAAAGGTACACCAAGAAATCAACTTTTTATATCTGGTCATTCATGTGGTGGTATCGGCAGTTTAAGAATGGAGGCTGTATTTCCAGAAGTTTATAATGCTGCAATTTCTCTTAATCCGAATTGCTGGGATAATGTTGAAAATGATTTAATGAGAGAGTTTCAGTTAGATGAAATAAGAAATGCTGAGAAATTAGACGCTTTAACTTTCCATGGAGAAATGGATGGAGCGAGTAGTTATTTAGGAATTTCAAGTTATATGAGGTGGATTGGAGATAAGCCTGGTGCTGAATGGGTTGAGCTTCCAGTTCACAACAGTCCGAATGGACGAGAATTTATAATTAACGGAGTAGAATGCAAAATAAAATTTAGGATGAATAGTGGCTGGAAAATCAAACACAATTGGGATTATGGCCATAAAAATAAAGCTTGGACCATAATAGATCCCAAAGAAAAAGCTGAAATGAAAAAAAAAGCTGCTGGACACAATATTGCTATGTATATGTGTTTCACGCCTTATCTTGAAGATATCAAGAAATTTATAGCAAAAAAATTATAATATTATGAATAAAAATAATTTAATTTTATATATTGGAATATTAATTTTTGGTATAGCCGCTCCATTCATATTTCCTGCTTTTAAAGTACAGCTATCTATTCTTTGTGTATTGATTGTTCTCGCTACAACTTGGAACATTCAAGGTGGTGAAATGGGTTATAACTCATTTGGAAATATTCTTTTTTATGGACTAGGTATGTATCTATGTGCTTCTGTACAAGTTGGAATGTTTTTTCCATTAGCTGAGTGGACAGAAAGTGGTGGTGAGAAAACATTTGTACACACCCCAGCACAATTTTTTCAGGGAATGGCTGTAGGATTAATCGTTGCTGCAGTTGTACCAACTATTGTAGCAGGCTTAATTGGGTACTCCATTTTAGGACTTAGAGGACATTATTTTGCAATTTGTACATTAGGACTAGGAGTTGCAGCAGGTGAGATTTCTGGAGGAATTGAAATCATTGGAGCTGGACAAGGTTTCACTACACCACCGTTTCCTGAGGTTGGATCTTTAGACTCAAGAGGTGAATTTTTCTATTTCTTAAGTTTTTTTGTTTTAGTACTGACTTTCATAGCTGTAAGAGGAATTTACTCAACTAGATTTAAATTAATTTTAAATGCCATTAGAGATAATGAAGATAAAGCTGAGGCTATGGGAATTGAAACAATGAAGTACAAGATAGTTGGATGGATGATATCGGCTTTCTTTTGTGGTCTTGCAGGAGGGATTATGGGTGGATTGGTTGGATATATTGATTCAACAGATGTTGCTTTTGATGGAAGAGAGATGGGAGTTTTCATGGTCTTAATGGCAATCTTAGGTGGAAAAGGGACTCTTTGGGGACCAATCATTGGTGCAACAGTGTTTCATATTTTTAAAGAGGGCTTTTGGACATTCTTCTTAGGTTGGCAGTATGTTGCGCTAGGAGTTTTAATTGTTGTAATAGTTATTTATTTCCCAGAGGGGATAATGGGATGGTTAAGAGAAAAATATCCCGAAAGATTTGGTGAAGTTGTGGATGAAAAAGATCGTAAAGCACAAGTGGAGCTCAAATGAGTATTTTAGAAGTTAATAACGTAAGCAAATCATTTGGTGGTGTTAAAGCTAATGTAGATATTTCAATGAATGTTGAAAAAGGAAAAATAGTCGGATTAATTGGCCCTAATGGATCTGGTAAAACAACACTATTTAATTCAATTGTTGGAACTTACCCAATTGATAATGGTTCAATTAAGTTTAATGATAAAGAGGTTTCAGATCTACCAGTTCCTGTTATAGCAAAACTCGGATTGCTAAGAACTTTTCAACAAACCCGAATTTATGGAAAATTAAATTGTGTAGAGAACATGCTAATCAGTCATAAAGGCAGTGACGAGAGTTTAATGAAGATTTTTTCAACAATTCCTCAAGAACTTACAGAAAAGGCTGAAAATTTATTAAATTTTGTTGGTTTATATCAAAAAAGAAATCTACGAGCAGGTGATTTATCCTTTGGACAGCAAAAATTATTAGAATTGGCTATGGCATTAATGAATGAGCCAGAAATGCTATTATTAGACGAACCAACAGCTGGGATTAATCCGACATTAATTAATGGTATTATAGATAGACTAATTAAAGTAAACCAAGATTTTGGAATTACTCTTTTGGTCATTGAACACAATATGAGAGTTATAATGCAATTAGCAGAAAATATTTTTTGTTTAGCTCACGGAAAAATGCTAGCAAATGGTTCACCAGATGAAATAAAAAGTGATAAACGTGTAATTGATGCGTATTTAGGAGCTCAATAATGGCTAATCAATATGAGGTTTTAGGAAAAGCTCCAACAGCGGAAGAGCTAAAAAATTTGTCTCCAAATGAGATTCATTTAACAATCAAAAATTTAAATGCTGGTTATGGTAAAATGGAAATACTGCATAATTTTGATTTATTTGTTAATAAGGCTCAGTCATTATGTTTGATTGGACCAAATGGAGCAGGTAAATCAACAATTCTTCATTCAATATATGGATTTACAAATATTTTTTCTGGTCAAATTGAATTAGATGGAAAAGAAATAACAAATCTTACACCAGCTGAAAAATTAAAATCTGTGGGTATCGCCTACATACTTCAAGACAATTCTGTTTTCCCTGATATGACAGTTGAAGAAAACTTATTAATGGGTGGTTATATTAAAGAAAATACAGACGAGTCCTATCAAGAGGCAGAGAGAATATTTGAAAAATACGAGAGATTAAGAAATAGAAGAGGCCAGCCAGCAAAAGTATTATCTGGAGGTGAAAGGAGATTACTAGAAATTTCTAGAGCCCTTGTAATGAAACCATCTGTTCTATTAGTTGATGAACCATCGATTGGACTGGAGCCAAGATACATAGAAATGGTTTTTGAAATATTAAGAGATCTTCAACAAAATGAAAAAAAAACAATAATTCTCGTTGAACAAAATGCTAAAAAAGGACTAGAATTTGCTGATATTGGGTATGTATTAGTATCTGGAGAAACTGCCATTGCAGGCAAAGGAGATGATTTACTTAAAAATCCAGATGTAGGTCGCTTATTTTTAGGCGGCTGATGATTAAAAAAGAGTTATTTTTTAGAGGGTACAAATCAATTCTTAAACCTGACAGTCCAGCAATAGCTCTCGGATGCTGTTTTATTGCGATCGGAGCACTTCTTAAGAACATTGGATTTAACATCCAGGAAAGTATTTTTTCAACGATGCTGATTTATGCCTTACCAGGTTCATTAGTTATGGCTGAGTCGATTTTAGTAGGCGCATCATTAGTCAGTATTTTTATTGCTGTTTGGTTTGTTAACGCTAGGCTTTATCCGATGGCAGTTTCTTTGTTTCCATTAATGATGGATGAAAATCAACCAAAATGGAAATATTATTTATCTTGTCATTTCATTGCTGTTTCTGCTTGGTTAATTATGAAAAATAATTATGAAACAATTGAAAAAAAAGATCGAGTTGATTTCTGGATAGGTATAGGCTCAGCCACTTGGAGTGTCGCTGTTCTTTCTACAATTATAGGTTTTTACTTATCTGATTATCTTAATAAAGATATGTTGATGGGTTTGGCTATTTTAAATCCGATTTATTTTACATGCATGATGGTAGGAGCAATGAAGACAATTCAAGTTACTTTGTCAGTTTTACTTGGAGCTATTTTAGGCCCAGTTTTTTATTTTTTTTCACCCGAATGGTCAATCTTACTAGGTGGGTTAATTGCAGGATCTTTTGCTTTTTTAGTTGGAGAAAAAAATGTCAATTAATATTCTTCTTTCAATAATCGTAACTTCAGTAGCAACTTACATATCAAGGTTCTTAGGAGTGTTATCTTCAGTTAAGATAAAAGAAACTTCAAAAATCTTTCGATGGTTTAATTGTTTAGCGTATGCAACATTAGCAGCACTTATCGCAAGAACTATAATATTTCCTGTTGGAGCCTTATCAGATGCAAGTTATTTAAGTAGAATTTTAGTAGTTTTTTTGAGTTTGGGTATTTTTTTTATTACTAAAAAAAATTTTGTTTACCCTACAGTGTTTTCAGCAATCTCAATGGGTATAATTAATAACTATTTTTAGTCTTTAAAAATTTGTTAGAATTATATAAATTATAATTATTTTATGAATAACATTCCAGGATTTGAAGTTCAAACTAACAATCAATCCTCAAGAATAATTGATATAAAGATAAAAAATGAGACAATTGAAAAATTAATCTTTCCATTTAAAAAATTTGATTTGACGGCTATCGAATACAAACCATTTACAAGATTCACAATTGCAAAAAGCTTAGATGATTTAAGTCATAATAAATTGAGTATTTTATTAAATGAAATCATTAGAGATAGAAAATTAGGTTGTTTTATAATTGGTCCTGAAAAAAGAAATCAAAATATAAATGATGATTTTCTAGTTAAACTATCTACTGCAGTTTCACACTTGATAGGTAACCCAAACCACGATTCTATGGCAGGAAAGTATTACGCGAGATTCCATGTAAAGCATACAGATAGTAGCGACTCATATTTAAGAAAAGCATATACAAATATGGATCTGCACACTGATGGTACTTATGTAAAGGAAGTGACTGACTGGCTTTTAATGACAAAGATTGAGGAAAAAAATGCTGAAGGAGGCGAGACAGCAATGTTACACCTAGATGATTGGGAGTATTGTGATGAATTATTTAGTGATCCCGTTGGGAAAGAAAATTTTATTTGGTCATCTCCTAAAAGTAAAAATATAGATTACAAAGTTGAGCACCCTGTATTTTCAGAGGATGAGAATGGCAAACCACAGATATCTTATATTGATCAGTTTCCAGAACCAAAAAATATGAGCCAGGGAACTTTTTTACAAAAATTATCTGACTGTTTAGAAGAAAGTGAAAATAAAGTAATAACAAAACTACCTGTGGGATCAGCTATAGTTGCAAACAATTATTTTTGGCTACATGGCAGACGCCCTTTCAAAGAAAATAAAGATTTAAGCAGAGAACTCCTAAGAATAAGGGGTTCATTTTTTAAAAATTAAACTATCATTACTTAATTAAGAAATTTATAAATTTATGAAATTAGGTTTTATTGGCACAGGAAAAATTGCTTCTTCTGTTATTATTGGAGTATGTAACTCTAAAATAAGTTTTACACAAATAATTGTATCTCCTAGAAATAAAAAAATAGCCACTAATTTAAAAAAGAAATTTAAAAAAGTTATAATTGCAAAAAATAATCAAGATATAATTGAAAAATCAAATTGGGTATTTTTATCTGTCACCCCTAGTGTTGGAGAAAAAATTATAAAAAGTTTGAAATTTAAAAAACATCAAACTATTGTGAGTTTTATTTCAACAATAAATCTTTCTAAACTTAAAAAAATGATTAAGGTAAAATCTAAAATTGTAAGAGCAATACCTTTGCCACCTATATCCTTAAAAAAAGGACCAGTGCCAATTTATCCACCTAACAAAAAAGTTAAAAGTTTTTTTGATAAGTTAGGCTCTACTATTGAAATTAGAAATGAAAAATTGTCTAATAATTTTTGGTCAACATCAGGAATGATGGCTGCTTATTACGATATTTTGAGGGTGATGAGTGATTGGTTAGTAAAAAAAGGCATTAATAGACAAGATGCACAAAAATATATTACTTCGCTATTTTTAGCTCTTTCAGAGGATGCTGTTGCAAATTCTAACAAAGATTTAAAGCATTTGGTTAATGAGTCACAAACACCTAAAGGATTAAATGAACAGGGTCTTAAATCAATGTCTAAAAAAGGTGTTTATAAATCCATTGTTGATACTTTAAATATTATTCACAAAAGATTGAATAAATAATTAATGTCTAAAAATATTCTAGAAATTAATAAGCTTTCAAAATATTTTGGAGGTTTAGCTGCAGTTTTAGATTGCACACTCAATGTAAAAAAAGGAAGTATCACCGGTATTATTGGCCCTAATGGCTCAGGTAAGACAACTTTATTTAATCTAATTGCTGGAAATTTACAATCTTCCTCGGGTAGTGTTATTTTTAACAATGAAAATATAACTGGTGTGCCTGCTTATGAATTATTTTCTAAAGGATTATTGAGAACTTTTCAAATAGCACATGAATTTACAAATTTGTCTGTTTTAGAAAATTTAATGATGGTTCCAGGAAACCAATCTGGAGAAAAATTAATGAATGCTATATTAAAACCCTCATTGGTTGCAAAAGAGGAAGGTCAAATTAAAGAAAAGGCAATGGAGGTTGTTGATTTTCTGAACCTTGGTCATTTAAAAAATGAATTAGCAGGAAACCTTTCTGGAGGTCAAAAAAAATTATTAGAACTCGGTCGAACGATGATGGTTGATGCGAAGTTAGTTTTACTTGATGAGGTTGGAGCAGGCGTTAATAGGACTTTATTAAAAGATCTTGGAACAGCTATTGAAAAGTTAAACAAAGAAAAAGGCTACACTTTTTGTATGATCGAACATGACATGGAATTTATTGGAAGATTATGTAATCCTGTAATTGTTATGGCAGAGGGTTCTGTTCTATTTGAAGGCTCAGTTGAAGATGCAAAAAAAGATGAGAAAGTTATTGAAAGTTATTTAGGTAGAGGTTCAAAATTAAAGGATAATTAATAATGGCATTTTTTGAGGGCAATAACATGACAGGTGGTTATGGAAATGGACCAGACATAATTAATTCATGTTCTGTAAATGTTGATCGGGGGGAAATAGTATCAATTCTTGGACCTAATGGGGCAGGAAAATCTACAGCAATGAAAGCAATGTTAGGTTTATTGAATTTAAAATCTGGCTCAGTAATTATTAATGGCAAAGATATTTCAAAACTTTCACCACAAGATAGAGTAAAAGAAGGTATTTCATTTGTTCCTCAAACCAAAAATGTTTTTGCAGGCATGACTGTTGTGGAAAATCTTGAGATGGGAGCATTTTTAATTAATAATGAATTAAAGGAGATCATTGAAGAAATTTTTGATTTATTTCCAATTCTTAAGGAAAAAAGAAATCAATTGGTTGGTGAGTTATCTGGAGGACAAAGACAGCAAGTTGCATTGGGTAGAGCACTGATGATAAAGCCTTCAGTTTTAATGCTGGATGAACCAACAGCTGGTGTCTCACCAATAGTTATGGATGAATTATTTGATCATATTGTAAAAGTAAAAAGGACAAATGTAGCTATTTTGATGGTTGAACAAAATGCTAAACAAGCATTGAATATCTCTGATAGAGGCTATGTTTTAGTCACTGGAGAAAATCGTTACTCTGGAACTGGAAAAGAATTATTGAACGACTCGAGAGTTAGAAGTTCATTTTTGGGAGGCTAGTATGGATTTCGTAAATGCAATTGTACTATTATTAAATTATATTTTTATACCTGCTTTAGCTTATGGATCACAATTAGCTTTAGGTGCAATTTTTGTAACTTTAATTTATGGAATTCTAAGATTTGCTAATTTTGCAACGGGAGACATGATGTCTTTTGGGACCATGTTTACAATTTTGTTTACTTGGTATTTGCAGTCTTATGGAATTAGTCTTGGATTTTTACCTACAGCACTTTTAGCACTTCCTTTAGCAATTATTTTTATGATTGGTTATATGCTTTTAATAGATAAATTTGTCTTTAAATATTACCGAACTAACAAAAGTCCCCCTGTTCAATTAGCGATGGTGAGTATAGGGGTAATGTTTGTTACCCAAGCGGTGGTTCGTATAATTATTGGACCTTCTGATCAAAGATTTTTTGATGGAGAAAAATTTTTAATTAAGGCTGGTGAATTCAAAGAAATAACAGGTTTAAATGAAGGTCTTGCAATAAAGTCAACCCAAGTTATTACAATTATTGTTACTTTAATTTTAGTTTCAACTTTGTTTTGGTTTTTAAATAAGACTAAGACCGGAAAAAGTATGAAAGCGTATTCTGACAATGAGGATTTAGCATTATTATCAGGTATTGATCCAAAAAAAATTGTTATGATAACTTGGTTTATAGCAGGTATCCTTGCTACAATTGGTGGTACTTTGTATGGTTTAGACAAAAGTTTTAAACCATTTACATACTTCAATAATATGCTCCCAATATTTGCGGCAGCTATTGTGGGAGGAATCGGCAATCCGTTTGGAGCGTTCCTAGGAGGCTATGTAATCGCCTTTTCTGAAATATTATTGACTTATGCATACAGAAAATTTTTCATGTATGTTTTACCTGAAAGTTTAGAACCAGATGGTTTAGTTCAATTACTTTCAACAGATTATAAATTTGCGGTATCTTTTTCAATATTAGTCATCGTTTTACTTTACCGACCGTCAGGAATATTTAAAGGGAAGGTATTATGAGAAAAAATTTAAATGTAATAGCAGCTTATAGTATAATGATGGGGTTGATTATTCTTGTAGGAATATTCCAATCTTGGAATATTGCTCTATCAATATTTAATCTTTGTTTAATTTCAGCTGTTATGACAATGGGTGCTAATATTCAATGGGGTTATGCTGGACTTATTAACTTTGGAATAATGGGTTACACAGCTTTAGGTGGTTTGGCAGCAGTTTTGATTTCTGTTAACCCAGTCCAAGAGGCTTGGAGCGTAGGTGGTTCAAATATTTTATTTAGCCTATTTTTTATTGTAGGGATGGTGTTGGCAGTTAGATATGTTTTAAAGAAATATAAAAAATCGAAAACAAGAACTTATATTATTGCCTCAATCATCATCTTAGGAATTATTATAATACGATTTGTATCTGAGCCAGGAATTGAGGCAATTGAAGAGGTTGACCCAGCAAAAACAGGTTTTTTGGGAGGACTTGGTCTTCCAATTATTTTTTCTTGGTTAGTTGGAGCTTTTTTTGCTGGTGGATTGGCATTTATCATAGGTAAAGTTGCTTTAGGTTTGAGGGCAGATTACCTAGCGATAGCAACATTATTAATATCTGAGATTGTAATTGCAATTATTAAACATGAAGACTGGCTGACAAGAGGTGTTAAAAACGTAATTGGGTTAAAACGACCTGCACCATATGAGGTTAACTTACAACAAACAGATTGGTTCATTAATTTAGTTGAGAAATTTAACTCAGGTAAATTAAGTTTAATTTCAGACTTTACTGAAAGACAAGCTGCTCTTAATCAGTTTGTAATTGAAGGATCATCAGTTTTTGTAAAGCTCTGCTACTCAGGATTATTTTTAGTAGTTGTGATTATTCTTTTAATTTTTACTCAAAAAGCTCTGTACTCTCCTTGGGGACGAATGATGAGAGCTATTAGAGATAATGAAGAAGCAGCTAATGCTATGGGCAAAAATGTTGTTAAGCAACATCTATTAATATTTGTCTTAGGCTCAGCCATTGTTGGGATTGCTGGAGCGATGTTAGTAACTCAAGATGGATTATTCACACCAGGAAGTTACAGACCAATGAGATATACTTTTTTAATTTGGGTTATGGTTATAGTTGGGGGAAGTGGAAATAATTTTGGTGCAATTCTTGGAGGTTTTGCAGTTTGGTTCTTATGGATTGAGTCTGCACCAATAGGATTATATTTAGTAAATTTAACAACTGCAGGTTTAGATGACACCCACTTTTTAAAAGTTCATTTAATTGAAAGCGTACCATACTTTAGGTTTTTAATGATGGGTATAGGCCTTTTATTAATTATGAGATATAGACCAAAGGGTATACTTCCTGAAAAAATAGAAATAAAATAGGTTTATGAAATATATTATTACAGGTGCCGCGATAGCTTGGGCTTTATATATGGCTGATAAATATTTGTTCTTTTAAAAAACCCCCAACAAATTAATGCTAGGGGTTTAAATTTTAATGTAAAAAATTATCTTTGTTTTTTAGTTTTGAATTTTCCACTTTTAATTTCTTGTTCTAAGAAAGAACCTTCAGCTTCACCAACGCTAGTAAAAGTAACTCCAGTTGCACCTTCGTAGTCAACTTTTTTACCTTTAGCTAATAAATCTAAACCTTTTTTTAGTTCACCTGGGTAAATTTTAGTTCCAGGACCGTTAGCAACATCCATTACATTTTTTGCAATTGATGCTCTATCGGCTGATCCTCCAGCTTGCATTGCTAAAACAATTAAAGCAGCCGCATCATATGACTCACCTGTATAAGGACCAGAGCTATCGATACCAGCAGCTTTTGCTACATTACCAAACACACCTGCACCTTTGCCAGTTGAACCTGGCATAGAGCCAAAAGATTTTCTTAAATCTTTTCCAAATGCATCAACTAAAGACTGACCAATCATACCATCAGATAAAATAAATTTATCAAATGCACCAGAATCTAAAGAAGCTTGGATAATTCCTTTACCACCTTGGTCAAGGTATCCAATTACTGCTACAGCATCACCACCTGCTGAAGCAAGAGTTGCTACTTCAGAAGAGTAGTCTGCTTTACCGTCTTCGTGAGCAGTTACAGTAGTTACTTTAATACCATGAGCTTCAACGGCTGCTTTATAAACATCAGCCAAACCTTTTCCATAATCATTATTTGTGTAAGTAATTGCAACACTTTTTACTCTTCTGTCTTTAGTGATGTCAGCTAAAATTTGTCCACCTCTAGCATCTGATGGCGCTGTTCTAAAAAAATATCCTTTATCATCAAGAGTAGTTAACCCAGGCGATGTAGCTGATGGAGAAATCATTACAACACCATTTGGTACTGCAACGTTTGAAGCTATAGCTCCAGTTACTCCTGAACAATCAGCTCCCATTATAGCTGCAACACCTTGAGAAATTACACCTTCTGCTGCTGCTGTAGCAGCAGCTGAGTCAACACAAGTTGAGTCTGCTCTTACTACTGTGATCTTTTCTCCACCTAATAGTGATCCAGAGTCAGATGCTTCAGTAAACGCTAGCTCAGCTGACGCTGCCATAGCTGGCGTTAGGGACTCTATAGGACCAGTGAACCCTAAAATTATTCCCATTTTAATATCTGCAAAAATATTAGTTGTAAAAGTAGAAACGAATATAAATGCAGCAATAAATAGTTTTTTCATTATTTTCCTCTATTTGTTATCAATTTATAAAAAATAAATTAAAGCTTATTTGAGTATTTTTTCAATAAGCAATTTATTCAATTTTATGAAGTAAAAAGACTGAAGATATTACAATTATTCCACCCATTATGAACAATACAGTCGGTACTTCTCCAAATACTAAATAAGTTAAAATTATTCCGAAAATAGGAAACAAAGAATAAAACGGAAAAATTTGACCAACTGTGTAAAACTTATAAAGATAAAACATTAATAAATGAGCACATAATGAAACTATGATAGCTTGATATAAGATTAAAATCCATGTCTCGTTGTTAATTTTTAGAATGTTAAAATAAACATTTCCTTCAAATGATATAGAAATCATCAAAAGTATAATAAAACCAAATATTCCAGTGCATGCATTAATTAAACTTAAAGGAAGCTCTTTTAATTGTCTTGAGTAAACTTGAGAAAGGCCAAAAAACAATGCCATCAAGCTTGCAAAAAATAATCCTAGATAGTTTTCTGAAAGCTTTGGATCAAAAAAAATAATTAAAATCCCAATAAATGAGCTGAAAATTAAAAACCATTTATTTCTACTTATGTTTTCCTTTAAGATTAAAGCGCTAGCTAAAATTCCAAATGGAATTGCAAGTTGAGAACCAAGAATAATAGGTGATATGATTGATGAATGATATAATGACAAATTCATAAACATATAAACCAATACTCCCATGCTTATTGAGAATATTATTAAAGCTTTTAAAAATTTTTTTTCAGGTAGCTTAAAATTTAAAAATGGAATTAATAAGATAAATACGAAGCCCATTCTTAAAGACGCCATTAAAATAGGAGGTACAGAACTATTTAGTGCTAATTTAGCAACAGGAAAAGCACTACCATGTGCGATCATTATTAAAATAAGAATGAATAAATGTTTAATAGGCAATTCTTTAAATTTTAAAAATATTTTTTAAATGTTTCATTTATTGATAAGACACCATAGTCATTTAAACCTCCGATAACTAGTTGTAAAGCAACGAGTAAAATAAAAAAAAGACCAACATAAGCTATCCATAAATGTTTCTGAATATAGTTTGCAAGATATGTTGCCAAAGCACCGGTTAAAACAACCGATAATATTAATCCAAATATCATAAATCCAAAGTTTCCTTTTGCTGCTCCAACTACCCCAATAACATTATCAAAACTAATCGTTATGTCAGCAAAAAGAACTTTATAGATACTTTTAATAAATGAAGGTTCTTTTGAAACTGATTTTGGAGATTTAATCTTTTTTATTTCAAATAAATCTTTTCTTAAATCATTGACTATCCATATTAGAAGCAATCCACCTAATATCTTAATCCAATAAAACTGAAATAAGTAGGTTGCGAAAATTGCAAATATGACTTTAAATATTAAAGCTCCAGCTACACCCCATAATATAATTTGTTTTCTGTTTTTAGGAACAAAGTTCGCAGCAATTAAACCAATTATAATCGCATTATCTGCTGCCAAAATAATATCAATAAAGATGATCTGTAAGAGTATGAGAGATTCTTCTAACAATGTAATAATATATTATTAGTTAATTATAATTATCCAGATTTTATTGTCTATTATAAGAAATCAATATTTTGATTTTTTACCAGCAATAACTGCTTTTAACTCATCATATTCTTCACAATTGCAACTTTTTAAAACTTCAAGTCTTTCAACAGCAAGATTGTGTCTGTTTGTTGCCACATATAGTTCACCTAGATATTCATTAATACCTACGTGCTTTGGATCAATTTCAAGTCCCATAGTATAATAAATTTCAGCATCTTTAAAATTGTCGACTTTTCTATTTGCAAAGCCCAAATAGTTTAGCGTGTCTGGATCAAACGGTTTTTCTTTATTTGCTTTGTAAAGCAGTTTTAATGCTTCATTGTAAAATTTAGTTGCTTTTTTATCTTTACCTTTTTTTTCTAATTTTTTTGCTTTGTTAATTTTTTTAACAGCAGAATCATAAGATGTTAATTTTTTTAATTTGCTTTCTCCACCATCTCCTCCATTACCACCAGCAGCATGAAGATGAGTAAATATTAGTGACAAAGAAAACAGGAATATAAAAAACTTTTTAAACATTAATTAAACTTACTTAACTGAGGCAAACTTTTCAATTTTAGATTATTTGAAATTAGAGTTTTCTTGATAATCTTTGCTGTTTTTAGGGAGTGCAAATTGTCGCCATGAATACAAATAGAGTCGATTTCACAGGGTATTTGTTTTCCTGTTACACAGTTTAAAGCTTGATGTTTGACCATCTTTAAAACATGTTTTTTAGCTTCATCTGGATCAAGAATAAGAGCATTAGATTTTTTTCTTGAAACAAGATTTCCATCTTCCTCATAATTTCTATCAGCAAAAATCTCACAGGCTATTTTCATATCTAATTTTTTTGCTGCTTCCTCCATTTTTGAACCTGTTGGGACAAGGTAGATTAAATCTTTATCAATATCTTTAATTACGTTTGCTATTAGTTTTGAAAGTTCAATATCTTCACATGCCATATTATTTAATGCTCCATGAGGTTTAATATGAGAAACCTTTTCGTTATGCTTTATTGCTATTTTTTGGAGTATTTCATACTGATCTATAAGCAATTTTTTAATTTCTTTTTCAGATAAATTCATTCTTTCTCTGCCAAAGTTTTCTGGATCATTAAAAGAAGGATGTGCTCCTATGCTAACTCCATTTTTTTTTGAAATTTTTACTACTTGATACATTGTTTCTTCATTACCAGCATGATATCCACATGCAATATTTGCTGAATTTACTATTTCAAGTAAATCAGGATCATATTTATTTGAATGGTGCTTTGATTTTTCACCTAAATCGCAATTTATATTAATTTCCATACTAATAGTACTTGAAGTATAACATGGCATGATAAAAAATATATCAAATCTTGGTGACGCAGCTTTATATTGTGATTTTGGAAAAGAAGTGAATAAAGAGATTAATACCCACGTAATTAAATTTTTTAAAACTATTCAAAAAAAAAAGATTGTGGGGGTAAATAATCTTACTCCATCGTATAATAAATTGATTATTTCTTTTGATCTTAAAAAAATTAATTTTGGTAAACTAAAAAAAATAATAGATAATATAGAAATTATTGAAAATGAAAGTTATCAAAAAAAAAAATTTGAAATTCCTGTTTGTTGTGAAAAAGATTTTTCCTTAGATATAAAAAGATTAGAGAAAAAACTTAAGATGGGAGAGGAAAAAATATATGAAAGTTTCTTTGAAAAAGAATTTTTTTGTTATATGACAGGTTTTATTGCAGGAATGCCTTTTCTTGGAGATTTAGATAATAATCTCAGAACAAAACGTCTTGATACTCCTAGGGTCAAAGTACCAAAAGGTTCTATTGGCTTAACTGAACAATTTGCAAATATCTATACATTTGAAAGTCCTGGAGGGTGGAATATTATTGGAAATACTCCATTGAATATTTTTGATAGTTCTAAAGAAGATGAGCCTAATTTAATTAATCCAGGTGATTTAGTTAAATTTAAAAGAATTACAAAAGAGAAATATCAAAATTATAATGAGTAAAAATTATTTTGAAATTTTGAGGGCTGGTATTAATTCAACTTTCCAAGATCTTGGAAGAAGTAACCTTTATCACATAGGGATTCCATTCAGTGGAGCCATGGATAATAGAAATTATTTATTAGCCAATAAACTAACTGGAATTCATTATGACAATCCAGTGATAGAATTTGCTTATCAGGGTCCTCATTTGAAATATCATGGAGATAAAATAAATATTGCTATCACTGGTGATGTGAGTTTTAAAATTAAAAAAGGAGATAATTTTATTGATGGTGAATGTTATCAATCCTTTATTTTAGAAAATAATGATGAGTTAGATATTATATCAACTAATAAATCTGTGTATGGATATTTGGCAATAAGTGGTAAATTTGATTTAAAATTTCAATGGTCAAGTTGTTCAACTAATATTAAGGCAAAGATTGGATCTAACAACGGAGAAAAGTTATCTGATAACCAAAAAATTAATGTCAAAGAAATTAATCAAAATTTTATTAGTAGCAAGTTAAATTATGTTAATAAGAAGATAGAAAATATAAGGGTAATTAAAGGAACAAATTTTAATTATTTTTCTGAAGAGGGTAAAAAAATTTTTTTCGAAAATGAATTTAAAGTCTCTAAATTATCTGACCGTATGGGAATGAGATTAGATGGAAAAAAAATAGAAAACAATGTCGATTCCAACATTAGATCTGAAGGCCTTATCAAGGGTGTGGTCCAAGTACCTCCTGATGGTAATCCAATAATTATGCTTTCAGATCATGGTACAATTGGAGGTTATCCAAAAATTGGTGTAGTTATAAGTGCTGATTACGATAAATTAGTTCAATTAACACCTGGAACAAATGTTAAATTTCAAGAAGTTGATTTAAATAGTGCAGAGGCTCTTTTTAAATTGTATGACTTAGAAACTCAAAATTTAATTTCACAAATTTAATGCATATTATAAAAAGTTTACCTGGTCCTTTATTGATTTTCTTAGGTGCTCTAAGTTTAAGTTTTGGTGGACTAATAGTCAAATCGTTTGAAGGTGCAACATTATGGCAGATATTGTTTTGGAGATCTCTATTTTTTTCTCTTACTGTTTTAACTTTTTTAATTATTACTTATAAAAGTAAAGTTTTAAAATCATTTTATGATTCTGGAATACTAGGTTTTATTGGAGGTTTAATATTGTCTATTGGTTTTTGTGGTTATGTTTTTGCCATGTATAATACTACAGTTGCTAACACAAATTTTATCATATCACTTCAAATTTTATTTTTAGCTATATTTGGTTTTTTTTTCTTAAAAGAAAAAATTAATTTGACCACATTAATCTCAATAATTTTAGCAATGTCCGGTGTATTATTAATGATTGGAAACTCCTTATCTCCAGGAGAATTATCTGGAAACTTAGCGGCCTTCACAATGCCCATTACTTTTGCGATTTTGATAATGATTGTTAGAAAATTTCCATCTGTTGATATGGTTCCAGCTCAGTTTGTTGCTGGTCTAAGTTCATGTCTTATTGGCTTATCAGTCTCAACCAATATAATGATTTCGCCTCACGACATCTTTTTGGGTTTTTTAGCTGGTTTTTTTCAAATCGGTTTTGGTTTTATATTTATAACTATTGGTGCTAGGACAACCCCTTCGGCGATGGTCGGAATAATCATGTTATCCGAGTCTGTTCTAGGTCCAATTTGGGCATTTCTTTTTGTGAGCGAAATACCATCATTATATGGATTAATAGGAGGAGCAATAATTCTTTTTGCAGTATTACTTCAGTTTTACACACTTTTAAAAAAGCCAAAGACAGTTATTTCTAATTGACATTTTAAGCCTCTTGTAGGATTATTTATATACGGGAGAGACTACAGATCATCGTAGCGCCGAAGGAGCAACTGCCCAGGAATCTCTCAGGCAAAAAGGACCGTAACATATTAACTCTGGAAAGAGATTTAATTCTCGCCGAAGGAGCAAAACTCTCAGGCAAATATACAGATGGGTGCAATGAGTTAATATGGAAATAAAAAAAACATCCCTGTACCAACTGCATCAAGATTGTAACGCAAAATTTGTTGAATTTGCAGGTTACCAAATGCCGATACAATATAAAGAGGGTATTATTGAAGAACATAAATTTACAAGAAATCACTCAGGTATTTTTGATGTTTCACACATGGGTCAATTATTTATTTATGGCAGTGAAGACTTAATATCGGATTTAGAAAAAATTTTCCCCTTAGATTTGAAAAATTTAAAATTGAATCATTCAAAATATAGCTTTTTAATGGATAAAGATGCTGGAATATATGATGATTTAATTATCACAAAAATAAACCAAGGTTTTCTAATAATTCTCAATGCAGCGTGCAAAGATAATGATTTTAAAATTTTAAGTAAACTGCTAAATGAAAAATATAGAATGGTCCTGGATGAAAATAGATCTCTAATAGCAATCCAGGGCCCAAAATCATCACAAATCTTAAACGATCTTATTGAGGGTATAGAAAAACTAAGTTTTATGTCAGGAAATTGGTTTTCATTTGAACACCAAAAAATTTATATTACACGATCTGGGTATACAGGAGAAGATGGTTTTGAGATATCTATCTCAAATAAATTTGCAGATAAATTAACAAGACAATTAATTGATAAAGGATCCAAGTTAATAGGTTTAGGAGCAAGAGACACTTTAAGATTAGAAGCTGGTTTATGTTTATATGGTCATGATCTTGATAAAGACAAAACTCCAGTAGAGGCAAACCTAAAGTGGGCAATTTCAAAAGAAAGAATTTCAAAAGGTGATTTTATTGGCTCCGATATGATCATTAAACAATTGAATAATGGTGTAAATAAAATTAGAGTTGGAATAAAACCAGAAGGCAGAATAATTGCCAGAGAAAAAACAAAAATTTTTAATCAATCCGATGTTCTTATTGGAGAAATTACTAGTGGTACATTTGGACCAAGTGTAAATGGACCTGTGGCAATGGGTTATGTAGAAAATAAATTTTCAAAAAAAAATACTAAAGTATTTTTAGAAGTAAGAGGTAAAAAACATCCAGCTAGTATTTGTAGTTTACCATTTTATAAAAAAAGTTATGTTAAAGGAGTAAATTAATGAGTGAGGTTAAATATTCAAAAGAACATGAGTGGATAAAGTTAGATGGAGATGTAGCAACAATTGGTATCACAAAACATGCAACCGAAATGTTGGGTGATATTGTGTTTGCAGAACTTCCAGAAAAAGGATCGAATGTTGAAAAAGATGGAACAGCTGGTGTAGTTGAGTCGACAAAAGCCGCAAGTGATGTCTATACACCTGTGAGTGGTGAAGTAGTTGATACTAATCAAGCCATAGTAGACGATCCATCAAAAATTAATGAAGACCCAGAAAATACAGCTTGGTTTTTTAAACTAAAAATAAAAGATTTATCAGAAATGGATACTTTAATGAATAAAGATGATTACGATAAATTTGCAAAGGAGGCATCGGCATAATGTTACCAAATTCAGAAAAAGACTTTTTAAAAAGACATATTGGACCTTCTAAAGAAGATCAATCAAAAATGTTAAAAGAATTAAATTATCAATCACTTGATGATTTAATTGACAATACAGTTCCAGAAAAAATAAAGTTTAAAGGTGAACTAAATATTGGTGAGTCGAATTCAGAATATGAAGCGTTAAGAAAATTAAGAGTAATTTCAAAAAAAAATCAGGTTTATTCAAATTTTATTGGAATGGGTTATTATGGAACATATACACCATATGTAATTTTAAGAAATATATTAGAAAATCCAGGTTGGTACACTTCCTACACACCTTATCAGCCAGAGGTAGCTCAAGGGAGACTTGAAATGTTATTAAATTTTCAACAAATGATTGTTGATTTTACAGGAATGGATATTGCAAATGCATCTTTACTAGATGAAGGCACAGCAGCAGCAGAGGCTATGGGTCTTAGTCACAGGTTAAATAAAAAAGATGATGATTTAGTTTTTGTGTCTGAAGATTGTCATCCTCAAACTATCAATGTAATTCAAACAAGAGCAGAACCAATGGGTCTAAAAGTTTTAATTGGTAAAGAGGATGAAGTTTTAGACAATTTAAAGGAAGATTTAGTTTGCGGAATTTTACAATATCCAGGAACTTTAGGAGATATTAAAGATCCAAGTGAAGCAATTAGCAAAATTCATAAAAAGAATGGGAAGGCTATATTAGTCTGCGATCTATTAGCATTAGCAAAATTAAAAACACCTAGAGAACTTGGTGCTGATATAGCGGTTGGAAGCTCTCAACGATTTGGTATTCCCATGGGATATGGAGGTCCCCATGCTGCCTTTTTTGCAACTAAAGATGAATATAAAAGATCTATGCCAGGAAGAATTGTTGGAGTGTCAGTTGATAGGCATGGTAATAGGGCATATAGATTATCATTACAAACTAGAGAGCAACACATCAGAAGAGATAAGGCAACTAGCAACATTTGTACTGCACAAGCTTTGTTAGCAATTGTGTCAGCAGCATATGCTATTTATCATGGTCCAGAAGGAATTAAGAATATTTCTGAACGAGTATCTCAACTAGCAAAAAGTTTTGCTGATAAAATAAAACAGTCTGGATATGAACTATATTCTAATTATTTTTTTGACACTGTTACAATTATTACTAAAGAAAAAACTGATCAAATTTATAAAAACGCTTTAGATCAAAAAGTAAATATACGAAAAGTAAATTCTGAAATGTTGGCTGTTTCATTTGATGAGAGAAAAAATGTTTATAGAGTAAATCAGTTATTAAAAATTTTTAATTCAGCAGAATCAATCAAAAAAGAAGATCCCTCAGTAAGTTTACCTAATTTACCTAAAAACTTATTAAGAATTTCAAAGTATTTAGAACATCCAGTTTTTAAATCATATCATTCAGAAACTGAGATGCTTAGATATCTAAAAAGGTTGGAAGATAAAGATATAGCATTAAATAGAACAATGATAGCACTTGGCTCATGTACAATGAAGTTAAATGCTGCTGCTGAAATGACTCCAATTTCCTGGAAAGAATTTGCTCAACCTCATCCATTTGTTCCAATAGAACAAATGGAAGGATTTAGAGATTTGTTCACTGATTTAAAAAATTGGTTGCGATCTATTACTGGTTTTTCAGGCGTTTCCCTTCAACCTAACGCAGGCGCTCAGGGTGAATATGCAGGTTTAATGGTTATTCGTAAGTATCATTTAAATAGAGGTGAGGCTAATCGAAATATATGTTTAATTCCAAGCTCAGCTCACGGAACTAATCCGGCGAGTGCTCAAATGGTTGGAATGAAAGTAGTTGTTGTTAATTGTGATAAAGAAGGGAATGTTGACTTTGATGATTTAAAGAAAAAAGTAGAGCAACATTCCAAAAACCTTGGTGCATTAATGGTGACTTATCCATCAACACATGGAGTATTTGAGGAAAAAATAACCGATATTTGTGAAATAGTTCATAAACATGGTGGTCAAGTCTACATGGATGGTGCAAATTTAAACGCCTTAGTCGGAGTAGCAAAGCCAGGAAATTTTGGTCCAGATGTTTGTCATATTAATTTACATAAAACTTTTTGTATTCCGCATGGTGGTGGTGGACCTGGTATGGGTCCTATTGCTTGTAAAAAACATCTACAAGCTTATCTGCCTAATCATCCAGTAATAAAAGATTGTGGACCAACAACTGGAATAGGGTCAGTCTCTTCAGCACCCTGGGGCAGTTCAAGTATTCTATCTATCTCTTGGATGTATATAAAAATGATGGGATCAGAAGGATTAAAGCTTGCATCCCAAGTTGCAATATTAAATGCTAATTATATTGCTCATAGACTAAAAAATCATTTTCCGATTTTGTATAAAGGATCAAATGGTAATGTTGCGCATGAATGTATTATTGATATTAGAAATATTAAATCAGAAACAGGGGTAACAGAGGAAGATATCGCAAAAAGATTAATAGATTTTGGATTTCATGCCCCAACAATGTCGTGGCCTGTAGCTGGCACAATGATGATAGAGCCAACTGAAAGTGAGGGCTTATTAGAGCTTGATAGATTTTGTGACACTTTAATTATGATTAAAAAAGAAATAGAACAAATTAAATCAGGTAAATTTGATAAGATAGATAATCCAATTAAAAATGCACCACATACTGATAGTGAGCTTGCTTCTGATAATTGGAAACATAAATACTCAAGAGCAGAGGCAGCTTACCCAGCAAAATTCCTACGAGCTAGCAAATTCTGGCCTCCAGTTGCAAGAGTAGACAATGTTTATGGTGACAAGAATGTATTTTGTACTTGCCCAAGCATTGATGAATTCAAAGAAGATGCAGCTTAATAATAAATGAAAATAGCTGTTATTGGCTCAGGTATTTCAGGATTAAGTGCTGCATATTACTTATCAAAAAAACATCATGTAGATCTTTTTGAGAAGGAGGATCGTTTCGGTGGCCACGCCCATACTATTGATTTATCTTTTGGTACAAAAAAAGTTTCGGTTGATATAGGTTTTATCGTATTTAACTACGCAACCTACCCGCATTTAATAAATTTTTTTGAGGAGAATAATATTGCAATCGAAAAAAGCGATATGTCTTTTTCTGCATCAGTTGAAAAATCTTCATTCGAATATTGTGGTAGAGGATTAAATGGAATTTTTTTGAATAAGAGTAATCTATTTAATTTAAGATTTCTCAAAATGTTTTTTGATGTAATTAAGTTTTACAAAAAATGTGATAATATAAAAAAAATTGATCAAGAGACTACACTTGGTGATTATTTGAGAAAGGAAAATCTTTCAAAAGAGTTTATCAACTATCATTTGATACCGATGGTTTCAGCTATATGGTCAATGCCACCAAGTGCTGCTAGTCATATGCCGTTAAGATTTTTCTTAAAGTTTTTCCAAAATCATGGTTTATTTAAATTAAAAAATAGACCCCAGTGGTATACAGTATCAAATCGAAGTAGAACTTATGTTCAAAATATTATTTCAAAAATCAGTGGTGAACATTTTAAAAATTATTCTATCAAAAAAATTAAAACAAAAACAACAGGTATAGATTTATATTATGGTGGAGAAAGTGAATACTTTGGATATGATAAAGTTGTTTTAGCAACACATGCAGATGAAGCTTTATCAATAATTGATAATCCAACTGACCAAGAAAAGAATGTACTTTCAAATTTTAAATATAAAGAAAATATTGCTTATATTCATACTGATGAACAAGCTATGCCAAAAAATAAAAAAGCTTGGTGTTCATGGAATTCATCAATCAAGAAGGATGAAATAGAAAAAAATTCAATTACATATTGGTTAAATTTATTACAAAACCTTAAGTGTGATGAAAATATTTTTCTTACTTTAAACCCTTATTTTAAAATTGATGAGAATAAAATTTTAAAAAAGGTAAGATTTACACATCCATATTTTGATCAATCTGCACTTAATTTTCAAAGCCAGCTTACAAATTTACAAAATAAAAGAAATATTCTTTACTGTGGTAGTTATTTTGGTTACGGTTTTCATGAAGATGGAATAAAATCATCTATTGAAATGCTTAAAACTCTCAATGATTAGTTGTATATATAATGGCACTGTTATTCATAAAAGATTTAAACCAAAGATACATTTTTTTAAGTACAAGGTATTTTCACTTTTAATTGATCTTTCTGAATTAGAAATATTAGATAAAACAATTAATTTTTTTTCATACAATAAATTTAATTTAGTTAGTTTTTTTGATAAAGATCATGGCGATAGAGATGGATCAATCTTAATCGATTGGGTTAAAAAAAATCTTAAGCAAAATAATATTAGTAGTGAAAATATTAAAATTAAACTTTTATGCTACCCACGTATCTTTGGATATGTTTTTAATCCGTTAAGTGTTTTTTATGTGTACAATAGTAATAACGATTTGATAGCTATATTATACGAAGTCAAAAATACTTTTGATGAGCAACATACTTATGTTTTTAAAGTAAAAAATGATAATTTATTAAAACACAATTGTGATAAAAAATTTCATGTTTCACCATTCATTGAAATGAATTGTACTTACTTTTTTAAAATTTTAAAACCTGCAGATAAGATTTCAGTAATCATAGATCAATATCAATTAAATGAAAAAATATTATATGCCTCTCAAGATGGGAAAAGAAAAGATTTTACAACTTCAGAGTTAATTAAATCTTATTTAAAACATCCTTTAATGACTTTTAAAATTATTGCAGCGATACATTTTGAAGCGTTTAAATTATGGACCAAAGGAATAAAGTTTATTAAAAAAAAATTAAAAATAAAAAACAAAATATCTTTTGAAAATTAATGCCTGTAAATAAACTTTCTGACAAACTGGTTTTTAACATATTAGAAGGAATAAACGTTGGGTATCTAGTAATTACAAATTATCAAGGTGAAGTTTTTAAATTTGGTAATCCTCAGGATAATTTAAAAGCCAAATTGAAAATTAAAAAACCAAATTTTTCTTTTAATCTTATAAAAGGTGGCAGTATTGGTTTTGCAGAATCTTATATGAGAGGAGAATTTGAAACTGATAATTTATCAAATCTAATTGAAATAACAGCTCGGAATATCAAAATCATATATAAGTTTTCAGGCTTACTCGATTTTCCAATTATAAATTTTTTAAAAGGGATCTTTATAAAAAATACAAAGAACAGAAGTAAAGAAAATATTGCAAAACATTATGATTTAGGAAATAATTTTTTTTCTTTATGGCTTGATGAAACCTTAACTTACTCAAGCGGAATTTTTAGCGAGACTACTAAAGATCTTTCAGAGGCACAAAACAACAAATACCAAAAAATGATAGATTTAATAAAACCAAACAATGGAGATAGGGTTTTAGAAATTGGATGCGGATGGGGTGGTTTTGCAGAATATTTGGGAAAAAAATACGATGTAAAATTAGATTGTATTACTATTTCAAAAAAACAATTCGAATACGCAAAAAAAAGAATTCATAAATGTGGTTTAAATGAAAAAGTAAATATTGAAATCAAAGATTATAGAGATTTAAAAAATAAATATAATTCAATAGCATCTATAGAAATGATTGAGGCAGTGGGACAAAATTATTTGGAAAGCTATTTTAAAACTATTAAGAATAACCTTTCTACAGATGGTAGGGCAGCTATTCAAGCAATTACGATAGATGATAGTTTATTTGATAGATATAAAATGAAACAAGATTTTATTCAAAAATATATTTTTCCAGGGGGATTTTTACCAAGTAAAAATAGCTTAAATAAATACGTTTCAGACAATGGTTTAACAATTAAGTCTTACGACTCATATGCTGATCATTATGCAAATACATTAAGTATTTGGAAAAATGAATTTAATAGAAAATGGGATCTCATTAAAAAACAAGGTTTTGATTTAACTTTTAAAAGAATGTGGGAGTTTTACCTATCTTATTGTGAAGCTGGATTTAAATCGAAAAATATTGATCTGATACAATTTTCAATTCAAAATAAATAAATTACCGGGGCTTATGTGTAAAATATTAAATTTAAGATCAATTTTATTGATAATCTCTTTATTCTTAATTACAAACTGCTCAAATAATATCGATATGAAACCCGAAGATTTTAAAGGTAAAGAACCGAGATTAATTATAGAAAATTACTTGTCAGGTAACGTTAAAGCTTGGGGAGTTCTCCAGAATAGATCTGGAAAAGTTACAAGACAATTTTCAGCAGAATTAGATGGCAAGTGGGATGGTAAACAACTAATACTTGATGAAAAATTTAATTGGGATGATGGTGAAGTACAAACTAGACAATGGCAAATTACTAAAATAGATGACAATAATTATGAGGGAACTGCTGGAGATGTAGTCGGTAAAGCTAAGGGATACTCATATGGTCCGGCATTTAAATTTGAGTATGTTTTATTAGTTCCAATAAAAGGTAGAGAAATAAAAATTACTTTCGATGATTGGATTTTTAAACAGGATGATCGTGTAGCAATTAATAGAGCTACAATGACTAAATTTGGAATCAAGGTCGCTGAATTGACAGTGGTTTTTGTAAAAGATTAATCTTTCTTTTGATATTTAGTTAATTTTCCAACTAAACCAAAATAAATCTTACTTGGAAGAAAACTTAAGATTTTCAGTACAATAGTTAATGATTTTGGAAAATGAATTTCAAAAGTTTTTTTATTTACCAAGCCATCATATATTTTTTCAGCCGCATATTCAGTAGTTTTTAAAAAAGGCATTTTAAAATCATTTTTATCTGTCATTGGAGTTTTTATAAAACCTGGAGATACTAAACATATTCTGACATTTGATCGACCAAAATCAAAATATAGACTTTCTGCTAAATTATTTAGAGCAGATTTTGAAGGTCCATATCCAGTTGAATTTGGCAAACCTCTATAACCAGCAATTGAGGAAACAATAGTGATTGTTCCACTTTTCCTAGTTTTAAAATATTCTTCAACTGCTTTAATGGTATTCAACGTCCCAAAAAAATTAATTTTAAAAACTTCCTCAATTTGTTCAATATCAATATCTCTTTCTTTTTTTGGATTCCATGTACCGGTGGAAAAAAAACAAATATCTATATTTTCAAATTTATTCTTAATTTTTTCAAAAACCTCTTTGCATTTTGATTTATCAGTCACATCTAATGGAAATGGAGTTATATTTTCATGATTGTCTGAAATCTCATTGAGAAGACCCTCACGTCTAGCCGAAATAGCAACATTCCAACCTTCATTAGCAAATTTTACTGCAAGAGCTTTACCGATTCCAGTACTCCCACCAGTTATCCAAATTGTTTTTTTATTCATTATCTAAAGATGTATAATACTTTAATGCTAAAAAATAAATTTTTATCGTTCATACTTTTTTTTATTATCACTTTTTCAGCCTCATTTATTGGGAGTTTAGTCACAATTAATTTAAAAGACCCCTGGTATTCTCAATTAGTCAAATCTGATTTTAACCCACCTGATTGGATATTTGCACCTGTTTGGACAACGCTATATCTAATGATGACAGTTGCTATTTGGTTTTTTTGGCATAGTAAAAATAGAGACATGAACACGATATATATTTATTTTATTCATATTATATTTAATACAACTTGGAGTATCGTTTTTTTTGGTTTACACCAAATTTTATTAGCTTTGGTTGTTTTGGTAATCTTAATTGGTTTAATAATTATTTTAGTAATAAGATTTAAGCGTGTCAATTTTGTGAGTTATTATTTAATGATTCCCTATTTACTTTGGTGTTGCTATGCATTATTTCTGAATATTAACTTACTAATATTAAATTAATGGATGATGTTGTAATAGTTGGGGGTGGAATAATTGGAGTCGCAACTGCTTACTTTTTATCAAAAGAGGGCAGAAAAGTTAAAGTCATAGAAAAAGACCCAACTTATAAAACTGCTTCTTTTCCTTTGTCATTAGGTGGATTTAGAAGACAATTTTTTCAAAAAGAAAATATTTTGTTAGGAAAATTTGCCAGAGAATTCATTTTTCAAATTCCAGATTTATTAAAAACTGAAAAAAATCCAAAACCCACTGCTAGTATGGTGACCAATGGTTATTTATTAATGTTTGGACCTGAGCATGCAGATGAACAATATAAAGCGCTCGAAAATCATAAAGCTTGTGATGCGGGAACAAAAAATATCAAAGGCTCTGAGTTGAATAATTTTTTTCCATATATCAATAGTGAGGGAATCGAAACAGCGACTTTTACTGACAATCAAAGTGAGGGATGGATTGACCCCTTCATGTTTCATAGTGCTTTAAAAAGTAAGGCGATTGATCTTGGCTCAGAATTTGTTAAGGGTGAAGTTAAATCTCTTTCAGAAATTAATGCTAAGACAATTATTTCAGCAGCTGGATGTTGGACTAAAGAGCTTTTAGAAGATATCCCTGTTGAACCTCAAAAACACACAGTTTTCAGAGTAAAGTGCCCAAAACATATTCCTGAAATGCCATTAACGGGAGATCTAACAACAGGAGTTTATTGGAGACCTGAAGGTAAAGAATACTTAGCTGGTTCACCAAAATCAGTCTTTGATGCCAAAGATCTTGAACCTGCATGGGATGATTTTGAAGAATTTGTTTGGCCAGCATTAGCTCATAGAATACCGGCTATGGAAGAATTAAAATTAACTGGTGGATGGGCTGGATATTATGATTGCAATCGACTTGATAACAATGCAGTTGTTGGAAAACATCCAAAATTTGAAAATGTTTACTTAGCAACAGGGTTCACAGGAAGAGGATTAATGCAAGCTCCAGGAATTGGTAGAGCATTAACAGAATTGATTACGACGGGTGATTATCAATCAATTGATATTTCAAATATGGCTGTAGAGAGAGTTTTAGGTAAACAGGCGAGACATGAGCCATATGTTCTTTAATTAAGTTCCACAAAAAGTTTGATAATTTTCATTTGAACTGGATAATATTTGGTATTCACTGATATCTTTTTGATCAGTATAGGGGCTATTTAAGATTTTTAAAAAGTTCAGCAAAGGTTCCAAATTTCCTTGATCTGCATCTCTAAGAGTATTTTCAACTATATGATTTCTTGGAATTAAAAGAGGGTTTGTACTTCTCATTAATTTTTTATGCTTTTCCTTTGAATTACCATGAATTGATGATCTTTCCTGCCACCTTTTTTTCCAGTTGCTAAAATCAGCACTTTCATAAATATTATCTTTTTGAGTTTTAAAGTTCATCAAGTGGCAAAATGTATTTGTGTAATCAACTTTATTTTGATGCATCCAAGTGAGTAAGTCTAAAATTAGGTACTTATCTTTTTTATCCGTACCGAGTAAGCCTAGTTTAGCCCTCATCATATTTAACCACTTTTCCTCATATGTTTTTTCAAAAGTATCGATTATTTCAGTTGCTAATTTTACAGCTGTGTCTTGGTCTTTATCAATCAAAGGTATCAAGCACTCAGCAAATCTCGAAAGGTTCCATTTTGTTATAACCGGCTGATTACAATAAGCATATCTTCCTAATTTATCAATTGAACTAAATACAGTTTTTGGATCATAAATATCAATGAAGGCACAGGGTCCGTAGTCAATCGTCTCACCAGCTATACTCATGTTATCCGTATTCATTACACCATGAATAAATCCAACCCTCATCCAATTGACAACTAAATCTATCTGTTTATCTAAAACTACTTTTAAAAGATCTAAAGCTTTATTTTTTGAATTTTCAATTTTTAGGTAATGTCTTTTGACAACATATTCAAATAATGTCTCTAACTCACCTTTTTTATTTCTCGCTGCAATATACTGAAAAGTTCCTACTCTAATATGACTTGATGCTACTCTGGTGAGTATAGCACCTTCTAATTGTGTATCTCTAATTACATTTTCTCCAGTTTTTGCGACCGCAAGACTTCGCGTCGTTGGTATATTTAAGGCATGCATTGCTTCACTTATTAAATATTCTCTAAGCATAGGCCCTAACGCTGCTCTACCATCTCCATTTCTTGAAAAAGCGGTTTTTCCCGAGCCTTTAAATTGAATATCGTATCTATGATTATTTTTAGATACATGTTCTCCAATCAAAACTGCTCTACCATCACCAAGCATTGTAAAATGCCCAAATTGATGACCTGCATAAGCTTGTGCTATTGAATTACTATTTTTTGGTAATTCGTTTCCTGTAAATATGGCTGATAATTCAGACTGACTTACTTCAGAAAAGTCTAAATTTAGATCCTTGGCCAAAGATTTATTTAATAAAATTAGTTTAGGATTTTTAACTTTTACTGGATTTATTTTTTCTCTAAATGGCTCAGGCAATTTGGAATATGTGTTATCAAAATTCCAATTGATATTATTTTTCATAAATTGCTACATTTTCCAAATTCTATTTAAAATCTCTTCTCTTCTACAAGCTTTTTTATATTTTAAATAATTTAAAAAATATACTTGATAATAATCTTGATGACGATCTTCAGCTATATAAAATTTTTCAAATTCTTTAATATAAGTAACAACTTTTTTGTTAAATTTTTTTTCTAGCCTTTTAAAATCTTTTTCAATTAAATCTTTTTCCTTTTTATTTGTATAAAAAGCTGCAGATCTGTAGCTATAGCCTTTGTCACAAAACTGACCGTAAGGATCAAATGGATCTATATTGACCCAAAAATTTTTTAGTAGTTCCTCGAAAGTTATTATACTTGTATCATAAATTACTTCAACAACCTCAAGGTGACCTGTATTTCCATAAGTGACTTCTTTATAGGTTGGATTTTCAGTTTTTCCTCCAGAGTATCCTGAAATTACTTTCTCAACACCTTTTAATTTTTCAAAAGACTCTTCCATACACCAGAAACAACCACCAGCAAAATATGCTTTACTTTTTTCTGACGCCAATATTGAATTTGTAATTATTAAGTTCAAAAATATAAATAATAAAAGTCTCATGATTAAAAATTTATACAAAAATTAGGAATTGAGTCTAGATTACTAAAGGTAGCTACTTTTAGTAGCTTACCTTTAATAATTAAAAGAATTATTTATTTTTTCTTATATTTCGCTGCTTCTTCAGATCCACCAGTAGCTGATCCTTTACTGTAAGAGTGAGCACCCATACCTGCCAACTGACCATCTTTCACAATCAAATATTGATTTCTAATCTCTTTACCATCAAAGAAACATTCGAGTATCTCTCTTACTCCATCAGCATATCTTGATTGTGCCGTTAAAGATGTTCCTGAAGTATGAGGAGTCATGCCATGATTTGGCATACTTCTCCATGCGTGATCATTAGGTGCCGGCTGAGGAAACCAAACGTCTCCTGCATAACCACTTAACTGACCACTCTTTAATGCTTTTGCAATTGCATCTCGGTTGCAGATTTTCCCTCTTGCTGTATTTACAATGTAAGCACCTTTTTTCATTTTACTTATCATTGCATCATCAAATAAGTTCTCTGTTTCAGGATGTAGAGGACAATTAATTGTTACTACATCACAAACTTTAACCATCGACTCCACAGACTCATGAAAGGTAAGATTTAACTCTTTCTCAACTGAGTCAGGAAGTTTATGTCTATCAAAATAATGCAAATGAACATCAAATGGTTTCATTTTTCTTAAGGCGTCTAATCCAATACGTCCTGCAGCAACTGTCCCAATATGCATACCCTCAACATCATATGACCTTTGAACAGCATCAGCAATATTCCAGCCACCTTCATTAACAATTCTGTGTTGATTATGATAATCTCTTACCATTGATACAATCATCATAACAATGTGTTCAGCCACAGATCTAGAGTTACAATAAGTTACCTCTACAACATCAATTTTATTATCCATCGCAGCTTGTAAATCAACATGATCTGATCCAATACCTGCAGTAATTGCCATTTTTAGATTTTTAGCTTTAGCAATTCTCTCTTTTGTTAAGTAATATGGGAAGAAAGGTTGAGAAATAACAATGTCAGCATCAACAATATGTTTGTCAGCCTCACATCCATCTCCATCTTTGCTATTAGTCACTACTAACTCATGACCATTGCTTTCTAAAAATTTTCTTAATCCAAGCTCACCAGACACACACCCCAGTAATTGTCCTGGAGTATAATCTCTTCCTTTAGGTGAAGGTAAAGTCATACCATCTGGATATTTATCTATCTTTGGTAGTTCTGAAAGTGCATATGATTTTGGCATTCCCCCTTTAGGATCATCATACAATACACATAATATTTTCATTTTTTCTCCTGCGTTACTATAATTTATTTTTAATATCTAACATTATTTTAAGCCTGCTAGCAAACAATTTATTTTAAATTTGGGTAAGTTTTTTTTAAGATAAACCTATTAATTATTATACCAAAAAGAAGAATGATTATAGAGCCAGAAATTACGGGATTTAATAAGTAGTCTGGTGAAACACTGCCCATAATTACTATTATAGGATTTCCACCAGCTGGTGGATGAGTTACATTTAAAAGTATCATTAAACCAACACCAAATCCTACAGCTAAAGGCAAAACTATATATAATGGCAAGGGCATCAAGTATAAAAATATCATTCCTACTACAGCAGTAAGCAAATGACCAAAAAAAATATTTTTTGGTTGTGCAAAAGGACTTTCTGGATATCCATAAAGAAGAACCATTGATGATCCAAAAGATGCAATTAAGAATACTCCAAATTCAGTTTTGTAAGTTAAAATTGTCAAAATTCCTATAGTGAAAGCAGAAAAAATACCTGCAAAAAAAGACTTTTTAATGTTTCCCATATTGTTAGATTGATACAATTTTTTTCACAGTTTTAAAAGGCAATAAAATACATTCTTTTCGAATTTTATTTTTAGAATTAAATAATTTGTTCATAAGCTTCCACTTCTTTTTTATAACCTCACTGTCACCCTCAAAAAATGACTTTGCATCATCACACAATTCATTAATTTTTGATTTTGGTTTATTTATTGAAATTTTCGATAATAAATTTGCAGAAGCTTGACAATAAATGCAAGATTTCCCTTGGTATCCAAAATCAATAATTTTATCTTTTTTAATAACTAAATTGATAAATATCTCATCTCCACATAGGGAGTTTTTCATCTTAGAATGATGCGTATAATCTTCAATATATCTGTTATTATTATTATCGGAAGCAATCTTGAGAATTTCTAAATCCATTCTAATTTATTATCCTAGAATATATAATTTTTGAATAAATTTTTTGTATAAAATCTAATTTTTTGTTGTAGTTAAAACTAATAACATTTAAAATTCATTAATGATTGAGCTTAAAAATGACAAAATAGCTATTCCAGTTGTCTTGTTTGCTGGCATTCTTTGGTCTTTTGGTCCTTTAGTTGTAAGATATATGGACAATCCTAACATGGTCCCTTGGCAATATATATTTGTTAGAGGACTAACAATATTTATAATACTAAATCTCTATTTATATTTTGAAGAAGGATTTAATTTTTATAAGAATTATAAAAAAATTGGTAGGTCTGGGGTAATAGGGGGATTTGGGCTTGGTATTGCAATGATTTCTTTTATTTATTCTATTACAAATACTAGCGCAGCAATTACACTTTTATGTTTAGCTGCAATGCCTTTTTTCACGGCTATATTAGCTTATTTGTTTTTGAAAGAAAAAATTTCAATTAATGTTTGGGTATCGATCATTATTGCTACAATAGGTATAATAATAATGGCTATTGGAAATACAGAAAAAAACTCTTTAATAGGTTTTTTATTTGGTTTAACTTCATCAATTGGTTTCTCAATATTTTCAGTAACTCTTAGGTGGAGAAAAGAAACTCCTAAATTCACCACTGTAGCTATAGCGGGTTTTTTTTGCTTTATTATAGCAACATTAGTTATTTTGATTACAAAACAGCCCTTTTTTGCAACAAGCTATAATAGTTCTATGTTTTCTTTACATGGAGTATTGGTATGTTTAGGTCTTATTTTGTATTCAATTGGCTCTAAAGCAATTCCAGCAGCTGAATTAACTTTATTATCTTTGACGGAAGTAATTGGTGGCATCTTCTGGGTTTGGCTTCCATTATTTGGGATCAACGAAATACCATCAACAAATACTATTGTGGGGGGTTTTTTTCTATTTGTATCCCTTATTTACTATAGTCTAATTATGAGATGGAATAAGAGATATATTGCACTAAATTAAAAGTGCTCATTTTATAATGATATAAAATTTTATTCATGAAAAATAGAAATATTATTGTTAGTAGTTGGAATGAGTGGGATCCATTAAAACACGTAATTATTGGAAGGGCTGATGGCACTTGTATTCCAGCACCAGAGCCAGCTTTAGACGCAAAAGTTCCAGAGCACTCAGATATGAGAGGTCAATTTGGACCGAGAACAAAAGATACAGTAGATAAAGCAAATCAATTACTTGATGATTTTGCTAATATATTAATTAAACGAGGAATTAAAGTAGATAGACCTACACCAATAAACTTTAATCAAAAAATATCTACTCCAGACTGGGAAGCTAAAACCATGTTTGGGTGTATGCCACCTAGAGATGTTTTACTCACTGTGGGACATGAAATTTTAGAGGCCACTATGAGCTATAGGTGCAGATGGTTTGAATATCTTTGTTATAGACCTCTACTAAAAGAATATTATAATTTAGACTCTAATATGAGGCACGAGTCTGCTCCAAAACCCAGACTAACAGATGCTGATTACAGAAAAGATTATTTATCAGATAAAATAAGTATTCAAAAAAGATTAAAATGGACCGAGGATAAATTTTTTGTGACAACAGAAGAAGAACCTCTTTTTGATGCTGCTGACGTTCTAAGATTTGGTAAAGATTTAATTGTCCAACACGGCTTCACAACAAACTTGAAAGGAATTGACTGGCTAAAAAAACACTTCAAAGACCATAGAGTTCACGCACTAAATTTTCCTGGCGATCCGTATCCGATACATATAGATGCAACCTTCACACCGATTAAAGAAGGACTTATAATCAATAATCCACAAAGAAGACTTCCTAAAGAACAAAGAAAATTATTTGAAAAAAATGATTGGGAAATAATTGATGCAGCTCAGCCAGCACACAATGAGCCACCACCGCTCTGTTACTCCTCTGTTTGGCTTTCAATGAATGTTTTAGTTTTAGATCAGAAAACAGTTTGTGTTGAAAAAAGTGAAAAATATCAGGCAGAACAATTAGATAAAATAGGAATGGAAGTAATACCTATTGACTTTAGAGATGCTTATGCTTTTGGCGGAGGTCTTCATTGTAGTACAGCTGATGTACATAGAGAAGGGGAATTGAAAGATTACTTTCCAAAACAATAAATCATATTTCAGATTTTATTTTAAAATTTTAAATATTTAGTAATTTCCTCAATTTTTCATCATGAATACTTCTATAGCTTTTATTAAATCTTTCGTTAATAAATAGTACGATATGTTTCTTAAAATTATAACTTTTTGAAAATTTTCTGGCGTTATACTATTAGTATCTTAAAACTTTTAAATTTTCGTTATCAGTTTTTAAAAATTTATTTAATTTTCTTTAGTTTTGTCAAAGTCGAATTTTTCCAGTCCGGAGGAATAATTATTATCTATAAGATTTTGTTTTTCTTCAAATGATCTAAGCTTCTCTAATTCTTTTTGTCTTAATCTTTGTTCTCTTAAATTTTCTTTGTGTTCCCTGGCTTTTTGTTCCCTATCAAATTTTTCTTCCCACTCCTTTATTTTAATATTCTCTAATTCTCTCTTTTTTTCCTCTTCTTCTCTAATCATTTTCAAAACTTTATCTCTTTTTCTTTTCTCCTTTAACTCTATATTGATTTGTTCTTCCTCCCTTGCTTTTAAATCAATGTCCTTCCTATTTTGTTCTTCCTCTTTAAGTTTTATGATTTTTTCTTTATTTCTTAAATCATTAGTCAATAGAACTAAATTTTCATCCTTCTTAATTAATCTTTCATTTTCAATTTTATGAAAATCTTCTTTTGATTTTAATTCTTTTTCTCGGTTTTTAAGATCATCTTCTTTTTGTCTTATTTTTATATCTTCTTTTTTTAATTTTTCTTCCCATATTTTTAGTTCTTTTTTTTCTTTTATGAAATTATTTTTTTCTAAGAGCTTTTTTAATTTTATCTCTTTAATTTTTTTTAGTTCTTGATTTTTTTTAAAATTAGTAAATGCACTACTAAGTGATTTAGTTGTGAGAGTTGCTATCTTGGCTAAGCCAACTTTTTTCTTAGAATTTAATTTGTTTTTTTTTTTCATTGTATTTTTTATAAAATACTATTTGAACAAAGATTCTAGAATGATTCAATAATAAGTATGAAATTTTTTTGAAGATGACTATTTTGAGTTACAACCTACGGGGGATAATTTACTTAAATTTTAAGGTGTTTGTATAATTTTTTTGCAATAATCTAATCAAAACATTATTAGAACTTTAGTGAAAAAATTAAAAAAATTAATAATTGCTTGTGATGGTGAATCCGCCAGTGGGAAAAGTACTGCAGCTAAACTTATTTCTAGAAAATATGACCTATTTTTAATTAATTCTGGTTTGATTTATAGGTATGCAAGCAAAATAATCATTAAAAATGAACCTAAAGATACTATTCATTTTTTGAAAGAAAAATTTAAAAAAATTACCTACAGATATATAGCTAAACAACATTTACACTCAGAAAAAATAAGTAATCACGTTGCTTATTTAGCAAAAAATAAAGATATAAGAAATATAGTAAATAAATTTCAAAAAAAAATAATTAAAAATAATAAAAAAATTTGTGTTGAGGGAAGAGATATCGCTAGTAAAATTTTAGCAAAAAAACCAAAATATGATTTAGCTTTTTTTTTTAAATGTAATCTGAGTGTGGCTGCTCACAGAAGATGGATCGACTTAAAAAAAAAAACTTCTTTAAAAAAAGTTAAAACGGCTCTTCATAATAGAACGCAAATGGATAAAAAAAGAAAAAATAGTCCACTAATTAAAGTTAAGGACTCAATTTTAATAAGAACAGATAGGTTAACAAAAAAACAAGTTTTACAAAAAATGTCTAAATATGTAGATCAATTAAATTGATGTCTTGTCTTCTTTTATAGACTCTTCAATTGGTACTGTAGTTGGATTGAGTTCTATACCTGCTGGAGTAATTGTTTGAGGCATCGCAACAAATTGAGAGTCTGGATTATCTACAGTGGGCCTAATTCTCATTCTATAAATTCCATAAATTCCAATTAAAGAATGAAAAAAAAATAAAAAAATAAAAAAACCATTTGATCCAATAATATCCATAATTATTGAGCATAGAAATGGACCACTTATAGCTCCAAATCCAAATATAAATTGAAGACCTGCACCTGCGGCTACAAATTTTTCCTTCGAAATATAGTCATTAGTATGGGCTAAAATTAGTGAAAACATTGGTAAGCTACAAAAAGAAAATAAGACAAAAAAAATATAAAACCAAGTTTTACTAGTTGCAAGACCACCTGGTAGGTACATTTGTCTAGATACCATTATTGTTAAAAGTGAGAATATTGCAGCACCAAATGTAGAAAAAACTATTACTTTCCTTCTATCGTAAATATCAGAAATTTTTCCTACAGGAAATTGAGCTATTGCTCCTGAAATAGCTAACAAGAAAGTTACAATTGATATTTCTAAAATTTTAAAGTTCATTGAAGTTGCGTAAACAGCAAGTAATGTAAATAAAGCAGATTGGACAACTCCATATAAAAAAGAACTCACCATTCCAAAAGGAGAAGAGTCGTAGAGCTCTTTTAATGTCATGGCTCTTATTCTTTTAAATGTAGGTGGTTTTTTTTTTGTCAAAAGAATAGGAATTAAGGCTAATGAAGTAATTACAGAAATTAAAATAAATGGTTGAAAATTTTTAGGGCTACTAAAATTAAGTAAAAACATTCCAATACCTAATGATCCATAAAGAATGACCATGTATATTGATAACACGCTACCTCTATTTTTGTTGTTTGATCTATCATTCAACCAACTTTCAGCAACTGTATAAATACAAACCATACTTATACCTGTCAGTACTCTTAATAAAAACCAAATTAATGGACTAATTATTATTGAATGAATTAAAATAACTAATGATGCTAGCGATGCAAACGCAGCAAAAACTCTTATATGACCAACTCGTGAAATTATATTAGGTATAGTTGCTGCTCCTATGAAGTATCCAACAAAATATCCGGACATCATAAATCCGGTTGCAGTCAAACTAAATTCTTCTTGAACCGCTCTAACTCCTAGTAAAGAACCTTGGAAACCATAAGCCATCATTATAAAGCTCATTCCTAGAAAAAGTGCCCAAGAATTTTTTAAAACTTTGTTCATAAAAACTGGAGTAACTATTGGTGATTTAGTGTTAAATCAAGTCTTAATTGTGACAAACTTACTGATTTCTTAATTTTAAAAATGAATGAATAGCAATTGTAGTAATTATAACTGCACCCCCATAAAGGGTTTCTATGCTTGGTTGTTCTTTAATTATCAGCCAAACCCATATTGGACCTATAATAGTTTCTAACAAGAAAAATAAATTTACTTCCGCAGCAGGTATGAATCTTGGAGCTATAGTTACTAATACAAATGGTATTGCAACACATAAGATACACATCAAAGGCACAATAATAGTATCTCTATTTTCAAGATTAAAACTTTCAATGAAAAATAAAGCAAAAATTGCTACAAATAATTTCCCTACAACTGCCGCTGGAACAAGATTTTTAGATCTAGCCGAGCGGATTGTTACAGCACCGATTGCAAGTCCTATGGCAGTGACAAACCCCAAAATATCTCCATAAAAATTTCCTAATCTTAAAGAGTCAAAAAAAATATAAATTACAGCTAAAAAGGTAATAATGATAGAGATCCAAGTTTTTCTATCTGGAGGCTCTTTTAGAAAAAAGACACCCAGAATAGCAGATAACATGGGAGCTGTGGCTATCATTACTAGGGTATTTGCTACATTTGTGTTCTGTATTGAAACAACAAAAGTAATATTTGTTACACTAAATGTTCCAACATATATAAGCCCATGATAGCCACTTGAAAAAAGAATTTTAAAAAAACTTAGTCTATAAATTAGCAGCATAACTAAGAACACAGTAAAAAAAGGTATCATTCCCCTATAAAAAACTAGTCCCCAAGTATCCAGATTCGAAAGTCTTATAAATAATGAATCTGGGGTGATAAACAAAACTGCTGTAAACGCTAGTAAAGAGCCCTTTTGTTGATTAGTTAAATTGTTCAAGCTTTAAGCTCTTTCCAAAAAGATTTAGCTAAATTGATTTTTGTCAAGTCGTAATAAGTTTTTAAACCCGTAGGGGAAGTAACATTAATATCTCCATTAAGTTTTTGATCAATAAAATCAATACCTGCAAAAAAAATATTCTTTTTTTTTAAATTACCAGCGACTAATTTTGATACTCTTTTTTCAATCTTAGTTAATTTTGTACCTATTGGTATAGCTCCTTTGCTCATGTTACTTAAAAAAGATCCTACTTTTGGTATTCTTGATATTGCACCTACAATTTTACCATTGATTAAAAAAATTCTCTTATCTCCTTTTTTTATTTTTGGTAAATATTTCTGACAAATTATATAATTATGTTTTTTTATAAATTTCTTAACAAACGTTAAATTAAATTTATCTAATAGATATATATCGTTACCACTATAATTGTGAGCAGGCTTTAATATTACTTTTCTATTTTTTATAAAAAATTTTTTGATTTCAACTATATTTTGAGTAAAAATAGTTTTAGGCATAAATTCCTGGTACTTAGCAGAGTAAAATTTTTCAGATACGTCTCTAATTGAGGTTGGATCATTAATAACTCTTACTTTATTTTTTATAGTATCTAAGATGTAAGTAGTAGATATATATTCTAAATTAAATGGAGGATCTTGTCTTATTAGAATAAATTTACATTTTTCAAGATTTAACCTTCTACTTTTTAATATTTTGTAAATTTTTTTACTTTTATAATTAAATTTGATGAAGAAACCATCTGCCACTACTTTAGAATTGATAATGGATAAATTTTTCGGATCGTAATAGAATATTTTATATTTTTTGTTCTGGATTTCATTTGCTAAAAAAATACTAGTATCTGTTTTTGGATTAAGTTTAGAGGGGTGATCTCCTTGTATAGCAACAATTTTATTTGTCATATAATTCTTTTAAATCTTCATTCTCAGAAAATTTATTAATCATATGGTCTGCATTTGTTGTTTTATTATCAATTACTTTTTGTAAGTGATTTAGAAATAATGTCTCATTTTTTCCGCTTTTATTAAGTATATCCCTTTTTTCTAACCCTTCTCTTGATAAATTTAGTAAAGTTGATGACCAGTATAAAAGATCTTTACCCATCAGTTGTGTGTTAAATCCTTTTTGAGGAGCTTCAAGGTAAGCATTAATAATTTTATTCTTATCCCAACTAGATATTAACTCATAAACCTCGTCAAGATTACCATATAAAATTCCAATATTGAAAGCAGGACCAGCACACAGACAATCCCAACCACATGTGTCCATAGATCTAAGTTCAATATATTTTTTTAGTCTATTCTCAGTAAAGATCGTACTTAAATGAATAGACAAATCATTTTCAGTAGGAATACGATTACCTATTTCACTAATTTTTCCATTCATAAAATCTTTGAAGAGGTATTTATTTCCTGATATATACTTTTCGTTATCTTTTATAAATAGAATTGGAAAATTTATTACAAATTCTGCGTATTTTTCAAAATCTAATTCCTCAAAAAAAATTTTTGGGAGTCCTCCTCTAGAAGTGTTTTGCCAAACTTTCGATCTATAAGATAAAAAATTACTATTTTTTTTTTCTACTATCGAAGAATTTGCAAATAAGGCAATAATAATAGGAACAATTGAATTTAATATTTTGAATTTTTTAATAAAATCTTTTTCAGATTCATAATCAATATTAAGTTGAGTTCCACAAGTACGATACATCATATCTAAACTCAACTCTCCTCCTTTTGGCATATCTTTTGTCATTAATTTATAACGTTCTTTTGGATTGTTTGGAATTTCACTTAGTTTTGAAATAGGATCAAATCCCGCACTTACAATATTGACACCTATTTTTTTTGTTACTTGTCTTAATTCAAATAAATAATCCTGAGATTCTGCACATGCCTCATGAATATTGTTCAACTTATCTCCTGATAATTCAATTTGGTTTCCAGGTTCTAGAGTAATATTTTTACCACTTTTATTTAAACCAACAACATTTCCTTTTTCTAAAATTGGGTTCCAACCAAATTCTGATAGTGCGCTAAACATTTCTTTAATTTTAGAGTAAGAGACTCTTTTATCTTCTTTGTTATCAAATAGAAATTTTTCATGTTCTATACCGATCTTAAAATTTTTATTTTCTTTAATACCTGATTTAAAATAATTTATTATTTTTTCTTTAGATGTAATCATAGTTATTAAATAATCTTTTATTTTTAAATTAAAGTAAAGAGTACGGTTTTCTTGAAAATATTTTTTTTACCATTGGCTTAAAAAATTCGAGGGAAAATGACTTATAATTGGGGTCAAATGAGTTTTGATCATATTTTTCACAAAAATCGATTGTATCTTGGTAATACTTATGATCTTTATATTTTTCTCTTTTGTTTCTATTTCCACCTAAATGATGTGCATAATAATACATTTGAAACTCACCATGTTTTTCTATTATCCAATGTGTCCTTTCCGAAACGTAAGGTTTTAATATTGATGCTGCATATTCAGAATGGTTCATGGGTGCTAATTCGTCTCCTATATCATGTAGTAAAGCAGCGACAATCATCTCATCACTTTCTCCATTTTTATAAGCCCTCGTGGCACTTTGAAGAGAATGTTCCAATCTTGATATTTGATAACCTTCTAATGTTTCCGTCAAATTAGACATAAAATTTAATATTCTTTCTGATGTTTTATTAGCAAAATCTTTCTCATGCTTATCTAAAAAGAGGTAATCCTCTTTGGTTCCATTTTTCATTTCTGTAAAGCTTACTTTTTTCATGATCTAGTTATTTGATGCAGTGCTTAATAGTGATAGTTGTGTTATTTTGGCGTCACCTAATTCATCAACTGGTTTTACTGGGTAATCTCCAGTAAAGTAATGGTCAGTTAGTTGTGGATAAGTCTCATTTCTTTTTTCAAAACCAACCGCTCTATATAGACCATCTATTGAAAGAAATTTTAAAGATTTTGCTCCAATATATTCTTTTATTTCTTCATTTGATTTATTAGCTGCAAGCAATTCTTTTTTTGTAGGTGTATCAACCCCATAAAAATCAGGGTATTTAATCTCAGGACAAGCTATTCTAACATGAACTTCTTTCGCGCCTGCATCATACAACATTTTAACAATTTTATGTGAAGTAGTCCCTCGAACAAGTGAGTCATCTATTAGAACAATTTTTTTGTTTTTAATAGTAGTTTCGTTTGCATTTAGTTTCAATTTAACTCCTAAACTTCGAATTTTTTGACTTGGTTCAATAAATGTTCTACCAACATAATGATTTCTTATTAAACCATGCTCAAAATTAATCTTTAATTTTTGAGAGTATCCTAGAGCAGCAGCATTACCAGAGTCTGGGACTGGCACCACAATATCACAATCAATATTATTTTCATTTGCGAGTTCTTTTCCTAAATTTTTTCTGTGCTCATAAGCAGTTTTTTTATCTATAATACTGTCAGGTCTTGCAAAATAAATATATTCAAAAACGCATGGTCTTACTTTCCTTGCAGGAAAAGGTTTTATACTTTTTAATTCATTATTTTCTATCAAAACAATCTCACCATTATCAACTTCTCTTAAAAATTTTGCACCAATAATATCTAATGCACAAGTTTCTGATGCTAAAACATAGCTTTTACCTAATTTACCTATTATCAATGGTCTTATTCCAAAAGGATCTCTTACTCCAATTAAAGAGTTCTGAGTTAACATAACTAAAGCGTATCCACCTTGTATCTGAAATATAGCATCAACGACTTTATCAATTGTTTTGGATCTTTTCGATTTTGCAATTAACTGAACAATCGTCTCAGTATCTGACGTAGTATAAAAAATTGCACCCTCTTCAACCAGCCTTTTTCTTAATGAAATTGAATTCGTTAGGTTTCCATTATGAGCTACACCAATACCACCTGCATTCGTATCTGCAAAGAAGGGCTGGATATTTCTAAGTGTATTATTGCCAGTAGTGCTATATCGGTTGTGACCAATTGCGTAATTACCTTTAAGGTTATTTAGAACTTTTTCTTTATTGAAATTATCACCTACCAAACCAAACCTTTTTTCTGAGTAATACTTTTTACCATCAAATGAAACAATCCCACATCCTTCTTGTCCACGATGTTGTAGAGCATGAAGACCAAGCGCAGTTAAGGCAGAAGCATCTCTTGTATTACTAATACCAAATACACCACATTCCTCTTTTAATTTGGGATTAAAGCTCCTCAATTTTCTCTCTAGAATCTTGATATGTTTTTTCATTAGGAAATTCTTTTAATAAATAATTACTACCTTTTTCTAAATATGGAAAGATGTATGATTTATCCAAATTTATTGGCCATTTATCGTGATTATATACTATATGAACGGCTGAAAAGATGAATACTGAGATTATATAAGCTCGAATAAACCCAAAAAAGAATCCGAACAAAGTATCCAAACTACCAATTCCCGTATATCTAATAGCTTTACTTAAACCTTTATTTATTATCAAAATTAAGAATATTATAATTACAAATAATGAGACTCCTAGACCAACATCAAGAACATATTCATTATCAATTATATCTTTAAAATAAGGTTTAATTTTTGGAAAAATAATTATGGTCAAGATATATGCTAAAAGCCATTTTGCTATTGATAAAATACTTAATATAAAACCATTCTTGTAACATTTAATTAATGAAAAAATTGTGACAGTTAAGTATATAATATCGATTAGTGAAGTTTTTTCGTATAAATCACTTAATACTTCCGACATTTAATTATTTTCCAAATGGCTTTATCAACAAAATCAAAGCTGGAAGCAAAGTTAATACAGAAATCATAGCTAACAACATTGCAATACCAGTAAAAACTCCAAAATAAATTGTAGGAATAAAATTAGATAAAATTAATATTGAGAAACCAAAAACGATCGTAATCGAAGTGTTTAAAATCGCTTTACCTACAGTAGAATGGCACAGATTAATAGTTCTATTATAGTCTTTGTAATTATTAAACTCCTCTTTAAATCTGTAGATGTAGTGAATGCTATTATCAACTGCTATACCAATTGTAATTGCTGCAATTGTAATAGTCATCATATCTAAAGGGATACCAATCAAACCTATTATTCCCAATATAAAAAACGCAGCTATAAAATTTGGTATCACTCCAATTAATGACAATTTTATGTTTCTAAAAAGTATAACAAACATTAAAAATATACCAATTATCACCAAACCTAAAGTAAGAATTTGAGACTTAAAAAGACTCTGAAGCAAATTGTTAAAAAGTATCAAAACGCCAGCCAGTTTGAATTCATTTTCTTTAAGTCCAATTTTATTTTTTAGATCATAGTTTATTTTTTTAATTAATTCATTTCTTTTTAAATTCTCCTGTGAATCTATTATTCTCAAATTGATCCGAGCCTCATTGTCTTTTATAGAAATATAAGGATTAACTATTTCTGTTTTAATGGTTTCCGGTATCTTTGAATATAAAACTCCCATTTCTAAAGTGCCTAAGGGCTTGTTGTTATTCAATAATGTAGCTACATCTATGATTGAAGAAAATGATAAAACTTTTCCAACTTGTGGCAAACTATCTAGGTAATTGTGGATTGATGATATTTTATCTATTTTATCTTTAGTAAACCAATATTTTTCATCATTCTCATCTCCTCCATCATCCCAATCTTCAAATTCATCTTTGTTATCAATTTTTTCTTTTTCTTTTTTTGAAAATTTTACAATCACTTCTAATGGAGTAGTTCCACCTAATTTTTCATCTATAAGTTTCATACCTTTATAAATTTCTGTTTTTTTATTAAAATAATTGATGAAACTATTTTCTACTTCAAGTCTACTAATACCAAATAAACTTAATATTATAATTATCCCAGTCAAAGCAAATATTATTTTTTGATTATTTTGTGAGACCTTTGAAAAAAAAGAGGTAATTATAGAATTTTCATACTGTCTTAAAACTATATTTTCTTTTGGAACAAAATTAATTAAAACTGGGAGAAGAGTAAAAGTTATAGTGAAAGAAGTAATTAGTCCTAAAGTCATCATCCAACCGAAATCTATAATAGGTTTAATTTCACTAAAAATTAAAGATAGAAATGCAATTATTGTAGTTAAAACTGTGTACAAAATTGGCCAAAACATTTTACTAGTTGTTAAAAAAATTAATTCTAAAACATTTTTATTTGGATATTTATCACTCAATTGAAGAAACCTTGTGCTCATATGTATATTCATTGCCATAGTTAGAATTAACATCAGAGCAATAAAGTTTGAGGAAATTACAGTCACCTTCCACCCCAGCAAACCTAATATTCCCATCATTATGACAACTGAAAAAAAACAGCTACTTATTGGAACAAGTATCCAAATTAACTTTTTAAAAACAAACCACAAAGTAGCAACTATGAATAAAAAAACTCCAATTCCAAAAACAACTATATCGTTTTTTATAAACGACATCATGTCGTCAGCTATCATTGGTATTCCACCTAAATGAATTTTACCGATATTCTCGTAACTTTTAATTACATCTCTTATTTCAATTATATTTTGATGGTTTTTTTTCTTAATTTCATCTTTGAGATTTTCAATTTCTTTTGTTGACTTATCATTTAAGTTCTCGAGTGATTTATCTTTTTTAATATTAACTATGATACCACTTGTTTTTCCATCTTCACTTATAACAAAATTCCTGAAAACAGGACTATTCATAATTTCATTAAAACCTCTTTGCTTATCAACATCTTCGTCTTTAAGAGTTTTAAAATTTTTAAGTCTTTCTTTAAGAGGTTCGTCTGAGCTTATTAATAATGGAACATCTAATAATGTAACTACACTATGAACCCATTCTAAACTTTGAATTTTGTATTTTAAGCTAAGAAGATTATTTATAGAATTATCTGACACCATTGCCTCATTTGGGGTATAAGTTAAAATTAGAAATTCCTTAGATCCATATCTCTCTGAAATTTCTTGCAGATATTTAAGATCTGGATCACCTTCAATCAGCAAGGTTTCTGATGAAGCATCTAAACGGAAATCTTTAGAATGGTATCCAAAGCTTAACAGAATTATTGTTAAAATTACAAAAATAGATTTTGGTTTTTTTAATATGAAATCTTGATAAAATTGGGCAAACATTACCTCTTTTATATTTGAAATTAGGTATTTTGAGTATCTTTAAATTTTGTAAACATTGCTTCAAACTCTAGCATTACATTTCCTGTTGGCCCATGTCTTTGTTTACCTATGATAATTTCGGCTAAATTTGAAACTTCATTCATTTTTGCCTGCCATTCAGCGTGTTCTACTGTAGCGGGTCGTGGTTCTTTTCTTTCTAAGTAGTAAGCTTCTCTATAGACGAACATTACAACATCCGCATCCTGTTCAATAGAACCAGATTCTCTTAGATCTGATAATTGTGGTTTTTTATCATCTCTCTGTTCAACTGCTCTAGATAACTGTGAAAGAGCGACTACTGGAACTGAAAGCTCTTTAGCAGTGGCCTTTAAACCTTGAGTGATTTCAGAAATTTCTTGAACTCTTCCATCTTTATTATTTAAGGTTCCTCTCATTAATTGAATATAATCCACAACAATCATATCTAATCCAAATAATCTTTTTATCCTTCTAGCTCTGTTGCTCATAGCAGCAATACTAATTGCTGGTGTTTCATCAATATACAATGGTAGTTCTGAAATATTTTTTGAGGTTTCCAAAAATTTGTCAAACTGCTCATCTGAAATTCTTCCACGTCTAATATCGTTAGATTTTATTCTTGACTGTTCAGCCAAAATTCTTGTTGATAATTGTTCTGAAGACATTTCTAATGAAAAAAAAGCTATAGAGGATTTTCTGCTTTTATCTTGAAGTTTCTGAGCAGCATTGAATGCTATATTTGTTGCAAGAGCGGTTTTACCCATGGAAGGTCTTCCAGCTATTATTATCAAGTCAGATTGATGTAAACCTCCAAGTCTATCATCTAAGTCTCTAAGGCCAGTAGGAACTCCTACTATTCCCTCTTCATTTTTGTAAGCAGCTGAGGCCATTTCAATTGTTTGTTTCATTGCCTCATCAAATTTTATCAATGATGAATTGAATGACCCTTTCTCAGCAAGTTTAAATAACAACTTTTCAGAATTTTCAATTATATTTTGCCCATTCGTATTTAAATCATTTAGTTTTGCTGTATCTATAGTTTGTTCAGAAATTTTAATTAGTTCTCTCCTTACAAACATGTCATAGATAATTTTAGAATATTCAATAGATTGTCTTGTAGAAGTTGAAAATTTCGTAATTTTTACCAAATATTCAGGTACATTAATATCATCATTTTCATTTTCAAAATAATTTTTGAGAGTGATGGGGTTTGCAAGCATTCCTTTATAAATAAGGTTCTCAATTGCACTAAAAATTTTTTGGTGCATAGGATCGTAAAAATTATTACTTGAAATAATAGTATTAATTTCATCAAATATTTCATTTGTAACCAATATTGATCCAATAACTGCTTGTTCTGCTTCAATATTGTTTGGCAATTCTTTAAAGTTATCTTTAACTACACTTAAATTATTTTCCATAAAGGGAATTTATATCAAAAATTATCAATAAAAATTTAAAAAAAAGGTTGGGGAAAAAATTGTATAATTATTGTATGCTTTCTGCAGACTCAACATTTATATTTATTTCAGCATCAACTTCTGAGTGTAGAGAAATCTTAACTTTAAATTTTCCTAAAGATTTTATTTCTTTGATTGGTTGTATTAAAGAGGGCTTTATTTCAATTTTTTCAATTTCGTATATTAATTTTGAAATTTCTGTAGGCTTTACTGATCCATATAACTCATTATTTTCTGTGCTTAGTTTCTTTATATGATATTCCTTTTTATTTATTTTTTCATAAACTTCTTTTGCTTGTTTTTTTCTTTCATTGTCCTTTTTTGATAAATCAGATTTAATTTTTTCGACTTGCGTGATATTATCTTTTGATGCATATAATGCTTTTTTATTTGAAATTAAAAAATTTCTAGCGAAACCTCTCTTTACCTCAATTATTTCTCCTATTGAGCCAATTTTTTTTATATTTTCTAATAAAATTACTTTCATTTACAATAAAGCTAAGTTTCTTGCTCTTTTAATAGACATAGACAGCTCTCTTTGCTTCTTTTGACTAACATTCGTTATTCTAGAGGGTAAGATTTTACCATTTTCCGAGATATATTTTTTCAAAAGTTTAATATTTTTATAATCTATTATTGGTGCACCTTTTATAGACAATGGACAACTTTTTTTAAATTTATATTTATTTGGTTGAAAAATACTTAGTTTGGCAAAGTTGCTTTGCCTACTTTTCTTATTTCCACTTTGTCTTTTTGCCATTATTAACTTTTACTTTCTTCTTTTTTTTCAATATTTTCTTTTTTTGAGAAATAATTAGTTTCTAAATCGAACTTCTTAACTCTAACCGTTAAATATCTTAAAAGCCTTTTATCTAATGCTTCATTTTTTTCTAATTCTTCTACAACATTTCCTTTACCTTTAATCTTAAAGTGAATGTAACTACCTTTTCTATTTTTTTTTATTAAATAAGAAAGATTTAATAGTCCCCAATTTTCTGTCTTAACAATTTCACCTTCATTTTTCTCAACAATTTTAGAATATTTTTCAGTTAACTGCTTGATTTCACTTGGGGAGGTGTCTTGTCTGGCTATAATTGTATGTTCGTATAAATTCATTTATGTTCTTTAATAAAAAATCAGGATATACTATTATAAACCCTCAATTACAATAGCAAAATAAGTATAAAAGATAGGTTTTTTAGATGTTTTCAGTAATTTTTCCAGGCCAAGGTTCTCAAATAGTTGGAATGGGAAAAGAGTTTTATAACAATCATAAAATTATTAAAAATTTATTCGAAGAGGCAGATGAAACTTTAGGATTTTCAATATCAAAAATTATTTTAGAAGGCCCCAAAGAAGATCTAGATCTCACTGTCAATACTCAACCAGCAATATTTTTAGTAAGTTATTCTATTTTTAAAGTTATGAAAGAAATATTTAATATTAATTTAGATAAAGCTAATTATTTTGCTGGCCACTCTTTAGGAGAATATTCTGCACTTTCGTCAGCGGGTTATTTGAGCTTTCCAGATACAATCAGATTATTAAGAAAAAGAGGAGATGCAATGCAAAACGCATCACTGAATGGTGAAGGTGGAATGGTGGCTGTATTAGGCTCAAATATAAAATTGATTGAAAAAATTTTATTTGATAATCAGGATAATTTTTTAGTTCAAATTGCTAACGATAATTCAGATTCTCAAATTGTATTGAGTGGTAAAAATAAAGATCTAGATGATTTAATTGATGTTTTAAAATCAAATAGTATCAAAAATATAAGGCTACCAGTTAGTGCGCCATTTCATTGTAGTCTTATGGGTAAAGCAACTCAAATTATGAAGCAAGAAATAGAGAAAGTAAAATTTAATGACTCAAGCATAAAGTTGATCTCAAATGTTACAGCTGAAGAAATTTCAAATAAAGAGGACCTTAAAAAGTTACTCATAGATCAAATTGAAAATAGAGTTAGATGGAGAGAAAGTGTTATCAAAATTGCAGATAGTGGGGTTAGTCATTTTATTGAAATAGGCCCCGGAAAAGTACTTTCAGGCTTAGTTAAAAGAATAAATAAAAATGTAAAAATTGATTCAATTAATAGTGAGAGTGATATAAAAGGTTTAAAATTATGATTAATTTGGAAAATAAAAATATTATTATAACTGGTGCAACAGGAGGAATCGGTAAATCGATAGTTAAAACATTACATAACTATAAGGCAAACATTTTAGCTACTGGTACCAAAGATGAAAAACTTGATAAATTAAAGTCAGAATTTGAAAATATCAAAATTTTAAAATTTGATGTTTCACAAAATGAAAAAATTGAGAAATTTATTGAAAATGCTACCAACCAGCTTGGCGGAAGCCTAGACTGCATTGTTAACAATGCAGGAATAACAATGGATAATTTATCAATTAGGATGAGCCTAGATGAGTGGAAAAAAGTTATTGATTTAAATTTAACTTCGACATTTTTGTTGTGTAAGTTTTCTGTAAAAAAAATGTTAAAAAATAAGTCTGGAAAAATTATTAATATAACTTCCGTTGTTGGCCATACAGGTAATTTAGGTCAAGCCAATTATACAGCATCTAAAGCTGGAATTGTTGCAATGTCAAAAAGTTTAGCTATAGAATATGCAAAAAAAAATATAAATGTTAATTGTATATCACCTGGTTTTATTAAAACAGATATGACAGATAAAATTGAAGATAAATTTAAAGAAGTTATTATCTCTAAAATACCTTCAGCAAGGTTAGGTGAGCCAGAAGATATTGCAAATGCTGTTCTTTTTTTAGCATCTAATCATGCAGATTATATTAATGGTGAAACCTTACATGTTAATGGGGGCATGTATATGGCTTGACAAAAGATGTTTTTAAACTAATAAGAATTTAAAACAATAAAGGATCTATATGTCAGAAGATGTTTCAAATAAAGTAAAAAAAATAGTAGCAGATCACCTTGGTATAGACGAAGCAAAAGTAACTGAAGAGTCAAGTTTCATAGATGATCTAGGAGCAGATAGCTTAGATACTGTTGAATTGGTAATGGCTTTTGAAGAAGAGTTTGGGTCAGAAATTTCTGATAGTGAAGCTGAAAAAATTTTAACAGTTGGTGACGCTGTTAAATTTATTGAAGGTAAAGCTAACTAATTTTTTTAAATGCCCACTGATAATGATGGGATAATGATTATTTTGTCCTCTCCCTCAGGAGCTGGCAAGACTACTTTAGTTAACATGCTTTCAAAATTAGAAAATTTTGAAATATCAATTTCACATACTACAAGATTACCTAGACCAAATGAAATTCCAAATCAAGATTATTACTTTGTATCAGAAGAAAAATTCAGAAGATTAATTAAGGATCAAGAATTCCTTGAATACGCAAAAGTTTTTAATAATTATTATGGCACCACTAGAACTCCAGTAATTGATAAATTAAATAAAGGTAAAAATGTTTTATTTGATATAGACTGGCAAGGAGCAGATCAAATAAAGAATAAAAAATTAGATTATAAATTAATTACTTTTTTTATTTTGCCTCCAAGTAGAGAAGTTTTATTTGAACGTTTATCTAACAGAGATATGAAAGATAAATTGATAGCCGAAGAAAGAATGAAACAGTTTAGTCATGATGTATTACACTGGATTAATTATGACTATGTTGTAATAAACGAAAGTTTAGAAATCTGTTATTCTAAGATTTATAATCTTATAAATGCTATTATAAATAACGGACCAAAAGATTATGATGAAAATTATATAAGAGAACATGTTGAAAAATTAACTTCTTAATCTTTCATATTCATCAGTCAATTTATAATAAGTTTCAAAGTCTAAATTTTGAGGTCTTAAATTTAGGGAAATATTAAGTCTATTTAAAATATTTTCATTGTTTTGAAAAAGAAGATTAAAAGGTTTTTTTATCATTTTTCTTCGATGATTAAAAAAAACTCTTGTAATTTTTTCTAAATTATGGGGATTTTTAAATTTAAAAAATTTTTTTTTTTGTTCGAAGACTAATAATGAGCTATTCACTTTAGGCACTGGAGAAAAACAATTAGGCTCAATATCAATTATTTTTTTTATACTTAGCTTCCAATTGGCCAAAATTGACAATCGTCCATATTTTGAAGAATTAAATTTTGATATAATTCTATCGGCAACTTCTTTTTGAAACATTAATATCAAATTAGAAAACCATTTTTTTTCTTCATTTAGATTTAAAATCCACTTACAAAGAATCTCTGTAGATATATTATATGGTAGATTACCAAAAACTATTAATTTATCATCACAAATATGTTGTTCATCTAAATTTAATATATCGTCATTAATTATAGATATATTATCTCTAAACTTTTTATTTAGTAATGACACTAAATGATTATCTTTCTCAACAACAAAAAATTTTTTTGGTTTTTTTTTTAATAAATACTCTGTTAAATTTCCTGTACCTGGACCAACTTCAAGAATTGATTTATTCTCAACGTCAATTATATTAGTTATTATCTTAATAATATTTTCATTAATTAAAAAATTTTGACCCAAACTTTTTTTGGCTCTAATCATTGTCTGTCTAAAAATTCTATTGATTTAATTAGGCTGAGAGGATTTGACAAATTTTTATTTATCATTTTTTCATTTGGCCCGTGATCTGGTGAAACTCTATTAAAAGGTAATCCTAAAGTAATATTAATTGCATTATATTCTTTTAACGTTTTTATAGGCGAAAGTACTTGATCATGATACATCCCAACTATTACATCAAACTTTTTTCTATTTTGTTTTAAAAAAATTGTATCTGCCGGATAAGGTCCCTCAATATTGTATCCCTTTTTCTGTAAAAATTTAATTGCTGGAGATATTATTTTGTTATCTTCATTATTAGGAAGTATGCTTTCACAATGGGGATTTAAACCAGTCACTGCAATTTTTGGTTCATAACCAATTTTTTCTTTAAAGAAATCATTTATTAATTCAACTTTTTCTTTAATTAATTTTTGATTTATCATTTTAGAAACAATTCTTATTGGTAAATGGGTCGTTATTGGACATACAGAAATTTCTTTATTGTAAATCAACATTGCAACTTTTTTTACCTTAAATTTTTCAGATATATATTCTGTTATACCTGGATATTTTTTTTTTAAAAAATTAGATTTATTAATTGGACCATTTAAAAACTTTTTTGACACTCCACTTTCTAAAATTTTAAATGCAATTTTAAAACATTCTTTAATATAAATACTATTTTTTTTGGGATTTAGATTTATTGAATTATAATCATAGTTAACATCAATTAAATTAAGGTTTTTATTATCAAATTTATATTTTTTAATGTCATCAACTTTTATAAAATTTACTTTTCTTTTAAAATTTAATCTTTTCATCTCTAATTTTAATATCTTGTAAGATGCTACTAAAATAATTGGACTTTTAATTCTTTTTAGTTTTAAGGTTTTAAACAGAATTTCAAAAAAAATACTTTTTGGTTCGCCAGATACTATTATTATTGGATTAATTTTCATTGATACTATAATTTATAATAGATTTATTAAAAAAAATTTTTGAAAAATTATTAAGTTGTCGATTTGTCTCAAATTTAACCATTTTTTCAAGTTCATCTTGTTTGTTTAGGGATATTTTTTTTAGTCTAATTTTCTCTACCATCAACAACATATAACTATTTCCAATTTGTATTACTTCTGAGAATTGTCCCTCTTTAACATTATTTAATTTTTTTACAATTTTTTCAGATAGATTGGCTTCACTTACCCAACCGATTTGGCCACCGAAATTAGCACTATCTGATATACTATAAATATTAGCAGTATTATTAAAACCAATTTCTGAAATACTCGATTTTATATTACTAATATGATCATCCAAATTTTGATCCTTTTTTTTTTCAAAAATTATTTCCGAGAGTAAATATTCTTTATTTTCTTTTAAACTTAAAGCATCTATTTTCTTTTTTAGTCCATCTTCATTGATTCTCACTTGTTTATGAAATTTAAAATATATTAGGTCATTCCAAAAAATATTGGTTCTTAATTTCACAAGAACTTCATTAATAGTATAACTTTTTTCTTGTCTTAAAATTTCTTTTAACTGCTCTTTATTTAGTCTTAATTTTTTACAAAGATCTTCAATCAGTTTATTGTCTAAATCGTCTTTTTTTTTTAAATCAAGGTACTTATCAATTTCTTTTTTTTTAACTATTTCGTTGATTAATGAATTTTTAGCAATATTAGATATTTGATTATATTCTAAAGCCATTAGCTTTGGATTTAAAATTTTTAAATAACTGCTTTCTTTTTCAATATCAACATTAGTTATAATTTCATTATCTACTGTGACAGATATATAAATGCCGGATTTCACTAACGATGAAGAAATTACAAAAAAGATTATGGAAAAAAAAATTATTCTTTTAATCATAATTACAAATCTGGTGTTCGAGCTATTTGACCAAAAGGCATAATATTAAGTTTTAAAAAAATATTCTCTTCTGGTTTAATATCACGATCATCATAAAAATTTTTGTTATATTCTATTGAAGCTGATAAGCAATCGTTTTTATATTCATAAATCAATTTATAATACTCTGTTAAATCTTTCTCATTATTTTCTCTTTTTGAGAAATTAATACTTTTAGTGTCATCAAATTTATATTTAAGTTCGGTTAAGAAGTAAGATTTTTTATTTACTATTTCATTTTCATTCAAATACTCAAAACTTGTTGTAAAATTTAATATATTTAAATTTGCCTCTAAATTTTCGTAAGCAAAATTATCTAAATCATTTTTAAGAGAAAAGTTATACTTTGTTGAAAGAAATTCATTTGGATTGTACTGTACTTCTCCAAAAAGATTCGAATTTTTTAAACCCATTTGATTGTGAGCTGGAAAATCCTTGCTTTCATTAAGTCTAATATTATTAGCTAATTTTATGGCTAAATTTTCATTTGATGTTTCTTTATTTATCCTTGAATATTCTTTTCCGATAGTGATGGATGCACCACCTTCTAAAGTGTCCTCATCGGTTGATTGTAATCTTTTAAGTCCATAAATATTATTTATATCAATCCTTCTCGAGTCTTCCTCAGTTTCATTTTTTGTATGATCTGGGGAAATTCTGAGGGAAATTCTAGGCGTTAAAATATTTTGAAAATTTTTATCTTCTTTAATTAAAGGTAAAGAAGAATTATATTGAAACATACCACTTAAATAATAATTTTCATTATTTTTATATTTTTTAGATTTTTCTGAATCTGAATTTGTATTTCTTAAAATAAACTCATAGTTATTATAAAAAGCGTTTTTATAAATATTTGGATTTGATTTAAATATTAGATCATTTGTATTAATTTTTTCAAATATATTTGTTTGATAATTTTTTATTAAATTGTTTGATTCAAAAAGAAAGTTCCCGTTTAGGTTAGTTTTATTTTTTATTTTTTTTGAAATAAAGATTTTTGGAAGAATAAACTCATATCTATCGTTTTTATTCTTGTTTAAATCTTCATATACTTTGAAATCTGTTTCTATTGATAAATCCTCAGAAAATAAGTTTAAATTTAAAGAATTTTCTAAAACATTTTCATTTTTAACAATTTTTGACTTTATTTTATTAGCTCTTAAATATGTGTCATTAGAAGTTCTCTCTAACTTTATTTTTAATTTTGAACTTTCAAAGTAATCGAATACAAGATCTTGGTTAAAATTGAAAAAAAAATGATTCTTTGAGTCTTTGTCCTCCTCATTAAATAAACTTAAATCAATTATTGTGTCACTTTTAGAATTTACTTGCCTATATTCTGTTTGTAATAAAAATTTATTTTCGGCAAATATTCGAGGAGAAATTGTAAAATCTTTATTATCAGCTACTACCTGATAATAAGGAAGATGCAGATATGTTCCAGAAGTTGAAGAGCTTTGAATTGAGGGAACTAAAAAACCAGATTTTCTTTTTACTGTGGGGTCGGGGTGAAAAAATTTCGGAAAATAAAAAACTGGCATGTCATAAATTTTAAGTAAGGCATTTTTGTAATTAATTACCTTTTTCTTTTTGTCGTGTTTAATTTCCTCAGCAGATATTTGCCATGGGGGACATTTGTCTGATTTTTTACAAACAGTGAAGACACCTTTTGAAATTTCGCTAATTTCATTTTCGTTATCATAAACAAGCTTTTTACCAATTAATCTTGGATCATTATCTTTATTAAAAAATTTATTATCCAAATCTATCTTTATATCTTTACCTAAGAGCTTATTTGTTTTTGTGTTTATAAACGCTAATTTAATATTAGATATGTTGTTTTCTTTGTCCTTAAAAACTAAATCCTTTACTTTTAAAATATTCTTATCTATCTCATAATAGAAATACATCATATCAAGAAAATTATTATTAGTATCTTTAAGTATAGATTTATTTTTTGATTCTATAATTTTTAATTTTCTATTATAATTTATATTAGTTGTCTCAAGTGATAAATTTTTTTTTAAATCTATAATCTCAGTAAAATTTTTAGTTGAGATGTTATTATTTTTTTGATCAACTTCGATATAATCAAACTTTATTTTTATATCATCTGATTTAATGAGCGCTTCTCCATTGTAAGCTTTTAAAATTTGGGTTTTATTTTGATATATAAATTTTTCAGCATTAATTGTTATATCTCCGTCTGAAGATGTAGCCTTACCATTTTTAGCATTAATTATATTTCCATTATCTAGTAATTTAAGTTCTGAAGTTTCAAACTTAAATAAATCAGCATATGCATTAATAGAGAAAAATATACAGATAAAAAAAAATACAAAAAAATTACTTTTCATTAATTTTAACCAAACCTGCTATTGTAATTATTGAAATACATAAAAGTGGAATTAGAATTGATGCTATAGCTGGTATCTTTCCATTATTTCCCAAAGAGTTGAATACAAAATTTATATAGTAAATTATCACAGACATTAAAATTCCAAAAATTATATGAAAGAATAGTGATCTGTTTCTGCTCATATTAAACATAATTATTGCTGATAAAATAGTCAAAATTGAATAAAGGAACGGGGTAGAAAAAAGATTCAACAAATGAATTTCAATCTCATTTGATGAATAACCTAATTTTTCAAAATCTTTCTTAAGATTAAATAACTCTATTAAATTTAATGTAGAAATGTTTGAAAATAAACTATTTATTTTGTCTTTATCGAAATTAGTTTGATAGTAAATTTTTTCTTTTTCGCTCAATGTAATATTTTTTTTTGTAATTGAAGGGTTATTTATCAACCATTTTTTTTGTTTAATATCTATTTTTTTGGACTGAATAGTATTTATTAGATTAAAATTTTTATCAAATTCATTTATAATAACATCAATTAAATAGTCACCTTCTATATAATTAGCTTTAACGATCAAAGTATTATTTTTTATTTCATCTTTTAGCCAAAGACCACTATCATTTACAACTGCCAAATATTTATTATCTTTAGAGTAATTATTTTTGATATCTGTATAAAAAAATTTGAGTTTTGATGCAGCATTATAAAAGATAAAAATTGTAAAAATTCCAATTAGAAATGATGAAAAAAATAAAATTTTTATTATATGAAAGTTACTCAATCCATTTGTCTTAAGAAGGTTAAGTTCATCTTTTTTAAAAAAATCATAAAATAAAAACTGCGTGGAAATAAGGAATATAAATGGAAAAATTTCAAAAAGAGTAATCGGAGCACCTAATAAAGTTATAACATATGGTAAAAATAAATTAACATCTGAATTTTTAAAAAATGAAATTTCTTCAAGTACACTTAATATTATTACTAGACATAAAAATATTAAACTGATTAATATAAATTTGCTTATAAAGCTTTTTACAATGTACTTTTCATAAGTTTTAAACATTTTTAACAATCCTATAAAAAGATAGATAAATTACAAAAAAACTTATAAGGGGTAAAATTATATATGCTGAAGTTGAAAATACAGATATTGTTGAATATCTTAGAGAGATTTCAGATATTATTAGTAATAAAAACGTAATTAAAAAGATTATTCTTTTATTCCTTTCGTATTTATAATTATTTTTTGGGGTTATAATTAAAAAACAGCAGAGAATGGCTATAATTGGAATATAAAATGGTTTAAAAAATCTTTTTAAAAGCTCTTGATGGATTTCTTTTTGAATTTTTTGATCGCATTTAAATTTATCACTTTTAAAAAATAAATTAGATCTAAATTTTTTTAATGAACATCCCAAAAGATATCTAGAGGGTGTTTCTTGTATTTTTGGAACTAGAATAGTATTTGAAGAATAGTCAGCAAGATTAAAATCTATTTGTTCAAATTCAAATATATTTATTTTTGTTTTATCATTGTTTAAGACTCTTCCATCGTAAAGTCTAAAAATTTTTTTACTTTTGTCATCAATCAAAACGCCATTTTTTGCGTAAATCATCCTAGAAACATTTTTTGATGAGTCATCTATAAAAATTTTTGAGTAAGTACCATTTTGGTTTTCTTTATTTATGAATATGGTGAGTCCTTCTACAATGTTGAGAAATTTTCCTTCTTTAATTAGAGAGGTAAAAAAATCTATATTTGAGTTTTTTAAAAGCTCTCTTCCTTTAAGTTGTGAGAGTGGAGAAACAAAGCTTCCAAACCATATCTGAAAAATAGTTAGTATAATAGAAATAAATAAAACATTATTAGCAAAATTAAATTTAGTTATTCCGTGGGTCCAAAAAATTACTAATTCATTTTTAATTTCATAACTAATTAGAATATAAAAAAGTGAAATAAAAAAGATAAAAGGTATGATTCGATGAATAATTTTCGGAAAATTTAATAAAATGTATGTAAAATAAGTTTTTAAACCATGGCCATCTTGACTAACATAATCAAAATAGTTTACAGCTTGTAATATCCAAACTATTAACCCCATTGTAAAACACATAATTAGGAAAAAATTCAATGTATCTGTGGTAAAATTTCGAAATATTAATTTTTTCATTGAAAATAATAAATTTCTAAATATATAGCATTCATTTATAACTCTTTGTAATTAAAAATATGTCAATTAAAATAAATATTAAAAAAAGCATTAATCTCAAGACTATCAAGAATTACGTCTTATTTTGTGATGAAGAATTTAGAATTTATTCGCTAAATAAGCTCCTTATTTCTAAAACTTCAGGTGAAATCAACAAAACTGCAAACTCAAATAAGATAAAAAATAAAAATTTTTTAGTTTTTAATCTAAATCCAAATCAGAGAATAATTTTGATTAAATTAAATAATAAATATTTGTCTTTAGAAAATGAAAAAAAAGGCGCTGAATTCTTCAATTTTATAAAATCAAATTCAATTACTAATATGACTTTATTAGGAGAAAACTTTAAAGAAATTTTATACAAAAATGATAAATTTCTAGATGAGTTTTTTCACGGTCTTCAATTGAAATCTTATATATTTGATAAATATAAATCAAAAAAAGATTATAATAAATATGAATTTGATATTTTTACTAAAAACAATTCAATAAGTTTAGATAAAAATAAACGGTTCAAGTCTTTGTTAGAGGGAACTAATTTGACAAAGGATCTAGTATCAGAGCCAGGCAATGTTTTGCATCCTGATGAATACGCAAAAAGAATTTTGAAGCTTCGGAAGCTCGGATTAAAAATAAAAGTTTTAGATAAAAAAAATTTGAAAAAACTAGGGATGGACTCTTTGTTAGGAGTTGGGCAGGGAAGTATTAGAGGCTCTTACCTTGTAATTATCGAGTGGAATGGAAATAAATCATATAAAAAACCCTTAGCATTTGTTGGTAAAGGAGTTTGTTTTGATACCGGAGGGATTTCACTGAAGCCTGCAAAATTTATGGAAGATATGACTTATGATATGGCTGGTTCAGCAGTGGTAGTAGGTCTAATGAAAAATTTAGCGATAAGGAAAGCAAAAGTAAATGCAGTAGGTGTTGTTGGTCTTGTAGAAAATATGCCTGATGGTAATGCACAGAGGCCAGGAGATATAGTAAAATCTTATAGTGGAAAGACCATAGAGATCTTGAACACCGATGCAGAGGGTAGATTAGTTTTAGCTGATGCACTTACATACACAGAAAAAAAATATAAACCTAAATTTATTATTGATTTAGCAACTTTAACTGGCGCAATAATAGTTGCTTTAGGTTCTGAATATGCTGGTCTTTTCTCTAATGACGATAATTTATCAAATCAAATATTTAAAACAGGTGAAAAGGTAGATGAAAAAGTTTGGAGAATGCCTTTAAATAAAAATTATGACAAACTCATAGAATCAAAGAATGCTGATATGCAAAATATAAATTATGTAGGTGGTGCAGGCTCAACAACAGCAGCACAATTTTTACAAAGATTTATTCTTAATAAAACACCATGGGCTCATTTAGATATAGCTGGAATGGCATTTTCAAAATATGGAGGTGCTCTAAATTCTGGTGGTGCAACTGGATTTGGAGTGAGATTATTAAACAAATTGATAGAGGATTATTACGAGTGATATGGAACAAACTTTGTCAATCATAAAACCTGATGCTGTAGAGAGAAATTTAGAAAACGAAATTAAACAGATATTTTTAAATAAAGGATTTAAGATTATTAAAGAAAAAAAAATTCAAATTGAAAAACAAGAGGCAGAAAAGTTTTATAAAGTTCATGAAACTAAACCATTTTACAATGATTTATGTTCTTATTTAGCATCAGGACCTATTGTTGTTATGGTACTTGAAAAAGAAAATGCTGTATTAGAAAATAGAGAGCTAATGGGCTCAACAAACCCAAAAGATGCTAAACAGGGTACAATTAGAAAAAAATATGGAATTTCAATAGATAAAAATTCAGTTCATGGATCAGACAGTCTTAATAATGCCTCAACTGAAATAGATTTTTTCTTTAAAGACTAAAAAGCAGCTTTTTAATAGCTTTAGGATACATAATATGTTCTTGTTTTAAAATTCTTTTCCCCAATTTTACTGCTGTATCATTTTTATAAATTTTTACCTTTTTTTGTAAGATTATTTGTCCAGAGTCCAATTTTGAATTTACAAGGTGAATAGTACATCCTGAAAAATTTTCTTTATTTTTTAAAGCTCTTTGATGAGTGTTTAATCCTCTATATTTAGGTAAAAGAGATGGATGAATATTTAAAATTTTTCCTTTAAATTTTTTAATAAAATTTTTAGACAAAATTTTCATAAATCCCGCAAGGCATATTAGATTAATATCATCCTTTTTTAAAAATTTAAGAATTTCATTTTCGTTGTTGTATTTATCTTTAGAGATATAAATTTTTGTTTTTATTTTATTTTTTTTTGCCAAAATCAAACCCTTGGCTTTATTATTACTTGAAATTACACTTTTAATAAAAATTGGTGAGTTTTTTTTTGTGGAAAATTTAATTAGGCTTCTTAAATTACTACCTGTACCAGAAATAAAAATACTTGTTTTTATTTTATTTAGGCCAGCTGATTTTTTCATGAAATTGAGTTTTATTAGTTCCGTTAGTGATTTTTCCTATTACATATGGTTTATACTTGGAGGAAAAATATTTAGTTACTTTATTTAGATTTTTAGGATTAATAATTAAACAAAAACCAACACCACAATTAAAAGTTTTTAACATTTCTCCGTCATTCAAACCATTTTTTTTTAACCAATTAAAAATTTCAAGTGTTTTTATTTTGTTTAAATTTATTTCTATAGAAAAATTATTTGGTATTATTCTTTGAAGGTTATCTGATAAACCACCACCTGTAATATTAGCGCAACCATTGATAAGTTTTTTATCTACTAATTTTAAAACTTCTTTAACATATATTTTAGTTGGTTTGATGAGTTCTTTTCTAAGAAAGTGATTTTTTTTTATGTCGATTTTTTTTTTATTTATTATATATCGAACAAGTGAGTATCCATTTGAATGTAAACCATTTGAAGGAACAGCTAAAACTAGATCATTTTTTTTAATTTTCTTTTTGTGTAAAATATTCTTTTCGTCAACTACTCCAACTGCAAATCCTGCAATATCAAATTTTCCTTTTGCATAAGTTTCAGGCATCTCAGCAGTTTCACCACCAACTAAATCGCATTTTGAAATATTGCAGCCTTTAATTATGCCTTTGACAATCGATTTTAGTTTTATTAAATCAATTTTATTAATTGATATATAATCTAAAAAAAAAAGAGGTTTTGCCCCCTGAACTATTAAATCATTTACACTCATTGCAACTAGATCAATACCGATTGTGTCGTACTTGTTTAAGATGTTAGCTATTTCAATCTTGGTTCCCACTCCATCAGTACAAGCTACAATTTTAGGATTTCTAATATTTTTTGGAATATTTGCTATAGAACCAAATGCACCAATGTTATTAAACTTTTTTTTGCCTTTTTTTTTTGATGAAATACCTGAAATGAATTTAACAAATTTATCAGCAGCTTTGATATCAACACCGCTTTTTTTATAGGTAAATAAGTTTTTATTCATTAATATAAGATATGATAACTAAATATAAAAAAATATACTTAAGATCTTTATATATTTTTTTTTCGTTACTATCTCTAATAATTTTTTTTTTTTCCACAACTAAAGCTGAAGGTAAAGCTTTTGAAATTGGAAACATAGAAATATCAGAACCTTTCCAGATAAATTTTGATAAAAATGAGGTGATAAATGATGGTTTTAAAAAAGCTTTTAAGGAATTACTCTTGCTTATTTTAAACTCTTCTGATCAAAAAAAAATAGATAATATTAAATTAAATGAGGTTAGAGGTATGATAGATTCATTCTCCATAAAGGAAGAAAAATTTATAAATGAAATTTATTATGTGAAAATGGGAGTAGCTTTTAATAAAAAAAAGATATTTAGTTATTTAGAAAAAAAAAACATTTTTCCTTCAATACCTATAAAAAAAGATTTTTTATTTATTCCAGTCATAATTGATGAAAATGAAAAAGAGCTTCTGGTATTTTCAAAAAATAAGTTTTTTACTGATTGGACAAATAACATAGAAAAATCTCATTTAATTAATTACATCTTACCTACAGAAGATCTTGAAGATCTAAACATATTAAAAAAAAAATTTGAGAATATAGAAGAATATAATTTCAAAGAAATTACTGATAAGTATTTTCTAAAAGACTCTATAATTGCTTTAATTTTCAAAAATGATAAAGAATTGAGAATTTTATCAAGAATTTCTGTAAAAAAAAATATTATTTTGAAAAATGAAACTTACCCTCACATAGATATAAACAACTCAGAACAAGTGATGAATATCATAAATAATTTGAAGATCGTTTACGAGGATTATTGGAAAAATACTAATCAGATTAATACATCCATTAAACTTATATTAAATATAAAGATTGATAGCTCAAAAAATTCTAAAATTTCAAATTTTGAAAAAATTCTTAGTAAAGAGGATCTAATTTATGATTTTTTTATTTCTAAATTTGATAACAATTTTATTTATTATCAGGTAGTTTTTAATGGGACTCCAAATAATTTTTTAAAATCCATGGGTGCAAAAAAACTTAATTTTGATACTCAAAATAAAATATGGATATTAGAGTGAAAGATCTTAATCAGCAAATAATAAAATTTGATTATGAAAAGAATTTCAAAAATGAAGATTTTTTTATAACTAAAAATAATGAACACGTATTTAATTTACTAAATAAATGGCCTAAATGGGAAAAAAATTTTTTGAATATTAGCGGTGAAAAATTTTCAGGAAAAACGCATTTAATTAATATTTTTTTAGAAAAATTTAAAGGTATTAAATTAGACTCAAATATTTTAAATAATAATGATTTAAAAAAAATCAAAATTCATCAAAATATTGTTTTGGAAAATTTAGATAAAAATATCAATGAAACTTTGTTTTATTCATTAATTAACATTGTTGAACAAGACAATAAATATTTAGTTGTTACATCTACAGAATCAATAGTTAATATTTCTTTTAAATTAAACGATTTAATATCAAGGTGTAAAATCTTTTTATTACAAAGTATAGAAAAACCAGATGATGAATTAATTTTTGCACTGATTTTAAAAAATTTGTCAGATCGACAAATTTCTTTGGATAAAAAGTTAATTGATTATATAATTAAAAGAATTGACAGATCGTATAGTAAAATATTTGATTTTATATATAAGATCGATGAGATTAGTTTAAAAAGAAAAAAATCTATTGATCTTAAAATTATTAAAAATGCATTGGAGGAATAGTTGAATAAGTATAGAAGTCACAGTTGTAATGAGCTTAGAAAAGAAGATGTTGGAAGAGAGATCTTACTTTCTGGCTGGATTAACAAAAAGCGTGATCATGGAAATCTCCTATTTATAGACTTGAGAGATAATTATGGAATTACTCAATGCATTATAGATAAAGAAAATTTAAATTTTCTAAAGTTAGAAAAAATTCAATTAGAAACAGTAATTAGGATAAGTGGAAAAGTTATTAATAGATCAATAGAAACAATAAATAAGGATATTGATACTGGCGAAATAGAGGTCGTTATAAAAAGTTTTGATATTTTGGGATCCTGTAGAGAATTACCAATGCCAATTTTTAGCGATCAAGAATATTCTGAAGAAATTAGACTTAAATATAGATTTCTAGATTTAAGAAGAAAAAAAATACATGAAAATATTATTTTAAGATCGAAGGTTATTTCATTTATAAGAAATGAGATGAACACTCAGGGGTTTTTAGAATTTCAAACACCTATACTAACTTCATCAAGCCCTGAAGGTGCTAGAGATTTTTTAGTGCCAAGTAGATTAAACCCAGGTAAATTTTATGCACTACCTCAGGCACCCCAACAGTTCAAACAGTTAGTAATGGTTTCTGGTTTTGATAAATATTTTCAAATCGCACCATGTTTTAGAGATGAAGATGCAAGGGCTGACAGAAGTCCAGGTGAATTTTACCAATTAGATTTAGAAATGTCATTTGTTGATCAAGAAGATATATTTAATGTGGTTGAAAAATTATTAGTTAGTACTTTTTCAAAATTTTCAAATAAAAAACTTATGTTTAATAAATTTCCAAAAATTTCATACACTGAGTCATTGTTGAAATTTGGAAGCGATAAGCCTGATTTAAGAAATCCGCTTATCATTAATGATGTTACAGAAATTTTTTCAAGGGAAGATGTTTCGTTTGAAATATTTAAAAAACTTGTAAAATCTGGATCTAAAGTGAGATGTATTGTTACTAAAGAAACAAAGAATAAACCAAGAAGCTTTTTTGACAACATTGACCGATGGGCAAAAGACCAAGGTGCATCTGGTTTGGCTTATTTTACAATTGAAAATGACGAAAAACTAACTGCAAAGGGACCCGTAGGTAAATTCTTCTCTAAAAAATCTTTAGAATTAATAATGCAAAAGACTGGTGCCAAAATAGGGGATAGCATTTTTTTTGCCTGCAACAAACAAAAAGAATTAGAAAGAATTACATCTCTAGCAAGGGACAAAATAGCCAAAGACTTAAATCTAATTGATGAAAATATTTTTGCATTTTGTTGGATAGTTGATTACCCGATGTTTGAAAAAGATGAGCAAACTGGTGAGATTAAATTCAGTCATAATCCATTTTCTATGCCTCAAGGAAATATTAATCAGATTAATTTTGATAAACCTTTGGATATACTTGCTTATCAATATGATATTGTATGTAATGGTGTAGAGCTTTCATCTGGTGCCATCAGAAATCATATCCCTGAATTGATGTATAAACTTTTTTCTATTGCAGGATACAACAAGAAAAAAGTAGATGAAAAATTTAGTGGGATGATTAATGCTTTAAGTTACGGTGCACCACCTCATGGAGGAATAGCTCCCGGGATAGATAGGATAGTAATGTTGCTAGCTAATGAAAAAAATATAAGAGAAGTAACAATGTTTCCGATGAATCAAAATGCTCAAGATTTAATGATGAGTGCTCCATCAGAGATAAGTGAGCATCAATTAAAAGAGCTAGGTTTGACTATTAAAAAAATAAAATAATCTATTTTTTACCCTTAAGATTTATTTTAATATCAGACAAATCAACTAAATTTTTTTTATAATTGTTTCTTACGAAACCTTTGCTTGTAATATCCTTTACAATTTTTAAAAGTTGACTCTGATCTTCAGAATTTTGTTCATCAGAATTTGAGCTGTCAAAGTTTCCTATTGCAGGTGTATGAGCAAGGTCTTCTCTATTTTGATAAGAAATAGCCAATTCTCGAAAGATATAGTCCAATATTGAAGATGCACTTAAAATTCTATCGTTACCGTAAACTTTACCTGAGGGTTCAAATTTAGTTCCAACAAATGCACTTATAAACTCATCTAAGGGAACACCATATTGCAAACCAAGAGATACTGCGATGGCAAAATTATTCATTAGGGCTTTGACAAGTTCTCCTTCTTTGCTTGTATCTATAAATATTTCTCCTATTTTACCATCCTCATATTCACCAGTATGTAAGTAAACTTTATGGTCACCTATTGTTGCTTTTTGTATGTATCCTTTTCGTCTGTCTGGCATACTAAATCTTTTACCACTAGTATCTGAGTTAGAATTTTTATTTTTTATAATATTTTCCAAATTTTTATAGGAGGTATCTTTTTTATTTGAAATAATATCAATTTTATTATTTTTGATTTTGTTATCACTTTTTGGATCAAGATTTTTAGTCTTCCTGTTATCAAGCTTAACGTCTAATACTTCAAATTTTCCGTCATCTCTTTTTTCAAGATTCTTTAACTCTGCTTCGTTTATATCATCTAAATAGTGATTTACTTTGAATGTACATGTATAATATGTTTCAACTAAATATTTTGCCATTTAACCCCGATTTTTTAAATTAATTTGAACTGCAAATCATTTTATTTATATACAAATTCATATTTTAGTCTAATTTAATTTATACAATTTTGAATTGAACTTTTATAATTTTATATATTGACAATGTTAAAAAAAATTTTCACATGGTGGAATCGGGATACTTTTGGAACTAGAATTAAAACTATTTTATTTGGAAAATATATAGGTAAAGATAATTTTGGAAATAAATATTACGAAAGTAAAAATGGTAAAAGATGGGTAATCTATAAAGATGAAATTGATGCTTCAAAAATACCAGTAGAGTGGTTTTCGTGGATCCATTTTACACCAAATAAAATAGAGAAAAGCACAGACCTAAAAAAGTATGATTGGCAGAAACCTCATCAACCAAATATGACTGGAACAGATTCTGCGTATTATCCCAATAAAGATAAAGATGCAATTAAAAAAAAATATAAAAGTTGGAAGAATTAATAAACAATTATTTATTTCAATTTTTTTCTTCTTTAATTTACTATTTACAAATTTAAATTATGCAAATGATTTGGAGGGTAATTTCACTGACATTAAAATTTTAGATAAAATAAGTTCGAAGAATATTTTGGTTAAACTTAAAAATGGAGAAGAATTAAAATATAAAGATTTAGAAATCAAAAGTATTAAATGTAAAAATTCTGAATTCGATGATAATCCAGAAATAACAGCCTATATTCAAGTTAAAGATTTAACGAAGAAAAATAAAGACGATGTATTTGTGTTTAATAATTGGATGTTTTCTTCTAGTCCTTCCCTAGCACCTTTTGATCATCCAGTTTATGACATATGGTTAATAAGTTGTTATTAAACTATTTTTTCTTTATCAAGCCAACTAACATTGAAATTTGAGTTGATGAATTTCTCATGATTTAAAAGTTTTTTATGTAAAGGAATGGTTGTTGTAATACCCTCAATTACAAATTCATCTAAAGATCTATTCATTCTTTGTATAGCTTCCATTCTATTTCTACCATGACAGATTAATTTACAAACCATACTATCATAATATGGGGTTACTTTGAGACCTTGAAATATTGCACCATCTACCCTCGTTCTAAATCCTGATGGTTGGTGGCACATTCCTATAATGCCTGGTGATGGCTGAAAATTTTTACTAGGGTCCTCAGCGTTTATTCTACATTCAATTGCATGACCTCTAGGATTTATATCTGACTGTTTCAAAGCTGTTTCGCCACTAAAAGCTATCCATATCTGCTCTTTAATAATATCTATACCTGTTACCATTTCTGTAACAGGGTGCTCTACTTGAACCCTTGTGTTCATTTCAAGAAAATAGAAATTACCATCTTCATATATAAATTCGACTGTGCCTGCACCTTCGTAGCCTATTTTTTTAACCATATTAACTGTTTTATCAAACAATTCTTTTCTAATTTCATTGGTTAAAACTGGGCTTGGTGTTTCCTCAATTAGTTTTTGATGCCTTCTTTGAACTGAACAATCTCTCTCATGTAAATGAATAGTTCTGTTTTTGCCAGCTAAAATTTGAACTTCAATATGTCTGGGGTTTTGAAAGAATTTTTCTATATAAACTTTGTCATTTCCAAAGTATTTTTTAGCTTCTGATTTTGCTGTTTTAAAAAGATCTTCAAACTCATCCTCCTTCTGAACAATTTTCATCCCTTTTCCACCACCACCACCCGAGGCTTTAATTAAAATTGGATAACCTATTTTTTTACAAAGATCTATAGCTTTAGATATCTCATTTATTCCTCCATCTGAACCTTCAATGATTGGCAATCCATTTTCTTTTGCAATTTTTTTTGCTTGAATTTTGTCTCCCATCATTTCAATATGTTTAGAAGATGCACCTATAAACTTAATATTATTTTCTTCTAAGACTTTAGCAAAATTTGCATTTTCTGAAAGAAATCCATATCCTGGATGCACTGCTTCAGCATTTGTTAACTCAATAGCAGACATTAAAGCAGGTATGTTTAAGTAACTATTTGCTGGTTGATGTGAACCTATACAAACACTTTCATCTGCTAATCTTACATGCATACTGTCTCTATCGACATCTGAGTGAACTGCTACAGTGGAAATTCCCCATTCTTTACATGCTCTTATAATTCTAACCGCAATTTCTCCGCGGTTAGCAATTAGTATCTTTTTAAACATTACTCTAAAATAATTATTGTTTGCCCAAATTCAACAGGTTGACCATCTTCAACACATATTTCTTTTACTGTGCCGTCAGATGTTGATGGAACGTGATTCATTGTTTTCATTGCTTCAACTATCATAACAGTATCACCTTTTTTAATTTTTTTACCAACTTCTATAAATTTTTTTGCTCCAGGTTCAGGCGCGTGGTATGCTGTTCCAATTATAGGTGAAGTTATCTGTATTCCTGAAATGGATTTTTTTTCTTCTTTCAAGTCTTTAAAATTTTTTTCTTCAATAGACTTAAAATTATCTCTGAAATTTGAATTATTTTTTGATACTTTAATTTTTGTATCTTTTTCAGTGTACTCTAGCTCATTAAGATTAAACTCCTCTAAGTAGTCACTAAGCTCTTTAATTAATTTTTTATTAATTTTCATTTTTTAAAAGCTTGTGCATTGAAATTATGGCTAAAATATAACCATTATCTCCTAATCCAAATATACCACCAGTAGCAATATCGCTAATTAATGATTTTTTTCTAAATTCTTCTCTTTTATATATATTAGAAATATGAATTTCAATAATAGGTTTTTTAAAAATATCTAATGCATCTCTGATCGCGACAGATGTATGAGTAAAAGCAGCTGCGTTAATTATTATTCCATCAAATTGATTTCTTGCTTCTTGTATAATATTCACCAATTCCCCTTCAATATTAGATTGAGCAAATTCAACTACTAATCCTAAATCTTTTGATTTAGTAATACATTTTTCTTTTAATTTTTTATAAGTTATTAATCCATATTGTGATTGTTCTCTCTCACCTAATAGATTAATATTTGGTCCATTAATAATAATAATTTTATTATTCATTTTACTTTTATATACGATGAAAAAAATAAAAAAAATAAAAATAAGAATTAATGGTAAGATTAAAACTGTCAAAGAGAATTTAAATCTATTGAATATTATCAAAAACTTTAAAATACCCCTGAAAAAAGTAGCTATTGAATTAAATCAAGAAATAGTGGATAAAAAAAAGCTAAATAAAATCAAGCTAAAAACAAATGATAAAATAGAAATAGTTCATTTTATTGGAGGTGGTTAAAATTGAAAAAAGATATTTTGGTTATTGCAAAAAAAAATTTTAAGTCCAGATTAATTGTAGGAACAGGAAAATATAAAAATATGGAGGAATGTGCAAAAGCAATAGAAATATCAGGTGCAGATATTGTAACTGTTGCAGTAAGAAGAGTAAATATATTAGACAAAAAAAAACCTTTATTAATGGATTATATTGATCCTAAAAAAATTACATATCTTCCAAATACAGCTGGATGTTTTAATTCAAAAGATGCTCTTAGAACATTAAGACTAGCTAGAGAGATGGGAGGATGGAAATTAGTAAAACTTGAAGTTTTAGGAGATAAAAAAAATTTATTTCCTGAAATGATTGAAACTTTAAAATCTACAGAAATATTAACTAAAGAAGGATTTCAGGTAATGGTATACTGTAATGACGATCCATTAATGGCCAAAAGATTGGAAAACTCTGGTGCGTCAGCAATAATGCCTTTAGCTGCACCAATAGGTTCCGGACTTGGCATTTTAAATAAAACAAATATAAAAATCATAAGAAATCAAACTAAGTTACCGTTAATAATCGATGCAGGATTAGGGCAGGCATCAGATGCAACTATTGCAATGGAACTCGGATGTGATGGGGTTTTAGTAAATACAGCAATTGCCAGAGCTAAAAACCCCTTTACAATGGCGTTAGCATTTAAAAATGCTGTTGTTGCTGGAAGACATTCATATCTCTCAGGAAGAATTAAAAAAATATTAATGGGAAGTCGATCCTCCCCAAAAAAAGGTATTATTTAACTTTTTTAAAGAATTTTTTTTTTCTAAAGGTTTTCTTTTTAAATTTTTTTTTATCTTTTAATTCCACGATATCTGCATCTCTTTTAAGTTCATTAAGATTTTTAAGTTTTTCGTAATGTTCAATTAATTCTAAAGTTTTTTTTGATTTATTTTTAATATCAATTATAAATTCAGGTATGATAAGGGAGTTATCTATCATTATATCTATTTTCATTTTATTCTTTTTTTCAAAATAAGTTAAATCTTCTATAAAGTTTTCTTTTAAAAAATCTGAAATTTTTTTACATACCTTAATATCCACAAATTTAGCTTTGTTTACTACAGCTTTAAGCTCAACAAGTTTCAATAGTTTTAAAGCAAAAGACTCATCTGTGAGATTAACTTTCCACTTAACAGCACTTTCCCTTAATCTTTGTCTGGACATTTCTAATAAACCAAAATTACTTATTCTTCCAATTTGAATTCGAGCTCTGTCAGATCTGCATTTTTCTTTTAATTTTCTTTCTATCAATTTTCTATTTCCATAACTGAGCATATCTATAAAATCGATGATGATTAATCCAGATAAATCCCTTATTTTAATTTGTCTTGCAATTTCTTCAGCAGCTTCAAGATTTGTATCTAAAGCAGTACTTTCAACATTTTTTTGTTTAATTGAACTTCCTGAGTTTATATCAATAGAAACTAGTGCTTCAGTCGGGTTAATTACTAAGTAGCCACCAGATGATAACTTAATTTCAGAGTCAAAAATTTGATTTAGTTTTTGTTCTATACCTTCTTCAATAAATAAAGGGTTTTTACCTCTATATTTTTTGATTTTTTTTACATGCGAAGGCATCATCATTTTCATAAAATTTTGTGCTTTTTTATAACCTTCGTTTCCTTCAATAATTATATTTTTTGTATTCTCGTCATACATATCTCTCAAAGTCCTTTTTATTATTTCACTCTCTTGATGAATTAATGATGGTGCAATTGAATTAATTGCATTAGTTTTAATTTGGTTCCAAGTATTTGTTAGAGTAGTTAAATCATGATCAATTTCATTTTTTGTTTTATTACTTCCAGCAGTTCTTACAATTAAACCCATCTCTTTAGGAATCTCAATTTCATTCAATATATTCCTAATTTTTTTTCTTTCAGCTGGATTAAATATTTTTCTAGAAATTCCACCACCTTTTGCAGTATTAGGCATTAAAACTATATACTTACCTGCGATAGAAATAAATGTACTTAATGCTGCTCCTTTTTGCCCTCTTTCATCCTTAATGACTTGAACCAATATCACTTGATTGGGCTTTATAACTTCTTGAATTTTATATCTTTTAAATTTACTTTTATTTTCAAACTTTTTCTTCTTGTCTTCTAATTCTTTACTATCTGTTGGTGTTTCTTTACTGTCTATAGGGTCTTCGATTTCTAATTTTCCTTCGGCAATATTTTTTTCCTCTTTAGCTGCAACTTCTCTAGATAGTTCTTCTCTAACTCTTTCTTCCTCTAATTTAATTTTTTCTAAATCACTCTTAGGTATTTGGTAATAATCTGACTGAATATCATTAAAAGATAAAAAACCATGTCTTTCTCGACCAAAATCAACAAAGGCTGCCTGTAAAGATGGCTCAATTCTACTTACTTTACCAAGATAAATATTGTTTTTAATAAGGTTATTTTTTAATCCTTCGTATTCGTAGTCTTCAATATTATTTTTAGATTTAAGTACGACTCTAGTTTCATTAGGATGCGATGCATCAATATATAAATTTTTTTCCATAGGTTAATTTTTGATATTTTCATTTAAATATTGTTTAATAAATTTTGTTGTTCTTATTGCCTTATCTTTAACAAATTCCCATATATAATGGAATTAAAATGAGTAAGTTATTTAAGAATATATTTATCACTTTTGCTAGCTTTTTACTAGTATTCTCGATAATCATTTTAGGAGTACTATGGAATTTTTCTAATAATATACCTGATTACAAATTTTTAAAGAATTATAAGCCACCAGTTTCAAGTAAAGTTTATTCTGGAAATGGAGAATTAGTAGCAGATTTTTCCAAGGAAAAAAGGATTTTTGTTCCATATGGGTCTATACCAAAAAATGTAATTAACTCTTTCCTATCAGCAGAAGATAAAAATTTTTTTTCCCATCCTGGTGTTGATGCTAAGGGAGTTTTAAGAGCAATATTAAACAATATAAGAAATTTGATGACATCAAAAAGGCTAGAGGGTGCTTCAACTATTACACAACAAGTGGCTAAAAACTTTCTTCTCACAAATGAAGTAAGTCTGAATAGAAAAATAAAGGAGGCTATCCTTGCCTTTAGAATTGAAAGAGCTTTAACCAAAGAGAGAATATTAGAGCTATATTTGAATCAAATTTATTTAGGTAGTGGGTCATATGGAGTGGCAGCTGCAAGCCTTGAATATTTTGATAAATCAATTCAAGAACTTAATTATGAAGAAGCGGCATTATTAGCAGCTCTTCCTAAAGCACCAAGTAAATATAACCCGTACAGAAATATAGAATTAGCTAAATTTAGGAGAGATTTAGTATTAAAAAATCTGCTAGATAATGATTTTATAAGTTTGAAAGAGTATAATGATTTGAAAAAAAAAGAAATTTATTTAAAAAAAAATAAAAAGATTTTCTTAGAGGACGCACAATATTATATAGAAGATGTAAGAAAAAATATTATTCAAAAATTATCATATGAAAAAGTTTATAAACAAGGATTTAATATCAATACTCCTATAAACTTAGAATTGCAAAAAATCGCAACAAATTCATTAAGAGATGGATTAATTTCGTATGATAAACGTAAAGGTTGGAGAGGAGTTATTGACAATAAAGAATATGACTCAAAATGGTATAAAGGTCTTGAAGATTATGAGTTAGAAAATTCAATTGGCTGGAAGCTTGCAATCATAAAAAGAATATCAAAGTTTTCAGTGGAGATAGAGACTAAAGATCAGGTAAAAGGTTTAATTGAGTACAGTGAAATTTCTTGGACTAAGAAAGAACTTAACGAAATTTTTAAAGAAGGTGACATAGTTTATGTAAAAAAAATTAAAAGTAATAAATTTAGTTTGAAACAAATTCCCAAAATAAATGGAGGGATAGTTGTTATGGATCCATACACTGGTAGGGTTTTAGCACTTAGTGGTGGCTTCAGTTTTAAGAATAGTGAATTCAATAGATCAACTCAAGCTTTAAGACAACCTGGATCTGCTTTTAAACCATTTGTGTATGCATTAGCATTAGAAAATAATTACACTCCGACCTCCTTAGTTTTAGACGCGCCCCTTGTTTTAGAACAAGGATCGGATTTAAAGATGTGGAAACCAGAAAACTATGGAAAAAAATTTTATGGACTTTCCACTTTAAGAACAGGACTAGAAAAATCAAGAAATCTAATGACAGTTAGAATTGCCCAAAATTTAGGAATTGAAAGTGTCGTAGAGTTTTCTAAGGAATTAGGTATATATGAAAATCCTGAAAAATTATTATCCATCTCATTAGGATCTAAAGAGACAACACTTTTAAAGTTAACCTCTGCATACTGCGCTTTTGTTAATGGTGGTAAGTTGGTCGAACCTATTTTAATTGACCGGGTTCAAGATAGTGAGGGAAACACTATAGTGAATAACGATAAAAGAGCCTGTTCTAATTGTAATGAAATATCTTACATCAGTGAAAAATTCCCAAAAATTATAGATAATTACAAGCAAGTTTTTTCTGCACAAACTGCTTATCAGATTACGTCAATACTAGAGGGTGTAATTCAAAGAGGGACAGGTAAGAAATTAAAAAAATTAAATTTAAATTTAGCTGGAAAAACAGGGACTACAAATGAAAATACAGATGCATGGTTCATAGGATTTACATCAAACTTTGTAGTAGGAGTTTATGTCGGTATGGATAATCCCGCACCATTAGGAAAATTTGAAACTGGCTCGAAAACTGCATTACCAATTTTTAAAAATTTTGTAAAAAAAGCTATTAAAAAATCTGAAGCTAGACCTTTTAAAGTATCAGATGGAATAACCATGATGGTTGTAGATCCTATAACTGGACAAAAAGCGAGTCTTTCTACCAACAAATCAATCATGGAGGCCTATAAAAGTAAGAATGTTGTTGATGGAACAGTTTTATATTCAAATAGTAATAGATTAGATGCAAATAATATATTAAAGTTTTATTGATGGATGAAAAATATTTAATTTTTAAGAAAGAAATCGAAAAAATTAATCAAAGAATTAAGGAGTTTCTTTGAAACAAATAATATTTACTCAAAATTAAAAGATCACAATAAAAAAATGCTTGATGCTAATTTTTGGCAAGATAAAGCTTTTTCAAAAAAAATAATTAAAGAAAAAAAATTATTCGAAGATTTAGTAAATTCATTTGAAGAGTCTGTTATAAAATTAAAAGATTTAGATGATTTAAATCTGTTAGCCATTGAAGAGAAAAATCAAAATATTCAAAATGAGATTTTTGAGAGTATGAAAGGACTTAGGTTAATTGCAAAAAAAAATGAAATTAAATGTTTTCTGTCTAATGAAGAAGACTCACTTGATTGTTATATTGAAATCCATGCAGGTGCTGGGGGCACTGAGTCTCAGGATTGGGCAAACATGCTAAGAAGAATGTATCTTAAGTGGTCAGATTATAAAAAGTTTAACTCAAGTTTAATTAGTGAACATAAAGGGGATGAGGCTGGAATAAAATCCTCAACAATAAAGATCGAAGGGGATTATGTTTTTGGATGGTTAAAAAAAGAATCTGGAATTCATAGATTAGTAAGAATCTCACCTTTTGATTCTGGCGCAAGAAGACATACAAGCTTTGCCAGTATTTGGGTCTATCCAGTGGTTGATGAAAACATTGATATAGAAATTTTAGATAAAGATTTAAGAATTGATACTTATAGATCTAGTGGAGCAGGTGGACAGCATGTAAATACTACTGATAGCGCAGTAAGGATAACCCACATACCAACAAAAATAGTTGTACAGTGTCAAAATGAAAGATCACAGCATAAAAATAAAGAAACTTGCATGAATATGTTAAGAGCGAGACTGTATAATTTTGAACTAAAAAAAAAAGAAAAACAAATACAGAATATGGAGTCTAACAAATCGGATATAGGTTGGGGGCACCAAATAAGATCATATATTCTACAACCATATAGGTTAGTTAAGGACAACAGAACATATTTTGAAAGTACAAATCCAGATAAGATTTTAAATGGTGAAATAGATGAATTTTTAGAGCACTCATTATATAAAATTTAATGAAAACTATAATTAGATCAATTTTAATTTTATTTTCACTTTTATTAATTTTAATTTCATATACTTCGATATTTGGAATAGATACCGATAAATTTAATCATATTGTTATAAAAAAAATCAAAAATATAGATCAAAATTTAGAAATTGATTTAAAAACAATTAAGTTAGTTTTAGATCCATTAAAATTAAGTCTAAATCTGAAGACTATTGGACCAATATTAAAAAATAAAAATGAAATAATTGAAATTGAAAATTTAAAATCACGAATTTCTTTAAGATCAATAATACAAAAAAAATTTTCAATAAAAAATTTGGAGATTTCAACAAAATCGATAGAAATTAAAAATCTTGTTAAATTTTCCAGAACCTTAAAAAATACTCCTGAGTTATTTATTCTAGAAAAAATTTTACAGAAAGGATTTTTAGTAGGTAATATCAAAATTGAATTTGATGATAGGGGAAAGATTAAAGAAAATTTTTTTATTAAGGGAGTAATAAAAGATCTTAATTTAAACTTTTTGAAAATTTACAATTTTGAAAATTTAAATTTAACCTTTTCCCACAAAAAAGATAATTTACAATTAAATGATATTAATTTTTCATTAAATGATTTGAACTTTTTTTCAGACGAAATAGAGGTGAAAAAAATAAATAAAGACTTCTTAATTAAAGGTTCTATAAATAATACAGTATTTGATATTCAAGACAAAAATTTAAACATATTTTTAAAAAACTTTGTATCTGATCTCAAAATAGAAAAAGTTAGATTGAGTTCGAAAAACAACTTTTCTTTTAAATTTAATAAGAATTACAAACTTTCTGACGTTAATATAAAATCTGAATTCTTAATTGATAAATTAGAATTAAAAAATTTCTTAGGTTTAAAAAAATTTTTACCAAACTTAAAAGATAATATTTTAATATCAAATAATAAAATAAATTTAAGTTATAGAGACGAAGAATTATTGATAAATGGAGAAGGTTTAATTTTATTACAAAATTTAAACGATAAAATTAAATATTCTATAAGAGAAAAAAATGATTTATTGTTCTTCGAAACAGCACTTAAGATTAAAAATAACCCTCTATTAATCAATTTTTTGAATTATGAAAATGAAAGCAAAAATGACACAATAATTAATGTTAAGGGACAATTAAAAAAAAATAAACAAATTTTTATTAATTTATTTTCATTAAAAGAAAAAAAAAATAAATTTGAAGTTAAAGATTTAGAACTCAACAAAGACTACAAAATTAAGAATATTTATAGTGTAAACTTAGATTATATAGATATAGAAAAAAAAAGAAATGAAATAAAATTTCAAAAGAAAAAAAATGAATATTTCTTAAATGGATCCTTTTTTAATGCCAACAATTTAATTGACAATCTTTTGATATCTCAAGATAATAATTTGGACGTTTTTAATATAGATAATAAAATAAATATATTAATTGATGAAGTTTCTTTAGATAAGAGTCAAAATATTTATAATTTTTCTGGGAATTTATTTTTAAAAGATCAAAAATTAACTAAAGCTAATTTGGTAGCAAATTTTACGAAGGATAAAAAACTAAGATTTACCATCAATTCAAAAAATGACACTAAAATTACCACATTATATTTGGATAAGGCAGAATCAATTGTAAGACGCTATAACTTTATAAAAGGTTTTGATGGCGGAGAACTAGATTTTTATAGCTCAAAAATCCTCAATAAATCAAATTCAAAATTAAAGATTTATAATTTTAGATTAAAAGAATTACCAGTTTTAACTAAAATTTTAACTTTAGCCTCACTCCAAGGTATTGCAGATATTTTGTCAGGTGAGGGTATAAAATTTAATGAATTTGAAATGAGTTTTAAAAATAAAGGAAATTTAATGACTATTGATGAGATTTATGCAATTGGTCCAGCAATATCTATTCTAATGGATGGTTATGTTGAAAAAAATAAACTTATAAGTTTAAGAGGAACATTGGTTCCAGCAACAACAATTAACAAGGCTATAGGTTCTATTCCAGTGCTTGGTAAAATTCTCGTGGGCTCCAAAACAGGAGAAGGCGTATTTGGGGTAAGCTTTAAAATAAAAGGATCCCCAGAAAATTTAGAGACCACTGTAAATCCAATCAAAACATTAACTCCAAGATTCATAACTAGAACACTTGAAAAGATTAAAAAAAATTAACACAAATATTTAAATCTTAATTGATTGAATAATTAAATAAATATATAATTATAACCATGATGAAATATTTAGCTGGATTAATTCGTTTTATAATAAGCCTTATTTTTTCTACGATAATTATTTATTCAATTAATATTGTTGCAGGAATTGCTGGAGCAGATTATTCTTTCACTAATGGAGAGGTATTTATAATTTGGATTTTAATGGCAATTTTGTTTAATAACTGCTTTAAAAGCTAAATTTTTTACTAAGCAATGGATAAATTAATTAAAACTGATGATGTAATTTTTAATTTTTTTAAGCAAATTTGTGACGAGAGAGATGATAAAAAATGTATTGAATTAGGGAATAGCTGGATAAAAGCTATGGAGGCAAACCTAGAGAAAATGGAAAAAAACTTGGATGAAAAAGACAGAATTAGACATCAAAAGGATATTCAAAATAACCGTAATCACCTAGATGGACTTAAAGGTAAAAGTTCTACAGAGTGGAAAGAGTATGCAACCAAATGTATGGTTGAAATTATGGATAATAAATTGTAGATAGTAATTAAGGGGGTGTCCTAGTTGACTGAGATTAAACCCTAAGAACCTGTCCGGTAATTCAGAAAGGGAAAAATGAATAAAACATATTTTTTAAGTCAATCAACATCATTAACATTAGTTATTATAATAAGTTTAATATTTGTTTTTTTAGGCTTATATAATTCAAAAAAATACCAAGGTCTTAATAATTATCTAACTGCAGATAGAAATATTGGACTATTTTCTTTAACAACAAGTTTAACTGCATCAGCTTTAGGAGCATGGATTCTATTTGGTCCAGCTTCAGCTGCATCATGGGGTGGAATTGGGGCTATCATAGGATATTCACTTGGTACAGCATTTCCAATGTTTTTTTTAATATATCTTGGGAAAAAAATAAGAAAAGAATTTCCCAAAGGATCTTCGTTAATTGAATTTATGCGTATGAAGTTTGGAAAAAGTTTATTCAAACTAATTTTATTAATGACAATTTTTTATATGTTTATTTTTTTATGTGCAGAAGTGACAGCAGTAGCTGTCTTAATCAATTATATTTCAGGCACAGAGCTTTGGATAACTGCTTTAATTGTAATTGTATCAACTCTTGTTTATACTTTATATGGAGGTTTAAGAGCCTCTATTTTTACTGATAATATTCAAATGGTTGTTATAGGAATCATTTTATTAATTTCTATAGCTTATATAAACTCTTTTACAGGATCTGAATTTTCTTTTAATTTTATAAAAGAAAAAAATCCTCAACTATTAAGCACATCTTACTTACCAAGTTATACAGCTGGTTTGACTTTTTTTATTGCAGTTGCTGCAACTAATTTATTTCATCAAGGTAATTGGCAAAGAGTATATGCCGCTAAAAATTTTGAAACTTTAAAAAAAAGCTTAATTATATCTTTTTTTATTATTATACCTATCGTATTTTACATGGGATTTACAGGAATGATTGCTTTCTCTATAGATCCAACTAACAGACCAGATCTTGGTTTTTTTATATTATTGCTTAAAGATCAAACAGAGCTACTTTCTATTATAGTGATTATATTAGGTTTGGCATTAACCATCTCTACTGTAGATACTTTAGTAAATGCAATATCGAGCCTGATTGTTGTTGATGGTAAAGCAACATTCAATTTAGATAAAAAAACAAATTACTTGAAAGTTTCTAAATATATGATTTTGTTTTTATCATCAATTTCTTTTATTGTTGCGTCTAAAGGATTTGATATTTTGTATTTATTTTTATTGGCTGATTTATTTTGCTGTGCCTTCGTACTAACTGTATTTTATAGTTTTTATAATAAAAATATTAACGAAAAAACTGCATATGTTTCAATAATGGTTGGGTTGATTGGAGGTTTTTTAATATTTCCAGTACCTGATTTTTCAAAAAGTTTATTAGTTGGAATTATTTTACCTAAAGAATTATTTGGACCTTTTGTAGCACAATCATTATTATTTTTATCTTTTGTGATTGCAACTTTTTTACCATTAATAGTTTTTAAAGCTAAAAAGTTTTAACATTACTCGATTGTATTAAATGAATTAATAGCTATATATCTGTCTTAATGACAGATAAACAGATAATTATTAATGACCTCTCAAAGGTTTATGATAATGGCTTTAATGCACTTAAAAAAATTAATCTTAATGTCAAACAAGGTGAAATTTTTGCAATGCTCGGACCAAATGGTGCAGGAAAAACAACTTTAATTAGTATAATCTGTGGAATTGTTACTCCCTCTTCCGGGACGGTCACTGTTGATAGCTTTGATATAATCAAAGATTATCGTGAAACAAGGTCTAGAATAGGAATGGTTCCTCAAGAATTAAATTTAGAGTCTTTTGAAACAATTTTCGATACCGTATCATATTCAAGAGGTTTATATGGTAAACCTCCAAAACCAAAATATATAGAAAAAGTTTTAAAAGACTTAAGTTTGTGGGATAAAAAAGACCAAAGATTAAGACAATTGTCCGGTGGAATGAAAAGAAGAGTTTTGATTGCCAAAGCCTTATCTCATGAACCAAAAATATTATTTTTAGATGAACCAACGGCTGGAGTAGATGTTGAGCTTAGGAGGGATATGTGGATGGTTGTTGAGAATCTGAGAAAAACAGGGGTCACTATTATTTTAACCACGCATTACATTGAGGAAGCTGAAGCAATTGCAGATAGGGTTGGAGTTATTAATCAAGGTGAAATTATACTTGTAGAAGAAAAAAAAGAATTATTAAAAAAGATGGGTCAAAAAATTCTAATAATTGAGTTGCAAGAGAGAATTGAGGAAATACCAAAATCATTAGAAAAATATGATTTAAATATCGGAGATAATAAGATGTGCTTAGATTATACATACAGTCTTAAAGAAAAAAAAACTGGTATAACAAATTTATTACAAGATTTAAAAGATACTGGCTTAAAGTTAAGAGATTTAAAAACAGAACAAAGTAACTTAGAAAAGATTTTTGTTAATTTAGTAAGAGAAAATAATGAAATTTAACTATTATGGTTTTAGAGCTATTTATGTTCATGAGATGAACAGATTTTTAAGAACTGTAGGTCAGTCTCTTCTCTCACCAGTTATATCCACATCATTATATTTTGTTGTTTTCGGTTCAGTGATTGGCGGTTATATTCAAAAAATTGATGGCGTGAGTTATGGTTCATATATCGTACCCGGTTTATTAATGCTAACATTACTTACTCAATCAATAAGTAACACTTCATTTGGAATATTTTTTCCAAAATTTAATGGAACTATTACTGAGATTTTAGCTGCACCTATTTCAACACTTGAAACAGTTTTAGCTTTTGTTGGAGCAGGAGCTACCAAAACTCTAATTGTTGGTGCCGTGATTTATGCTACTGCATCATTTTTTGCTGAAGTGTCTGTAGAGTATCCAATTTTAATGATATTTTTATTAGTTTTAGTCTCTTTTACTTTTGCATTATTTGGTTTTTTAATTGGTGTTGTTAGCAAAAACTTTGAACAAATGTCAATTATTCCATCACTGGTTATCACACCAATGGTTTTTTTAGGAGGAAGTTTATACTCTTTAGATATGTTGCCACCATTCTGGCAAACTGTTTCTTATTTTAATCCAGTAGTTTATCTAATTGATGGCTTAAGATTTTCATTTTATGGAATATCAGATTTTAATATTTGGATAAGTGTAGGTTCTATGGTGTCATTTTTAGTTATATGCGTAATCGCTGTCTCAATATTATTAAAAAAAGGCTATAATATTAAATCTTAAGAAGAAGCTATTTTTTTTTTTGGATCGTAAAAGGGTTTCTCAATTACTTTAGAAAGTATCTCATCATCATTTATAATAACTTTTAAATTATTCCCAATCTTTGAATTAATAATCTCTACTATTGCCAGAGCTATATTTTTTTTTAACCTGGGTGAATATACGGCTGAAGTAACTTTACCAATTTCTTTTCCGTCCTTTAAAATTGGCCAAAAAGTGGTATTAGGTCCTTCAAGTGGGCGACAATATAGTTCTAAACCGATTTGTATTCTTTTTATTCCTTCTTGTTTTATTTTTTTTAAAGCTTCCTTACCTATGAAATTAATTTTACTATCTAAATTAATTAACCTGTCCAGACCTAATTCATAAGGATTAGTGTTAATATCTGCATCAGCATGATAAGATAACATACCACCTTCAATTCTTCTTATAGAGGAAGTATGACCAGGTTTTAGACCATGATCTTTACCTGCTTCCATAATTTTTTCATAAAGATCATTTCCTTTTGAACCATCTCTTAAAAAAATTTCATAACCAAATTCACTTGACCAACCAGTTCTTGAGACAACTAATGGAATTCCATCTAATGTACATTCTTTGAACCAATAATATTTAAGATCTTTAATGTCTTTACCAAAAAGCTTAATCATTATTTCTGCTGATGTAGGTCCTTGCAATTGAAGTGGAGATACATCTGGTTCTGAAATTTTGACATTTAATCCTGAATTTACAGCTACTCCTTGTGCCCATAATAATACATCGCTGTCAGCAAGAGATAACCAAAAATGATTTTCAGCTAGTCTTAAGAGAACTGGATCATTAATTATTCCACCTTTATCGTTTACAATTAGTACATATTTACATTGTCCTACTGATAATTTTGATAGATCTCTAGGTGTTAGTAATTGGATAAATTTGTAAGCATCCGGTCCAGTAATTTCTACTTGTCTTTCAACTGCAACATCACAAAGTATAGATTTTTCAATTAAATTCCAAAAATTTTGTTCAGGATTACCAAAATCTCTTGGAATATACATGTGATTATAAACCGAAAATCCAGTTGCACCCCATTTCACAGTAGATTCAAAGAAAGGAGATTTTCTTATTTGTGTTCCAAAGCCAAAGTTTTTATTTACCATATGGGCTAATAACATACACATTTTGGATCACAAAGAAATTCATTAAATCAATAAATAATTAATCGACAAATTTCTTGATCTGTTAATTTATATATTCAAAAGGAATATTTTTTAAAATTGTTCTGACTCAGTTGAGCCGTCCATTGCTGTGGTTGAACTCTTCCCGCTAGTGATTGTATTGGAAACTGCATCAAAATACGAAGTACCAACCTCTCTTTGATGTTTGACGCTTGTATAACCATCTTTCTCACGAGCAAATTCTTGTTCTTGTATTTTTGAATAAGCAGACATACCTTCTTTTTTATATTTTTCAGCAAGTTCAAAAATTGCAATATTTTGTGTATGAAATCCAGCGAGAGTAATAAATTGAAATTTATAACCCATCGCACTAATTTCTTTTTGAAAAGAAGCTATTTCAGAATCAGATAAATGTTTTTTCCAGTTGAATGAAGGTGAGCAGTTATAAGCTAAAAGTTTTCCAGGAAATTTTTCATGAATTGCATCAGCAAATTTTTTAGCTTCTTCAAGATTTGGTGTTGCTGTTTCACACCAAATTAAATCTGAGTAAGGAGCATAAGCTAAACCTCTTGAAATTGCTTGCTCTATTCCTGCTTTAACATAATAAAATCCCTCAGGAGATCTTTTGCCTGTCATAAATGGTTTATCATTTTCATCATGGTCATTTGTAATTAGTTTTGCAGCATTTGCATCTGTTCTAGCTAAAATAATTAATGGAACATCTGCAATGTCAGCAGCTAATCTAGCTGCTTTTAAATTTTTGATCATTGTTCCAGTTGGAACAAGTACTTTACCACCCATGTGACCACACTTTTTTTCACTTGCTAACTGATCTTCAAAGTGAACACCTGCAGCACCAGCTTTAATAAATTTTTTTGCTAGTTCAAAAACATTTAATGGTCCACCAAATCCTGCTTCACCATCAGCAATTATTGGTAACATGTAATCCACTCTTTTTTCTTTTTTCATATCACCATCTTGAAGTTCCATATGTTGAATTTGATCAGCTCTTATCAAAGCATTGTTCATTGACTCGACTAATTTTGGTGCACTATCATAGGGATATAGAGATTGGTCAGGATACATTTCTCCAGCCGTGTTAGCATCAGCCGCAACTTGCCATCCACTTAAATAAATTGCTTTTAACCCTGCTTTAGCGTGTTGTACAGCGTGATTACCTGATAAAGAACCTAAAGTATTAACATAATTTTCTGTATTAAGTAGTTTCCATAATTTAATTGACTGCTGTTTACACAAAGAATATTCAATCTTAATTGAACCTCTTAGTCTTTCTACATCTTTTGGAGTATAATCTCTTTTAATCCCTGCAAATCTTTTTAACTCGTATGAAATATTTTCGGCGCTCATTAGTTAAAACCTTTAGTTTGAAAGCTGATATTGAGAAATGAATTAAGAGGAAGTTTGAAGATTTAATTTGAATCTGTTAAAGAATCAATTAAATCGTTCATTCCACTTGAACCCCAATCACAATGATCATCTCTCATGTAGATTCCTCTGCTATTATGTCTAGCAAGGTCTTCATGTTTTATGATTTGGCTTTCATTTTCTATGTTTTTTAATTTTTCGTCCATGTAAAGTTTATAATTTACAGTATTTACAAAATCCATAAAAAAGTTTAAAAGTGTTGTAAATTGAGGAAAAATTTTGTAAATATAAATTTACAAAATTTACAAAAAGAAAATATGAGTCAATTAGATTTAAAAATTGGTCCAAAAATCAAGGCTTTTCGAAGACAATTAGGTCTTCAAGCTAATAAGCTCTCTGAGGAATTAGGGATTTCTCCGAGTTACCTGAATCTTATTGAAGGTGGCAAAAGGAAAATTGATGGAGATCTTCTATTAAAAATTTGTGAGAAGTTAAATATTGAACTCTCACAACTTACCTCAAAAACAGATTTAAATTTAGAAAATACTTTGTCCGAAATTTTAGATGACGAATTATTTGAGGATTTAGATATTCTAGGCCCAGAAGTTAAAGACTTAGTTGGAACGAACCCTAAAATTGGTAAAGCAATTGTAAGACTAGGAGATATTTTAAAAAAAAAAGATCATGAACTAGTAAATAAAATTGAAAAAATTTCTGGTAAAATTGTTGATGGGAGAAAAAGTTCCTTTCCTGGAGAAGTAATTTCAGATTTTCTTCAAAAAAATAAGAACTATTTTCCAAAACTAGAGGAATTTGCAAACAGAGTTTTTGAAAATGTTCAAAAAAATAATCGTACTAGATACATAGCACTTTGCGAGTATTTAAAATCAGAATATGGAATAACAGTCAGAGATGTAATTCCTGAAGAAAATAAACCTTTTTCAAAGATATATTATAAAAATAAAAAAGAATTATTATTAAGTGATTATAGTTCGCTAGAGACCAAAAAACTTCATGCAGCAGCCCAAATAGCCCAAGAAGGTGCAAGTAAAGAAATTGAAGATTACCTGTCTACATTTACATTTCCTTCTGAAGAATCTAAGAAATTAACAAAAGTAGCTTTATTAAATTATTGTGGAGCTGCGATATTAATGCCTTACAAACCTTTTCATACAGAATGTAAAAAACTTAAGTATGATTTAGAACTTTTACAAAATACATTCGCTACATCTTTCGAACAAGTAACACATAGAGTTACTTGTTTACAAGACCCTAAGCTTCCAGGAATCCCGTTCCATTTTCTAAGAGTGGATATGGCAGGGAATATTTCAAAAAGATTTTCTTTGTCGGGAATAGAGATTCCGAGATATGGGGGAGCTTGCCCAAGATGGAATGTTTATTCTGCATTTACAAGACCTGGAGTAATTCAAGCTGCTGTAAGTAAAATGACTAATGGTGAGAAGTATGTTTGCATTGCAAGAACTGTTGAAAAGGGAATCGGCAGATTTGGTCAATCAAAAAGTATTTTATCTATTGGATTAGGCTGCGAAGCAAAATATGCTAAGGATTTTGTTTATACAGAAAATATGAATGTAACTGATAAAACAACCGAAATACCAATCGGAGTTTCTTGTAGAACTTGTGATAGATTGGACTGTTCTCAAAGAGCTTTTCCTCCTTTGCACAAGAAATTTGATGTTGATATTAATTCAAGAGGTGTTTCAGTGTATGTTGGAGACAAGAGTTAGAAATAATGATCAAATTTATTATTCCAGCAATAATCATTTTCTTGATAGTATTGTTTTGGGAAAAAATTAGCGAGTTAATTTACAAAAGATTTAAAATTAAAATTAATTATGTAATTATACTTATATTATTACTCGTATTAGGAGTAATATTTACACTGCTGTATTATTAATCTTTATTAAAATGTTTTAACTTTAAAGTAGTGTAAAATGGCCTATTGAGTATGTTTTTGTATTCATTTAAAATATAAATTATGCTTAATTTTATTTTACCCTTTATAATATTAATTTTAGTAGTGGTTTTTATTCATGAATATGGCCATTATTATTTTGCCAAGAAATATGGGGTAGGAGTTACTGATTTTTCAATCGGATTTGGTAAAGAAATATTTGGTTGGAATGACAAATCTGGAACCAGGTGGAAAATTTGCTGGATACCATTAGGTGGGTATGTGAAATTTTTTGGAGATCGAAATGTATTTTCTCAAGCCGACCAAGAGAAAATCCTAGAGAAATATGATGAGGAAGATCGTCGAAAGCTATTTGTTCTAAAGCCTTTATATCAAAGAGTTTTAATTGTTTTCGGAGGTCCTTTAGCTAACTTTATATTGGCATTAGTAATATTTTTTTCTATTTATACATTTGTAGGAAAAGATTTTACTCCTGCTGTAATTAATGAGGTTCAAAAAGATAGCCCAGCTATGGTTGGTGGTTTAAAACAAAATGATATTATTTTGGAAATAGATGGAAATGAAGTGCAAAGTATTATGGATGTTTCAAAGTATATTACTATGTCAACTTCAGATTTTATCGATTTCAAGGTTAAACGGTCTTATGAGGAGTTATTACTTCAAATCAAGCCAGATACCGTTTTGAGTGAGGACAATCTTGGCAACAAATTAAACAAAAGAATAGTTGGAATAAAGCTAGGTGCATATAATAATGAGATTAATCATGTCAAACTAGGTCCAGCTAAAGCAATATATCATGCGGCACGTGAGGTTTATTATGTAAGCGTCTCATCTTTAAAGTATATTGGTGGGATGATTGTAGGCAAGGCTGATACTTCCCAATTAGGTGGACCAATCAGAATTGCTAAAATATCTGGTCAAGTTGCAGAATTTGGTGTTTTGGCATTTATCAGTATGATGGCTTACATCTCAATTAGCCTAGGTTTAGTCAATCTATTTCCAATTCCACTATTAGATGGCGGACACTTAATGTTTTATGCATTTGAAAAAGCTTTAGGTCGTCCTTTATCTCAAAAAACACAAGAAGGTTTTTTTCGAATCGGTATATTTATACTGATATCATTAATGTTTTTTACAACCTTTAATGACTTAAAAGACCTCGGATTATTTAATTAAAATTAAAGGTTTTAATATAAAAAAGCTTTGTAAATAAGGGTTTATTCAACATCTACAACATTTTGTGTATAACTTTTTTTGATGCACTAAAAAAAAGCTTGATTTATCAATGCTTTTGATAAGAATAGTAAATAACCTACAAAACCGGAGCTAAAATGAACAAAAAACAATTAATAGTCAAACTTTCAGGCTCTTTAAATTTGAGTAAAGCGGATGCTGAAAGAACTTTTGACACTATTACCAACACTATTTTAGACGCTTTAAAAGGTGATGATTCAGTAAAAATCGCTGGATTTGGAACTTATAAAGTGGCTAAAAGAAAAGCTAGAGTTGGAAGAAATCCTAGAACAGGTGAACAGATACAAATTGCTGCTTCACAAAAGGTAAAATTCTTACCAGCTAAAGCTTTAAAAGAGGTATTTAACAGATAGATCTTTTGAACAGCCTTAGTACAAATACTGTATTAAGGCTGTTTCTACATGCAAATATTGCATACCCAATTTTCCTAATCAGCGTTAGTTATAAATTTTATTCAAAAATATAGTCACTCTCTTAACAGGGAGGTCTTATGACTAAATTATTAAAAACAATAAGTCTGCCACTAACCAGTTTAATACTTTTATTAAATATGAGTAGTGCAGGTATAGCGGAGACAACAGTTTCTGCTGAAATAGGTTTTATATTTAATACCTTGCTTTTTTTAATGTGTGGATTCTTAGTCTTTTTTATGGCTTGTGGATTTGCAATGTTAGAATCAGGTATGGTTACATCAAAAAGTGTATCCGTAATTTGTGCAAAAAATATAGGTTTAATATCCATTGCTGGAATTATGTTCTGGATGTTTGGTTACAATCTTGCTTATGGAATACCAGAAGGTGGTTATATAGGTAGTTTTATTCCATGGTCAGATTCAAGTGCTGTTGATACAGGTTATGCAGATGGTTCAGATTGGTATTTCCAAATGGTTTTCTGTGCTACTACAGTATCTATTGTGTCAGGAACATTGGCAGAAAGAATTAAGTTATGGCCATTCTTTTTATTTGCAGCAATTTTATCTGGAATTATTTATCCGATCGTAATGGGTTGGCAGTGGGGTGGAGGCTGGTTAGCTTCTGCAGGATTCTCAGATTTTGCTGGATCAACACTTGTTCACTCAACTGGTGGAGCAGCTGCTCTAGCAGGTGCTTTAATGTTGGGCCCAAGACTAGGAAGATTTACAAAGTCTGGAGCTCCTGCACCGATTAAGCCATTTGCTGCATCTTCAATTCCATTAGTAACTGTAGGAGTATTTATCCTATGGTTAGGATGGTTTGGATTTAACGGTGGCTCCCAATTGGCTATAGGTACAGCTGATGATGCTATCGCAGTGTCAACAATCTTTCTAAATACATTTTTAGCAGGTGCGGGTGGAGTAATGGCAGCAGCGACTGTAACAAGATTGAATTTTGGAAAAACAGATGTTGTTCAAATGTTAAACGGATGTATTGGTGGATTAGTTGCTATCACAGCAGAGCCATTAATGCCATCACCATTAGCAGCGATTTTAATTGGTGCAGTTGGTGGTGTAATCGTGGTTTATGGTACTAAACTTCTATTCTCATTAAAAATTGATGATGTTGTAGGAGCAATACCAGCTCACTTATTTGCTGGTATTTGGGGTACTCTTGCTGTGCCGATTACGAACCCAGATACTTCATTTGGAACTCAATTATTAGGCGTGATTTCAATTAACGTTTTCGTTTTCGTGGTAGCCATGATTGTATGGAGTATTATGAAAGCAACTATTGGTATCAGATTAAGTAAAGAAGCTGAAACTAAAGGTACTGACGTTACTGAAACTGGCGTAATTGCTTACGCAATACGTGACTAATTGTTAGGTTAACAATAACAATTAAGGGGTTCTTCGCTCTCTGTATCTCCGCGATTACTTATCGATGGACCCCTTAAAACTCTCTATGTTAGTTAATTAAAAAGCCCCCTCCCTCGGGGGCTTTTTTTATTTATTAGTATCCCAAAGTTTTTTGTAATCTATAAAAGGGGACAAACCATAACTAGAATTAATATTTGTTAAATGTAAAGATAAACTTTTTAAAGGTGAAATACAGATTTCATTATCATAAATTTCATTTATATATTTTTCAAATGGATCATGTCTATCCAAACATGTTTTTTCAAATTTTTCCCAATATTTATTGAGTAAATTTTTACTAGTCAAAAAAGTGCAAAGAGTTTTATTTACTGTCCGCCAGTGTCGTTTATTACCTATTAAAATATTTGTTTTTTCATTGCTCATATATAAATAAGGATAATCACTTGGACATATAAAAATATCTTTTCCAATTTGAGAAGATATTCTTTCATATGAATTTACTATTTCTTCTAGCATTGACTCAAAATGAAGATAATCATCTTCTACAAAAAAAATTAAATCTTTTGCTTCATTTTTTCCTATCTCAAAACTTTGAAACAAGCTTGATAAATTCGAAAATGTGTCTCTGTTTTTTTGAGGCTTAATTAATTTCTCAAACTTATTGTGATTAAGAGGTAAGATTTCAATGTTTTTACCATTTATTAATTTCTGAATTCTAGCTAAATTTCCTCTTTTAGAACGATCGTCAATAATTATAGTTTTAATTTCTAAATTTGGATACTTGCCTTGACAAAAATTAATTGAATTAATTAATGAATTAATCGAACGGTATGAGTATTCGATTTTAGGTTGTTCAAATAATCTTTTTTTATTTTGGTCCCAAATCTCTACTTCAGTATTCATTCTTACTATAATTAGGATTGAATTTACTCTTCTTGTAATTTTAACCTCACCCAGTGGTAAAACTATTGATTTTTCATTAATAATTGAAAGTTCTTTATTCAATTCTTTATTGAGTGTTGGCGATGAAAAATTATTTTGATCAATGATTTCAAAACCAAACATTTTAGCAAGTTTAATGAAAATTTTTTTCATATAATTTTAAATTTATGATATAGATATTTACAATATTATGGTAATTAAATCATCTCAAACTCTAGTTTCTGAAGCACTTAAAGAAGTAAAGACAATATCATCTGATGATGCTCACTCGATGATAAATAATAATCAGTGTAATTTAATTGACATAAGAGATATTAGAGAGCTTCAAAAAGATGGAAAAGTTGAGGGAGCAAATCACATTCCAAGAGGCATGTTAGAGTTTTGGTTAGATCCTGAAAGTGCATATTTTAAAGAGGGAAAACTAGACCTGGAAAAAGAAATGGTTTTATTTTGTGCAGGAGGATTAAGGTCTGCTTTGGCTGCAAAATCATTAAAAGATATGGGTTTTGAAAAAGTTTCTCATATAGATGGTGGCTTTGGGGCAATCAAAACAAGTAAATTTAAAATAGTTTAAGAATAATATTCATCCAAGGCATAATCTAATCTATCTTGACCCCAAAAAATTTTATTGTTTACGACAAAAGTAGGTGCACCAAAAATATTTTTTTCAAAAGCAAGACTTGTGAGTTTTTTTAATTCATCTTTAATTTCAATTTTTTTAATTTCATCAAAATATTTTTCTTTATTTATCTCTAGATTTTCTAGTATGGTACTTATATTTTTTTCGTTAGAAATATCAATGTTGTCTCTCCAATAGGCATTAAAAAATAATTCAAAATATTTTTTTTTTACTTCATTATTCATTATTAGATAACCGCGCATCAAGTATAATGAATTTATTGGAAATTTGATATTCCAAATGAATGGAATATTATTTTTTTTTGCGATTAAATTGCAATCATCTTTCATATTTTTTAATTTACGTTCATTGAATGCGGGAGGTGTGATACCTCCAAGATTATGCAGTCCACCTAATAATATTGGTTTGTAATTTATCTTTATTTCTCTATAGTTTTTTAGAGATTTTAGTTTATTATTGGCTAGGTATGAATATGGACTTATAAAATCAAAGTAGAAATCAATAGATTTAGTCATATAGATTTATACTTTTGGCGTGAAATATTCTAATGAGCCAATATATAAACAAACCTAGTGGACCAACTAAGTACGTAAGAATTAAAGGAATTATCAGAACGATTTTATTGATTGAAAATTTTTCTGAATCTTTAACAATCCAACCAGCGGTAAAAAGATTAATAGCAATAAAATGTACCCAAAAAAACATTATATAAAAATCCTGAGAAAATAACTCTGATAAATTACCAAGCCCAAGGTAAAGAGTAAAATTTCCAGAAAAATCATATGAATTAATATATGATTTATAAAGCATAAAGATATAAGCTCCACTCAGCACCAAAAATGGAAATATAGATGTTACAAAAAATCTACATAAATAGGATTGGGGAAAAAATATTAATATTAACCAGAAGGGAAGAACCCCTAAATTCACCCAATAGTAGAGCATTTCAATTGTAAAATAATTATAAATTTCTTCGATCATTTTAAAATGTATTATATTAGATCTATTTATGATTCCTATAAGAAATAGAAAAAAAAGTTTACAAGTAACTGTAGAAGAAATGAGAAATTTTGCATTTGCTTACATTGAAAAATTTGCTCCGTCTAAACAACAACTTAAAACATATCTTTTAAAGAAATATCTTAAAATTTCGGTACCTGATGTTAAAAAAAGAGATGTGACAAATTTAATAGATATAGTGATCTCAGATTTAGAAAAAAATAAGTTTATCAACGATAAATTTTACTCAGACAGTAAGGCAAAAAGTATGATTCAAAGAGGAAATTCTATTAATAAAATAAGAAGATATTTAATTGGTAAGGGAATCAAAGATCAATTTATAAAAGATACTGTTGAAAGAATAAAAGATGAAAATTTCGATCAAGATTTTTTTTCAGCAATTAAAATTTGTAAAAAAAAAAGAATTGGCCCAGCAAGAATAGAAGATAATAGATCTTTGTTTTATAAAAAAGATATTTCTTTATTAGCAAGAAATGGTTTTGATTTTGAAACATCAAAAAAAGTAATGGATATAGAAAAGAGCGATTTTTTGAAAATAATTAAATTACTTTAATTTTTTTTCTTTTTCATTTTTTAATAAAATATTAATTTTGTTTTTCATATAATTTTTTACAAATACAAATAAAATAAGCCCAAATATTGAAACTGATACAATTATAATAAGTATTATCCTTAATTGCTCGTCCATTATAAAATATTTTTACTTTTCAAAATTAAACTAGGATTTTTAAAATCTTTTTTTCCATATTTAATTTCATTATTTTCAAAATCAGTAATTATACCACCAGAATGTTTTAAAATTGCATGACCAGCGGCGATATCCCATTCACAAGCTCTTGGTTCAGCAACATATCCATCGTACTCACCCGCTGCAATTACGCAAAATTTAAGTGAGCTTTTCATACGTACAATTTTTTTAACATTGAGTTTTTTATGTATTTTCTCTATTTCTGGTTTTATCTTATTAGAATAAGAAACAAACTTAATTTCATTTTGATTGAAATTTTTTGAACAATTAAGTTTAGTAATTTGCCCTTTTTTTATTTCGTAAGCTAAATTATCACCATAAGAATAGAACATTCTTTTTTTACAAGGTGCATTTATCAATCCTGCTACCGGATTATTGTTTATTATTAGTCCTGCATTAATAGTAAACTCTTCTAAATTATTAATATAATCATAAGTTCCATCTATTGGGTCAATTAACCAAAAATCTTTCAAATTTTTTATTGATTTATTTTCAGAAGTTTCTTCTGAAACAATAGGTATATTAGGTGTAATTTCTTTTATTTTATCTGTAATAATATTGTTTACCTCAAGGTCACCATTGCTTACGGGTGTATTATCTGACTTAATTTTTTTTGTTAATCCCCTTTCGCGCAGTTTTAACGAAACCTCCCCAGCATGTAAGAAAGTATCGATTAATCCCTCGACGATTTTTTTAAAATTCAACTCAGTCATTTAATTTAACCAATTCTATATTTTTGACATTTATTACCTTTTTTCCAACATTTTCAAAATTTACAGTTACTTTATCTTTAATTATTGATTGAACTTGACCTATTCCCCATTCTTTATTGTAAGGGTTTTTAACTTTGTCACCTGGTTCATAATCTAAAATCATTTAATTTAACTTATATTAGAAATGAGTATAAATACCACAAAATGAGTAATGATTTAAATTCTATTGGTTTATTTAAAAAACCTTCCGAGACAACAGTCGTTGTTGCAATGTCTGGTGGAGTAGACTCATCAACAGTTGCAGGTATGATGAAGAGAGATGGATATAATGTTATAGGCATAACATTAAAACTTTATGATGATGGTAAAGAAATTGCTGAATCTAAGCAATGCTGTTCAGGTCAAGATATAATGGATGCTAAACGTGTAGCAAATAAGTTAAATATTGAACACAAAATATTATATTATCAAAACAAGTTCAAACAAGGCGTAATAGATAATTTTGTAGATAGTTATTTAAAAGGTGAAACACCGATACCATGTATTCAATGCAATAAAACTGTAAAATTTAAAGATTTATTAGATGTATCTAAAGAATTAAATGCTGATGCAATGATCACTGGTCACTATGTTAAAAGTGTTACATCAGGAAATGAGACCAATATGTATCGAGCTATAGATGAAAACAGAGATCAAAGTTATTTTCTATTTAATACAACTAAAGACCAATTAAATTATTTAAGATTTCCACTTGGAGGAATGCTAAAGGATGAAACAAGAAAAATTGCAAAACAGCTTGATCTTAATGTGTCAAATAAACCTGATAGTCAAGATATTTGCTTTGTTCCAAATGGAGACTACTCGTCTGTAATAAGAAAATTTAAACCAGAGTCCTTAAAGAAAGGAAACATCAAAAACCTTAATGGAAAAGTGATTGGTGTTCACGAAGGTATTATGAATTTTACTATCGGACAAAGAAAAGGAATTAAAGTTCCAGATAAAAATCCATTATATGTTATTAAAATAGACTCCAAAAAAAATGAAATTATAGTTGGTCCAAAAGAAGAATTAGGCACCAAAAAAATTTTGTTAAATAATTTAAATTTGTTAGCAAATAAAAATGAGTTTGATGAAAACATTTTAGTAAAAGTTAGATCTACTGGAAAATTACTTGATGCAAAAATTGATTTTAAAAATTCTCAAGACGCAGAAGTAAAGTTAGAAATTACTGAGGATGGTATTTCACCAGGTCAAGCATGTGTGTTCTATAGAAAAGATAAACATGGTTTTAAAGTCCTTGGTGGAGGTTGGATTACAATTTGATTTTTTTCCACATTAGATGTGTTAACATATAAAAGCTAATGACACCTAAAAAGTAATCCCATTCTAGAGCATGTTTAAAAAATTTTACATTAAAACCCAGAACATCATCCCCTGGTAAACTGATAATAGGTATACTTATTAAAGCAATAACAATTAACATTGTGACTAAAAAAATTTTCAAATTAAGATATTTTTTGTTTATAAAATTTTTTAATTTATCTCTAAATGAATAAAATGTCGAAACTAAGTAGGCTTGTGCTACTAACTCGAATATAATAAATAAAACTAATATTACTCTTCTGAATAATTTGTAAAAGTCATTATCAAATTTTATACCCAGAAATATAGAATGTATTGTAAGCGCAATTGCTGATGCAATACCAAAAAATAATATTCTTTTTTTATATTTATGATCATGACTAAAAAACTCGATTATATTTTTGTTATATATCCAGTACTTTACTAAAAGATAGGATGTTAAAAACATAGTAGGTTTGAATATTAACCAAGTAGGATAAGGTCTTGCAGTTCTACTTATCGATGCACCACCATCTAAATAGGGGAATGTATTTAAAATCACATCTTCTTGGTTTGGAAATAGTCCATGAAATTGAGTGATTAAAATTAGACATGTGTTTATACCAACAAATGGGACGAGAAATATCCAAATGCTAATAAACTTAACCTTAGCAACTTTATTGACTAGATTTGCTTGATCCATCAGGATTTATTTTTTTTTATTCTTTTTTCTAGCTCTTCTTTTTTTTGAGCCCATTTTTCTTCGGCCTCTATGTTTTTTTGGGTAACCCATTTTTTCCTTTAGTTATAATTTAATTGAAATTATGCCAGGGATATAGCATTGTCTTTTGTAGTTATCAAATTTTTTATGTCTAAATTTTTTAAAACTTTTTTAAAGCACACTGCTAAAGATTTTCATAATCAGTCAGTTAATCCACCAGTTGTTAGAGCATCAACCATTATATTTAAATCTATGCAACATATAAGAAAGACACAATTAAAAGCTTTAAAAAATCCTATTGGTGGGCACTTTGATTATGCAAGACAGGGCACTTCTACTACATACATCTTACAAAAAATATTAACTAAACTTGAAGAGAGTTATCATGTTTTTACAACTCAAACAGGCTTTGGTTCCGTTTTTCTTGCTATTTTTAGCATAGTGAGACCTGGAGATGAAATTTTGGTAGCAGATCCCGTATATAGTCCCACAAGAATTTTAACTGAAAAATATTTGAAGGAGTTTGGTATTAAAACAACTTTTTATGATCCACAAGATCTTAAAACTTTAGAGAAAAATATTACAAAAAAAACTAAACTAATTTTTGTTGAAAACCCAGGGAGTAATACTTTTGATTTTCAAGATTTAGGTAAAATTATTTCTATAGCAAAAAAAAATAAGATTTATACAGCAATTGATAATACGTGGGGAACTCCATATTATCTTAAACCTATTAAGCTGGGTTTTGATATGTCAATTGTTTCAGCAACGAAATATTATTCGGGACACTCAGATGTTATGGGTGGAAGTCTTGCAGTGAATAAAAAAGTATTCTCTAAAGTCAAAATAGCCGAAAAAATTACAGGCCAAAGATTAGGACCTGACGATGCTTACTTAATTATAAGAGGTCTAAGAACTCTAGACGTTAGACTGGATAGGCATAGTGAAAATGCAAAAAAAGTAGCAGCATTCCTGTCAAAAAATAAAAAAATTAAACTTCTTTATCCGTATCAAAAAAATTCGCATAATTTTAAAATGTGGAAAAAATATTATTCTGGAGCATCTGGATTGATGGGATTAAAGATAAAATCTAAAAATGCTAATTCAGTTAGAAAATTTGTAAACTCGCTAAAACTTTTTGGCTATGGGTATAGCTGGGGTGGTTTTGAAAGTTTAGTATTACATCAAGAATTTAGAGAAACAGGAAAAAGAAAATATATGAAACTTGCAAAAAATGAGCATTTGGTAAGATTGCATATAGGTCTTGAGGATCCTAGCGACCTTATCGCTGATATAAGACAAGCATCTAAGCATTTAAGATAAATGTAAATGAGATCTGAAAATTTTATAAGAAATAGAACTGCTTTAATTACTCTTATTGCCGCAAGTCTTGTAGTTTTAATTTCATTGGGAGTAAGACAGACTTTTGGAATGTTCTTTATGGATTTTAAAGATGATCTGGATATCTCTTTAACTCAATCAGGTTTATCTGTTGGCCTGCAAATGTTGATGTGGGGACTAACAGGACCAATATTTGGAACTATTGCAGATAAATATGGAGGACATAAAGCAATTGCATTAGCATTTGTCTTTTTTATTGCCGGAGTTTACTTCTTATATGCTGGTCCAAATACTGGAATTTTTTTTCAAATAGATTTAGGGATTTTAGTAGGCATTGGATTAGGAGGCACTGCAATTAGTATTCCTATGTCAGTTGTTGGAAAACATTTTCCATTATCAAATAGAACAATCGCAATGAGTATCGTTACCGCAGTAGGGTCATTTGGATATTTCTTATCTCCAATTTTAACAGAGTATTCTCTTACTGAGAATGGATGGGAAAATACACTAGTAGCATTTTTGATAGCTTTATCTATTGGTTTAGCTATTTCATTTTTTGTAAGATCTCCATCTTTAGAACAAACTATTGAACAACCTAATTCACAAACAACGACAGAAGCAATTAAAGAGGCATTTGAAACCAAAAGTTATATTCTTTTAGTTTCAGGTTTTTTTGTGTGTGGTTTTCATATAACTTTGGTTGGTACCCATGTTCCTACCTACGTAATTGATCGAGGGTTAGAAAGTTGGACTGCGGCTGCAATTTTATCTTTAATAGGTCTATTTAATATATTTGGATCACTTTGTAGTGGTTATCTATCTACTAAAATGAGCAAGAAAATTATATTAAGTGCAATTTATAGCTTAAGAGGTTTATCTATTATTTTTTTTATATTTTTACCTGCTAGTAATATTAATTCGTTCATTTTTGGCGCAACTTTTGGTTTTCTGTGGTTATCAACTGTACCAGCAACGAGTGGAATAGTTGCTCATATGTTTGGAACAAAATACTTAGGAGTTTTATATGGTATTGTATTTTTGAGCCATCAGATAGGTTCATTTTTTGGAGCTTACCTTGGAGGTCTATTCCACGATCTCTATGGGTCATATGATTACGCGTGGTATTTAGCAATTGCTTTGTCAGTCTTTGCAGCAATAATCCACTTACCAATTAAAGAACAACCAGTAATTAGATTAGAAAACAGAATAAATTGAGTAAAATAAGTCAACTAAAAGATATTAATAGATTAAAAAAATCTTATATCATTTATAAATCTGACAAGGGATTTAATTTATATACAGATTTTTCAAAAAAAATTATTCTCAATAACAAAAATGTTTTACGTTTTTTAAATAAAAAAAGGTCAGTCAAAAAATCAAAACCTACAGATTTATTCATTGGTTTTTTTGGTTATGAATTATTAAATAATCTTATAGGTGTAAAGGTCCCTAAACAAAAAAGTCTAAATTTTCCAAAAGGAATTTTTTATAAACCAGAAAAAATAATCAGTCTTAATAATAAACTTATCTATTATCAAAAAAATAAATTTGTTTTTAAAAAAAAATTCAAAATCAATATTAATCAAAAGTCATATACTAAGATTTTTAACAAATTTAAAAAAAAGATAAAAAGTGGAGAAACATATCAAATTAAAATTTGCACTAAATATAAAATGAAATCAAAAATTGATCCTTTATATCTTTTCTGCAGATTGTCACAAACCAATTTAGCCCCTGAGTCTTTTATGATTAAAGATAAAAATTACTCTATAATTAGTTGCTCACCTGAAAATTTGATTACTAAAAAAGGGTCTACAATAACTACAAAACCTATAGCAGGAACAGTTAAAAAAAATAAAGATATGAACAAAAATAAAGCTTTAAAATATTTTAGAAATAATCTTAAAGAAACTAAGGAACATAATATGATTGTAGATATGGAGCGAAGTGACTTGTCACGTATATGTAAGGTTGGTTCAGTGCAATTATTCAAAGAAAAAATAGTTGAGGAGTATAAGGATCTTTTTCATTATGTAAGTTTAATAAAAGGTAAACTTAAAGATAACGTAAGAAATATTGATATAATTAAGGCAATGATGCCTGGGGGATCAGTTATAGGTTGTCCAAAAATAAGTACCCTTAATCTTTTGAACGATCAAGAAAAAGAAAATAGGAATATATATACTGGAAGTTTTGGATATTTAAAATTTAATGGTGATTTAAAATTTAATATTATTATTAGATCAATTTTAAATTTTAAAAATGTTTCTGAGATTTCTGTTGCTTCAGGTGTTGTTGTTGATAGTAATTCAAAGCATGAATTTACCGAAAATTATATTAAAGCTAAAGCTCTAATTGATCTTTTTAAATGATTTATGTAATAGACCATAACGACTCATTTACGCAAAATGTTGTTCACCAATTTTCATTGTTTGATGAAGTAGAATGCGATAATTACAACAATATAAAAAAATCAAAACTTAAAAAAGCTAAGACTATTGTTTTTTCACCAGGGCCAGGTAATCCCAAAAATTATCCATTTACCTCAAAAATTTATTATCAATATAAAAGCAAAAAAAAAATAATAGGTATATGCTTAGGTTTTCAACAAATTCTATTCTGTGAGGGGGGACAGATTATAGAACAAAAAAAAATTTATCATGGTTTTCAATCTAATATTAAAGTAACAAGCCAAAACTCATTATTTCAAAAAAATAAAATATTTAAAGTTGGTCGCTATCATTCTTTGAAATTAAAAGAACCTTTTAAAATTAATAATTTTGATATAACAATGAGATGTTTAGAGTCAAAAGTGGCTATGGCTTTTGAAAATAAAAAAGAAAAGATTTATGGATTTCAATTTCACCCAGAATCATTTTTAACAACCAATGGTAATTTACTCATTAAAAAAATCTTATCGTCTTAAAGATCTTAAAGAAATTAATTATAAAGATTTATGGGGTGACCATGGAATTTTCACAACAATGTGGGTTTATGGAAAACCCCCTAAAATTTTATTTTTTAAAGAACACATTCAAAATTTAATAAAGTCTTTAAAAAGTTATAATATCAATAAAAGAAATCTTAAAAACGATATTTTAAAAACTATCAATAAAAATTTATCAAAAAAAAAAAATTACAATCATCTTTTGAGAGTTGCCTTAAATAAAAATATTTTATCAATATCTTTGAGAAAAAGATTAAAGCCAAAGTTGGATTTTAGCTTAAAACTTGTAAATTTAAAAAGAGAAAATCCTAGTTATAAAAATCTCAAATATAAAAAAATTTTATCTTATTTATCCAAGATAGATAATTCTAAATCAGATATTGGACTTGTTCATAGAAATAAACTTTTTGAAACTGGTACATCAAATCTCTTATTTGTTTGTAAAAGTGATATATTTTCTCCTACAAAAAATTTTTATAAGGGAATAACTTATAATTTCTTTAAATCAAAAAAAAAAATATTAAAAAAAGAAATTTTTTTAAGTGAATTAAATAATTATGAGGAAATATTATTAATTGGTTCTGGTAAAGGTGTTGCCTCTGTTAAGAATATAAAACAATTAGGTTGGAAAAGAAAAAAGTTAGATCAATACAAAATATTTTCTAAATATTATAATTCAGCTATAAGCAGAACTGGTTTATATAAATTTTGATTTATGAGAGATCCAAATGATCCATGTTTATTTTGTAATTGCAAAGAAAGTAGTATTATAATTAAAAATCATCTTGCTTACGCTAGTTATGATACTTATCCAGTTTCAAGATATCATTGTTTAATAATACCCAAGAGGCATATGAAGAATTTTTTTGATTTAACAAATGAAGAACTTGTTGCCTGTAATGATCTCATAAAGGCTGTTAAAAAAGATATTCTAAATAAGGACCAAGATGTAGAAGGTTTTAATTTAGGAACTAATATCGGTAAAGTTTCAGGTCAATCGATCCTACATTGCCATTTTCATTTAATACCAAGAAGACCTGGAGACGTGGAGAATCCACAAGGGGGAGTTAGATCAGTTATTCCAAGTAAGCAACACTATAAAAGAAAAAAATAGCCTTAATATAAAGATAAATTGCCCTTAGTTTGAGGTTGATCTCTTTTTTTAAGTAGATTAGATATTTATCTTTAAAAAAAAATTAACATTAGGCGGATATGTTACAAACAAACCCATTTTCAATATTAGCAGAGACTCTCTCTCCTTTAGTTATGCAAGGTTTTATTTTTGCAATGATAATTCTAATTATTGCTGGAACGGTTATTCAAATGATACACCATAAAAATTTGACTTACTTTTTTAATAATGCAAAAAAAGCCAAATTAGCTGCTACTAAAAAATTGGGAATTGGTGAAAAGACTTCAATAATTGCAAAAACAACAGTTGTAGATATTGGTACAACTTCAGAATTAGGTTTTGGAAAAAGAAGATTAGCTCATGTTTTAGGTATGTACGGCACAATTTTATTTTGGGTATCTTCATCCGTATTAGTTTTTGGTTATACGGGTATAGGTAAATCTAACTCTGAGTTTTGGTCTTTACTTTGGCACATCGGAGCGATACTCACGTGCTTAGGTGGTTACTGGTTTTGGTTTTTTTTAAGAGTTGATGTATCAGCAGAGGCTCATCCCTGGTATAGAATTATTAAAGCAGATTTATTTGTTCTTGCTTTACTAGCCTGTGCAACTTTCGGGTTAGCATGGTCTTATACTCAATATAATGGTCAAGTTGGATTATCTTTTTTATTTCTTACATTATTTGTTTTAGCGAATCTGGCTTTATTTGGAGGTGTATACTGGTCTAAATTTGCACACATGTTTTATAAACCTGGTGCAGCAATTCAAAAAAATTTAGCAGAAGCCGATGGTTCTAGAGATAATTTACCACCACCAGCAGATGCACCTGAGCAATTTGGCCTAGGTATAAAAAGAGAAGAGCCAAAACACTATTAATATGATATTAGAAATTAGGAGAAAATAAAATTATGTCGACTTTTGTTTATATGACAAGATGTGATGGTTGTGGGCATTGTGTAGATATTTGTCCTTCAGATATTATGCACATTGATGAAAATATTAGACGTGCGAAAAATATAGAACCAAATTTTTGTTGGGAGTGTTATTCATGCGTTAAGGCTTGTCCTAATCATGCAATAGATGTCCGTGGTTATGCCGACTTTGCTCCTATGGGACATAGTGTAAGAGTTAGAAGAGAGGAAGAGAAGGGCACCATTTCATGGAAAATCAAATTTAGAAATGGAACAGAAAAAAACTTTGTTTCTCCAATAACAACTAAACCATGGGGTAAATTTATTCCTAAACTTGCTGAAGGTGATAAACCCAATCAAGGTGAGATTAACTCTCAAAGACTTTATTCCGAACCAGAAGGATTAAATACAGATCAAGAGCTACCAACTGTTCCAAAGGAGTCTTTTAAAAAAGGTGTTTACTATTAATGGCTAAACATAAAACACATTATGAAGAGTGTGATGTATTAGTTGTTGGCGGTGGAATGGCTGGAACCGGTGCTACTTTTGAAGCAAGGCACTGGGGAAGAGATTTAAAAATAATTTGTGTAGAAAAAGCAAATATCGACCGGAGTGGGGCAGTCGCTCAAGGTCTTTATGCAATTAACTGTTATATGGGTATGCAATGGAACGAAAATCAACCTGAGGATCATGTAAGATATGCAAGAAACGATCTTATGGGATTGGTTCGGGAGGATTTAGGTTATGATATGGCAAGACACGTCGACTCTACTGTTCATATGTTTGATGAATGGGGTCTTCCAATGATGAAGAATGAAAAGACAGGTAGATACCTAAGAGAGGGTAAATGGCAAATCATGATCCACGGTGAAAGTTATAAACCTATCGTTGCAGAGGCTGCAAAAAAATCAGCAGACAAAATTTATAATAGAATAATAGTTACTCATTTGTTGATGGACGAGTCTCAAGAAAATAGAATTGGTGGTGCAGTGGGATTCAATATGCGAACAGGGGATTTTCATGTTTTTAGGTCAAAAACAGTTATAGTTGCAGCTGGAGGTGCATCTCATATCTTTAAACCTAGAGCTGTTGGAGAAGGGATGGGAAGAACTTGGTATGCTCCATGGAGCAATGGTTCAGCTTACGCATTACCTATTGCTGCAGGTGCTAAAATGACACAAATGGAAAATAGAATTGTTTTATGTAGATTTAAGGACGGTTACGGACCGGTTGGAGCATATTTTTTACATTTAAAAACTTATACCCAAAATGCTAATGGAGAGAATTACGAGAAGAAGTGGTATGATCAAACTAAAGAATTAGTAGGAGAATATATTGATCATCATCCAACCCCAACATGTTTAAGAAATCATGCATTTATTCAAGAAGTAGCCTCAGGTAACGGTCCGATTCAAATGGTTACAACAGAGGCTTTTCAAGACCCACATTTAGAAACAGTGGGTTGGGAAAACTTTTTAGGAATGACTGTCGGTCAAGCAGTTGTTTGGGCATCACAAAATATAGATCCCAAGTATACAAATCCAGAGTTAACTACATCAGAACCATATGTAATGGGTTCACACGCAACTTGTTCTGGAGCCTGGGTAAGTGGACCAGAAGATCTTTCCCCTCCAGAATATTTTTGGGGCTATAATAGAATGTTAACTATAAATGGTCTGTTTGGTGCGGGAGACACTGTTGGAGGAAGTGCACATAAATTTTCATCTGGATCATTTACAGAAGGAAGATTGGCTGCAAAAGCTGCGGTTAAATATATTGAAGATCAAAAAGCCATAGGTATTCAAGTTTCAGACCAACAGTGTGATAATTTTAAAAAAGAGGTTTATAAACCGCTTGATAATTATACTGTAGCTCAAAACGAAATTACTGGAGGAACAGTGTCTCCAAGTTATATTTCTCCAATACAAGGTTTACAAAGACTTCAAAAAATTATGGATGAGTATGTTGGTGGAATAACTGCAAATTATATGACGAACGGTAATATGCTTAAGAGAGCCTTAGAGTTATTGGTGTGGCTTCAAGAAGATTTAGAAAATGTTGGTGCAGAGGATTATCATCAATTAATGAGAGCTTGGGAGTTAAAGCATAGAACTCTTACATCTCAATGTGTTACAGAACATACACTTTTTAGAGAAGAAACTCGTTGGCCAGGTTATTATTATAGAGGAGATCATATGAAACTAGACGATGAAAACTGGCACTGTTTAACTGTTTCAAGAAGAGATCCTAAAACTGGAAAATTTTCAATGGAGAAAGTTCCAGTTTATCATATTGTGGATGAAAAAGAGAAGAAAAAGGCCTCATAAAAATCTAGAATAATTTAATGGATCTTTTAGCAAAATCAGATGAGGAGATTTTTGCAATTGCCAAACCTTTTTGGGAAAATCTAGTTCGAGCCTCAAATATGAAAGATTATGGTGGTTTTACTAAGGATTTTTCAACACAAATGCTGTTTGGAGCTAATGAGGTAGAACTTGGAAAACAATGGGCTAACAATAAAATAATAACCAATTTGAATGAAACTTATGAGCCCTTTGGAACTCTGAGAAGAGGTGACCATATCACAGTACTGATCAAACAAACTAATAAGGAAATACCTGGAGAATTTTTAGGAAGATTAGTACTTGGCGTAGAGGATGACTTGATCAAGATCTTTGGTGCAACAATTTATTAATTAAGATTTGACAATTTTTTTACTGGGTGTATTCAGTAAATTAAATGTACCTTTCAAATTTAAAAATCTTAAATAAAATAACAAGTAAAAAATCATCTTTTATTAAAACTGGAATTTTTTCTGCTATTGCTGCCTGTTGGGGTTTCATTATAGTTGGAACTTTTATAACTTTTAAATAATTAATAGTTAAAGTTTTTACATTAGATGGAAGTTTTTTTACCAATAGCCCAAGTCTTTATTAATCCAGTCGAAATACTATTATTAAGTGCAATTGTTGGTGTTCTCTCAGGCTTATTTGGAGTGGGTGGCGGTTTTTTAATGACCCCTTTTTTAATTTTTATGGGAGTTCCACCAGCATACGCTGTTGCTAATGAAGCAAATAATATTTTGGCAACCTCTGTATCAGGATCTACCACCCATTGGCTAAAAAATACTTTAGATTACAAAATGGGTTTGATTATTGTCATTGGCGGATCTATAGGAACAACTTTAGGTATTTTTACTTTTACTTATTTTAAAGGTATTGGAAAAATAGATACGATAATTTCTCTAGCTTATATGTATATTCTTGCAATAATTGGAACATTAATGTTGGTCGAAAGTCTTGGGGAAATTGATAAAGCCAAAAAAAATATTGTAGAGAAAAAAAAATTACATGTTCATTATTGGATACATGGACTTCCTTTTAGGATGAGATTTCCTAAATCTAAATTATATGAAAGTATTTTTACTCCTATAATTATAGGTTTAGCTGTTGGTTTTATAGCAGCTATCATGGGTATAGGTGGTGCTTTTATATTAGTTCCAGCAATGATTTATATTATTAAAATGCCGACAAAATTAGTTCCTGGAACGTCTTTGTTTGTTACGATTTTTGTAAGTGTGATAGTCACATTTCTTCATTCAATTAACTTCGGCTCTATAGATTTAATGCTCGTGTTAATGTTAATTGTAGGTTCGATAATAGGAGTCCAGGTAGGACAAAAACTTGGGGAGCAAATAGACAGTTCAGGATTAAAAGCTTTATTGGCAATTTTATTATTAATCGTTGGGATCGTTATAGCTTATGATACTTTTTTTGCTGAAAATATTCAGAATGAAATTAAATCAGTAGAATCAAAAGATTTGAATTTTTTTTCAAGATTTATCAAAGAGTTTTCTGAAGATATGCCGTTTTTTTATGGATTATTTTCCATTTTATTTGCTGTTATTTTAGGGATTGCCGCCGCATTTATTAGAAGATCAATTTCAAAGTTCAGAGAAAAATATTTTAAGAAAGTAGTAAAACAATCTAAGTAAATAATTTTAGATATATTTCAATAGTAAGGATACTAACAATCCCTACAGTCAACATTGAAACAAATCCAACAACAAATGGTTTATGCCCCATAATCTTGATATCTTTCAAATTTGTTGATAGACCTATTGCTGCCATAGCCATAGTTAAGAATATTTTAGAACATGTTTTTATAAAATTTATCATTTCAGTCCAATTACTAGTGTTATCAATTAAGAAAATTTGATCACCTACATTTCTTACGATTATCATTCCAACAAAACCTAATACAAAATAAGGAAATATATTTAAAATAGAATAATTTTTCTCATTTGCATGACCTCTATTATAAAGGAAGGCAAAAAGAGGAATCATTATTACCAGCGATGTATTTCTTATAAGTTTAGTTATAGTTGCTATATTTAATGTTTCAGGACTATTAAATTGTTGATCGTAAATAAGACCAGCTGCAGCTACCTGAGAAGTTTCGTGTATTGCAGTACCTAAAAATAGACCAGCAAATAGAGAGTTGCCCTCAAAATAAAAATTTGCAAAATATGGGTATAACAGCATAGACAATATTCCAAATAAAGTAATATTAGCAATAGCATAAGACACCTCACTTTTATTTGCTTTTATTACTGGTGCTGTAGCCATTATTGCAGTGGTTCCACAAACAGTGCTGCCTATTGATATTAGATAAGCCATTCTGGTAGGTATTTTGAGTTTTTTTATTAATAGTTTAATAACTATTAATACACTTATTATACAAATTAATATTAATGGAATAGCGATTTTTCCAAAATCTAAAAATTCAAAAGGCTTTAATTGTATACCTAAACAAATAATTCCAAGTTTTAATAAATAGTCTCTTGTAAAATCTAATCCCTTCTGAAAAGTGTCTCGGATTTTAAAAAAATTACCGAAAAATATTCCTAATAAAATTGCTATCATAGCTGTAGATATTGGACTTTTGTTATATTCTAAAAGCTCTATGCCAATTATATTATTAAATCCTTGAGAAAGAGAATAAAGAACAAATGCAAGTATAATACCTGGTACTACGACCAAGTATTTTTTGTATACCATTTCAAATAAAATAATTATGCGCTTCTATAAAGCTTGGTCATAACAAACTCTTTATGGCCTAAAGCTTCAGCACAGGTTAATCTTCCATTAGCAACTCTTAAAGTTGTTTCAATAAGTTTATCTCCTGCCTCAGATAGATTCATTTCTCTTGAAAGAATTTTTGAAACATCACAATCTACGTGTTCACTCATACTTTTTGCAGTTAACGGATTTGCCGTTAACTTAACAACAGGTTCTATTGGGTTTCCCACAATATTACCTTGACCAGTTGGAAATAAATGAATGTTAAAACCCGCCGCAGCTTGTAGTGTTACACATTCGGCTGCTGCAGATGAAGTATCCATAAAATATAATCCTTTACCTTTTTTAGGTTCTTCTGCTGGTTCTAGGACATCTATAAATTTACAATTACCAATTTTTTGAAAGTTTCCAAATGCTTTTTCCTCAATAGTTGTCAAACCCCCAGCAATGTTACCTGCTGTTGGCTGACTTTCAGAAAGATCATCCGTCGCCTCCTTTAAAATAAAATCATTATATGCACTCCAAGTTTTCATAAATTTATCTGACGCTTCTTTTGTAGCTCCTCTTGTTGCACAAACTTTTTCTGCACCAGTAAGTTCTGATGTCTCACCAAAACACAAGTGGACACCTAATGGTTCTAATTTATCCATTAAATTTCCAACTGTTGGATTAGACGCTAATCCTGATGTTGTATCAGACTCGCCGCATTTAACTGAGATCCATAAATCACTTATTGGACATTCTTCCCTTTGTTTTTCAGAAGCCCACATCACAAATTCTTGAGCTTTCTTTGAAGCTTTCATTACTGTTCCAATATCCCCTGTTCTTTCAATATGAAAACCTTCAACTGGTTTGCCAGTTTTTGCAATTCCATCAACAATTTTTTTTGTCCACTTTGGCTCTATGCCAATTACAATTACTGCTGCAACATTTGGGTTGCTTCCAGTTCCAATCATTGTTCTAAAATGTAACTCTAAATCTGCTCCAAATTGTAATCGTCCATAGGAATGAGGTAGAGCGATTGTACCTTTAATATTATTTGAAACTGCTTCTGCACATGCATTTGAAATATCATCAACTGGGAGTATGATTACATGATTTCTTGTTCCAGCTCTCCCGTTTTCTCTTTTATAGCCTAAAAAACTTTTTGGAATTTCCATCAATTACCACTTTTTTGTTTTCACATTATGAACATGAACGTGTTCACCTTTTTTGATCGGTTTGACCACTTTGCCAATGTCATGTCCATATTTAAGAATCGTATCACCCTCATTTAGGTCATTCATTGCTATTTTATGACCTAAAGGAATTTCATCCTTTGATTGAATACTTGTTGAGCTATCATTCTCCATAATCCAGCAGGTACACTCTTGTTTTGGCGTAATTTTTTCAATTACCACAACACCTACATTGTCCTTTTGGTCGTGGATTATAACTTCAGTGGCCATATCGTGTCGAATTGTTTGTTTGAAATTCCCAAAATCTTATATATTAATCGCAAAAATTAACAATTAAATTTTATATATATTATTAAAAATATTTATTAAAAAGGTTCAACCATGACTAAAATGACAACTGAGGAAGCTTTTGTAAAAGTTTTACAAATGCATGGTATTGAACATGCTTTTGGAATTATTGGATCAGCATTTATGCCAATCTCAGATATTTTTCCTGATGCAGGTATAACTTTTTGGGATGTTGCTCACGAAACAAATGGTGGATTAATTGCAGATGGTTATACAAGATCTACTGGAAAAATGTCTATGGTCATTGCACAAAACGGACCTGGTATTACTGGTTTAGTTACACCAATTAAAACAGCTTACTGGAATCATACTCCTTTATTGTTAGTGACACCTCAAGCAGCAAATAAAACTATGGGTCAGGGAGGTTTTCAAGAAGTTGAACAAATGAATTTATTTAAAGACATGGTTTGTTATCAAGAGGAAGTGAGAGATCCCTCAAGGATGGCCGAAGTATTAAATAGAGTTATCGAAAAGGCTATTAGAGGTTCAGCACCTGCACAAATTAATGTTCCAAGAGATTATTGGACTCAAGTTATTGATATTGAACTACCACCAATTGTAAGATTAGAAAGACAAGGAGGTGGGGCGGATGCAATTTTAAAAGCAGCCAATCTTTTATCGAAATCAAAATTTCCAGTTATATTATCAGGAGCAGGTGTTGTAATTGGTGGTGCTGTTGAGGAGACAAAAAAGCTTGCGGAAAAATTAGACTCACCTGTTTGCTCTGGTTATCAACATAATGACAGTTTTCCGGGAAGTCACCCTTTAGCAGTAGGTCCATTAGGATACAACGGGTCAAAAGCTGCTATGGAATTAATTTCTAAAGCTGATGTAGTTCTAGCACTAGGCACAAGATTAAATCCTTTCTCAACACTACCTGGATATGGAATTGATTACTGGCCAAAAAATGCAAGCATTATTCAAGTAGATATCAATCCTGACAGAATTGGTTTAACAAAAAAAGTAACAGTTGGGATAAGTGGTGATGCAAAATTAGTTGCTCAACAGATAATTGATAAATTATCTTCAAACGCAGGAGATACTGATAGACAAAAAAGAAAAGACTTAATTCATCAAACAAAATCTGCATGGTTACAAAAATTGTCAAGTTTAGATCATGAAGATGATGATGAGGGAACAGTTTGGAATAAAGAAGCAAGAGAAAGAGATAAAGACAGAATGTCACCAAGACAAGCTTGGCGAGCAATACAATCTGGAATGCCTGAAGATGTAATTATTTCAAGCGATATAGGCAATAATTGTGCAATCGGAAATGCTTATCCAACTTTTGAAAAACCGAGAAAATATTTAGCTCCAGGTTTATTTGGACCCTGTGGTTATGGCTTCCCATCAATTTTAGGAGCAAAAATCGGATGCCCTGACACTCCAGTTATTGGTTTTGCAGGTGATGGTGCATTTGGAATAAGTATGAATGAAATGAGTTCTTGTGCAAGAGAAGAATGGCCAGCAATTACTATGGTTATTTTTAGAAACTATCAATGGGGAGCAGAAAAAAGGAATACTACTCTTTGGTTTGATAATAATTTTATTGGGACAGAATTAGATCCGGAATTAAGTTATGCTAAAGTAGCAAATGCATGTGGATTAAAAGGAGTAACAGTAAAAACAATGGATGAAACTACTAATGCCATTAAAAAATCTTGTGAAGATCAAAAGAAAGGAATCACCACTTTCATTGAAATAATTTTGAATCAGGAATTAGGTGAACCATTTAGAAGAGACGCAATGAAAAAACCTGTAAAAGTTGCTGGTATTAAAAAAGAGGATATGAAAAAACAACCATCTTTAATTTCTTAAAGAAAGGTTTATTTATTTTGTTACAAATCAAAATTTGTTCGGTTGTCTTTATTATTATACCTATCAAGTTCTTTTTGAGTAATTGGTCTAAATAAAACCCATCCAATAACAATTACTAAAATAAAAAGTATCAAGGTTTTCATGTCTTTAGTCTAATACAGACATAGGATCTAGTCTAGTCTGAAACCAGTTAACCCTAAAATCTAGATGTGGACCAGTTGATCTTCCAGTTGAACCAACTGTCCCAATTATATCTCCTTGATTAATTTTATCTCCTATAGAAACCATTACATTTTCGAGATGTGAATAAATAGTTGAGATGCCATGACCATGATCCATAATTATTGTTCCACCGGTATAATAAAGATCATCCTCTGCCATTGTAACAATACCTGACCCAGATGATTTAATCATAGTTCCTTGTTTAGCAGCAATATCAATTCCATAATGAGGCCATTTAGGTTTGCCATTTAAAATTCTTTGACTTCCATAAACGCCACTAATTATACCCTCTACAGGCATGATAAATTGATTTTTGAAAAAAGGTAAATCTGAGTTAATTGCTCTTGCCTCTCCAATTTTATTATTTTCTTCTTTAATTCTTTTGTAAACTGATTCTGGTGGAGTGACTTTACTTTCCTCTAAACCATCTATTCTTTGAATATTATACTTTCTCTTTAAGACTTTTTTAATAATTGTATCTTTTTTTCCATCAATTATTTTAGTTATAGTTAAATCAAATTTTCTATCTCTATCTATTCCAAAAACAAAATATCCTTCATTTGATACTTTAACTTCTTTTTTGCCAATAATAATTTTAGCTGATGGGTCTGTTAAGCCTACTATGAAATGTCCTTGTAAAAATTTACCCTTAAATTCAACAGCATTTATGTGAGTTGTAGTAAAAAAAATTATTATAAATAAAAATCTAGATATTATTTTGCAGTCCATCCACCATCAACCAATAAAGAAGTACCTGTAATCATTGACGCTGCATCAGAAGCAAGAAATACGACGGCAGACGCAACTTCAGATAATTCAGCAAATCTTCCAAGAGGAATATTATTTAACATATCTCTTTTAAATTTTTTGTCTTTTAAAAATTTCTTTGTCATTGGAGTGACTACAAATGTCGGGCAAACAGTATTCACTCTAATATTATATTTTGCAAGATCTATAGACATTCCTTTTGTTAAACCTTCTAAACCAAATTTATTCATGTTATAGACACTTCTTATTGGTCCACCTACATGGCCCATTTGTGATGACATATTGATAATAGCACCACCTGTTTTTTTTATATTTTTTGATCTAATCATTTTTAGTGCGCATAGATGTGCAAGATTAAAAGTGGCTATTGTATTTATTTTAACCATATGTTCCATATCTTTAGTTTTTACTTTAGTGAAATGTGCTGGTCTATTATTACCAGCGTTGTTGATAAGAATATCTAGTTTAGACTGTTTGTTAATAATTTCTTTAATATCATTATAATTTGTAATGTCACAAACATAAGATTTACACTTTGTTTTGAATTTTTTAATTTTTTGTGAAACCTCATCTAAATCTTTTTTAGTTCTGCTAATAATTATTAGATTTGATCCTGCTTCTGCTAGAGCTATAGCGCAGGCTCTGCCAATACCTTTACCCGCACCCGTTACGATTGCTGTTTTATTTTTGAAGTTATAATTTTTTAAGAACATTATAAAAATAATATTTTAATATCAGTGTAAATCAACTCAATAGCAACAATTAGAATTGCTAATAAACCAGCCCATGCAATCCACTTGTATTTCTTAATCCAATTCGAAATTATTGTTGCGGCAGTAGCCATTAAAACAATTGATAAAATTAGACCAAAAATTAGCAAATAGTAGTGATCTCCAGCTGCTCCAGCAACACCCAAAACATTGTCCAAACTCATTGTAAAGTCAGCTAATAAAATTGTCCAAATAGCTTTTAATAAACTTGAATTCTCTACTTTTAAATCACTATTGTGACTAGATCCTTTCACTACATCAATATAAAGTTTGTAAACTATATAAAGTAGTAGAAGACCACCAATTAATCTTAACCCTGTAATTTGTAATAAGTAAGCAGTCAATAAAGTTAAGATTATTCTTAAAACAACAGCACCTCCTATGCCCCAAAATATTATTTTTTTTTTTTGCTCTAATGGAAACTTGGATGCAACCATTCCAATAATAATTGCATTATCTCCTGCTAAAACTAGATCAATTAAAATAATTTGTGTAAGAACAGTCAATTGCTCTGGGGTAATAAAATCAGTGAACATGAATTTGTAATTATCACATTCGATTCTCTATGCAACTCTAATATTTATTTATATGCTTCGGTATTTAACCAATCTAAAAAAACTTGATTTGATAAATCAACGTTAAGAGTATCCTCCCATCCATTTTCATTTTCAATTTTTTTATCCCAATTAGTACACCAAATTCTAATAAAGCCATCTTTAACTTTAAAATCAGAAATATAAGCTTTACTCATACCATATAAATTATCATAGTCATTTGTGTATTTTTGTTCTTTAGGATTCGAAAGTGTTTCTTTAATACTTTCGACAATTATTTTTTTTTGGTCCAAACATGCCTCAAAATTTTTTTTGTAAGGTAAAATACCTTTAATTGAAGCAACTAAAAATTTTTTATCATCTTTTTTTAAATGTATGCCTATATGTGAATAAGTCTCTAAAAATTTTAACTCATTAGAATTAAACTCTATCATGTAATATTTATTATTGTTAGGATAGTAGCTTTTAGTTTTACTATTTATTAAATTTTGACTTGTGTGCTTTAATAAACTCTCTCCAATACTAATTCCATCAATATCAAAGTCTTTTATATTATCTGCTAAAACTGAAGAATTCAGAAAAAATATACTGATAAAAATTAATACTTTTTTCATGCTCTATTTCTTAATTTTTTTTCCTTTATTAGTTAACAAAAATTGCTGATAAAACTACTACTGAAACAAAAAATAAAGTTATCAAATACGTATATAGCACATCTAGATTTTCAACTCTTGCCTTATCAACAGACTCGGTAATTTTTTTTAATTGATCTCTTCTATAATAATAAATAATTCCAATTACCATTAATGTTGTTAAAATTGGCCAAACATCATATGCTCCTAGATAATTGTATGTTCCATGAAATAAAACAGGTATTAACAAAGATAGTATTAGCATTAATTTTCTTTTAAAATTATTTCTCTCTTCGAATAAATTTTGACTCAGTAACCACCCCATTATTACCCCGAAACCTAAATGCATCATCAGAGGATAATATCTAGCTTTAACAGCCGTCATAGTCCAAGCAGTTTGAGGGTCTCCTGTATTTAAATAAGGAATATTTTCCATAGCTGCATAACCTAAACCTATGGCAGCTCCATATACAATAGCATCCATTGGCTCATTTAAATCAGAAAGTCTCACACAGATAAAAATAAGTAGTGCAAATTTTATACCCTCTTCTAAAAATGCAGCTCTGAAAAAATGCATAAATGCTCTTTCACCACCTCTATAACTTGTATTATCACCATCTAGATTTAAACCAATAAATCTTGCTAGATGATCTTCAGTTATCATTATTAAAAAATCTAATGGTAAATAGATTGAAATTCCTAATAGGAATGAAGAAATTAAAAATTTACCTGGCTCAGGAAATCTGTCAGATTTCCAGACAGCTATCCCTAATAGAATTGGAGGTAAAATAGTTGCTAAATAAATAAATGATGGATCTCTAAACATTATTTAATGTCTAATTGTTTAATTATTTCGTAATTTTCAATTCCAATATATTTAAAGAGATCTTCCCAAAGCGCTACCAGCGAACTAGATAAACCATCTCTAGTTTCATAATCATGATTTATATAAAGCACAGTTACTTTTAGGTTACTTAAAGTTTCTTTTTTTGGTTTTCTGTCATCAATGTAACTTTTAACTTTTGATTTTTTTAATAAATTTTCAAAAGATCTGCATTTATTAGGTTTTGCTAATTCAAGATTAGTTTTGCAGTGACTATAAAAAGAAAATCTTTTTGAGTGTTGCATTAAATCTGAAACAATTATCAGTTCTCTCTCCGGATATTCTGAAGTAAAATCAGTTTTAGACTCCCTTAAAATATGAAATAAGTATTCAAAAATGAGACTTCTTTTTCCTTCCTTATGATTTAAATGTAAAAACTCGTTTTCAAACTTTGAGGTAAGTGCAACCCACCCTTTATGAACTTCTTTTATTTGTTTTTCACCCTCGCAACCAGTATTTGTTGCCTCTCCTTCAAACTTTGATTTATTTCCAGTTTTAAATCTACATTTTGAATAACTAATTTTTTGAGATTGTGGTGCCGTATCATCTATTTTCATAAATGAAACTTTTTGGTAGGGAGGTGTTTCTTTAATTAATGTCAACCCAAATATTCTTCCTGAAATCCAATCAATCTGTGCTTGAGCTAATGGTGAGGTAAAATCAACTAAGAAAAATCTATGTCCTACTTTTGAATTTAAAGGACAAAATTGATTAGAGCTTTTTGGATCAAGCACAATGGGATTCTTTGTATCCTGCCAACATTCAGGATATCCTGCTGGAAATTTCTTTGCATAAGCTAAGTTATTTACAAAAAGTAAAGATAACAATAATGAAATAATAAATTTAACTTTATGAAATTGCATACTTTGATCTAATTTCCTCTATTTTTTTATTAGTTTCATCACTATAAGAATTTATATTATTAATAAATTCATTAGCCTCTTCTTGTATTTTATTTTGATAATCTTCAATTTTCTTTTCTATTTGATCTTTGTTCAAATAAAGAATTGCAAAATCTCTAAATACTTTATTAGGATCTTTTTTATCATCGCTTAATTCATAATATTTAGTCTTTACTTTTCCATTACTATCTCTCCAATACTTAGGCTCTGCCTCTGTTCTGAACATAGAGTTTATAGATCTATATTCCCCTACAGTATGGTCTAAAGCTTCGCTAATTTGTTCAGAAAATCTTCTGTATCCTTCAAATGTATTCTCTAATGAAGTGATGTTTGGTATCCAGTCTTTTCTAAGTACACCACTTATAATCATATCTCTATTTTCACTTGTCTTTTTAGTTTCATTGTTAAAAATAGATCTTATTTCAGATGAAAGGTGTTCTCTTATTCTATTAATTTCTTTTTTATTTTCGTTTCTATCTTTACCAACAGAACCATAGCCTGGATAAGGATCATTAAACAAGTATCCATCAATTAAAGACCCAATTGCAAATCCAATTCCAACAAATACTAATATTAAAGATGTAAATGTTAAATCTACGGTCCATGGAATTGGTGCACTTCCTTCTGCTATAGAACTTGCTGTGTCATTTCCTGTTATAACATCCATTAAATTTGCTCCAGTGGCCTCATGAATTGCTCTATAAGCACCAAGAGCCCAATTTAAATAAACTATAAAAATTAAATAAATTGTTAAACCAACTTTTGAAATATTTCTTCTCATGATTTGAACATGATGAAAATTTTTTAATGCATAAAAACCAACTGCAAAAGATACAAATACGTTAAGTCCTGCAACTGCTGCTGCAATCGCCATACCTTCCTTTTGACCACTTGCCATTGCAGGTGCCAATAGATTTCCATTAACTCTTAACTCGATTATGAATAAAACAGCTATCACTGCTATTCCAACAATAATATTCATCATTGTTAATGATTTAGGCTCTCTATTTAAATTGTTTTCTAATCTAAAATTTTTTACTTCGTTATCTTGAGTTTGATAAGCATCTTTTAAATTTGATAGTTTGCTTTCTGCTGTTGTTAAAGTTCTCTCAATCTTATTTTTAAGCTCATCAATGAAAAAATGTTTTTGACCTAACTTAGCAGTGCTATCAATGATTTTTCCTTTAATAGAATTTAAATAATCTACAGCTTTTGAAACCTGGCTATTTCTAAATTCATCAGCAGAAATTATAGCTTCATTTTCACAATTGGAAAAAGTTTCTGATGAAGCTCTTGGAAGATTGTTTTTACCATTATTTGTAGCAGTCGATTTAAGATTAATTTTATCCTCTATTTGCTTTACTTTTACATTTTCAAAATTAAAAGTCATTTTTTTTCCTTTGAATATTTCCCTCAGTCTTTTAAAAAAATTAAACTTGATCATAATTTTTGTATATTTAAAAGTCTCCTTTTTTATTGTTTATAGCCCTTTTTGTACATACATAGATCATAAGCAGCTTTATTTTGGCCAAGGGCAATTATGGCTGTGCTTAGTTCTTCTGGTGAACACATCAAAGGATCTTTGCATATGTATGTTGGCTCACTTACATTTGCATAAGATCTACAAAATCCACTATCAAATTCCAAATTCGAATTATTGTTAGATTTGTGTGTCCAAGACGATGTTGTGCATCCAGATAAGAATATTATTATTATAATATTAATAATTTTTTTCATAACTCATATTTAAATCTTTTAATAAAAATTTCTTGTCCAAGATCAAAATTTTTTTTGGACAAATTTATTCATTGTCCAAAAATTTTTTAAAAGCTGGACAAGATTTTTTCTAAAAAAAAATTAGATTTGCATCATAACAAACAACAACAAAAGGAGAAAAAATGACAAAAGTAAATATCAAAACTAAAACAGACAGCTTTTCTGTGTTGCAAGTTCTTGGAACTTTACTTCTAGTATTTGCAGCTGCAGACTTTGTTTTATCATGGATGGGTGTCAACCTTACTCCATTTATGGGGGCTGCTTCTAGATTTTCACCAATTATCTTTGGTGTTCTTGGAACAGTTTTAATTAATATTAATAAGGAGGATGGCTAATCTTTATTGTCTCCCCTATGAAAATAGGGGAGACGAGGTTTTATTTATGAAAATTATTTTTTCTTCAATTTCAAGACTGATTTTTTCTTATAGTAAGTTTTTAGCAAGTTTAGTTTTTTTAACTTCAATCGGAACTTTTGCTCATACCGCTGAAATTTATACATATTTAAAATGCGATGATAGATATTATAGATTAACTGGCACTTATTTAGAGAGTAACTATAACGTTAGAACAAAAAAATTTAAGTATAAACACATCATTCACGCTTATACTGAAAATTATATTAGTGTTGGATCTAATAAAATAGACCGTAATTCTGGTGAATATAAAAATAAAAATAATAAAATAATTTGCATTATGCAAAAAATAACGGTTAAAGATTTGCCTGAATTAAATGCTGAAGGAAAATTGTTTTGAAATTTTTTTATATAATCATTTTTTCATTACTTTTAATCTCATGTGATAATATTCAGCAATCTAATCCAAATGTAAAAAAATCAAATACTGGAATTTGTCATAAAAAAGGAAGTCAGTATTACAAACAAACAAAAAATTTTATAAGCTTTGATTCTCTTAAGGATTGTCTTGATAGTGGTGGGCGTTTACCTAAGTAAATTTTAATTTAAAAATATCCTCTTTTTTAGTAGAATATAACTAATGATTAAAAAGTTATTACTAATTGTTGTAATTTTTCTAGGAGCAATAACTTTTGCTCAATCTGATACTTCATGGATTAAAAAAAAAGATAAATCTGAAAAAGTTGAGGAAGTAAAAGAAGTAGAAAAAAAAACATCAACTTGGATAAAGAAAAAAAAAGTTAAACAAAATAAAAAAAAGCTAAAAGAAAAAATTAAGGAGTCTAAATCTTGGATTACTAAAAAAAGCAAAGAAAAGGTCCAAGATATAAAAGAAAAATTAAAAAAGCATAAAACAATAGAAAACCTTCCTAAAGCCGATGTTTATTTTATTGCAGAAATTATTCCAAATGATGAAAATCAAAATGCAGAATATTTCTATGGTTTTATTAAGAATAATAAACAATCAGAAAAATTTAATTTTGAGGGAAAACAATCATATAAAAATGGTGAAGGATTTGCTTATTTTGAAAACAAAAAAAACAGATGCTCACTTGATGTTGAGTTTGTGCCAACTAGGTCAAGACTAGCCACGGATATTATTTTTGATTGTGGAAATAAAAAAATGATGGAGTCATTTTCGTATCTGATGGCTTTTAAAGATGAAAATGATTTTGGTGAAGGAAAAGGAACACATTGGAATGGTAATGATATTAAATTAGAATTTTATGGAACCAAAAAATTGGCTAACACTCATTTAGCTTATTTTAAAAAAGAAAGAGAAAATTTAATAGCGAGTAATAAAATTTTTGATCAAGACAATTCTAATAATGAAAAAAACTTAAATTTAAAAGTTACAGGTAAATATTACGCTTTATTAATTGGAAATTCTAAATATGTTAAATGGACTTCCCTCACATCTCCAAAAAATGATGTTAAAGCAATAGCTAAAATACTCGATAAAAAGTATAATTTTGATGTGACCACTGTTATTGATGGAAACTATAAACAAATATTTAAAGCATTTAATGATTTATCAAAAGTGACAACTGATAATGATTATGTTCTCATTTACTATGCTGGTCATGGTGAAATTATTGAAGATCGATCATTTTGGATACCTACTGATGCTGAAAAAGAATTCGGTTTTGGTGATTGGATAAATATAAGTGATATTGAAGTTTATCTTGAAAAGAAAATCCCAGCACATCATTTAGCAGTAATGGTGGATTCTTGTTATTTCGCAGTTTCTCAAAAAGGTTCAGATAATTATAGTCAGGAAAATTTATTATTTCAAAAATATCTTAAAACTCGTGCTAGAATTGTTTTAGCATCTGGAACCAATCAACCTGTAGATGACACTAATAAAGGTAATCATTCATTATTTGGGTATACATTTATTAAATCTTTAGAACAAAATAAAAAAGCTGTAAATTTACTAAAAATAAGAGATGATTTAATCCTTGCTCATTCAAACAAAAGACAACAACCGTTTGGACATGGTATGTGGCACTGGGGTCATAATGGTGGTGATTTTGTTTTTATTACTAAAAAATGAAAATTAAATTTTTAAAAATTTTTTTTGTTATTAATTTTTTATTTATATCTAGCACAAATGCTTTTGACATTCGAAATATAAATAAATCCAATGTAGTTTCTCAAGCTTCTTACAATGTAAATGATACTAATCTTGTTGATACTAAGAATGCAGAAAATCTTTTAGATAATGTAAAGAATTTAAATGAAGCATATTCAGAAAAAGAACAAGAAATAAAAAATAAAAATAAGAATAAAAGTCAGCCTAAGTATAAAGGAGCAGAAGATATTTATAATTATTATATCGAAAGTGTCGTCTTCATAGGAAATTTAAAAAAAAATAGAGTTGTAGGAATGGGATCTGGATTTGTTATTAAAGAAAAAGAAGAATTAAAGATAATTACAAATTGGCACGTTATTGATGATGCAGACTCTCTAAGTGTTTGGATAATGCCCAAAAAAATGGTTAATGAAGAATTCCTTATCAATCAAATTGATTCTTACTCTGCTAAATTAATAAAAGTTAACAAAACAAAAGATTTAGCCTTACTTAAAGTTGAAGGTTTGCCTTTAAAAATAAAGCCTGTGAGATTTGGTAAGTTTAATAAAGTTAGACCTGGACAAAATGTATTTGCTATGGGACACCCACATGGTCATTTATGGACTTTCTCACCTGGATTTGTAAGTCAAATAAGACCTGATTATGACTGGAGATATAAAGGATCTAGTCATAAAGCAAATGTAATCCAAACAGATGCTAGCATAAATCCTGGTAATTCAGGTGGCCCCTTATTTAACAAAGATAAAGAATTAATTGGAGTAAACACTTTTACTGATAAAGGAGAAGGTTTAAATTTTGCCATAGCTGTTGATGATGTAATTGCTTTTTTAAATGAAAAACCTAAACCAATTAAAAAAAAGAAAAGTAAATATATTAAAAAAAAAGACAAAGGTAATACCTGGATAAAAAAAAAGAAAAAGAAAACTTCTGAAAAAGGTTCAATTGATTTATCAAATGCAAAAGAAATAGACCATAATAAAAATGGCGTAATTGATGCGTGGTTAATTGATGAAAACAACAATGGAATTTATGAAATTGGTTATGTAGATATGAATGAGGATGGCACTATTGAGGCTGTTGCAATTGATAAAAATGAAAATAACAATTTTGAGATAATCTTAATTGATACTAATAACAATGGTAATCCAGATGAAGCAGATATTGATGAAGATGATGATGGTGAAACAGATGTTATCGCTTACGACTATAATGAGGATGGCGAGTGGGATAAGTTTGAAAATGTCTAAAGTTATTTTTGATCTACTGTAATTTTAATTTTCATTATTTTATCCTCTAAATTTTTAATAGCTTCCATTATTTCTTTTTTTTCTAATTGAGATATTTGTACTCCCTTTTCACTTTTTGGGTCTTCTGCTTCTTTAACAACTTCAAAAAGTTTTCCATGAAGAATGGTTGATTTAACTAACATTGAATCAATATCGTTTTGTTTATGTTCCTCTAAATTTTCTGCAATATTTGAAATTATATATTCGTGAGCCAAACATAAATGGGGTGCTTTACCTTTTTTTACACAAGCAATATCAAGCTTTACAGAGTCGTTATGATCCAATTGTTGTTGTTGAGAAGGATCACTACATTTTCTTAAATAAGAAGAGCTCTTCCCAATAGTTTCTTGAATTTCTTTTTCATTTAAAGTCTTTAAAACTTGCATAATACCATTTTCAATTGATCCTGTTTTTCTGATTTTAGCCATAATATTAATTCTTTAATTTACATCTTTATTATAAATAATTAAATTAAATTTTATGAAACTTAAAAATTTATTAAAAAACGCAGTTTTTTTAATAACAGCATTATTTTTAATTACCTTCAAATCTTTTGCTGAAGAAAAAAAATGTGGAAGTGAATTGATAAACCATCTTTACGAAAACATTCCTGAAAAATATTTTCATTTTAATGAAAATCGAAATGATGCTGGGGTTTTTTTTGATTTTAAATGGGATAAAGAACAAAAAAAAATTATCTTAAATAGAAATAAAGAAAATTATCCTATAGTAGGGTTTTCATTTTTTGATAATGAAAATTTAATTTCTTCTGAAACCGTGATAAAAGAAATTAATTCATATGATCTCTCTTCTTTAAATGATCAAGATCTAAAAAAATTAACTTATTTAACTGGGAATATAAATTTTGAACTTATTAATGGAAAAACTATTACTATCCCATCTAGAAAATATAAATTGAACAATTTTAAATTATCTACTTTTGAAATTTTAAGTATTCAAAATATTGATACAACAAAAGGCATTTTGGAAATGTCATTTAACGCTTCATTAACAAATGAAAGAAATGATTTAAAAAAACTTTTTATAAATAATAGCGAATTATTAGATGATCAGTTACATAATATATGTGATGAAATAAAAGATTATTTAATTTGGCCCTTATCTTCGGTTGAGCTTCAAGAATTTAAATATGATGCTGATGTAAGAGAAGGTTTGAAAAATAAAGAGAAACTAGTTAATCCAGTTTTTCAAATAACTTATGATAATAATGAGTTAAGAACATTAAGAACTGAAAAGGGAGTAGGTTTTTTTAGACAATCATTTGATTTTGAGGATTTTCCTTTTGATACTCAAAAACTTGTCGTAAGATTTAAAACTGGAGTTGGAAACTTTATTGAAACAAGAAACTTTACATTGCTTACTCCAGAAGAAGGAGTATTTCTAAATTTAGAAAAATTTATAAATCCAGAAACTAATAAACTAAAAGCATGGAAAATTAAAAAAGATAGTATTTTAGTAAAAAATAATATCATTAATGAAGAAGCATACGATATTTATAGCAAAAAAATTAATTCTCGTTCAGAAAACGTTTTGGATATTGAAATAATAATTGAAAGAAATTGGTCACATTATGTGTGGAAGATAATGTTACCAGTTTTTTTAATACTTTGTGTTGCATGGTATGTACTTTGGATACCTACTGAGAAATATGAAGCAAGATTAAATACTTCTATAATAGCTCTGCTAGCATTGATTGCTTATAATTTTGTCTTTCAAGATGACATACCAAAATTAGAATATCTAACTGATATGGATAGATTCATATTATTATCGTACATTTTTTGTTGTATCCCTGTATTTTTAAGTATTGCCTTTAGTAAATTCATTTCAAGAAATCAAAAAAAAGTGATGAGAATTAACAAAATTATTAAAATTTGGGGTGGGGTCATTTATCTTTTATTAACTGCTCAAATATTCTATGTTGCATAATATGAATTTTGGTCAGTCAATATCTTATTGTTTTTCAAACTATTTTAACTTTAATGGTAGAGGTTCAAGATCAGAATACTGGTGGTTTGTTTTGTTTTGTCTGATACTTGAACTTGGTGGAAGTGTTTGGGATGCTTCAATGGGTGATACAAGCGGGAATGGAATAATGTACTGGCTTGCAGTAGCTGTAACATTTTTTCCAAGTATAGCTGCTGCAGCTAGAAGGTTGCATGATGTAAATAAATCTGGTTGGTGGCAATTAATTGCTCTAACAATAGTTGGTTTAATCCCATTAATTATTTGGTTAGCTAGTGAAGGTAAAAAAAAGAAAAATAAGTATGGGTCACCCGCTAGGTTAAAAAAATAAATTTACATTTTATCTTAGCCATTTTTCAAGCTCTAAAGATCTTATAGATATATAGATATGATCCTCTTTATTTTCTGTTTCATATATTTTGTCACTCCAATCATAACAAGCAATTACAACCTCATATTTGTCATCAAGTTTAAGATAAATATCTGTATAAGTGGATTCTCCAGATGGATCACCCGAATGTTCTAATGTTAATGGTCCTTCTTTTTTAGCTTTGCTGAATATTTGCATCAAATCATCAGCAATAATTTTTTGTTCTTTATAACAATGTTTTATATCTTTTATTTTTTTGTCTATATCAAAATAAATGACACCAGCAATAGTATCTATTAAATATTGATCATCATTATATTTTGTCCAAACATCTACAAAGTCATATGTTTCAAAATTTGGACTATCAAAGGCAAAAGCAACATATCTGTTTTTTTCAAGATCATCGTACCAATTTACCTCACTTGATTTAATTTTTTTAAGTGAAAAATGATCTAATAAAGTACTTCCAACACTCATTCCCTCTATCTCAAAGTCACTGATATCATCAGCTTTACATAAAATTTGAAAATTAATTGTAAAAATTAGAATTGCTAGAAATGTTCTTATATTAACCATTGTAAGCCGTATTTAACCAATTAAAATACTCTGTTGTTCCTATTTCCAATCTCAGATTATCAGCATAACCATTTTCATTTTCTGCAATCTCTGACCAATCCGTACAATAAACTCTTAAACTTCCGTTAGATAATTCAAAATCACTTATATAAGCTATACTCTTTCCATCAGCTATATTTTTATAGGTATAATTATATTTATTCTCAGTTAGCCCGGAAAAAAAAACACTTTTTAAATCTTTAATTATTTGTTTCTTTTGAACTTTGCAATCCTCAATATCCATTAATTTTCCGCCTGCTAAAGCGTGAATTAAAAGATTTTTTTCATCTTTTCTTAAACTGAAAGATAATATTGGCCAAATTTCAAAATTATTTACATCTAATTGTAAATCATAAAATTCTTTATTTGGGTAATCAATTTTTTTTGTTTTAGCTAATTTAATTTCATTCTCATTATAATGTTTGAATAAACTATCCCCAAGACTTACATTTTCAATTACAAAATCTTTAATATTATTAGCCTTGGCTATGGATTGAAAAATCAATGCAAAAAAAAATATTGATAAAAATGTTCTCATAAATAACATTTTCTCACTGTGGTTTATTTATGTCAATATTTCTTGGGTAAAAACTTAATATTTATTTAAGCATTTTATCAATAAGCTTCATTATCAACAAAATTTATCTGTTCCTTTGAACTAAGATTAACTGCTAAACTATCAGTATATAAATAATCTTTGACTTTTTCATTGGTTTGATCCCATTCTGAGCACCAGACCCTTACTGAGCCACCATCTTTTAAATCAAAATCTGTTATATGTGCAAATGAACTTCCAAAAGAGTCACCATAAGTACCTTTGTAATCTTCTCTTTTTGCGTTAGAAATTTGATTTTTTATTTCATTTACTATTTTCTTTTTTTTAGCAAGACAATCATTTACTTGAAGTTCAATTATTCCTTTTATGGAATAAATAATATATTTTTTCATCGTTTCTTTTTTATGTGAAATTCATGTTTTTCGTATTGATCTCCATCTTTTGATCTAAATCCAACAACCATCATTTTTTTAGATTTTGGATAGTAAGTAGCAGTTTCGACTTCAATTTTGATATCTTTTAAAGAATAAAATTCTAATAAACTTTTTCCTATTGACCTACCATCAATTTCAAAATCTTTAATATCATCAGCTTTTGTTAATGATTGAAGGTTCAATAATAGAAATAAAACTAAAATAAATTTTTTCATTTTAACTATTTATATGCTTCATTGTTCAACCATTTTTGAAGTTCATTCGATACAATGGCAACATTTAAACCGTCAGGAAAATTCATAGGTTTGACAAAATCATAACAAACTACTTCAATATTAGCCTTATCAAATTGCCACTCATAATGAGTTGTTGTACTTTTACCAGTTGCATCAGCGCTGTGATTATATGTGAATGGGCCTTTCATTTTAAGTTTTGAAAACATCGAAGAAATCTCATTTACAATTTTCTTTTGCATTTTAAGACATTCTTGGATATCAACATCTACCAATCCATCAATTCCATAAACAAAAAATTTATTATCATTTCGTTTGTAATGAACTTGGATATATTCGTACATAGTATCATTATTAAGTGTGGGTAATAAACTTACTAGAAATTTATCATCGTTATAAAAATTTCTTTTGGATCTAATTATTTTTTTTTGATCAAAAAAGTTTAACAAACTATCTCCTAAACTGATTCCCTCTAATTTAAAATCAGAAACTTCGTCTGCTTTAATCCAAGATTGAAAACTCAACGTCAAGATAAGAATTAGTAGTAATCTCTTCATGTCAAACACTTTCTCACTGTGTCCTATGTGTGTCAAGATTTCTTAAAAATTGAAATTAATATTGATTGCTCAATTGATCAGACCACCATACCTGGGTTCTTGAGTCACGCACTTGTCTAATTGAATGCTTTATTATCCAACCAAATTAAAAATTCTTCTGTCGAAAGGTCAATACTAATGGCATCTTCCCAATGTTTTGCTTCTTCATGACTTTTATCAAAATTATCACACCAAACTCTTATTGATCCACCTTTTACGACTAAATCAGTCACCATTGCATAGCTATTACCAAATTGATTTTGAAAATTAGATCTATAATTTTTTTCATCTGTGCTATTTATATCTTTTTTTATATCTTTTATTATCGATTTTTTTTCTTTAATACATTTTCCAAATTCAAGAAAATTCATTCCCTTAATTGAATAAATAATATATTTGTTATCAAATTTTTTAAATATAAGTCCAATTATTTTGTAAGTGCCTTTGTCATTAAAAAATTCAACTTCATAAAATTCATCATCATCATAAGGTGAACTTTTTATTGAAGATGTAATTGTATCTATGCTATAAAAATCCAAAGCACTATCTCCAATACTTATTCCTTCTATCTGAAAGTCTCTAATAGCATCAGCCTTAGTCCATGAGACAAGACTAAAGAATATAATTACAAAGGTCTTTAATAATTTCATAAATTTGAAAGAATCATATCAGCACCTTTTTCTGCAATCATTATAGTTGGTGCATTAGTATTTCCTGAAGTTATATTGGGCATTATCGATGCATCAATTACTCTTAAATTATTCAAACCCTTTACTTTAAGAGTTTCATCAACTACTGCCTTATCATCTTGTCCCATTTTACATGTACCAACTGGATGAAAAATAGTTTGTGCATAATCTGATCCAGCTTTCACAAGTTCTTCATCATCATTAATATCTATGCCAGGTCTATATTCCTCTGGTTTATATTTTTTAAAAGTTTCAGACTCCATTATTATTTTTCTTGTAAGTTTCAAACCTTTTGCAGCAACCATCCGATCATGATCAGTTGAAAGGTAATTGAGTTTTACTTTTGCATAAGTTCTTGAGTCTTTATCAATAATATTAACATAACCTCTACTAGTAGGTCTTATATTTGATACAGTAGGTGTGAAAGCGTGAAAATCATGGTTTTTTGTTGCACCTAAGGTATCCATACTCATTGGTTGCACGTGCCATTGAAGATCGGGTAATTCCAGTGATGGATCACTCTTAGCAAACATACACATTTGACTAGCACCCATCGTCATTGGTCCGCTCCTATTAAATACGTATTCTAAACCAATCATTAATTTACCAACTATACTATTCACTTTTTTATTTAATGATTTGAGTCCATGAACTTTATAAATTGGTCTAAACATTAAATGATCTTGTAAATTTTCACCAACCCCCTTTAATTCATGCACCATAGATATACCTAAATCTTTTAATTTTTCTGAATTGCCTATCCCGGAAGTTTGCAAAATTTGAGGTGAACCAATCGACCCTGATGAAAGTATTATCTCTTTATTAGCTGAAACTTTTTTTAGAGCATCTTCTTGCCAGTACTCTACATTTTTAGCAGTTTTATTTTCAAAGTTTATTTTCTTTATATGTGCATGAGTAATAATTTTTAAATTTTTTCTATTTTTAATTGGGTTTAAATATCCAACTGCAGTGCTACACCTAAATCCATCTTTTTCAGTTACTTGAAAGTATCCACATCCGTGATTATCGCCAGTATTAAAATCTTTTGTTTTTGGAATACCAAATTCCTCTGCTGCATTTTGAAATTCATTTAAAAGTGGTAACTGAATTCTTTGATCTGAAACAGATAAAGGCCCGCCTACACCATGGTAATCATCTTTACCGCGTTCTTGATTTTCAGCTTTTATAAAGTAAGGAAGAACATCATCCCAACCCCAACCAGTATTACCCAATTGACGCCAAACATCATAATCTCTACTTTGACCCCTAATATATAACAAGCCATTAATAGCTGAGCTTCCTCCTAAAGTTTTCCCTCTAGGATAACGAATTGATCGATTATTCATTGTTTTATCAGGTTCTGTTTTATAACACCAATCAACCGATGGATTATGCATCGTTTTGAAATAACCAACTGGTATGTGTATCCAAGGATAATTATCTTTGCCACCAGCCTCAATCAAGAGAACTTTATTATTTGGATTTTCAGACAATCTATTAGCCAAAACACATCCTGCAGATCCAGCTCCTAAAATTATAAAATCGAAGTTTTCCATCTACAGTTGTAAAGTTTTTTTTATTAATCTCATTTGATTACCTTTACACTCATATTAACCAATTGTCACTTGTACGACCTTTGTTTTTCTGATTGTATGTTATCGTTAAATTTAACTAACAAGAGGAATAATAATGAAAAAAATCATTTCAATGTTATTTGCAACTGTTTTAGTACTCGGATTTGTATCTAGTGCTAATGCTGCAAAAACACTAAAATGTCAGACAGTTCTTAACACTAAAGCTGATGAAGTTAAAATGTTAAAGGACTTTACTGATACAGTAACAGAACTTACATCTGGTTCATTAAAATTTGAAATTTTACCAGCAGGTGCTGTTGTGGGAGTTAAAGAAACTCTAGATGCTGTTGATAAAGGTTTGATTGATTGTGGTTTCGCATGGACACACTATTGGTCAGGTGATCACCCAGCTGCTATGTTATTTGGTTCTCCAGTAGCTGGTGGTGGAGTTGGTATCGACAACTTAGCGTTCCTATCATGGTTCCAATACGGTGGTGGTAAAGAGTTATACGACCAACTTTGGAAAGAAATGGGAAGAGACATCAAAGGATTTATGCTTCAACCAGTTGGTCCAGAAGCTTTAGGTTGGTTTCCAAAACCAATTAAAGATATGGCTGACTTTAGAAAATATAAATTCAGAACTCCTCCAGGAATTCCAGGACAAACTTATAAAGACATTGGTATAGCCTCTGTTGCAATGGGTGGTGGAGATATTTTACCAGCTCTTGAAGCAGGAACTATTGATGCTGCTGAATGGTGTTGTCCTAAACCAGATTTAACATTTGGTTTCCAAAAAGTATTAAAGCATTATTATCTACAAGGTTTACACCAAGTAGTAGTAAATGCTGACTTTTACATTACTGGAAAAACTTATAATGCTATGAGTGCTCATGAGAAAAAGTCTCTTGAGGTTGCAGCTAATGCTTCATTAGCTAAATCTTTAAGTTATAGAATCTATGAGAATGGAAAAGCATTACAAGAACTTACTACTAAACATGGAGTAAAACTAGAAGACACTCCATCTGACTATTTCGTAGAATATATGGCAGCAGCAAAAGCTACATTGAATAAAAATGCAGAAAAAAATAAATTTTTCAAAGAAGTTTATGATTCAATGAAAAACTTTGCTGATGTTGCAGTTCCATTCTGGAGTGGGGCTCAAATGTCTAATGCGAAGCTAGGGATGGCCCACGCAGCAACATTAAAGTAATCAGTAATTAATCTTGATTTGATTAGAGCGGACTTTAAAAGTCCGCTCTAATTTTTTTAACTAGAATTTTATGGCAGAAGAACCTGGTAAACTAGATATCTCAGATGAAATGATTGCCGAAAGGCGAGGTGGATCAGGAAGAATGCCAAATGATATGCCATCATGGATGGCTAATTCTATTATCAATATTGATAAATTCAGTAAGTGGATTGGTAATATTGTTTGTTGGATATTGATACCACTAATTTTTGCAATGACCTATGAAGTTCTTGCAAGAAAATTATTTTTAGCACCAACTATATGGGCTTACGACATAAGCCGTTTCCTTTATGGGGCATTGTTCATGCTTGGAGCTGGATACGCACTTTCTCGGGGTGTACATATAAGAGCAGACTTTTTATATCGAAATTTTAAGGTAAAAACTCAAGGCATAATAGATTTTTGGTTATACTTGTTATTTTATTTCCCAGGTCTTTTAGTTTTTCTTTACATGACAGTCGGATTTGTCGAAGAGTCTATAAGAAGAGGGGAAAGAGGCATGGATACTACATGGATGCCTTTTATGTGGCCTATAAAAACATGTTTATTGGTTGGTATAATTTTTTTACTTATCCAAGGATTTTCAGAATTACTTAAAAGTTATTGGGCAGCTAAAAAAGGTAAGTGGCCAGGAGAGGAAAACAAGTAATGATAGCTGAGTTAATTGATCCAGCAATTTTAGGTTTTATTCTTGTTGGTGTAATGCTTTTTGCAATTTTTGTAGGATTTCCAATTTCATTCACTTTAATATTTCTTGGGTTTGTTTTTGGATATCTTGGTTTTGGAAAATTAGTTTTTTATTTAATGACCTTACAATTTTCGATGGTAATGACAGAACAGACCCTTGCCGCCGTACCGCTATTTGTATTTATGGGAATAATGATGGAACAGGCTGGACTAATGGAAAGATTATTTTCAGCTTTTCAATTGATGTTAGCAAAAGTTAAGGGTTCGCTATATTACGCAGTTTTGTTTGTTTCAGTAATTTTTGCTGCAGCCACAGGAATTGTTGGTGCATCAGTTACTATTCTCGGAATTATGGCTGCAAAATCAATGAATAGATCTGGTTATGATGTTAAGCTTGCAGCAGGAACTATAACAGCAGGTGGAACCTTAGGAATTTTAATTCCTCCAAGTATAATGCTTGTTGTTATGGGTCCCATAATGGAAATTCCAGTAATAGATTTATTTGCTGCTGCAATATTGCCAGGAATACTCCTTGCAAGTTTATATGCAGCTTACACAACAATAAGATGCATGATCAATCCTAAGTTAGGACCAGTGTTACCAGATGATATGAGAGCTGCAAGCATGAAAGAAGTTTGGGTTGAGTTTTTTCTTGGTTTAGTTCCCCCTGCAGCTCTAGTTTTTGCTGCGTTAGGAAGTATCTTATTTGGATTTGCAACTCCTACAGAAGCAGCTGGATGTGGTGCAATGGGAGCATTACTTCTGTCTTTAGCTTATAAAAAATTATCATTATCTAAGTTACAAGAAGCTTTAGTAAAAACTTTGGAGATAACAGCTCTAATTATGGTTTTAGTCGCTGCATCAAATTTCTTTGGCGCAGTTTTTGCAAGATTAGGAACTCCAACTTTGCTTACAGAATTTTTATTAGGTCTTGAAATGAATAAGTATTTAATTTTAGCGATGATAATGGTTATGATTTTTTTATTAGGATGGCCATTAGAGTGGGTTCCAATTGTTATGATAATTATTCCTATAATTTTACCATTAGTGGAGGCTCTTGGCTTCAATTTAACATGGTTTGCTATTCTAGTTGCAGTAAATTTGCAAACCGCCTGGCTATCTCCCCCTGTCGCATTATCTGCATATTTTTTAAAAGGCGTAGTACCTGAGTGGGATCTTAAAGATATATATTATGGAATGATGCAATTTATGGTGCTGCAAGTAATAGGATTAATCTTAATTATTGTATTTCCCAAAATTGCCCTATGGTTACCAACTCTCTTATATGGACAGTAGAAAATTTAAGTTTTATATTGTTTAAGTGAGTCAACAAAAATCAAAAAAAACTCTTATCAATTGGGATTTAGTCTCTGTAAATCCGAATAATAAAAATTGGAATTGGATAGATCTTTTTTATTTTTGGGGAGTAAATATACAAAGCATAATTGGATTTTCATTAATAGCATCACTTTATATCATTTATGAAATGAACTCATTTATTGTTTTTTTTGGAACAATATTTGGTTCTTTATTAGTGTATTTTTTTTCTAATTTAATTGGCAAACCTTCACAAAAATATGGCCTACCTTTTGTTGTTTTGCTTAGATCTTCATTAGGATTTAATGGTGCTAAATTTTTTGGACTATCACGAGGTATAGTTGGGATTTTTATGTTTGGAGTTCAAACATATTTTTTATCAAAAGCATTAGTTTATTTAGTGAGAATAGGTATTTTTCTTATTAATCCCGATGTACTAAACAAGGATATTTTTCTCACGTTTATTTTAGGTCTGAATATTATAGATTGGTTTTCAATCGTAATTACAATTCTTCTTCAAGCATTTTTATTTAGTTCAGGAATGGTGTTTAATAGAAAACTAATTAAATTCTCTGCGATTGCAGTATATATTGGGTTGACAATTTTTTTCTTTTCAGTTTTTTTAATTGATGTCAAAATTTCTACTCATGCATTTCTAAATACTTTAGATTATAGTAATTTTGTAAATCAAAATAATATTGCACCTTTAATTACAGTTACAGGAACAACATTTGCTTACTTCTCAATTATAATATTAAGTTTTGGCGATTTCTCGCGCTATGTTAAGACTGATAAAGATCTTAAAAAAGGAAACTTGAGTTTAATACTAAATTTAATTATTTTTTCATTCTTTACTCTGTTTATAGTAATTGGATCTGATGTGCTTTTAAAACAAGATCCAGATAATTTAAACAGAATACTAACAAATCCAACTGATATTATTAGTAAATTGGATAATTTGCTTGTTATAAATTTAATTTTAATTTTTATTGTAATAGCATCTGCATCTACAAACTTAGTTGCTAACTTTATTCCATCTCAATATTCTCTAATTAATTTATTTCCCTTATCTTTTTCATTAAAAAACTCAAGTATCGTAATTGTAATTTTAGGATTTTTAGTAAGTGTTTTTTGGTTAACTTATTTAAGTCAAGTTGGAATTTTATCATATGTAGACACGATTGGTGCTTTATTTGGACCTATTTTTGGAATTATGATTTCAGATTTTTATTTAATTAAAAAAAAATCTTTAATTAATAAAGATATTTATTCTCTAGAAAAAAGTGGTAGTTATTACTATTCAAATGGATGGCATATAAAAGGTGTTTACTCATTAATTTTAGGATTTATTTTTGCTGCATCTACTATATGGAATAATAATTTAATGTTTTTACAATCCTATTCGTGGATAATTGGAGCTGTCATTGCATTTTTGGTTTACTATCTTTTAGCAAAAGACTAATTAAATGAATAAAAACATATTTGATTTCAAAAATAAAACTGCAATTATTACAGGTGGAGCTCAAGGATTTGGTTTAGATATTGCAAAAAGATTTTTAGACGGAGGTGGAAAAGTGATAATTTGGGATATTGATGCCAAACTTATTGAAAAAGTTCTTAAGGATATTAATAATAATAATTTATCCTCTAATCTTGTAGATGTTTCTGTATACCGAGATGTTGAAAATACAGTTGATGAAATCACAAAAAAAACAAATATAGATATACTAATTAATAATGCTGGTATCACAGGACCTACTAAACCATTGTGGAAGTATGATGTTGATATGTGGAATGAAATTGTAAGAATTAATCTATTTGGAACATTTAATTGCTGTAGAGCAATAGTACCAAATATGATTGAAAATAATTATGGTAGAATTGTAAATGTCGCATCAGTTGCAGGAAAAGATGGTAATGCAAACGCGAGTGCTTATAGTTCTGGTAAAGCGGGAGCAATTGGCTTAACAAAATCTCTTGGGAAAGAACTAGCTGACAAAAATATAGCTGTAAATGCTGTTACCCCCGCAGGTGCAAAAACGAGAATT